>LNIY01000055.1 GCA_001449105.1 Caulobacter vibrioides | reverse complement strand
CCCCTCCCCCCCCCCCCCCAAAGGGGGAGGGAGAAGAAGGAAGAAACGCGCTCATCCCACGCCCTCCTTCTTCCGGCCCTTCGACACCAGCGCCTGCACGGCGATGGCGATGAAGGTCAGGTACATCAGCAGGAACGACAGGGCCGCGCCGAACGGCCAGTCGTTGGCGCGCTTGAACTGGCGCTCGATGACGTTGGCGATCATCTGGCTGTCGGGGCCGCCCAGCAGGTCGGGCGTGAGGTAGGCGCCCAGCGCCGGGATGAAGGTGATCAGCACGCCAGACGCGATGCCCGGCAGGGCCAGCGGCACGACGATCCGGAACAGGGTGCGCAGGTGCCCGGCGCCCAGATCGAGGCTGGCCTCCAGCAGCGACTTGTCGAGGCGATCCAGCGCCGAATAGAGCGGCAGCACCATGAACGGCAGGTGCACGTAGACCAGGCCCAGGATCACCGCGAAGTTGTTGTGCAGCAGCTCCAGCGGCTGATAGGCGCCCAGCGGCGCGACCTTGGCCCCCAGGTTCCAGAACCACTCGAGGGTCTGGTTGACGTAGCCCTCGGTGCGCAGCACCGCGATCAGCGCATAGGTGCGGATCAAAAGGTTCGTCCAGAACGGCAGCATGACCAGCAGCAGCAGCCAGGTCTTGGCCTTCTGCGAGGCGAATGTGATGGCCAGGGCCACCGGGAAGCCGATCACCAGGCACAGGGCCGTCGTCAGCGCCGCCACCCAGGCCGACTTGACGAATATCTTCAGGTACAGCGGCTCCAGCGCCCGGGCGTAGTTGGCGATCGTGCCGGTGAACGAAATCTCGGTCAGGCCGACGTTGTGGCCGAAGCTGTAGGCCCAGACGATCGCCATCGGCGCGACGAAGAACACCACCAGCCAGACCAGCGGCGGTCCCAGCGCAGCGGCGAACACCGCCTTGGCCTTCTTCCAGCTCTGTTCCATTTGGCGCTCCAAGATCCTCCCCCTCTGGGGGAGGTGTCGGCGAAGCCGACGGAGGGGGGTGTGGCTGCGAGGGCGAGACGCTCAGCGGAAGCTGAAAACGTCCCCCCTCCGGCCCTCCGGGCCACCTCCCCCCCGCGGGGGGGGGGGGGAGGCTTGCCCCCGCGCTTTTACCACACTCCCCACC
>LNIY01000054.1 GCA_001449105.1 Caulobacter vibrioides | reverse complement strand
AGATGTGTATAAGAGCCCCCGATCTCGTCGCTCCCAAGCGCGCCCTGCTGTCGGTCTCCGACAAGACCGGCCTGGTCGAAGCGGCCAAGGTCCTGCACGAAGCGGGCGTCGAGCTGGTCTCGACCGGCGGCACCAAGGCGGCCATCGCCGCGGCCGGCCTGCCGGTGAAGGACGTGTCGGACCTGACCGGCTTCCCCGAGATGATGGACGGCCGGGTCAAGACCCTGCACCCCATCGTCCACGGCGGCCTTCTGGGCGTTCGCGATGCGCCCGAGCACGCGAAAGCCATGGCCGACCACGGCATCGGCGGCATCGATATCCTCTATGTGAACCTCTATCCGTTCGAGGCCACCGTCGCGAAGGGCGGCTCGTACGAAGAGTGCGTCGAGAACATCGACATCGGCGGCCCGGCCATGATCCGCTCGGCGGCCAAGAACCACGGCTACGTTTCGGTCTGCACCGACCCGGCCGACCTGGCCGAAGTGCTCGACGCCCTGAAGGCCGACGGCGGCACGTCGCTGGCTTTGCGCAAGACCCTGGCGGCCCGCGCCTACGCCCGCACCGCGGCCTATGACGCGGCGATCTCGGCCTGGTTCGCCGGCCAGCTCGGCCAGGACTTCCCGGCCCGCAAGAGCATCGCCGGCGAGCGGCGCCAGATCATGCGCTACGGCGAGAACCCGCACCAGAAGGCGGCCTTCTACACCTTCCCCAATCCCCGCACCGGCGTGGCCACGGCCCGCCAGCTGCAGGGCAAGGAACTGAGCTACAACAACATCAACGACACCGACGCGGCCTTCGAGCTGATCGCCGAGTTCGATCCGGCCTCCGGCCCGGCCGTCGCCATCATCAAGCACGCCAACCCCTGCGGCGTGGCCCTGGGCGCCACCCAGCGCGAGGCCTATGAGCGGGCCCTGGCCTGCGACCCCACCAGCGCCTTCGGCGGCATCGTCGCCACCAACACCCGCCTGACGCGCGAGGCCGCCGAGGCCATGGTCGAGATCTTCACCGAGGTGGTGATCGCCCCCGAAGCCGACGACGACGCCGTCGCCGTGTTCGCCGCCAAGAAGAACCTGCGCCTGCTGGTCACCGGCGGCCTGCCCGACCCGCTGTCGACCGGCGACACCTTCAAGAGCGTGGCCGGCGGC
>LNIY01000053.1 GCA_001449105.1 Caulobacter vibrioides | reverse complement strand
TCCTGGGGCGGCCCCCTCAGTCGCTCCGCGACAGCTCCCCCAGAGGGGGAGCATCTTGAAGAGCGCCAGCGCCAATAGATCCTCCCCCTCTGGGGGAGGTGGCCCGGAGGGCCGGAGGGGGTAGCGCCCACACGAAAAACGACCCGGGCGTCGCCGTCCGGGTCGCGAAGTCAGAGGGGATGTTACTAGGGGGATACGTCATGGAAATGCACGCCACGCGACTCCGGTTCCATGAAGCTCTCGTGACGACGTGCGACACTAAGTCTTTGTTTCCAGACGCCCCGTGAACCGGATCTCGGTAAACGCCCCTTAACCATCTGCGGCCACAAGGTAGCCTTCGAAGTGCTTCGGAGTGGTTCATGGCGCGAGTTGCGCGGCGATCGAATGTGGAGCTGGTCTGGGAGGCGGTGCGCTATGGCTGGGACCAGCCGTGGACGGCCCGGTTCCGGGGCGGCGTCCTGGCGGTTCTGGGCGCGGGTCTGCTGCTGTCGCTGGCCACCTATGACGCCTCCGACCCCAGCTTCAACGCCGTCAGCGGCGCGCCGGCCAGCAACGCCCTGGGCGGCGCCGGCGCGGTGATCGCCGACGTGGTCGTGCAGTCCCTCGGCCTGGCCGGCTGGGTGGCGGCGATCATGATGCTGGTGTTCGGCCTGGCCCGCACCGCCCAGCCCGATCCCGACGCCCACCGGCGCGAGCTGCGCGTGCGCGCCGGCGTCGGCGTGGCGGGCCTGCTGGCCCTGGCCGGCTTCCTGACCGTCCTGGCCAAGCCCGCCGTCTGGCCGCTGGCCAAGGGCCTGGGCGGCTTCTGGGGCGACGGCCTGCTGAACCTGCTGGCCGGGATCTTCAGCTTCGCCCACATCCCCGGCGCCCGGGTCATCGCCGCCCTGCTGCTGCTGGTCGGGGCCGTGATCGGCGTCGGCTACGCGCTCGGCGTGCGCCGCGTCGACCCCGAAAGCGTCATGGCCCTGATCGCCCGCCTGACCGCGCCGCGCGAACGCGCCCCCCGCCACGAGCCCGAACCGCAGGCCGCCCGCGCCCCGCGTCCCAAGGCCGCGCCGCGCCGCCCCGTGCGCGACGCCATCGACGCGATCGACGACGAGCCCCAGACCCCGGCCCCCCGCCGCGCCGCCCGCGCCGCGGCCCCGACCGAGGACGAC
>LNIY01000052.1 GCA_001449105.1 Caulobacter vibrioides | reverse complement strand
AGATGTGTATAAGAGGCAGGTGCCAGGCCATGACCAGCAGGATGGCGGCGGCGCGCAGCAGGTCGGGGCCGTAGGCGCGGGCGTGGCCGGCCTGGCGCGAAGGACCGAAGAGGGCGGCGAGGGCCCCGGAGACGGCGTTCATGATTGTCCTGAAAGGCCGCCGGGAAGCGAGGTCGGCGGCCGGTGACGATGGTGGCTCATCAACCTTGAGTCGTCACGGGGGACGGGCGGAGATTTCGGGAGATTTCGAGGGTTCGGCGAGACCCCCTCAGTCGCTCCGCGACAGCTCCCCCAGAGGGGGAGCATCTTCCTGGCGCGGCGTGTCCAGATCCTCCCCCTCTGGGGGAGGTGGCCCGAAGGGCCGGAGGGGGTCTTACGCCCCCGTCAGCCGCCATACCGAAAAGTCCTTGAACCTCAAACGGCTCCAGGTCGTGCGCAGGCCGAACCAGCCCGAGGCGTAGGGGTCCTGGTCGCGCAGTTCGAACAGCTTGCGGCCGTCGGCCCAGTATTGGACCAGGCCGTCATAGGCGACCAGCTGGACGGCGACCCAGCGGTTGGGCTGGAGCAGGGCCCGGGCGTCCTTGAGGTCGTGCTGGGGCAGCATGGGGCGATCGCCGGGGCGGCCGACATAGCGGCGCAGGCGGGTGCTGGAATTGTAGTTGCCGCCCTGGCCCACATAGTAGGTCTTGAGCAGGTCGTAGCCGGCGAAGGCGCCGGTGCGGGGGCTGGCGAAGAGGTCGTCCGGGGAGCGGACGTCGGTGGCCATCCAGAAGGCGTTGAGGTCGCTGATCCTGTCGTTGCGGCCGCCTTCGTAGACGGCCAGGGCCTGGTACTCGATCAGCAAGGGGCCGCTCAGGCGCGGCTTGAACCAGGCGGTCAGGCCGGCCGGGGCGTCGAGCTCGAGGATCCCGTTCGCGGCCGTGACCCTGGAGGGCTGCTCGGCTTCGATGGTCCAGTCGGCGAGGCCGTGAGTGAAATCATCCGTATGGAGACGATCGGCCTTGCGCCAGCGCTCGCCGGCCTGGGCGCGGGCGGCCGTGGTCGTGGCCAGCGGCAGGGCGAGGGCGGACAGGGCGAGGGCGCGACGGGTGAGCATGGGGCCAGGGGTAGCAAGGCCTGGCGGCGAAGCGAAGCGGTAAGCGCCGCGCCGGCCCCCTCCGGCCCTCCGGGCCACCTCCCCCAGAGGGGGAGGTGGCCCGGAG
>LNIY01000051.1 GCA_001449105.1 Caulobacter vibrioides | reverse complement strand
CATGCGCGTAGCGATGATTGGCACGGGCTATGTGGGCCTGGTGTCTGGGGCGTGCTTTGCGGACTTCGGTCACGTGGTGACGTGCATCGACAAGGATCCGCGCAAGATCTCGCGGCTGCTGGCCGGCGAAATCCCGATCTATGAGCCGGGCCTGGACGACCTGGTGGCGCGCAACGTGCGCGAGGGCCGGCTGTCGTTCACGCTGGAAGGCGCCCAGGCGATCAAGGACGCCGACGCGGTGTTCATCGCCGTGGGCACGCCCACCCGCCGCGGCGACGGCCATGCCGACCTCTCCTACGTCTACGCCGCCGCCGAGGAGATCGCCGGCCTGATCGACGGCTTCACGGTGGTGGTCACCAAGTCGACCGTGCCGGTGGGCACCGGCGACGAGGTCGAGGCGATCATCAAGCGGGTCAATCCGGCCGCCCAGTTCGCCGTGGTCTCCAACCCCGAATTCCTGCGCGAAGGCGCGGCCATCGAGGACTTCAAGCGCCCCGACCGCGTGGTGGTCGGCGCCGAGGACGAGCGGGCCCAGGCGGTGATGCGCGAGCTCTATCGCCCCTTGAGCCTCAACGAGACCCCGATCGTCTTCACCGGCCGCCGCACCAGCGAGCTGATCAAGTACGCCGCCAACGCGTTCCTGGCGATGAAGATCACCTTCATCAACGAGATGGCCGACCTGTGCGAAAAGGTCGGGGCCGACGTGCAGCAGGTGGCCAAGGGCATCGGCCTCGACAAGCGCATCGGCGGCAAGTTCCTCAACGCCGGCCCCGGTTACGGCGGTTCGTGCTTCCCCAAGGACACCATCGCCCTGGTCAAGACCGCCGCCGACTACGGCGCGCCGACCCGGCTGATCGAGACCACGGTCGAGGTCAACGCCGCCCGCAAGAAGGCCATGGCCGACAAGGTCGCCGCCGTGCTGGGCACCGAGGACCTGTCGGGCAAGACCGTCGGCGTGCTGGGCGTGACCTTCAAGCCCAACACCGACGACATGCGCGACGCCCCCAGCCTCGACATCCTGCCGGCCCTGCAGGCCAAGGGCGCCAAGGTCCGGGCCTTCGATCCCGAAGGCCGCCACGAGGCCGAGGCCCTGCTGCCGGGCGTGGAGTTCGTCTCCGGCCCCTACGAGGCCGCCGACAAGGCCGACGTGCTGCTGATCCTCACCGAGTGGGACCAGTTCCGCGCCCTCGACCTGGAACGCCTCAAGAGCCTGCTGGCCGCCCCGGTCGTCGTCGACCTGCGCAACGTCTACAAGCCCCACGAGATGGTCCGCCACGGCTTCA
>LNIY01000050.1 GCA_001449105.1 Caulobacter vibrioides | reverse complement strand
AGATGGGTATAAGAGACAGGGAGGGGGAAGGCGGAAAGTTTGCCTCGTCGGCGACGAGCCCCCTCAGTCGGCTTTGCCGCCAGCTCCCCCAGAGGGGGAGCATCTTCCTGGCGCCGTCGCGGATAGATCCTCCCCCTCTGGGGGAGGCGGCCCGGAGGGCCGGAGGGGGGACGGTTTCAGCTTTCGAGG
The DNA here is from genome assembly GCA_001449105.1 of Caulobacter vibrioides. GTDB lineage: Bacteria > Pseudomonadota > Alphaproteobacteria > Caulobacterales > Caulobacteraceae > Caulobacter > Caulobacter vibrioides_C. Next base: position 1,121 of record LNIY01000050.1, on the reverse strand, counting down.
AGGCGGACGGTCATCAGCCGCTCCCCTCTCCGTCGGCTTCGCCGACACCTCTCCCAGAGGGAGAGGATCTCTAAGCCGCCAGCCGCTCTTCCTCGACCGGCGCCGGCAGCGGCCGCCGCAGCACCCGCTCGCGCAGGCGCAGGAAGGGCCGCTCGATCAACCACCACAGCAGGAGGGCGGCGGCGAAGTCGGCGGCGAGGTAGAGGCCAAGGCCGGTCCAGCCGTGCAGGATCCCGTCGCCCAGCCGCTCGCGCAGCATGTGCTGCACCGGCTTGTGGACGAGGTAGAGGCTGTAGGCGAGGGTCGCGACCACCGTGAACGGGGCCAGCGGCAGGCGTTGCAGGGCCGGCTCCAGGTCGAGCAGGGCGCACAGCAGCAGGGTGGTGGCCAGGCAGGCCAGCGGATAGACGACGACCGCGCCCGTCAGGTCGAGCATCACCCCGTCGCCCCGGGCGCACAGCACCACGGTGGCGGCGGCGGCCAGCAGGCCCAGCGGGCCGGTCAGCCACGGCGGCGCCAGGCGCTCGACGAGGGCGGGGCGGAAGATGCGGGCGGCGGCCAGCAGCACGCCCATGGCCAGGCCGTCGAGGCGGGTCCAGGTGGGGTAGTAGACCAGCCGCAGGAAGTCGGCCGGGCGCGTGGCCGGGTCGGCGGCGGGGCCGTGCCAGATCCCCCAGCGCAGGGCCATGCCGCCCAGGATCACGGCGACGCCCACCGCGACGGCCGCGCCCGCCCCGCGCGCCCGCGCCAGGACGAGGACCAGCGGAGGCAGCAGCCAGTAGAAATGCTCCTCCACGCACAGCGACCAGGCCGAGCTGAAGGCGCCGGCCACGCGATAGTCGAGGCCGAAGTTCATGGTGAAGGTCAGGAACCGCCACAACGGCTGGATCGCCTTGCCGTCCGAGAAGCCGGGCAGCAGGAAATAGAGCGCCAGCACCACCAGGAAGGCCGGCAGGATGCGAAAGGCGCGGCTGGTCCAGAACCGCTTGAAGTCGACCCCGGCGCCGGCCGCGATCCCCTTGAGGAGCTGGGCGCCGATCAGGTAGCCGCTGAGCACGAAGAAGACGTCGACCCCCAGCCAGCCGAACGGCCGGATCGTCGCCAGGGGCTCGGGGCGGGCG
>LNIY01000049.1 GCA_001449105.1 Caulobacter vibrioides | reverse complement strand
CCTCCAGCAGCCGCGAACTGCGCGAGCAGCAGAAGACCTTCGACTTCGAGGAAGACGAGGACGGCTTCCAGCTGCCGGAACTGGCCATGCTGGCCAAGGCCAAGCCGCGCTCGTCGGAGTTCGACGAAGGCGCCCTGCGCCAGAACGCCCGCCTGCTGGAAAGCGTGCTGGCCGAGTTCGGGGTCAAGGGCCAGATCGACCAGATCCGCCCGGGTCCCGTCGTGACCATGTACGAGCTGGTGCCGGCCCCGGGGGTCAAGACCGCCCGCGTCGTGGCCCTGGCCGACGACATCGCCCGCTCGATGAGCGTGATCTCGTGCCGCGTGGCCGTGGCCCAGGGCCGCAACGCCATCGGCATCGAGATGCCCAACCAGCGCCGCGAGACCGTCTATCTGCGCGACCTGCTGTCCAGCGCCGACTACGACAAGGCCAGCTCGATCCTGCCCATGGCGCTGGGCGAGACCATCGGCGGCGAGCCCTACATCGCCGACCTGGCCAAGATGCCCCACCTGCTGATCGCCGGCACCACCGGCTCGGGCAAGTCGGTCGGCGTCAACGCCATGATCCTGTCGATCCTCTACAAGCTGCCGCCCGAGAAGTGCCGCTTCATCATGATCGACCCGAAGATGCTGGAACTGTCGGTCTATGACGGCATCCCGCACCTCTTGGCCCCGGTCGTAACCGACCCGAAGAAGGCCGTCGTGGCGCTGAAGTGGACCGTCCGCGAGATGGAGGACCGCTATCGCCGCATGTCCAAGATCGGCGTGCGCAACATCGGCGGCTACAACGAGAAGGCCAACGAGGCCCTCGAAAAGGGCGAGCACTTCGAGCGGACCGTGCAGACCGGCTTCGACGACGCCGGCCGCCCGATCTACGAAACCGAGCAGATCCGTCCCGAGGCCATGCCCTATCTGGTCGTGGTCATCGACGAGGTCGCCGACCTGATGATGGTGGCCGGCAAGGACATCGAAGGCGCCGTCCAGCGCCTGGCCCAGATGGCCCGCGCCGCCGGCATCCACCTGATCATGGCCACCCAGCGTCCGTCGGTCGACGTCATCACCGGCACCATCAAGGCCAACTTCCCCACCCGGATCAGCTTCCAGGTGACCAGCAAGATCGACGCCCGCACCATCCTGGGCGAGCAGGGCGCCGAGCAGCTGCT
>LNIY01000048.1 GCA_001449105.1 Caulobacter vibrioides | reverse complement strand
GGGGGGGCGCCCGCCGGCACGGAGCCCAGTCTCGCCCCCTCCACCACTTCGTGGTCCCCCTCCCCCGTTCCACGGGGGAGGAGCAGACTGCCCCAAGCGCTCACCAGTCCCCAAGCTGCGGCCTGAACGACACGAAACGTTCACGAAGCGCAACCTGTGGCCTTAAGAGGATTGCCCCCGGGCGGATCGCTGCTAGAAGGCCCCGCAACGGCGTCCCCCCACCGAGAATTCAAAATGAAGCTGCTGTCCGGCAACTCCAACCGTCCGCTGGCCCAGGCCATCGCGGAGTACCTCGACATGCCGCTGACCCGCGCCCAGGTGCGCCGGTTCGCCGACCTCGAGGTGTTCGTCACCATCGACGAGAATGTCCGCGGCGAGGACGTGTTCGTGATCCAGTCGACGAGCTACCCGGCCAACGACAACCTGATGGAGCTGCTGATCTGCATCGACGCGCTGAAGCGCGCGTCGGGCAAGCGGATCACCGCGGTGCTGCCCTACTTCGGCTACGCCCGCCAGGACCGCAAAACCGGCGGCCGCACCCCGATCTCGGCCAAGCTGGTGGCCAACCTGATCACCCGCTCGGGCGCCGACCGCGTGCTGACGATGGATCTGCACGCCGGCCAGATCCAGGGCTTCTTCGACATCCCGACCGACAACCTGCTGCCCTCGCGCCTGCTGGCCGACGACATCATCCGCAACTACCCGCTGGGCGACGACCTGATGGTCGTCTCGCCCGACGTCGGCGGCGTGGTGCGCGCCCGCGCCCTGGCCAAGCGCCTGGACGACGTCGACCTCGCCATCGTCGACAAGCGCCGCTCGGGCCCCGGCCAGTCGGAAGTGATGAACATCATCGGCGACGTCCAAGGCCGCCGCTGCATCCTGTTCGACGACATCGCCGACTCGGCCGGCACCCTGTGCAACGCCGCCCAGGCCCTGATCAACCACGGCGCCGTCTCGGTCAGCGCCTACGTCACCCACGGCGTGCTGTCGGGCGCGGCGGTCGACCGCGTGGCCAATTCGGTGCTGACCGAACTGGTGGTCACCGATTCCATCGAGGCCTCGGACCCGGCCAAGGTCTGCCCGAAGATCCGCTACGTCTCGTGCGCCCCGCTGATCGGCGAGGCCATCCGCCGCATCGCCAACGAAGAGTCGGTGTCGAAGCTGTTCGACTGATCTCGGATCTCATTACCCGTAAAACCCCCGCGAAAGCGGGGGCCCAGGTTTTTTCTGCAACGCCCGGCGCCCGACGGTAAAACACCTGGGTCCCCGCTTTCGCGGGGATTTCACGGAGGGGGAGCCAGGCTCCTCGTTAACCCCCGGGACCGCGCCGCCACATCGGCGCCACATTTTCCGTCGGCGAAATATCCAACGGAATCCGCGCTCTCGCGGAAATCGCCTGATAGCCCCGCTTGTCAAAGTCTGGTTAACGGACTGACTGTCACAATGTCGCCCGTCGGCGATGTTATGCCGGCTCCAGCTATACGGGGATGTCGTCAGCATGCTTTTCAACCTGCGTCCGCGCGCCGCTGTCACGGCCGTCGCGCTCGCCGCGGCCACCGTCCTGGCCAGCTGCTCCACCCCGC
>LNIY01000047.1 GCA_001449105.1 Caulobacter vibrioides | reverse complement strand
CCGGCGCCCGGCGCGGGCGGCGGCGGTGCGGCGGGACGAGGGGCGCGGGAGGAGGCGGCGCACGGTGGGGGGCGCGGGGGGAGGGGCAGGGGGAGAAAAACCCCCCCCCCCGCGCCCCGGGGGGGGGGGGGGGGGGGGAGGGGGGGGGGGGGGGGGGGCGAGACTGGGCGCTGTGCCGGCGGTCGCCCCCTCCGTCACGGCGCGTATCCGCACCGCGCCACCTCCCCCGTTTCTCGGGGGAGGAGTAGGGAGCTGTCGCGAAGCGACTGAGAAGGATTCCCTTCCCCTTCACCGCACACCGCTCTACGAGCGGGCCATGCCGCTCGTCGCCCGTCTCAGCCTGTTCTACGTGGCCATCTATCTGGTCATCGGGGTGAGCCTGCCGTACGTGGCGACCTTCCTGCGGGCCAAGGGTCTGTCGGGGGCCGAGATCGGGGCGGTGCTGGCCGCGCCGCTGCTGCTGAAGCCCTTCACCGGCTCGATCCTGGCGGTATGGGCCGACGGGTTTCGGCTGCGCCGCTCGCCGATGATCCTGCTGGCGGTCGCCGCCGCTGCCGCCTACCTGGCCATGCTGGTCGCGCCGGGCTTCTGGAGCCTGCTGGTCTGCTGGCTGCTGGGCGCGACCCTGTTCTCGACCATCTCGCCGCTGATCGACGTGGTGACCCTGCGCCGGGCGCGGCTGGAGGGCTTCAACTACGGCCTGCCGCGCGGCAGCGGCTCCAGCGCCTTCATCGCCGCCAACCTGACCATGGGCGTGGTGCTGACCTTGGTCGGCGCCGACGTCATCGTCGTCTGGATCACGGTGGCGGCCCTGCTGACCGCCTTCGCCGCCTTCGTCCTGGTGCCGCCCGAGCGCGTGCACGACGAGGGCGAGGCCCCGGCCAGGCGAGATCGCTGGAAGGGCCTGGGCAGCCTGCTGACCGACCGGGTGTTCGTGCTGGCGGTGGTCACCGCCGGCCTGATCCAGGGCGCGCACGGCTTCTACTACAGCTTCTCGACCATCCTCTGGCGCCGGCAGGAGATCCCCGAGCCGATGATCGGCGTCCTGTGGGGCGTCGGCGTCGCGGCCGAGGTCGGCTTCATGTGGTTCCTGGAGCCCTGGCGACGTCGCGTGGGCCCCGGACGCCTGCTGGCCATGGGCGCGGGCGCGGCGGTGATCCGCTGGACCGCCTACGCCTTCGCCCCGCCGCTATGGGCGCTGTTTCCGCTGCAGATGCTGCACGCCTTCACCTTCGCCGCCAGCTTCCTGGCCTCGCTGCAACTGATCGAGCGCCTGACCCCGCCCCGCAGCGCCTCGGCCGCCCAGGCCCTGAACTCGGCGGTGTCGCAGGGCTTCACCCTGGGCCTGGCGACCCTGGCCTCGGGCCCGCTGTTCGACGCCCTGGGCGTGAAGGGCTACTGGGCCATGGCGGCGCTGGGCGCGCTGGGCCTTTGCGGCGCGCTGGTGCTGGGGCGCAGTTCTCGGGTGAAGGCCTGACTCGTAGACACATGTGACGCTGCCGACGCAGAGGACGGTATTGATCGGGGTGGTTGTGGGGTGGTTTGTAATTACTATGATAGCAAAACGACTGACGAGAGCACTGCAGCTGCATGTCTCTTATAGACATCTGAGTCTG
>LNIY01000046.1 GCA_001449105.1 Caulobacter vibrioides | reverse complement strand
CAAACATGTCGAACTCCTCGAACGAGCCTTCGTCGAGCAGAAGATCGATCCGCTCGCGCGCCGTCAGCTTGCCCTTGGCGTGCTGGGCGGCCACCCGCTTCTCGCCGCCCCCGGCCCGCGCCTGCTCCCGACGACGCTCCAGCTCTTCCAGGATGTGTTGCAAGGCTTACTCCAACCGAGTCGTGACGTCGCAAAGATCGAGTTTTGCGTGGCTTTGGGCTGTGGCCTCAAGGAAATTGAGGCTGTGGGGAGGGCTTGCGAACTTGCATCTTGTGAAATAGCAAAGTTGCGAAATGGGCGAGAAGCTGTTCATCGGGCCGCGCCTGCGGCTGTTGCGCCAGGCCAAGGGCTGGAAGCTGGAGGCCTGCGCCGCGCAGCTGGGCCTCTCGGCCAGCTATCTGTCGCAGATCGAGGCCAACCAGCGGCCGGTCACCGCCCGGGTGCTGATCGACGTCATGCGGGTGTTCGAGGTCGACGCCGCCTCGCTGGACGCCGCCGACGACCAGCGACTGATCGCCGACCTTAGGGAGGCCACGGCCGACGCGCCGGTGGGCGGTGACGCGCCGGCCCTGTCGGAGATCAAGGCGGCGGTGGCCAATACGCCCAATCTGGCCAAGGCCTACCTGGACCTGCACCGCGCCTATCGCCGCCTCGACGAGCGACTGAAGGCGACCGAAGAGGCGGTGTCGCTGGACGAGCGCGGGGCGGCCAGCGCGCTCCTGCCCTACGAAGAGGTCCGCGACTTCTTCCACTACAAGAACAACTACATCCACAGCCTGGACGTCGCCGCCGAGGACTTGGCGGCGCAGATCGGCGGGGGCGGCGAGCGGGCGCTGGAGGCGTATCTCGCCGATCGCCTGGGCGTGCGGGTCGTGCGCGGGGACGAGCCGGACCTGCTGCGCCACTGGGACGCCGCCAGCCGGACCGTGACCGTCGGCGCGGCCCATCCCGAGGCGACGCGCAGCTTCCAGCTGGCTTACCAGATCGCCGCCCTGACCCTGCCCAACATCGTCGAGGCCGAGCTGGCGGCAGCCGGTTTTCGCAGCGACAGCGCCGCCAAGGTCTGCCGCACGGGCCTTCTGAACTACGCCGCCGGCGCGCTCGTCTTGCCCTACGAGCGTTTCCGCGAGGCGGCGCGGGCCGCCCGGCACGACATCGAGCGCCTGGCGCTCTCCTTCCAGACCAGCCTGGAGCAGGTGTTCCATCGGCTGTCGACGCTGCAGCGGCCGGGCGCGCGGGGCGTTCCGTTCTATTTCGTGCGGCTGGACCGGGCCGGCAACATCACCAAGCGCCACAGCGCCACGCGCCTGCAGTTCGCCCGCTTCGGCGGGGCCTGCCCCTTGTGGAACGTGCATGACGCCTTCGCCCGGCCCGACGCCTGGCTGGTGCAACTGGCGCAGATGCCCGACGCCGTCCGCTATGTCTGCATCGCGCGCGGGGTGGTGAAGCCGTCCGGCGCCTATCGCCAGGCCGAGCGGCGCTACGCCCTGGGCCTGGGCTGCGAGGCCCGCTACGCCGACCAGCTGGTCTATGCGGATGGATTGGATCTCGCCGGACCGTCGGCGCCGATCGGGGTCAGCTGCCGGATCTGCGAGCGCGACGACTGCACCCAGCGGGCCTTCCCGCCGGTGGACCGGGCCTTCGAGGTGTTCGAGGACGACAGGCGATCGGTGCCGTTCTCGCTGCGAGGCTAATACACCAATTTCGTCATCCCGGCCGCAGCGTAGCGGAGAGCCGGCAACTGTGTTTACTGCCGGAAGGGCTGCTGATCGCGCAGTACGGCGTTTGCGGTAACGAGAAGCCTGCGAGCGATGGCGATGAAGGCCAGCTTCGGGGGTTTCCGGCGTCGCGCAGAGCTTTG
>LNIY01000045.1 GCA_001449105.1 Caulobacter vibrioides | reverse complement strand
CCCCCAGAGGGGGAGCATCTTTCTGGCGCGGCTCTCATAGATCCTCCCCCTCTGGGGGAGGTGGCCCGGAGGGCCGGAGGGGGTTCTTCTCAGACGCCCGCCAGCACCCCCGCGAACACCGCCGGGTCGACATTCCCGCCCGACAGGACGATCACCGCCGCCTGGCCGCCGAGGTCGATCTTGCCGCTCAGCGCCGCGGCCAGGGCCACGCAGCCGCCGGGCTCGACCACCAGCTTCAGGTTCATGAACGCCCAGCGCATGGCGGCGGCGACCTCGTCGTCGGTGACGGCGGCGACGCCGGTGAGGGTGCGGCTGTTGATCGGCCAGGTCAGGGCGCCGGGCGTGGGGGCCAGCAAGGCGTCGCAGAACGAGCGGGCGTCGGGGTCGATGACCTCGCGGTGGCCGCTGCCCAGCGAGCGGCGGGTGTCGTCGAAGCCGGCCGGCTCGGCGCCCCAGACCTGGGTGGCGGGCGACAGGGCCTTCACGGCCGTGGAGGTCCCGGCGATCAGGCCGCCGCCGCCGATGGGCGCCAGCACCTTGTCGAGGCTGGCGCCGAGGGCTTCCGCCTGGGCGATGATCTCCAGCCCCACCGTGCCCTGGCCGGCGATGATGTCGGGATCATCGTAGGACGGCACGACGATCATGCCGCGCTCGGCCGCGATCTGCGCGGCGATGGCCTCGCGGTCTTCCTTGAAGCGGTCGAAGAAGCGGATCTCGGCCCCGAAGCCGCGCGTGGCCTCGACCTTCACCGACGGCGCGTCGGCCGGCATGACGATCAGGGCCGGCATGCCCAGCCTGTCGGCCGCCAGGGCCACGCCCTGGGCGTGGTTGCCCGACGAGAAGGCCACGACGCCCCTGGCCCTCTCCTCGTCGGTGAACTGCGAGAGGCGGTTGTAGGCGCCCCGGAACTTGAAGGCGCCGGCCAGCTGCAGGGTCTCGGGCTTGACGAAGATCCTGCCGCCCAGCCGGTCCGACAGGGCCGCGCTCTCGAGCAAAGGCGTGACCACGGCCTGGCCCTTCAGGCGATCGGCGGCGGCCTGGATGTCGGCGAGCGAGACGGTCATGGGCCCCTCAGTGACTATGTGGCCACGCGGCCACAGCATTCGGTCGGACCTGCTCTAGCTCGCACCGGCGGTTCGCGCCATAAGTGAGCCGGATACTGCTGAGGGGTCAGACACCATGAAAATCGCATTGCTGGCCGCCGCGGCCGGCGTCGCGCTCGCCTGCGCGACTTCCGCTTCAGCCGGCGAACTGATCGTCGGCGCCTACAAGCACGACGTCACCTTCATCGGCGAAGCCGTCGGCCTGGGCGCCGCCGGCCGCGAGGACGGGGTCGACCTGCACGTCGGCTACCGCACCGACCGCCTGGAAAACCTGACCTGGCTGGGCAAGCCGCAGGTCCACGCCTTCGTGTCGCTGAACAGCGAGAACACCTCCAACTTCGTGGCCGCCGGCTTTTCCTGGCCGATCGACTTCGGGGCCGAAGGCGGCTTCTATTTCCGTCCGGGCATGGGCCTGGCCTACACCGACGGCGAGACCGGCCTGCCGCCGGTGAACGAGCCGGGCATCAGCCAGGCCGAGATCGATCGCCGCTTGAAGCTCTACAACACCCGCATCGATTTCGGCTCGAAGGTGCTGTTCCAGCCGGAGCTGGCCCTGGGCTACCGCTTCAACGACAAGTGGGCCGCCGAGCTGTCCTACGTGCACCTGTCGAACGGCCAGATCTTCCACCAGGGCAAGAACCAGGGGCTTGACGATCTGGGCGTGCGCCTGCTTTACGCCTTCTGACTTCAACGGGGGCCGCCAATCCGGCCCCCGTCCGTCACCGACAATCTGACGAACGTCCGCCGCCGAGTCCTGTCGAAGGGCCGCGGGCGCTACCGGGCAGGTGACAAGGCATATCTCTATCATGGCCAACGTGACCGTCGTGGGCGCCCAGTGGGGCGACGAGGGCAAGGGCAAGATCGTCGACTGGCTCTCCAACCGGGCCGACGTCGTCGTGCGCTTCCAGGGCGGCCACAACGCCGGCCACACGCTGGTGGTGGACGGCAAGGTCTACAAGCTGGCGCTGCTGCCGTCGGGCGTGGTGCAGGGCAAGACCTCGGTCATCGGCAACGGCGTCGTCGTCGACCCGTGGCACCTGCTGACCGAGATCGGCAAGATCGCCGACCAGGGCGTGGCCATCACGCCGGAACTGCTGGTGCTGGCCGACAACGCCACCCTGATCCTGCCGCTGCACCGCGACCTCGACCAGGCCCGTGAAGCCGCCTCCAGCCAGAAGATCGGCACCACCGGCCGCGGCATCGGCCCGGCCTACGAGGACAAGGTGGGCCGTCGCGCCATCCGCGTCGCCGACCTGGCCGATCCTGAAGCCCTGAAGCCCAAGATCGAGCGCCTGCTCAGCCACCACGGCGCCCTGCGTCGCGGCCTTGGCCTGCCGGACGCCGACGCCGGCGAGCTGTTCGACCAGCTGATGGAGATCGCGCCGAAGATCCTGGCCTACGCCCAGCCGGCCTGGCGGGTGCTGGACCAGGCCAAGAAGGCCGGCCGCCGCATCCTGTTCGAAGGCGCGCAAGGCGCCCTGCTGGACGTCGACCACGGCACCTATCCGTTCGTCACCTCGTCCAACACCGTCGCCGGCCAGGCCGCCGCCGGCTCGGGCATGGGCCCCAAGGGTCCGGGCTACGTGCTGGGCATCGTCAAGGCCTACACCACCCGCGTCGGCGAGGGCCCGTTCGCCTGCGAGCTGCAGGACGAGGTCGGCCAGCACCTGGCCACGATCGGCCGCGAGGTCGGCGTCAACACCGGCCGTCCGCGCCGCTGCGGCTGGTTCGACGCGGTGCTGGTGCGCCAGTCGGTGGCCATCAACGGCATCGACGGCATCGCCCTGACCAAGCTGGACGTGCTGGACGGCCTGAAGACCCTGAAGATCTGCGTCGGCTACAAGATCGGCGACAAGGTCGTCGACTACCTGCCGGCCGGCATGCGCGACCAGGCGGCCGCCGAGCCGATCTACGAGGAGATGGAAGGCTGGAGCGAAAGCACCGCCGGCGCCCGCTCGTTCAAGGACCTCAACGCCAACGCCATCAAGTACGTGCGCCGCGTCGAGGAACTGATCGGCGCCCCGGTGGCCCTGCTGTCGACCAGCCCCGAGCGCGACGACACCATCCTGATGCGGGATCCTTTCGAGGGGTAGCTTTCTGATGCTCCCCCTGAAGGGGGAGCTGTCGCGGAGCGACTGAGGGGGAAGTGCATGCTGAAGCCCAGCAGCCGCTTCCCCCTCCGGCCCTCCGGGCCACCTCCCCCTTCGGGGGGAGGATCGGGCCGGCGCTCCCGTCCTCCGCTAATCCCCATTCCGGGGACTACCTGCGGTCACGGTTAGCGTTTGTTTAGGCCGCCAGCGCTACAACTTCCCCCGTAACCAAGGGGGTTCCTGCACTTGTCCGCGCGCCGAAAGCTCGCTCCCGTCCGCAAGCCGGACCGCCTGACGCGCAGCCTGCGCGCGCTGGAGCGCACCGCGTCGACCAGCCGCGTGCTGAACCTGCTGGCCATCGCCGCCGACAGCAGCCACCGCCCCGAATATTCCCAGCATCCGCTGTTTCGGAACCGGATCCTGAACAACGCCCTGATCGTCAAGCATCGCCTGCGCAGCGACGATCTGTTCCTGTTCGACGAAGCCCGCCCCACCGCCACCAAGATCATCATCCCGTTCGAGCGCAGCGACCTGTCGCTCGGCGGCCAGTCGTTCTTCGTGGGCCAGCGCGGCTGGATCGACCTGCTGCGCGAGGCCTGCAACGATCCGTCGGACATGACGCGCGACCTGGCGACCCTGCGCATGATCGACATGCTGCCGTCGCTGGATCCGTTCCTGCTGCGCGAGCACCTGCGCCGCCACGGCATGATCGTGGCCCCCTGCTATTTCGCCCTGTCGCCGAACGACCTGGAGCAGATGCAGGGCTTCGTGGCCGTCGAGATATCGCGCCTGATCGACCTGGCCTACCGCGACAGCGGCCGGGTCAACGGCGCGGCGGCCGCCCGCCTGGTCGAGGCCCTTTTGTCCACCGACGTCGACGAGCGGCTGGAGCCGCTGCGCGAGACCCTGGTGCTGGAGGGCGAGAGCTTCAGGGAGGGCGTCTTCAGCTGGAAGGGCTTCCTCTACTACAAGTGGATGCTCACGCGCCTGTGGCCGCAGCTGACCGCCACCGCCGGCGAGATCGGCCAGATGATCATCACCGGCGCCCGCGAGGCCGAGACCGCCCGCTATGTCGACGACGCCCGCAAGCGCCTGCAGCACGGCGTGGTGGTCGAGCGCGCCTCGGTGCTGCGCACGATCAAGGTCTATGACGACGCCTTCGAGGACCTGATCGACAACGGCAAGCCCCAGGCCTTCCGGGAGTTCCTGCTGCGCGCGCCCGACATGTTCCTGTCCCTGGGCGAGAAGGTGGGCGTGATCTCGCACATCGCCAGCTTCTGGCGCTACCGCTTCCCCGAGGGCCAGCAGGCCATCGTCGACGTGGAAGAGGCGGTCGACATCCTGCAGGACTTCGACTCCGGCCTATCGGCCAGCCTGGCGATCTGACGCACAGGTCGGTCGATTATCATCAAGCGGTTTTTTACCCTCGGGGGGTAAGAGTCGGGGTCCGATCCTCTGGAGACCCCGCCCCGTGTTCGACGGCAACCCTCGCACCCTGCAGCGCATCGCCGCCAAGATGCAGCGCGTGCTGGTGGTCGACCCGAGCACGGCCGCCGTCCGCCTGCTGGGCGACCAGCTGCGTCACGTGGGCAATGTGCAGATCTTCGCCGCCCCGACCGCCGAGCAGGGCTGGGGCATGGTGCGCACCGTCGACCCGCAGATGATCTTCGTCGAGCATTCCAGCGCCGGCGTCGACGGCCTGGCCCTGGCCCGCAAGGTCCGCCGCAGCGACCTGGCCTGCCGCCAGAACCCGATCATCATGTGCACCGCCGAGGCCACCGCCGAGGCGATCTTCGGCGCCCGCGACGCCGGCATCCACGAGTTCATGCGCAAGCCGTTCACGATCAAGGATCTGGAACGGCGCCTGGAAGCGGTGACCCTGAAGCCGCGCGACTGGGTCGAGGCCGTGCAGTATGTCGGCCCCGACCGCCGCCGCTTCAACTCGGCCGAATACAAGGGTCCGCGCAAGCGCAAGGCCGACGCGGCCGGCACCCCCGCCGCCCGCCTCTCGCAGGCCCTGCGCATCGTCAAGTCCGCCGCTCAGTCGCTGGACAGCGATCCGGCCCAGGCCCGCCGCGCCCTGGCCGCCCAGGCGGCCGAACTGCGCGCCGTCGGCGAGGCGGTGAAGGAACCGCGCCTGATCGAGGCCGCCAACGCGCTCAGCGCCATGACCCAGGTCGAGGTCACCGGCGCCATGGCCCGCGCCGAACTGGTCAAGCGCATCGACGTGCTGATGGGCTTCATGACCGACGAGGGCAACGGCCGGGCGGCTTAAGGCCTCGCGGACGCCCTAATTGCGACAAGCTTGACCTCAACCCTTCCGGGAAACCTCGGGAGGGTTTCAGCATGTCCATGGCCGGCTTCGTTTCGTCCTTCGCGCTGCTCGCCGCCGCCGCCGGCCCGGCCGGACTGGTCAATCCGGACTTCGAGACGGCCGGTCCCGACGCCGCGCCCAGCGGCTGGCGGGTGGGCGGCCCGGGCTATGTGGGCCAGAGAACCACCGATCGGCCCGGCCAGGGCGAGGCCGCCGCCCGGCTGGCCTTCACCGGCGAGGATCGCGCGACCGCCGAGTACGGCACGCTGAGCCAGGGCGTGGCGGCCCAGGCCTATCGCGGCCGGCGGATCCGGCTGAGCGGGGTGGTGCGCAGCCCCGCGGGCGGGGCCAGCCTGTGGCTGCGGATCGACGGTCCCGGCGGCAAGATGCTGAGCCTGGACAACATGGACGGCCGCGCCGTCCGCTCCGACGACTGGACCAGGGTCGAGATCCTGGCCGACGTGCCCGCCGGGGCCGAACGGCTGGCGCTGGGCCTGCTGCAACGCGGCGCGGGCGAAGCCTTCGTCGACGCCGTCGCGCTGGAGGACATCGGCCCGGCCAATCCGGGCGCCGAGACCGCCCGCGCCCTGACCGCGCGCGAGACCGCCAACCTGGCCGCCTTCGCCCGGGCGTTCGGCTATGTGCGCTATTTCTACGCCGGCGACACGGCCGCCGGGGCCGACTGGAACGCCGTGGCCCTGGCCGGCGTGCAATCGGTGGAGAAGGCGAACTCGCCGGCCGAGCTGGCGGCGCGGCTGGAGGCTGTGCTGAAGCCGCTGGCGCCGGAGCTGCAGCTCTGGCCGACCGCCGCGACGGCGCCCGCGCCGATCCCGGTCTTACCAGGACCCGGCCTGCGCTGGCGGCACGAGGGCGTGGGGATCACGCCCGGCGGCGTCTATCGCAGCGCCCGCGTCCCGGCAACGGTCGGCGGCGAGACAGACCGCTTCGCCGCGGACCTGCCCGGAGGGATCAGCCTGCGCCTGCCGCTGGCGATCGCCGCCGCCGGCGTGGAGAGCGCGCCCAAGATCGCCCTCGACAAGCCCGCCGGCTTCCTGCCCAGCGGCGACGACCGCACCACCCGGCTGGCCGACGTGGTGCTGACCTGGAACGTCTTCCAGCACTTCTATCCCTATTTCGACGTCACGCCCGTCGACTGGTCGGCCGAACTGCCCCGTGCGCTGGCCCAGGCCTCGGCCGCGCCGGACGCCGAGGCCTTCGGCCAGGACCTGCGACGGCTGGTGGCCGACCTCGACGACGGCCACGGCCGCGTCTCGGGTCCGGGCGAGACCCCGCAGGGCCAGCCCCCGCTGCGGCTGGACTGGATCGAGAACCAGGCCGTGGTCACCGCCGTCGCGCCCGGCGCGCCGCTGAAGGTCGGCGACGTGGTCCTGCGCATCGACGGCCGGTCGACGAGCGAGGCCCTGGCGGCGCGCGAGCGGCTGATCTCGTCCGCCACGCCGCAGTACAAGCGCCACGTCGCCTCCCGCCTGCTGGTCGCCGGACCGGTCGGCGCTCCAACGACGCTGGAAGGGGTGCGGGCGGACGGCGCGCCCTTCTCCATCAGCCTGGAGCGCCAGGCGCGACCAGTCCCGCCCCTGGCCAAGCCCGAGCCGATCGCCGAGATCCGGCCAGGCGTGCTCTATGTCGACCTCGACCGGGTGAGCGACGCCCAGCTGCAGGAGGCGGTTCCGCGGCTGGCGGCCGCCCGTGGCGTGGTCTTCGACGTACGCGGCTATCCGCGGGTCAAGCCCTGGTACCTGGGCCTGCTGGCCGACCGGCCGCTGCGCTCGGACCTGTGGAACGTGCCGGTGACGCTGCGACCCGACCGGCAGGACGTCACCTGGAAGACCTCGAACTGGACCCTGCCGCCGAGAACGCCCCGGCTGACCGGCAAGGTAGCCTTCGTCACCGACGGCCAGGCGATCAGCTATGCGGAATCGACGCTGGGACTGGTGGCGGCCGAGAAGCTGGCGCCGATCGTGGGCGAGCCGACGGCCGGGACCAACGGCAACATCAACCCGTTCGAGCTGCCCGGCGGCTATCGGATCTCATGGACGGGGATGAAGGTGACCAAGGCCGACGGCGGCCGCCACCATGGAGTGGGCGTCCAGCCCACCGTGCTGGTCCGCCCAACCCTGGCCGGCGTGAGGGCGGGGCGAGACGAGCAGCTGGAAGCGGCGCTGGACCTGGTCGCGCCGTAGGGTCGGCGCTCAATTGGCCGGGAGAGAAAATCCTTTAAGATCAATACCTCACCGATCGTCATCCTGGAAAGCGCGAAGCGCTTATCCGGGACCCAGGGGCCGGCGCATTGCGGTGGCCCCTGGGTCCCCGGCTCTGCGGCCCCCTAAGCGGACCTCCGGCCGGGATGACCACCTTTTATAGCCAAGACAATCGAGTCCAGCCCCCCCTAGACCGCCAGGTTCCTCCCCCGCTGCGCGAGGGAGGCACAGGAACGAAAAACGCCGCGAAAGCGGGCGGGCTTTCGCGGCGTCTGATGTCTGGGATGCGGCCCGGCGCTAGCTCAGGCAGGTGCGCTGGATCTCGGCCCGCAGCTCGGGAAGGCCCAGGCCCTTTTCCGACGAGGTGGCGATCACCCGCGGGAAGGCGGCCGGACGCTTGGCGATGGCCTTCAGCGTGTCGGCCACGACCTTGTCGACCTCGGGCGGCTTGATCTTGTCGGCCTTGGTCAGGACGATCTGGTAGGACACCGCCGAGATGTCGAGGGCGTCCATCGCCTCGGCGTCGACCTTCTTGAGGCCGTGGCGCGAATCGATCAGCAGGTAGACCCGCTTGAGGTTCGGGCGGCCGCGCAGGAACTGGCGACCCAGGTCCTGGAACTTGCTGGCCGTCGAGCGCGAGACGCGCGCGAAGCCGTAGCCCGGAAGGTCGACCAGCCGCAGTTGCTCGGCCAGCAGGAAGAAGTTGATCTCCCGCGTCCGGCCCGGCTCGTTGGAGGCGCGGGCCAGGTACTTCTGGCCGACCAGACCGTTGATCAGGCTCGACTTGCCGACGTTGGAGCGGCCGGCGAAGGCCACTTCCGGCAGGTCGGCAGGCGGCAGGCCGTCCATGCGGACGGCCCCCATCATGAACGAGACCGGCTGGGCGAACAGCACCCGGGCCGCCTCGATCTCTTCGTCGGTGTAGAGGGGCTCGATCGGATCGGTCATCAGGTGGCCGTCACGGACTTGCCGGTCAGCCGGCCGATGATCTTGTCGATCGGGTTGTCGACCTTGTAGCGGCGCATGATGATGTACTGCTGCACGATCGTCAGGACGTTGCTCCAGCACCAGTAGATCACCAGACCCACGGCGAAGCCCGACAGGGTGAAGGTGAAGATGATCGGGAACAGCTGGAAGATCTTCTGCTGCATGGGGTCGCCGGCCGGCGGGTTCATCGCCGTGGTCAGCCACATGGTGAAGCCGTAGAGCAGCGGCCACACGCCCAGGTGCGCGATCATGGCGCCGACGAAGGGCAGCGTGCCCGGATCCCACGGGATCAGGCCGAACAGGTTGAAGATCGTGGTCGGATCCGGCGCCGACAGGTCCTGGATCCAGCCGAAGAACGGCGCGTGCCGCATTTCGATGGTGACCGTCAGCACCTTGTACAGCGAGTAGAACACCGGGATCTGGATCAGCATGGGCACGCAGCCCATGAACGGGTTGATCTTCTCCTTGGCGTACAGCGCCATCATTTCCTGCTGCTGCTTGGCAGGGTCTTCCTTGTGCTTGGCGCGCAGCTTTTCGACCTCGGGGGCGACCTTCTTCATCTTCGCCATCGACTCGTAGCTCTTGTCCGCCAGCGGATAGAGGATGAGCTTCAGGGTCACGGTCAGCAGCATGATGGCGATGCCGAAGTTGCCGACCAGCTTGTAGAAGATTTCCAGCACGTTGAAGATCGGGCGGGTGATCAGGGCGAACATGCCCCAGTCCACGGCCCATTCGAAGCGCGGGATGGCCTGGGCCTTCTTGTCCCAGAACTGCCACCAGGCCGGGGCCTGGCCGTCGCCGTACTCGTACTTGCGCAACAGCGGCACGGTCTTGGCGCCGGCGAACAGGCGGGTGGTCTCGGTGACGGTCTGACCCGGGTTCACGGTCTTGGCGACGGCGGCGAAGTTAGCTTCGTAGACGTCGACGCCGCCGACGGGCGTGACGTTGTACTGGGCGTTGATGCGCTCGTTCTGGGTCGGGATCAGGGCCGTCAGCCAGTACTTGTCGGTGATGCCGGTCCAGCCGCCGACCGAGGCGATGGTCTGCTGCGGCTTGTCCTTCTTCCACTTCTGGTACTTGGACTGCTCGAGCTTGTAGTCCTTCTCGCCCAGCATGCCGATCGCCCCTTCATGGACGATGTGGTTCTTGCCGAGATCGTCCGGGACGCCCCAGCGACGCACCGAGGCGTAGGGGGTGATCGAGACCGGCTGGCCGCCGTTGTTGCGGACGCTGTCGGTGACGGTGAACATGGCGTCGGCGTCGACCGCGATCACGCGGTTGAAGATCAAGCCCGCGCCGTTGTCGTAGGTCAGGGTGACGGGCGAGCCCGGGCGCAGGGTCTGGCCCGGCGCGGCGGTCCACACCGTGCTCTCGCCCGGCATGGCGCCGAGGTTCTGGCCGCTCCAGCCGAACAGCGTGAAGAAGGCGTTCTCCGCGCCGGCGGGGCGCAGCAGCTCGACCGGCGGCGAGGTCTTGCTGGTGGTCTGGCGATAGCGCTTGAGCAGCAGGTCGTCGACGCTGCCGCTCTTCAGCGAGATCGAGCCCGACAGGGTGGGCGTGTCGATCGGGATGCGCGGGCTGGCGGCCTTGGCGGCCTCGCGCGACAGCTTGATCGGCTGCGGCTTGCCGTCCGGTCCGATGGCCATGCCCGGGTTGGCGGCGGCGGCCTGAGCCTCGGCGGCCTTCTTGGCGCGTTCGGCGGCTGCCTGCTTCTTCTGGTTCGGACCCAGGACGAAGAACTGGTAGCCGATCAGGATCGCGAACGCGCTGATGATGAAGACCAGCGTGTTCTTGTTGTCGTTCTGCATGGACACTTAACCGGGATCGGAGGGATCGGACGCAAGCGCGTGCGAATGGGGTGAGACGGGCGCGGACGGGGCAGGCGGAGCTGTACGCTTACCCCCGCGGTCGATTTCGGCCGCGAGGCTTACCAGCGCGGATTTTACATCGTCAAGCAAACGCCCCCACGGCCGCGAGCGCGTGCCGCCGCGAGCGATGAACACATAGTCGCAACCGGGGCGTCCATGAAGGGGTAGAAGCAGTCTGGCGGCCTCGCGCAGGCGTCTTTTGGCGCGATTGCGCTCCACCGAGCCCCCGACCTTCTTGGAGGCGGTGAAGCCGACGCGGATCAGGGCGTCCTCGTCACCCCGGGGGCGCAGCTGCATGAAGACGGCGCCGCGCGACAGCGACGGGGCCTTGGCGGCCTTCAGGAAATCGGATCGGACCTTGAGGCGCTCGATCGTCGGACCCGCTTCGACCGGAGAAACCTGGGATTCGGTCATGAAAAAAGCCGCCCTTTCCGGCGCAGGCTGGAGGCCTGGTTCTGGGAAGGGGCGGCTTTTGTCATGTCGTACGATCCCGCCGAGGCAGGAAAGAAGAGCGGGGGAACCCGCTCTTAGGCCGTCAGGCGCTTACGGCCCTTGGCGCGGCGACGAGCAACGATCTTTTGACCGTTCTTGGTGGCCATGCGGGCGCGGTAGCCATGACGGCGGGCTCGCACGAGCTTCGACGGCTGGAATGTCCGCTTCACGACGTGGCTCCGAAACTAATAGAGTGGACGCGAAACCTGTCGGCCCCGCGAGTGAGGGGCGGTGGATAAGCGACGAGCCCGACGATGTCAACCGCGCAAAAGCGCCGGAAGCTGAGTCAGGCCAAAGGCTTGGGCTATTGGCCCCGCATGCTTCCCAATAGCACGAGCGCGAAGATCGACCAGTCCAGGGTCAGGTGAGCCGCGAACGAGGACCAGACGCTTTTCGTCAGCAGGTAGGGAATCGTCAGCACCAGCCGCGCCACGCCGATGACCAGCAGCACCTGGACGAGGTTCCAGCCGTAGGTCGGAAGGTGCAGCAGGCCGAAGATCACCGCCGACAGGATCCAGGCGCCCGCGATCGCCCCTCCCTTCGAAAGCCCCAGGCGGCCGTGCAGCAGGGTCAGCAGGGTCAGGAACGGCAGGATGGTCACCAGCTCCTCGCCCAGCAGCTGGGGCGCGGTCCCGCCGATGAACACCACGCGCCGCATGCCCTCCAGCTGGGCCACGATCACCGCGGCGGGATTGGCGACGGCCGGGCCGAGCCGGCTGAAGAGAAAGGCGACCGCCCCCGAGACCACCAGGACCAGCGGCGCGAAGGCCACGCCGATCAGGATGTCGGCGAGCCTCGGGCGCGGAAAGAGCGCGCGCCACCCCTTCCCCGCCGCCAGGGCCAGGCCGATCAGCGGCAGGGCGACGAACACCAGCGGCGCGACCAGGCCCAGAGGTCCGCCCAGCGGACCGCGCGGCACGAGGATCAGGGCGAGAAAACCCGCCACGCAGCCGCCCAGCGCCAGGGCCCAGCCGCCGGCCGACAGGGCGACCGGCTCGCCGCGATAATAGGGAAAGTCCCGCTTGGCCATGATCGAAGCTCCGCCGTCGCGCGATTAGGGCCCGGCTTCGCGCCGCGTGTACAGCGCCGA
This sequence comes from Caulobacter vibrioides, assembly GCA_001449105.1. Taxonomy (GTDB): domain Bacteria; phylum Pseudomonadota; class Alphaproteobacteria; order Caulobacterales; family Caulobacteraceae; genus Caulobacter; species Caulobacter vibrioides_C. The sequence continues at coordinate 89,170 of LNIY01000045.1, read as the reverse complement.
CGGCGCGCGCCTTGGTGGAAAGACTGGAGTTGGCCGGAAAGCGGCTGCTATCACCACAGGCGACCGGTGGAGAGCATCGCCCGTGGACCTGCTGAAGATCCTGAGAAGCTTCGAGGAACTGCTCTTCGAGGCCATGACCTGGCTCTACTTCTATCCGCGCACGATGCTGCGGATCGTGGCCCGGCCGCTGACCGCCATGGCCTATTCCGATCGCGAGGAGGGCCAGCCGGAGGAACAGCGCTACGACGACGCCCTCAATCCGCCGGTGCTGCTGATCATCACCCTGGTGATCGCCAACCTCATCGGCTGGGCGACCCATTCGCCCCAGCCGGTCGGCGCCACGCCGCTGGCCAAGACGATCTTCGGCTCGCAGCAGAACCTCCTGATGTTCCGCTGCCTGCTTTTCGGCCTGACGCCGCTGGTCGTGGCCCTGACCCTGCTGCGCAAGGAAGGCGCGGTGATATCGCGCAAGACCCTGCGGCGGCCGTTCTACGCCCAGTGCTACCTCGCCGCGCCGACGTCGCTGGCCCTGTCGCTGGGCCTGAGCGCCCTTCAGCGGGGCGGGGTCGCCTGGAGCGCGGCCGGCCTGGGGATCATCCTGGTCGCCACCGTCTGGCTGGTGCTGACCGAGGTCCGCTGGCTGTCCAAGCGCCTCGGGATCGGCCGCCTGGCCGCGACCGCGACGGCCCTCGGCGCCTTGGCGCGCGCGGCCTGCTATATGCTGCTGATCCTGGTTCCGGCCGCGCTGCTGTGAGCGCCCTCAGTAGGGATCGATCGACCGCACCTGGCCGCTGGCCGAGGCCGTGCAGCGCGAGCGATAGGACCCCGTGGCCATGGTCAGCTCCCAGTCGCCCCGGCCCAGGTCGCGCACGCTGATCGGCACGCTGCTGCCGTAGGGGCGGCTCTGGAACTCGTCGGCGCGGCGCGAGCAGGCGTCCTGGGCGGCGCGCGGAGCGCTGCGCACGTAGCGCGAGTTGGAGAAGCGGCGGTTGTCGCGTTCCGACTGCCCGGCCAGGAACCCTTCGTGATAGCCCTCGCTTTCGTGGCGATCGTCGTAGTCGGAGCCGTACAGCGCCGACTGGTAGCCGCGCTCGTACTCGGCGTCGTGATCGCGGTCGGCGTCGTCGTGCTTCTTCTTGTGAGCCGCCAAGGCGGCGGCGAGGCCGACGATGGCCACGCCCGCCACCACGGCCGAGGCGTCCGAGCCCGAGCTCTTCTTGCGGCACATGTTGCGGGCCTCGACGATGGTCAGGTAGCGGCCGTCGCGGGTGGTGACCTGCCCGCACTCGTCGCCTCGCCGCCAGTAGCCGTACTTGGCCGAGCCGCCCTCGTCGACGTGGTCGGACTCGTAGCCTCGCGCTCGCAGCTCGGTCTCGCCGCCCGCCGCGCGGGCGCCGACCAGGTCGCGCAGGTTCGAAGGGATCTGGGCGAGGGCCGGAGCCACGGTCCCGCCCGCGATGAGGGCGGCCAGGGCGACGACGGCGACGGCCTTGCGAGGTGCGAACATGCTTTGCCTTCACTGGACGGTTGCAGCCGACAGCCTCGGCCGATGCAGAGTTGAACCACGACCATCCGGCGTCGCGAAAGAAGCTTTCGCGACAAATCGGCAAGAAATTTCGCCCGCCGTTAAACGGCGATCAAACATGACCGCATAGGGTCGCCGCTCTCGTGTTTCGACGGGCCGCGCGCCCCCTTCAGGAGCGCCTCGTGCCCCAGCGTCCGTTCCGTTTCCTCGACCGCCGGCCCCATGGGCCGGCCGCGTCGAACGAGAACGACGCCGGCTGGCTGCGCTATCGCAACCTGAAGATCGAGGCGGCGATCTTCCTCCTGGTGCTGGTCACCTTCGCCGCCGTGCTGGGCAAGAGCGTCGTCACCCGCCAGGCCCTGGCCCTGACCCCGCAGTCGAGCGGGTTCGCCACCTACGCCTTCGCCGACTCCGAGAGCGGCGGCCGCTCGACCGTGACGCCGGATCCCGACCGCCCGCTGGCCTGGTCGTGCGAGATCCGCACGGGCGCGGCCTATCCCTACTGCGGCTTTGGCCTGCAACTGGCCCTCGGCGACAAGGCCAAGGGGCGCGACTTCTCGCGCTTCCAGACCCTGACCCTGCGGCTGCGCTGGCGCGGCGAGGCCGACCGCCTGAAGCTGCTGGTCAAGACCGCCCCGCCCGCCGCCCTGCGCGGCAGGCCCGGCGTGCAGGACGCCCCGCTGGCCATGGAGTTCGCCGTCGCCCCCGGCGACAACACCGTCACCCTGCCGCTGGACCGGCTGGAGCCCGAGCAATGGTGGGTCGCCAGCCACGGCCTGGCCCGCGGCGACATGAGCCCGGACCTGTCGGACGTGCGCTCGGTCGCCGTCGCCGTCGGCAGCGCCCCGCCCGGCCCGCTGGCCGTCTCGCTCGACGCCATGACCTTCGAGGGCGTCCAGCTGTCGGACGAGCAGTGGTACCTGATCATCCTGGGCGTCTGGCTGGTGATGATCGGCGCCTTCCTGACGCACCGCGTCTTCGGCATGCGCCGCGAGTTCGAGGCCCGCCAGCGCCAGCAGGCCGACGAGGCCCGCGCCCTGTCGGACGCCCGCATCGCCGCCGAGACCGCCAACGCCGCCAAGTCGCAGTTCCTCAGCCACATGAGCCACGAGCTGCGCACGCCGCTGAACGGGGTGATCGGCTACAGCTACTGGCTCAGCCGCGGAAACCTCGACCCCAGGCAGCGCACCGCCGTCGACGCCATCCGCGCCAGCGGCGAGCACCTGCTGGCGGTGATCACCGACATCCTCGACCTGGCCAAGATCGAGGCCGGCAAGCTGGACCTGCAACCGGTCGCCTTCGACCTGGCCGCGTGCCTGGCCGAGCTGGACCAGATGTTCCGCCTGCGCGCCGAGGAAAAGGACCTGGCCTTCGCCGTCGCCCTGGCGCCCGAGGTTCCGACCACGGTCGTCGCCGATCCCAAGCGCCTGCGGCAGGTGCTGATCAACCTGCTGGGCAACGCCATCAAGTTCACCGACGCCGGCCACGTGGTCCTGCGGGTCGAGCGCCTGGAGGGCGAGGCCGGCGAGACGGCGCGTCTGCGCTTCACCGTGGAGGACACCGGTGTCGGCATCGCGCCCGACCAGCTGGACGCGATCTTCCGGCCGTTCGAGCAGGTGGGCGACGCCTCGCGCCACGTGGGCGGCACCGGCCTTGGCCTCAGCATCACCCGCCAGATCGTCGACACCATGGGCGGCGTGATCACCGTCGACAGCACGCCCGGCCTGGGCAGCCGCTTCGTGGTGGAGACGGACGTCGAACTGATACAGACTCGGCGGACGCCCCGGCAGATCGCCTGAGCCTTGCCGCCAGGCCGCGCGCCAACCTTCAACGGAGCCTCCGCCATGAGCATCGCCGACCGCGTCCGCGTGGAGGACGTCACCCTCCTGTCCGACAACTGGTACGTGCTGAAGAAGACCACCTTCTCGTACCTGCGCGCCGACGGGACCTGGCAGCGCCAGACGCGCGAGACCTACGACCGAGGCAACGGCGCGGCGATCCTACTCTACGACCCCGCCCGGCGGACGATCGTGCTGGTCAGCCAGTTCCGCTACCCGGCCTTCGTCAACGGCCACGACGACCTGCTGCTGGAGGTTCCGGCGGGCCTGCTCGACGACGCCGAGCCCGAGACCCGCATCCGCGCCGAGGTCGAGGAAGAGACCGGCTTCCGCGTGAAGACGGTGCGCAAGATTTTCGACGCCTTCATGAGCCCCGGCTCGGTGACCGAGCGGCTGCACTTCTTCGTCGGCGAATACAGCCCCGAGGACCGGGTCTCGGCCGGCGGCGGCGAGGCCGACGAGGGCGAGGACATCGCCGTCGAGGAGATCACCATCGAGGACGCCCTGGCGATGATCGACTCCGGCGCGATCCGCGACGCCAAGACGATCATGCTGCTACAATACGCGGCCCTGCGGCTGTTTTAGCGGAACGAGCCCCCTCCGCGTCATCCCGGCCGGAGGTTCGCGCAGCGAGCCGTAGAGCCGGGACCCAGGGGCAGCCGGCAATGCGATGGCAACCGCTGGGCGGCGAACTCGAGCGTGGAGCCCGAGCCCCCTGGGTCCCGGCTCTCCGCTGCGCTGCGGCCGGGATGACGAAGGAAAGTTTGGGGGCGACAGAAATTCAAACAATCGTTTGACTTCCAGCCGCGCCCGCCGCCTACTCCTTTAGCGTCGATCGCCGAGGGAGACGGCCATGGCCTGGGATTTTCTGGTCGCCAAGTCCGACCTGCGCAACACGCGGTTCCAGGACGTCGATCCGCCGCCGCTGGAGGAGGGCGAGGTCCGGCTGGCGGTCGAGAGCTTCGCCCTGACCGCCAACAACGTCACCTACGCCGCCTTCGGCGAGACCATGCGCTACTGGGACTTCTTTCCCGGCCCCGAGGGCTGGGGACGCGTGCCGGTCTGGGGCCATGCGCGGGTCGAGGCCTCGGCCCATCCCGAGGTGGCGGTCGGGCGACGGTTCTACGGCTACCTGCCGATGTCGACGCACCTGACGGTCAAGGCGCGACCCGGACGGGCGGGCCTGGCCGACGCCTCGCCCCATCGCCAGGGCCTGGCGGCCGCCTACAACCACTATCTGGCGGTGGACGACGAGCAGGGCCAGGACGACCACCGCGCCCTGCTGCAACCGCTGTTCATCACCTCGTTCCTGATCGACGACTTCCTAGATGAACACGCCGGCTTCGGCGCGAAATCGGTCGTGCTGACCAGCGCCTCGGCCAAGACGGCGATCGGCCTGGCCCACCTGCTGAAGAAGCGCGGGACGACGCGGGTTGTCGGACTGACCTCGCCGCGCGGCCGCGGCTTCGTCGAGGGGCTGGGCTATCACGACCAGGTGCTGGCCTATGGCGAGCTTTCCGAGGCGACGATCGCGCGGCCGACGGCCTCGGTCGACTTCGCCGGCGACGCGGGCGTGCTGCGCGGCGTGCACGAGACCTTCGGCGAGGACCTGGCCTATTCGATGCTGGTGGGCGGCGCCCACTGGGAGGCCGGCGGCGCCCAGGGCCGCCTGCCCGGCGCCAAGCCGGTGTTCTTCTTCGCCCCCGACCGCATCGCCAAGCGGCGGCAGGACTGGGGCCCGGGCGGGTTCGACCAGCGCTATGGACAGGCCTGGGCCGGCTTCGTCGCCGACGCCCCGCGCTGGCTGCACGTCCAGCGCTCGCAAGGTCCCGAAGCGATCCAGGCGGCGTGGCTCGCCCAGGTCAACGGCGAGACCCGGCCCGACGTCGGGGTGACGCTGGCACCCTAGCCGCCGGCCTTGACCGCGTCCCAGGTGCGGGTGGCCGAGCCCTGGCCCTGGCCAAGCGCGGCGCGCAGCCAGGCCAGGTTGTTGTCGACCATCTGAGGCGGCAGGTCCTGGCGGGCCATGCGCTCGGCCTCGTCGACGCGGCCCTGCAGGCCGACCACGAGGGCCAGGTTCTGGCGGATCTGGATCGTCGAGGACGGCATGGCCACGGCCTTGCGCAGCAGGGCCTCGGCGCCGGCCAGGTCGCCATGACCGGCCAGGTACATGGCCAGGTTCGCGGCGGGCGCGGCTTCGTTGGCGGCGAGAGCCACGGCCTGGCGGTGGGCGACCAGGGCCTCGTCGTCGCGCTTGGACTGCTCCAAGGCCACCCCGAGCAAGGATTGCGGGCGCCAGTCGCGCGGCGCCGCGGCGGCGGCGGTCCTGGCCGGCTCGATGGCGAAGAAGCCCTCGCCCCGCGCCAGTTGAACCCGCGCGGTCTCCAGCAGGGCCTCGACGTCGCTCGGATGCGAGACCAGAACCCGGCTCGAAGCGGCGGCCGCGTCGTCGTAGCGGCCCAGCGAGCGCAGGGCTTGCGAGAGGGCCACGCCCGCCTCGGCGTCGCGGGGATCGGCCTCGAATTCGTTGCTCCAGAAAGCGGCGCGGGCCAGCGGATCCAGACGGCGGGCCTCGGCGCGCTCGGCGGCGCCGGCCTTGCGAGGCTCGGCGGGCTGGGCCGTCGGCTGGACGGCGACCGGGGCGCTCGCGGCGGATTTGGCGGCCTTGTCGCCCTTGCCCGCGGCCAGGGCCGGAACGCTCAGCAGAAGAATAGGCGTCAGGACGGTTGCGAGCAGGACGGGCTTGCGACACATGGAAGGCATGTCTCCGGAAGGTCGGCCGAGCATCGCGCGGCCCCCTCAAGGAATCGTTAAGCATAAATTCGCGAAGGCCCCGGCCCATGACCGAACCCCTGATCACCTCGTCCTCGCGCGGCTCGGCCGACGGTCCCGTGATCCCGGTGCACGCCCTCTACGAGGACGAGCTGGCGGCCTTCCTCGACGCGCGGCCCAGCTTCGTGCGCGGCTTCGCCCAGCTGTCGGACTTCTCGGCCAAGACCGGCCAGACGGTGGCCGTGCCCACCCCCGAAGGCGCCCTGGACCGCGTGCTTTTCGGCCTGGGGCAACGACTTAAGGGCGGCAAGGCCGACGCCATGGCCTTCCGCGCCCTGCCGGCCAAGCTGCCGGCCGGCGACTATCGGCTGCACGCGACGCCCGAGGGTCTGGACGCCGCGCAGATCGCCCTGGCCTTCGCGCTGGGGACCTATCGCTTCGACCGCTTCAAGGCCCGGAGCGCGGACGGGGCGCGACGCCTTGTCGCGCCGGACGGCGTCGACGTGGCCGAGGTCCAGGCCATCGCCCACGCCTGCGCCCTGGCCCGCGACATGGTCAACAGCCCGGCCAACGCCATGGGCCCGCGCCAGATCGAGACCATCGCCCGCGAGATCGCCGAGCAGTTCGGCGCCGGCTTCTCGGCGATCGTCGGCGACGACCTGCTGGAGCAGAACTATCCGGCCGTCCACGCCGTGGGCCGCGCCGCCGTGCCCGAGCGCGCCCCGCGCATGCTGGAGATCCAGTGGGGCGACGAGAAGCACCCGGTGCTGGCCCTGATCGGCAAGGGCGTGGTGTTCGACACCGGCGGCCTGGACATCAAGCCCTCGGCCGGGATGCGGCTGATGAAGAAGGACATGGGCGGCGCCGCCCACGCCCTGGCCCTGGCGCGCATGGTCATGGCCGCCAAGCTGCCGGTGCGGCTGGTCGTGCTGGTCCCGGTGGTCGAGAACGCCATCGCCGGCGACGCCATGCGTCCGGGCGACGTGCTCGACAGCCGCGCGGGCCTGACCATCGAGGTCGGCAACACCGACGCCGAGGGCCGCCTGATCCTGGCCGACGCCCTGACCCGCGCCGCCGAGCTGTCGCCGGCCCTGACCATCGACCTGGCCACCCTTACCGGCGCGGCCCGCATCGCCCTGGGTCCGCAGGTGATCCCGTTCTACACCCCCGACGACGCCCTGGCCGGGCAGATCGAGGCCGGAGCCCGCAAGGCCTCCGACCCGGTCTGGCGCATGCCGCTGTGGGACGGCTATCGCGAGGCGCTGGAAAGCGACGTCGCCGACCTGAAGAACGACCCCGACGGCTGGGCCCAGGCCGGCTCGGTGACCGCCGCCCTGTTCCTGCAGCGCTTCGCGCCGACCACGGGCGCGTGGGCGCACCTCGACATCTTCGCCTGGAACCCCAAGGGCGCCCCCGGCCGCCCCAGCGGCGGCGAGGCCCAGGCCATCCGCGGCCTCTATGCGATGCTGAAGACCCGGTTCGCCTGATGGATCCGCGCCTCACCCTGGCCCGCCCGGACCTGGCCGATATCGCGCTGGAGGGGATCGTCGCCGCCGAGCGCTACGACGCCCCCAAGGCCCGCCGGGTGACGGCGCCCGCCGCCGCCCTGCGCAAGGCCCCGACGCCCGACGCCGAGCAATGGACCCAGCTGCTGTTCGGCGAGCGCTTTGCGGTGCTCGACGTCAAGGACGGCTTCGCCTGGGGCCAGGGCGCCCGCGACGGCTATGTGGGCTGGATCGCCGAGACCGATCTTGGCCCCGTCGGCGAGCCGGCCACCCACCAGGTTGCGGCGCTGCGCACCTATGCGTTCAGCGAGCCGAACATCAAGTCGCGCCCGCAAGGCCTCTATTCGCTGGGCGCGCTGGTGAGCGTGGAGGCCCGCGAAGGCCGCTTCGCCAAGGGCGCCGGCACGGGCTGGTTCATCGAGGCCCACCTGGCGCCGATCGGCATGGCCAGCGCGATCGACCCGGCCGCCGTGGCCGAGGGGTTCCTCGGCGCGCCCTACCAGTGGGGCGGGCGGGAGTCGCTGGGCCTGGACTGCTCGGGCCTGGTGCAGCAGGCCCTGGCCGCCTCGGGCAAGGCCGCGCCGCGCGACACCGACATGCAGTTCGGCTTTCTCCAGCCGATAGACGAGGCCGAGCGCCGGCGCGGCGACCTGGTGTTCTGGAAGGGCCACGTCGCCGTCCTGCTGGACCGCGACACCATCGTCCACGCCAACGCCCACCACATGGCCGTGGCGATCGAGCCCTTGGCCGAGGCGATCGCCCGCATCGACGCGGCCGGCGTGGGCCGACCCACGGGCTGGCGGCGGCCGTAAGGTCGAGCCTCCAGTCAGCCACCCGAAGCCCAGGATTTCGCCTTCCCCGCGAAGGCGGCGACCCAAACCGAGTCTGCAGGCTGCCCACGGCCGTGCTCGATCCCGAACGTCAGCTTGGATCCCCGCCTTCGCGGGGATGCTCGGTGAAGAGTGACCGAGGTCGCAGGAACTTCGCCTACCCGACGCTTTCACAGCCGAAACGCGAGTTACGGCAACGGGTTACCGGCAAACTCGCCCATCGAGCGCCCCGTTGTTGTCACGCCGGCGCTTTCCCTTTATCGCGACGCATTCTCAGCTGTCGGAGAAATCCCGTGTCGTCCCGCCTCGCCCTGCTGCTGTCCACCGCCCTGCTCGCCCCGCTCGCGGCGAGCCCCGTCCTTGCGCAGGACGCCGAAACCACGGCCGTCGAGGAAGTGATCGTCACCGGCTCGCAGGTGCGCCTGCCGCCCGCCTATGCCGGCGGCCAGGTCGCCAAGGGGGCCCGCGTCGGCCTGCTGGGCGCGCTCGACACCATGGACACGCCCTTCGCAGTGACCAGCTACACCGAGGAGCTGATCCGCAACCAGCAGGCCCTGGGCATCGGCGACGTGCTGCAGAACGACCCGACGGTCCGCGTCAGCAAGGGCTTCGGCAACTTCCAGGAACTGTACGTCGTGCGCGGCTTCCCCGTGTACTCCGACGACATGACCTATAACGGCCTCTACGGCGTGCTGCCCCGGCAGTTCGTGGCCGCCGAGCTGGTCGAGCGCGTGGACGTGTTCCGCGGCGCCAACTCGTTCCTGAACGGCGCGGCCCCGGGCGGCAGCGGTATCGGCGGCGCCTTCAACCTGGTGCCCAAGCGGGCCGGCGCCGCGCCCCTGACCCGCGTCACCGCCGGCTGGGACGGCGGCGAGCAGTTCTACGCCAAGGCCGACGTCGCTCGCCGGTTCGGGCAGGACGACGCCTACGGCGCGCGCCTGAACCTCGGCCTGCACGGCGGCGAGACGGCCGTCGACGGCGAGAAGCGCGACCTGAAGGTGATCGGCCTGGGCCTGGACCGCCGCGGCGAGCGCGCCCGCTTCTCGGCCGACCTCGGCTGGCAGGACCACCACATCGACGCCCCGCGCCCGACCGTCACCCCGGCCGGCGCCATCCCCAAGGCCCCGTCGGCCGACAAGAACTTCGCCCAGGACTGGACCTACACCGACGAGCGCCAGCTGTTCGGCGCGGCGCGCGGCGAGTTCGACCTGACCGACACGGTCAGCGCCTGGGCCGCCGTCGGCGGCCGCAAGGGCAAGGAAGACAACGTGCTGGCCAACCCGACCGCCCAGGCGGACGGCGCGATCAGCGCCTATCGCTTCGACAACGTCCGCGAGGACACCATCCTGTCGGCGGACGTCGGCCTGCGCGCCAAGTTCGCCACCGGCCCGGTTGGCCACAGCGTGGTGGCCTCGATCGCCCAGGTCGACCTGAAGTCGCGCAACGCCTACGCGTTCTCGAATTTCGCCGGCTTCGCCAGCAACCTCTATACGCCCGTGCAGGTGGCCAGGCCGGCGGCCGACTTCTTCATCGGCGGCTCGCTGTCGGACCCGAATGTCACCGAGCGGGCCAAGAACCGCAGCGTCGCCGTCGCCGACACCCTGTCGTTCCTGGACGAGGCCCTGCTGGTCACGGTCGGCGTGCGCTACCAGGAAATCTGGACCCGCACCTACGACTACAACACCGGCGCCGGCGGCGTGGCCTACGACAGCGACGCCACCACGCCTGCGGTGGCCGTGGTCTACAAGCCCAGCGACAAGATCTCGCTCTACGCCAACTACGCCGAGGCCCTGGTTCCCGGGAAGATCGCGCCTACCGTCGTCAACGGCGTCACCGTGGCCAACGCCAACGAGATCCTCTCGCCCTTCCGCGCCGAGCAGGCCGAGGCGGGCGTGAAATACGACGGCGGTTCGTTCGGCGGCGCCCTGAGCGTCTTCCGCACCACCAAGCCCAGCGAGTACTTCAACACCACCACCCGCATCTACGGCGCCGACGGCGAGCAGGAGAACAAGGGCGTCGAGCTGACGGCCTATGGCGAGCTCACCCCCGGCCTGCGCCTGATCGGCGGCGCCACGTGGATGGACACCAAGATCAACCGCGCCCAGACCGCCGCGCTGGAAGGCAAGTCGGCGATCGGCGTTCCGGAGTTCCAGGCCAACCTCAACGTCGAGTACGACATTCCCACGCTCGAGGGCCTGACCGTCGAGGGCCGCGCGACCTACACCGGCTCGCAGGCCGCCAACGAGGCCAACACGGTGAAGCTGGGCTCGTGGACCCGCTTCGACGCCGGCGTGCGCTACGCCTTCGAGGCCGGCGATCGCCCGGTCACCCTGCGCGCCCGCATCGAGAACCTGGCCGACAAGAACCAGTGGGTGGCGGTCGGCGGCTATCCGGGCGCCAACTACCTGACGCTGGGCGCTCCGCGCACCGTGCGCCTGTCGGTCTCCACGGACTTCTAGGACGCGATGAAGCCGTCGACGCTCCGCGCCTGGTCGTGGGTCCACAAGTGGTCGAGCCTGGTCTCGACCCTGTTCCTGCTGATGCTGTGCATCACCGGCCTGCCGCTCGTGTTCACCCACGAGATCGAGGAGGTCGCGATGAACCAGGCCTGGGCGCCGGCCCACCCGGACGGCCCCAAGCTGAACCTCGACCAGGTGCTGGAGACGGCGCTCGCCCGCAAGCCGGGCGAGGTCGCCGCCTTCATGAGCTTCGACGTGGAGCGGCCGGTGGTGAACGTCACCACCGTCAAGCCGGGCAAGGCCGGCTACAGCTTCCAGCCGATCGACCAGACCAGCGGCGAGCCCGCCCCGTCGGTCGCCGGTCATCCGGTGATGGAGTTCCTGCTCCAGCTGCACACCGACATGTTCCTGGGCCTGGCCGGGATGCTGTTCCTGGGCGCCATGGGGCTCTTGCTGGTGGTCGCGCTCGTCTCGGGCGTCGTTCTCTACGCCCCGTTCATGCGCAAGCTGCCGTTCGGCACGGTGCGGGGCCGCAAGGCCGCCCGCACCCGCTGGCTCGACTATCACAACCTGCTGGGCGCGGTGACCCTGGCCTGGGTGCTGGTCGTGGGCGTCACCGGGGTCGTCAACACCCTGGCCACGCCGATCATCGCCTACTGGAAGGACACGGCGCTGAAGGAGCTGACGCAGGCCTATGACAAGCCGGTGGCCGGCAACGAGCGCAGCTCGCTGAACGCCGCGGTCGAGCGCGCCAAGCTGGCCCTGCCGGGCAAGCAGCTGCAGTTCGTGGCCTTCCCCGGCAGCAGCTACTCGACCGAGCACCACTACGCGGTGTTCTTCCACGGCGACACGCCGCTGACCGCGCACCTGACCACCCCGGCCCTGATCGACGCTCGCACCGGCCAGCTGGCGGCCGTGGCCCCGACGCCCTGGTACGTGGCCACCCTGTCGCTGTCGCAGCCGCTGCACTTCGGCGACTACGGCGGCCTGCCGCTGAAGATCCTGTGGGCGCTGCTCGACCTGGCCACGATCGTGATCCTGGGATCGGGCGTCTATCTGTGGCTGGTCAAGCGGGGGAGCGTGAAATGAGCCGCCCGCACCTTTCGCTCTGGCAGGTGTTCCGCATCCCCGTCGTGGTGGCGGCGCTCAGCCTGTTCGGCCTGGTGGCGGCGCTGCTCGACGACGGTGTCTGGGACTGGATCGGCGCGGCGGCGCTGGGCGCCTCGGTCGCGGTGACGGTCTGGGCGCTGGCGGCGCGGCGGCGCTAGCCCCCAGAAGCCAAGGGCCCCAGGAGCCAAGGGCCCCAGGAGCGGAAAGCGCGCCCCCGCACGCCTCCCGCTCCCCCCCGTCGGCCTCCAGCCCCCCAGCTGGAACGAACGGTTCGCGGCGCGTCCTCCCCCGAGGACGCCCGCAATCGGACGGCGCGGACTGTAAGCGGGGGCCGCAGGAGAAAAATACTCGTCTCGCTACTCATTCTGAGCGAGGCTCGGCCTTGCGCCTGCTCCTGGCGCTTGCTCTGTTCCCCCGATGCTTGACCCGCCGGCGACATCCCGCCCCACCGCGCCCGCCCAGGCGCGCCGTCTCGGCGAAGAGATCCGCGCCTCGCTGGCCTATCTGCGCGACACGATCGAGATCACCCGCGGCGACCACGACCTGCTCGACGCCTGGATTCTGACGGCCGCCCTCGACGCCAACATGGCCCCGGTGACCCGCGACCCGGCGCTGATGGCGATCTACGGCGGAGCCGCGGAATCCACGCCCGACGCGCTGCGCCGTCCCGTCAGCGTCAACGCCGTGGCCCAGTCCCTGGCCCTGCCGTTCGAGACCGTGCGCCGGCGCGTGGCGCGGCTGGCGCGGGTCGGGCTCTGCGTGGTCGGGCCGCAGGGCGTGGTGGTGCCCAACGCCGCGGTGACGACCGCCGGCTACGAGGCCCAGATGCGCGGCCGCTACGACCGCGCCCGCCTCTTCCATCACGACCTCAAGGCCGCCGGCGCCCTGCCAGAGGACGCCGCGCCCGCGCCGGCCTCCGCCTCGATGGGCGAGCCGCCGTTGCGAGCGATGAACTGGGCGCTGTCGGAGTACGTGCTGCGGGCCTGCTACGACCTGATCGCCCTGACCGGCGCCCTGGTCGCCAGCCGGGTGCTGCTGGAGCTGGTCCTGTCCAATATCGAGGATTTGGCGGCCGAAACCCTGCCGGACTGGGCCGCCGACCCCGCCCGCGTCGGTCGCGCCGCGCGCACGGCGACGCTGGCCCGTACGCTGCGCGTGCCGCCCGAGACCGTCCGCCGCCACCTGAACGGCCTGGAGACGGAGGGCTTCTGCCTGCGTCGCGACGACGGCTGGGTGGCCACGGCCGCGCCGAACGCCCTGCCCCGGCTCTCCGCGATGGCCGAGGCCAACCGCGCCAATCTCAAGCGGCTGTTCGCGCGCCTGCGCGCGCTGGGCGTCCTGGCGGCGTGGGAAGCCGAAGCCTAGGCTTCGTCGGTCAGGCCGCCGGCGAGCGCCAGCTTCACCGGGGCCCAGCCCAGGCGGTGGATCGGCGAGGGGCCGAGCTTGCGCAGGCCCTCGAGGTGGATCGGGGCATGATAGCCCTTGTGACCGGCGAAGCCGTAGCCGGGATAGACGCCGTCCATCTCGACCATGATGCGGTCGCGGGCTTCCTTGGCCAGGATCGAGGCCGCCGCGATCGAGCATGACAAGGCATCGCCCTTGACCACGGTCTTGACCTCGCACGGCAGCACGAAGCGGTAGTTGCCGTCGACCAGGGCGAAGGCCGGCTTCACCGACAGCCCCTCGACCGCGCGCCGCATGGCCAGGCCCGCGGCGTGCAGGATGTTCAGCTCGGCGATCTCCTCGACGCTGGCCATGCCCACGCACCAGGCGATCGCCATGTCCTTGATCTCGTCCTCCAGGGCCGCGCGGGCCTTGGCCGAGAGCTTCTTGGAGTCGTTGAGGCCCTTGGGGACCCGCGCCGGATCCAGGATCACGGCGGCGGCGCTGACCGGCCCGGCCCACGGCCCGCGGCCGGCCTCGTCCACCCCGCAGACCGGACCCGGTCCGCAGGCGGCTTCCAGCATCATGTCGGGACCGCTCGGCATGACGTCTTCCTAGGCGGGTTCGCCGGCGAAGGAAACCGGCCGTCACGATCTCGACTTAAAGTGGAGCTTAGATCGGCGCGACCTTAAGGACGACCTCGGGGGATTGGGGATGACGCTCAGGATGCTGGCGGCTCTGGCCGTGGCGACCGCCGCCTGCTGGGCGCAGCCGGTCATGGCCCAGACGGCGACCGCCCCCTCGGCGACGCTCAGGCCCTCCCCGGGAGACTGCCTGTGGAACACCCTGCCCGAGGCCGACAGAACCGAGGTGCTGACCGCCTATGGGCGCGACATGAATTCGGCGACCAAGGCCCTGGCCGCCCACGACAAGGCGATCCAGGCGGCGGCCGCTGCCTGCGTGGGCCGCGCGGGCGCGCCCAGGCTGTTCATCCAGTTCGCCACGACCTCGGCCATGATCCGCGCGGCCTCGGCCCAGCGGCTGGCGCCCGCCGGCCTGACGAGCGACGGCTTGCGAACCCTCTGGAATGACGCCGATCCGGCGGCCCGGGCCTGCTTCCGGGTCAATGCGGCGCGGGTCTACGGCCCCATGGCCGAAAAGCTGCTGAACGGCGAGACCTGCCCCGACCAGAAAGCCGCCCAGACGGTGCTGACGTCGGCCAGGCTCGACCTGGCCAAGGACACCGCCCAGGCGGCCCAGGCGCTGATCCACTTCAACGCCATCGCCCAGGGCGAACAGGCCGACGCCCTGCTGGCCGCCTTCGTCCGCTACGGACCCGCGCCCGCCGGCTCATGACCGAAGATTAACTGGCCCGCCGCGCTCTCGCCTGATCCCTTGCACGCCGGGGCGGGGACGGCTCCAGGGGTCTAAGCAGCATCATGAACCGCCGCACCTTGCTGGCGACCGGACTGGCCTGTCCGGCGCTCGCCTCATCCACGCTCGCCTTCTCCGCTCGCGCCTGGGCGGCCGGGCCGGATCCGGCGCAGCGCGCCGACGCCATAGTCCGGCGGTTCATGGCCGATCGCCACGTGCCGGGCCTTCAGGCCGTGGTGGTCAAGGACGGCGCGATCGTCTTCTCCCGCGCCTACGGCGTGGCCGACATCGCCGGCGCCGTCCAGGCGACGCCGACCACGACCTTCCCGATCAACTCGATCACCAAGGCCTTCACCGGCGTGGCGGCCATGCGCGAGGTCGAGGCAGGGCGGCTCGACCTCGACCAGCCGATCGGCGCCTATGTGGACGGCCTGCCGGAAGCCTGGCGCGGCGTCGCCGTGCGCCGCCTGCTCAGCCACACCTCGGGCCTGCCCGACTTCGTGCCGCGCCAGAAGGACGGCGCCGTCGACGAGGCCACGGCCTGGAAGGAGGCCCAGGCCGCGCCCGTGCTGTTTCCGCCGGGCCAGCGCTTCCACTACTGCCAGACCAACTACGCCCTGGTGCAGATGGCCATCGACCGGCTGCACGGGCGGCCCGACAGCACGCCCCTGGGCGGCGAGCAGTTCGCCATCGCCGGCATGACCGCCTCGCGTTACGGAGACAGCCTCGATCCCGGTCCCTCGCGCGCCACCTCCTACGGCTATCGCCGCGAGACGCCCGACCAGCCGACCGTGCGCAAGGAGGTGTTCTCGCCCCTGGCCCGAGCCGCCGCCGGCCTCGACAGCACCGGCGACGACATGGGCCGCTGGATGATCGCCCTGATGGACGGCCGGCTGTTGGGCGAAGCCGCCCGCAAGACCATGTGGACCCAGGTTCCCTACAACGACGGCCAGTTGGGCCAGTGGGGGCTGGGCTGGCTGGTGCTGGAGCGCCCGGACCGCCTGGTGGTGGGCATGACCGGCGGCAGCCGCAACGCGGTCTACCTCTATCCCGGCGACGGGGTGGGGGTGGCCATCCTCAGCAACCTGGCGGGCGGCACGCCGGAGGACGTCGTCGACGAGATCGCCCAGGCCTTCATTCCGGGCATGAGGCTGACCGGCGTGGCGGCCCTGCGCGCGGCCCTGACCGGCCAGCCGAAGTCGGCCTTCGCCAAGGTGATCGCCGACCAGCGCAAGGACCCGGCCTTCAAGCCGTCCGAGCACGAGCTGAACGACTGGGGCTATCGCCTGCTGGCCTTCGGCGACGCCGCCAAGGCCCTGGCGGTGCTGGCCCTGACCGCCGAGCTGTTTCCCGCCAGCGGCAACGCCCAGGACAGCCTGGCCGAGGCCTACGCGGCCAATGGCGACAAGGCCGCCGCCATCGTCCACTACCGCCGCTCGCTGGCGCTGGATCCGGGCAACACCAACGCGGTCAACCGGCTGAAGAGCCTGGAGGCGCCGATCGCCGGGCGTTGAGCGCGGCCCGGCTCGCGCTACAACAGGGTCCCGGCAAGAGCGGAACGGGAGACCGCCATGATCGCACGCGCCCTGGGCCTGGCGGCCCTGGCGACCCTGGCGACCTTGTCGCTATCGAGCGCCCGGGCGGCCGAGCCCGGTCCCTGGAAACAGGTCTGGGCCGACGAGTTCGACGGCGACCGGCTGGACCCCGCCAAGTGGTCCCACGCCGTCGACTGCGGCGGCGGCGGCAACGACGAGCGCCAGTGCTATGTCGACAGCCCCGACATCGTCTCGGTCGGCGGCGGCCTGCTGCGGCTGAAGGCGGTGAAGCGCCGGGTCACGGGCCTGGCCGATCCCTGGACCGGACCGTCGGCGGGCGTGAAGACCGGCGACTACGCCTCGGGCAAGATCCTGACCCGGGGCAAGGCCAGCTGGCGTTACGGCCGCGTGGAGGCCCGGGCTCGCGTACCCGGCGGCCAGGGCGTGTGGCCGGCGATCTGGATGATGCCCGAGGACGACGCCTACGGCGCCTGGCCGCGCTCGGGCGAGATCGACATCCTGGAGACCGTGAACCTCGGCGCGCCCTGCCCCGGCTGCGACGGCGGCCGCGAGAACCGGATCTTCGGCACGATCCACTTCGCCGCCGACACGGCGGGAACCCACGGCCAGGTCAGTCGGTCGACGGCCATGCCGGCCTCGGCCGACGGCTTCCATGTCTACGCCGTGGAGTGGTCGCCGCGGGCCATCGTCTGGTCGGTGGACGGCAGGCCCTATGCGACGGCGAGCGCGGTCGACTGGAAGCGGGCCGACGGCCAGGCCGGCGCCGCGCCGTTCGACAGGCCCTTCCATCTGATCCTCAACCTCGCCTTCGGCGGCCGCTGGCCCGAAGGCGCCAACGCCGGCGGTGTGGACGAAGCCGCCCTGCCCGCCGTGATGGAGGTCGACTGGGTGCGGGTCAGCCAGCGTCCAGCGGAGCCGGCGGCGACGCCTTCGCCGTCCGGGCGTTGAGGCGGCGCACCAGCACCGCCCCGCCCAGCAGCAGGGCGCCGACCGCCAGGAACGAGGCGGCGCGAACCACGCCCTCCAGACGCGCCAGGTCGACCAGCAGCACCTTGGCGGCGGTGAGCAGCAGCACGGCCAGGCCCGCCCAGCGCAGCACCACGTCCTTGCGGACCGAACCAAGGCTCAGCACCGCCAGGCCGAAGGCGGCCCAGACGGCCGAGAAGGTCCAGGTCTCCAGCCCGCCGGCGTGCATCGAAGCCCCCATCGGCGCGCCGTGGAAGGCGTAGCGCACCACCAGGCTGACCAGCACGAACAGCACGCCGACCGCGCAGGCCCGGGCCGTCGTCCCGAACCCGCCGCCCTGGCGGCTGAGGTCCAGCAGCAGGATGGCGCCCGCCCCATGGGCCAGGGCCGTCAGCAGGACCGCCGTCAGGGGCGAAAGACGCGACTGATCCGGTCCCCACCAGGGATTGGCCAGGAAACCGAAGGTCAGGACCGCCAGGACCAGGGCTGTCCAGCCGACGACCGGCGCGGCGCGGACCAGCCAGCTGGCGGCCGGTCGCGCGGCCAGCCGCGGATCGAAGAAGCCGCGCGCGGCCAGCAGCGCCAGGACGGCGTAGCCGGCGATCTCGCCCCGGCCGATCTCCGCCTCGTGCATGGCCCGGCCATGAATCCCATGGCGCAGGGCCAGCACCGCCCACAGCAGGCCGAAGACCGCCGAGCCGACCACCCAGCCGCGCCCGGCCGCATCGACCGGCCGCCGCCAGGCCGCGACCGCCGCCAGCACGGCCGGCGCCAGGTAGGACAGGATCAGGGTGTTGAACAGCGGCGGACCGGCCGGAACCTCGCCCAAACCCCACCAGGGATTGGCCAGCAGGCCCTGGAACAGCAGGCCGTGGGCCAGGCCGGCGGCGACCACCGCCAGGGTCCGCCAGCGGGCCACCGGACCATCGTCGGCACGGGCCCGCAGGACCAGCACCAGGCCGGCGGCCAGCAGGATCAGGGTGCGCAGCGAGGCGTCCAGCAGGAACGCCCCGTCGTCGCCGGGCTTGCCGACCACGACGACGTGCACGCCGATGAACAGGCCCAGCAGCAGGATCATCAGGGCGGCCGCGCCCTGGGACTCGGCTTCGTTGCGGCGGCCGGCCGCCTTCAGCAGCCAAGCGGCGGCGAAGGCCAGCAGGGCCGCCCCGCCGGACGCGGCGCCGATCATCGGCAAGGGCGTCGAGCCGTCCAGCGCCGGGCCGATGAAGGCCGGGCGCAGCATGACCGCCAGCGCCAGCAGTCCCCCGACCACCCCGGCCTGGGCCAGTCCGCTCCACGGCAGGCGGCGGGCGGCGAACGCCAGGGCCAGGGCCGCCGCGGCGAAGACCGGCGGCTCGAACCGCGGCTGGACCGCGCCGTGGATCGCCAGGAAGACCATCTCGGCGGCCGCGGCCAGCCAGACCGCCAGGCCCGGGTCGCTGGACGGCGCCTCGCTGCGGCGGGCGATCAGGGCGGCCAGGCCGAACATGCCCGCGCCCAGCAGGGCGGCCGGCGTCCAGCTGTGGCCAAGACCCGCGTTGTCCAGCAGCGGCCAGGCCAGGCTGGCGGCCACGGCCGTGGCGATGCTGGCCAGCATCAGCAGCTGTGTGCGCCGGCGCGCTGGCAGCCGCAGCGCCGCCGGCAGGGCCGTCAGCGGCATCAGCGCCAGCAGCAGGTGCAGCCACGGCGGCCGCACGGCGATCCCCGGCTTGTCGCCCTGGAACAGGAGGCAGCACAGCACGACGAAGACCGTGGCGCCGGCCGGGGCGGCGAACAGGCCCGGCTCGACCAGGCGGGCGGCGATCGCCAGGGCGGTCAGGCCCAGCAGCCCGGCGCTGAGCACGCCGGCAGCGGCCGAGGCCTGGGACGGCGACCAGAACCACACCGCCACGGCGAACAGGTTGGCCAGGACCAGAGCCGACATGGCGGCCTGGCGCAGGCGCAGCACCTCGATTTCGGTCTCGCCCGCGCGACGGCGGCGCCACAGCGCGGCCAGCGGCCCGGCGGCGGCCAGGGCGACCAGGACGGCGGCGGCCGCGTACTGGTTGTCGGCCAGGGGCGGCAGGCTGAGCAGCAGCACGCCGCCGGCCGTGGCCAGGCTGGTCCAGCCCCAGCGGCGGCTCGCGGCTAACACGAAGCCCGTGGCGCCGATCAGTATGGCGTAGGCCTCGAAGACGATCGGCGACCAGGACGAGATGTCGGTGACGATCGGGGTGGCGGCGGCGCCGACCATGGCCACCAGGGCCAGCGGCTCGCCATGGCGCAGCGACAGGGCCAGGAGGCCCAGCGACACCGACGCGGCCAGGCTCGCCGCCAGCCAGAACGGGATCAGGTGATAGAGGCCGTGGGCGGCGCAGACCGCGCCGTAGAGGGTGACCGCGCCGGCCCCGGCGGCGATGGACGCGGCCAGCAGGTGGCGGCTCATCTCGGCCTTGCGACGCAGGATCCATTCGCTGGCCAGCACCATCAGGGCGCCCAGCACCACCGCCGCGGCGATGCGCAGCGGCGGGGTGAAGATCCCCTTCTGGGCGGCGTAGGCCACCAGCAGCAGGCCGCCCAGCGCCAGGCCGCCGCCGCCGATCCAGGCCAGGCCGTTCTCGGCCAGCCAGGTCGAGGCCGCCTCGCGGGTGACGATCGGGCGCGGGGCGAGGGCCGGACGCGGAACGGGCGCCGGAATGGGCCTGGGATTGGAGACCGGCTCGACGGCCGGCGGCGGCGCGCGCGGCGGTTCTTCGGCCTTGGGCTGGATCGCCCAGGACGAAGGCTGCGGCGCTTGCGGGGTCGGCTCGGGCGGGAACGGTCCTGGCGGGATCGGCGCGGCGGCCTCTCGCGGCGCGGAAGGCTCCGACCACTCCCGCAAGGCCTTCAGGCGCTCCAGTTCGACCAAGGCCTTGTTCAGCTGACGCTTGACCAGGTCAAGCGACTGGTGCTGCACCGCGACCCACACCGTCAGACCGACGATGAACACCCATTCCATGCCGCGATACGCCCCCGATACGCCAACGCCTCGGCTCTAGCACGGAACGGTTGAGCCCGCCCAGATGCGGCGCCGGAGCGCCGTCTCTGGATCGCATCGCCGCTCATATGACGACGGCTCCCACATCCGTCCTTCCCCGCGAAGGCGGGACCCCAAGCGAAGTCCGCGGATTGCTCGCAGCCGCGCCATCTTCTGCAATGCAGCTTGGATCCCCGCCTTCGTGGGGATGCTGGGTGATAATGGCTAGAACCGCTGAATGCCGATCCGCCCTCCTAGTGACGGTGGCCCAGCGCCTTGCACTCGTCGTGGCGGAAGCAGGTGACGAAGTGGTCGTTGACCATGCCGACGGCCTGCATGAAGGCGTAGACGATCACCGGGCCGCAGAACTTGTAGCCCTTGGCCTTCAGGGCCTTGGCCATGTCGACCGCCAGCGGCGTCTGGGCGGGCACGTCGCCCATGCCGGTGAAGGCGTTTTGGATCGGGGCGTCGCCGACGATGTCCCACAGGAAGCGCGAGAAGTCCTCGCCGCGCTCGCGCATGTCCAGATAGATCCGCGCGCCGTTGATGGCCGCGTCGATCTTGGCGTTGGAGCGGATGATGCCGGCGTCGGCCATCAGCCGGGCGCGGTCTTCCTCGCCGAACCGGGCCACCGCCTCGGGATCGAAGTCGGCGAAGGCGGCGCGGAAGGCCTCGCGCTTGCGCAGAATGGTGATCCACGACAGCCCCGCCTGGAATCCGTCGAGCACCAGCTTCTCCCACAGGGCGCGGCTGTCCCACTCGGGCACGCCCCACTCGGTGTCGTGATAGGCCTCGTACAGCGGGTCGCCGTTCATGCCCCGCCAGGTGCAGCGATGGATCTCGTTCATGCCGCGACGCTAGCAGACCGCCGGCCGAAAACCAGAACTTTCAGGGAACACTCATGCGCCGGCGACGGAAACCGCGATCTCGCGCGTTTGGCTGGTCAGAGGGACGCCGAAAAGACTGAGGAGAAGCCGCCCATGCGCGCTTTTCGAACCCTGGCCGCGCTGGCCCTGGCGGCCGCCGCCATGACCGCCACGCCGGTCCTCGCCCAGCACCGTGACCGCGACGACAATCCGCCGGGTCCGCGCGGCGGGCCGGGCACGAACTGGGAGAACCCGCCCGGCTGGCGCGGCGGCCCGGGCGCCTCGCCCGATCGCCGCTTCTATCGCTGGAAAGGCCAGAAGGTCCGCTTCGACTACCGCAACGGCTACTACTACAATCCGCGCTGGGGCTACTGGCATCCGACCCACGGCTGGTGGAACCAGGCGCGCCGCTGCTGGCTCGACCGCGACGACAACCCGCCCGGTCCGCGCGGCGGCCGGGGCACCAACTGGGAGAACCCGCCCGGCTGGCGCGGCGGTCCCGGCGCCTCGCCCGACCGCTACGGGCGCTGCCGCTAGGACCCTGGAACGAAGGCGGCGGGTCAGCCCGCCGTCGGCGTTTCCGGAACCCAGTCCGGCCGCTCGACCCGCACCGGGCGACCGTCGACGGTGAGGTCCGCGCCCTCGATGCGGTCGAGGCGCAGCAGGGCCATGGCCCGGCCGTCGCTGCCGCTCAGCACCTCGCCGGCCCGCAGCTCGCCGGCCAGCACCTCGGCGCCGAAGGCCGGGGCCGGGCCGTCGAAGACGATCGGCAGCATGCGGTTCTTGATCGTGCCGCGCCGCTTCATGCGGCTGGTGGTCTCCTGGCCGACGAAGCAGCCCTTCTTGAAGTCGATGCCGGAGAGCAGGTCGAAGTCGGCCTCGATCGGATAATTCCTGTCGCTGAGCCAGTCGGCCGGGCCGGGCACGCCCAGGGCCAGGCGATGGGCCTCGTAGGCGGCCTCGTCGGCGTCGGGCTCGCTCGCCGGGCCGTACAGCCGCGCGCCCAGGGCCGGCAGGCGCGGGTCGGCGTAGAATCCCTCGCCGGTCACCGGCGCGCCGGCGGGATCGAACGCAGCGGCGACCATCAGGTCGATCGGACCGATCTCGACCTTGGCCCGCAGGCGGTACATCGACAGGCGCGCGACGATCGTCTCGCGGTGCTCGGCCGCGACGTCCAGCAGGGCGCCGTCGGGAAGTCCCGCCACGAACAGGTCGTAGAGCAGCCGCCCCTGCGGCGTCAGCAGGCCGGAAAAGCGCAGCTCGCCGGCCGCCAGGGTGTCGACGTCCTGCGTCAGCAGGCCCTGGAGGAAGCTTCGCCAGTCGGGGCCGGCGACGGCGATGACGGCGCGGGACGGGAGGCGGGCGAGACGCGTGTTGCTCATGGCGCACATGTGGCGCCGAGGCGACGCCGACGCCAGTCTTGCCCTGCAAGAAAGCTTAAGCGGGATAACGGGATGCGTTGACAGGCGGTTCACCCTATACATGGACCGATGACACAGCGGGCCTTCCCGATTCTCTTCATCACCGCCACGCGGATCGGCGACGCCGTGCTGTCGTCCGGCCTGATTAAACTTCTCTCCGATCAAATCCCCAACGCCCGCTTCACCATCGTCGCCGGCCCGCTGGCCGCGCCGCTGTTCGCCCACGTCCCCGGCCTCGATCGCGTGATCGTCATGGAGAAGGGCAAGGGCAAGGGCCACTGGTTCAAGCTGTGGAACCAGGTGCGCCACAGGAAGTGGGGCCTGGTGGTCGACCTGCGCGGCAGCGCCACCGCCCTGTTCCTGCGCCGCGAGAAGCGGGCGATCTGGAAGAAGACCCCGGGCGAGATCGTCCACAAGGTGGTCGAGACGGCCCGCGTGCTGAAGATCGACGGCGAGCCGCCGGCCCCGCACCTCTACATCACCCCGGAAGTCCAGGCCCTGGCCGACCAGATGCTGGCCCCGCGCGGCGGCGAGCCGGCCGGTCCGATCCTGGCCATGGGCCCGGCCGCCAACTGGATCGGCAAGGTCTGGCCGATCGAGCGCTTCACCCAGACCGCCGCCCAGCTGCTGGGCCCCGGCGGCCGGCTGGCGGGCGGGCGCCTCTTGATCCTCGGCGGTCCGGAGGACGGCCGTATGGTCGAGGAGCTGCGCATGGCCTCGGCGCGGGGCCGCTGCATCGACCTGACCGGCAAGGTGGATCTCCTGACCGCCTATGCCGCCTTGAAGCGCGCCGACCTCTTCATCGGCAACGACAGCGGCCTGATGCACATCGCCGCCGCCGCCGGCGTGCCGACGGTCGGCCTGTTCGGCCCGTCGGACGAGCGCCGCTACGGCCCCTGGGGTCCGCTGACCCGCGCCGTGCGCGGCCCGCGCGACTTCGACCAGTTCAAGGCCGTCGATCCCGACCTGTCGCAGGCCATCCGCCACATGAGCGACCTGCCGGTGGCCAAGGTGGTGCGGACGGCGATCGCGCTGCTCGACGAAGCCCGGCCCCCCGTGGTCGAAGCGCCGCCGGAGCCGGAACCCGTCGCCGAAGCCGCGCCGCCCGAAGCGCCGGCGCCGATCGCCGAAGCCGCGCCGGAACTGCCGCTCGGCGGCGAGGCGCCGACGAGCGAAGCCGCTCCTGAAGCCGAGCCGAAGCTGAAGGTCTCCCCCCGTCGTCGCCGTCGCCGTTCCGACGACGAAGCCAGCCCCTCGGCCTGATCCGATGAAGCCGATCCTGGCGCTCTGCGCCTTGCTCAGCCTGGCCGCCGCTCCGGCTATCGCCGCCGAGCAGACGCCCGCCGACCAGTTCTTCGCCCGCCTGACCGCCCTGTGCGGCAAGACCCTGACGGGCAAGGTCGTCGAAGGCGACGCGTCCGACGAAGCCTTTCGCAAGGCCGAGCTGGTCATGACCGTGGCCAAGTGCGACGCCCACGAGATCCGCATTCCCTTCCGCGTGGGCGAGGACCGCTCGCGCACCTGGGTCGTCACCCGCCTTGCCGACGGCCGCCTGCGGCTCAAGCACGACCACCGCCACGCCGACGGCGTCGAGGACGAGCTGTCGCGCTACGGCGGCGACACGGTCGAGGCCGGAACCGCCGACCTGCAGCGCTTCCCCGTGGACGCGGAGTCCAAGGCGATGTTCACCCGCCTGAACCGCGCCGTCTCCAACACCAACGTCTGGGCGCTGGGCCTGACCGACAAGGCCTTCACCTACGAACTCTCTCGCCCCGGCCGCCTGTTCCGGGTGTCGTTCGACCTGGGCGCGACCGCCGCCCCTTGAGGGGTGACAGGAAACCTGTTGCCTCCCGCCCGCTCCAGACCTAGACCGCCCCAAACCACCGCAGGAGCGTGCCCCATGTCCCAGACCTTCGACCTGATCGTCCGTGGGGGCGAGGTGGTGAACCATGCCGGGCGCGGGATCACCGACATCGGCGTCCGCAATGGCAAGATCGTCGCCATCGGCGATCTCTCCCAGGCCAGCGCCGGCGAAGTGTTCGACGCCTCGGGCCTGACCGTGCTGCCCGGCGTGATCGACAGCCAGGTCCACTTCCGCGAGCCGGGCCTGGAGTGGAAGGAAGACCTCGAAAGCGGCTCGCGCGGCGCGGCCCTCGGCGGCGTGGTCGCCGTGTTCGAGATGCCCAACACCGAGCCGACCACCACCGATCCGGACGCCCTGGCCGACAAGCTGTCGCGCGCCAGGAACCGGATGCACACCGACCACGCCTTCTATGTCGGCGGCACGCACGAGAACGCCGAGTTCCTGGGTGAACTCGAACGCCTGCCGGGCTGCTGCGGCATCAAGGTGTTCATGGGCGCTTCGACGGGGTCCTTGCTCGTGCAGGACGACGAGGGCGTCGAGAACGTGCTGCGGCACGTGAACCGCCGCGCGGCCTTCCACTCGGAGGACGAGTACCGCCTGGCCGATCGCCGGAGCCTGGCCCGTCCCGGCGACTGGACCAGCCACCCCGAGGTGCGCGACGCCCAGGCCGCCCTGCAGTCGACCCACCGCCTGGTGCGCATCGCCAAGAACCTGGGCAAGCGCATCCACGTGCTGCACGTCACCACCAAGGAAGAGATCGACTTCCTGGCGCTGAACAAGGACGTCGCCAGCGTCGAGGTCACGCCCCAGCACCTGACCCTGGTCGCGCCGGAGGCCTATGAGCGCCTCAAGGGCTTCGCCCAGATGACCCCGCCGATCCGCGACGCCTATCACGTGGCCGGCGTCTGGCGCGGCATCGAGGCCGGCATCGCCGACGTTCTGGGCAGCGACCACGCGCCGCACACCCGCGAGGAGAAGGCCCGCCCCTACCCGGCCTCGCCGTCGGGCATGCCGGGCGTGCAGACCCTGGTGCCGGTGATGCTGACCCACGTGGTGGACGGCAAGCTGTCCCTCGAGCGCTTCGTCGACCTGACCAGCCATGGCGTCAACCGCGTGTTCGGCCTGGCCGACAAGGGGCGCCTGGCCGAAGGCTTCGACGCCGATTTCACCATCGTCGACATGAAGGCCCGCAAGGTCATCACCCACGAGCAGATGGCCAACCGCGCTGGCTGGACCCCGTTCGACGGCTTCGAGGCCAAGGCCTGGCCGGTGGCGACCATCGTCCGCGGCATCGTGGTCATGCGCGACGACGAGATCGTCGCCGAGGGCCGCGGCGAGCCGGTGCGCTTCCTCGAAACCCTCGCGCACTAACCGCCGAAGAGACCGCGCACCCAGGCGCCGGCGCCCGCCAGGACGTCGGCCGCCGGCCCGCCCATGCCGAAAGGCAGCAGGCGCAGGATCTCGTGCGCGACCACGCCCAGCAGCCATACGACCAGCAGGGCGCCGGCGATCAGCGCCAGCACGAACAGCAGCCGGAAGGGCGGCCCGGTCACCAGCTCGACATAGCGGTGCGGGCCCAGCCGAACCTCGCCGGTGAACGGCGCGAACACCTTGGGCCGATAGCCGGCCATCCGCATCCAGCGCAGGCGCGCGCCCGGATGCACCTCGTCACGCCCGATCGTGCAGGCCCGCGAGCGATAGCCGCCGATCATGCCCAGCAGGTCCGTGGCCCAGGCCGGCCGCAGGGTTCCGGGCCGGCGCCCGATCCGCCAGTCGACCATCGGATTGGCCAGGTCCGCGGCCTGGGCCAGCTCGCCCTCCGGCCGCTCGTCGAACACCAGGCCCGCCGCCTTGGCCCCCTGCGCCACCCACAGCAGGGCGGCGCTGGACAGGCCCGGCTCGAAATTGCCGCCGCCCACCGCCCCATGGTCGCCGGGAAACCACTTCTGCTGATAGCGCCGCTGGTCGTAGGGCACGTAGCCGGGCGCCTTGCGGTCGACCACCTGGGCCAGGGGCGCGGTCGCCCGGCCGGCCTTGGACGCCCGCGCGTTGGCGGCCTTGATCTCGACGTTCAGCTCCTCGGTGGCGGTGATGTTCAGATCACGGATGTTCGAGAAGGGCGTGGCGCTGAAGGTGCGGCGGTCCTCGTCGGCGGCGATGGCGTGGCGCAGGCTCTCGATCAGCTTGGAGGCCTCGGTGTCGTGAAAGCGGAAGCGCTTGTTGAAGGCCGACAAAAGCCAGAAGCGATCGGGCACGCCCAGCGAGCCCACCGTGTCCCAGAGGCCCAGATAGCGGATGCGGACGGCGCGCCTGCGGCGCACGTCGTCGGTCAGCAGGCACGCCTCGTCGTCGGGCGCGCCGGCCGCGCGCCGGGGCGCGGTCTCGCCGACCTTTCGACGCAGGTCCTCGCTGCCCACCACCTCGCGCCGGGAATAGCGGTCGCGGAACTCCTGGCATTCGGGGCCGGCGGGATGGATCTTGCGGTTGCGATAGAGCTTCAGGGCCTCGGGCACCCGCTGCAGGTGCTCTGGCCGCAGGATGCCGCACTTGCGGATCAGGCCGCACAGGCTGCGCGCGGTATAGGCCCCGCGGCTGAAGCCGAAGATGAATATCTCGTCGTCCGGCTCCTTGTAGTTCAGGACGATGAAGCGGTAGGCCTGCTCGATCTTGCGGTCGAGGCCGGCCCCGAAGGCTCCGCCGAGAATGGCCTCCAGGCGGTCGCTGGTTCGACTGACCCCGGTCGCGGTGCCCACGCCCTCGTCGTAATAGACCACCTGCGGCGCGCCGCCGCCCGGCGGATCGCGGACCACCGATCGCGCCAGGCGCGCGACGTTCGTCAGATTCTGCATCTGCAGCCCGTTCCAGGTGCCATCGCAGAACACCGCCAGCCGGATCATGTTCGCCCTCCCCAGATGCGACCTTTGCGCGAACTTACCGGCGCCAAAGCTCCAGGTAAACGCGGCGCGGCGAGGTCCCGGGGGCTCGACTTTTTTCGTCGGCGCTGTCGAATGCGGCCTGTCCGGCGCGTCTCTCCTTCGAAGGCGGCGCACAGGGCGGCCGCCGGACGGAGACCCGCCATGAAGTACATGCTGCTGATCTACGAGACCGAGATCCACTACGCCGGCCAGGCGGGGGAAAAGCTGCTGGCCGACGTCATCGCCGGCCACATGCGGTTCACCGACGAATTGCAGGCGGCCGGCGTCGACTGGAGCGGCTCGGAGCTGGCCGCCACCGCCTCGGCCTCGACCCTGACCCAGGACGGCGTCGTGCACGACGGCCCGTTCGCCGAGACCCACGAGCAGCTGGGCGGCTTCTACCTGGTCGACGTGGCCGACCGCGAGGCGGCGGTGAACTGGGCCCGCAAGATCCCGCTGTCGCCCGGCGGCAAGATCGAGATCCGTCCCGCGGGCGAGAACTGCGGCTAGGCCGTGCGCTACGTCCTGCTGATCTACGAGGACGAGGCCGCCTCGTCCTCTCTGGCCCCGGTCCGTCGAACCTTCGCCGCCGCCCTGGCGACGGCGGGGGTGCTGCGGGGCCAGGCGGCGCTGAGGAGCCCGGACACCGCCACCACCCTACGGCGCGACAGCCCCCTGCACGACGGCCCGCACCTGGAGGCGGGCGAGCCGCTGGCCGGCCTCTACCTGATCGAGGCCGGCGACCTGGACGCGGCCCTGGCCTGGGCCCGCCGCCTGCCGCTGGGCGAGGGCGCGGTCGAGGTGCGCCCCCTGGCCGAGGCCGCGTGATCCCCGAGCTGGACCGGGCGGCGCGCGAAGCCGGGGGCCGGATCATCGCCGCCCTGGCCGCGAGCTTCCGCGACCTGGACCTTGCCGAGGAGGGCTTCGCCGAGGCCTGCGCCCGCGCGGCCGCGACCTGGCCGCGCGACGGCGTTCCGCGCCAACCGGCGGCCTGGCTGTACGCCGCCGCCCGCCGCTGCGCCCTCGACGCGCTGCGCAGGCGGGCCGTCCGCTCGCGCCTGGCGCCCGACGCGCCCGAGCCGGAACCGACCGTCGAGGACGCCATGGCCTCGGACGAGCGGCTGATCCCCGACGAGCGCCTGCGGCTGATCTTCGTCTGCTGCCATCCGGCCGTGGCCCCGGAGTCGCGGGCGGCCCTGACCCTGCGTCTTGTCTGCGGGCTGTCGGTGCAGGAGATCGCCCGCGCCTTCCTGGTGACCGAGGCGGCGATGCTCCAGCGCCTGACCCGCGCCAAGAGGAAGATCGCGCAGGCGGGCGTGGCCTTCGAGGTCCCCGGCCCCGAGGCCTGGCCCGAGCGGCTGTCGGCGGTGCTCTCGACGCTGGAGGTCGCCTACTCCAAGGCCCACGAGGACGCCGCCGGGGCCGGGGCCCACGCCGCCTACGCCCGCGAGATCCTCGACCTGACGGCGGCGCTGGCCGAGCTGGCCCCGGGCGAGGCCGAATGCCTGGCCCTGGCCGCGCTGGTCCGCTACGCCGAGGCCAGGCGCCCGGCGCGGCTCGACGAGACGGGGGCCATGGCGCCGCTGTCGCAACAGGACCCCGCCCTCTGGCGCCGCCCCCTGATCGAGCAGGCCGAGGCCTATCTGCGCCGCGCCGCCGATCTGAACCGGCCGGGGCCCCGCCAGTTGCAGGCCGCCGTCCACGCCGTCTGGTGCGGCCGCCACAGCCTGCGCGAACCGCCCCGCTGGGGCGCGGTGCTGGCGCTCTACGACGCCCTGCTGGCCTGGCGCGACGACGCCGTGGTGCGCCTCAACCGCGCCGTGGCCCTGGCCGAGATCGCCGGCCCCGAAGTCGCCCTGGCCGAGGTCGACCGGCTGGACGCCGAGCGCCTGCGGGCCTTCCGTCCGTTCCACGCCCTGCGCGCCGACCTGCTGGCCCGGCTGTCGCGCCCGCGGGAGGCCCGCGCCGCCTACGACCACGCCCTCGCCCTCGATCCCGCCCCCGCCGAGCGGCTGTGGCTGGAACGCCGCCGAACGATGCTCGCCCAGGATTGAACGCTCGTTTGCGGCGGGACATAACAGGGGGATGGAATCCCTCGACGACGCCCCCTTCCGCGACGCCCGCTACGCTCCGCGCGCCCTGGAGGTCGAACGTCACGGGCAAGCGCTGATCCTGCGCAACCCCATGCCCTATTCCGGCGCGGTGCGGACCGTCACCGCCCCCCTCGCCCGCTGGGCCGGGCAGGCGCCGGATCGGGTCTGGCTGGCCGAGCGGGCCGAGGGCCACGAGGGCTGGCGGACGGTGACCTACGGCGAGGCCGCCTCGCGCGTGGCCGCCCTGGCCGGCGGCCTGGCGAGCCTTGGCCTGTCGCGCGGCCGGCCGCTGCTGATCCTGGCCCGCAACGGCGTCGACCACGCCCTGATCGCCTACGCCGCCATGAGCCTGGGCGCGCCGGCCGCGCCGGTCTCGCCGCAGTACGGCCTTTCGGGCGCGGATCTGTCGCGTCTGGTCCAGGCGGTGGAGCGGATCAAGCCGGCGGCGGTCTATGTCGACGACGCGGCCGCCTTCGCCGGCGCGCTCGACCATGACTGTCTGGACGGCCTGCCGGTGATCGCCAGCCGCAACCCGCGCCTCGGCGACCAGCCGTTCGCGGCGCTGCTGGCCAGTCCGCCGGCGGCCGACGTGGCGCAGGCCGAAGACGTCGCCAAGCTGCTGCTGACCTCGGGCTCGACCGGGCGGCCCAAGGCGGTGATCTGCACCCACGCCAACATCGCGCTGAACGCCGCCCAGATCGAGGCCTGCTACGCCGACCCCGAACCGCCGGTGCTGGTCAATTCCGCGCCCTGGAGCCACAGCCTGGGGGCCAACGCCATCCTGCACATGGTGCTGCACCGGGGCGGCACGCTGCATATCGACGCCGGCCAGCCCGTGCCGGGACGTTTCGGCGAGACGCTGCGCAATCTGCACGAGGTCTCGCCGACCTATCACAACATGGTCCCCGCCGGCTGGGGACTGCTGGTCGGCGAGCTGGAGCGCGATCAGGCCCTGGCGCGGACCTTCTTTTCGCGCGTGCGGGTGCTGCAGTACGGCGGCGCGTCGATGGCCCAGTCGATCCTCGACCGGGTGCAGGCCGCGGCCCTGGCCACGACAGGCCAGCGCATCACCTTCGCGGCCGGCTACGGCGCCACCGAGACCGGCCCGACCGCCTGCAACATCCACTGGCTGAACGCCCGCTCGGGCATGGTCGGCCTGCCCACGCCCGGCACGGCGGTGAAGCTGGTCCCGGCCGGCGACGGCGGCAAGTTCGAGATCCGGGTGAAGGGGCCGCAGGTCTCGCCCGGCTATCTCGACCAGCCGGAGGCCACGGCCCAGGCCTTCGACGAGGACGGCTTCTACCGCCTGGGCGACGCCGCCCGCCTGGCCGATCCCGAGGATCCCGACGCCGGTCTCGTCTTCGACGGACGCCTGGTGGAGAACTTCAAGCTGGCCAGCGGCGCCTTCGTGGCCGCCGGCGCCCTGCGGGTGGCGGCGATCTCGGCCATCGGCGGGGCGGCGAGCGACGCCGTGGTCTGCGGCGAGGGCCGCGACGGCGTGGGCCTGATGCTGTTCCTCGAGCCCCGGACCTGCGAGGCCCTGGGCGGCGCCGACGCCGCCCGGGCAGTGGTGCGCGCCGGGCTGGAACGCTTCAACGCGACGGCCAAGGGCGGAACCGGCAAGGTCGCCCGCGCCCTGATCCTGCCCGGCGCCCCCGACGCGGCCAGCGGCGAGCTGACCGACAAGGGCTACATCAACCAGGCCCTGGCGCGGGAGCGACGGCCGGTCGAACTGGAACGCCTGTTCGCCCCCGAGCCGGGCGAGGACGTTATGGTGTTCTAGCGAGCAAGATCCTCCCCCTCTGGGGGAGGTGGCCCAGAGGGCCGGAGGGGGCCTGCACCGCCTTCGGCGGCCCCCTCAGTCGCTCCGCGACAGCTCCCCCAGAGGGGGAGCATCTGAAGTAGGGATGGAGAACAGAACAATGAACGGCGCCGACGCCCTGATCACCACCCTGGCCGACAACGGCGTCACCGCGTGCTTCGCCAATCCGGGCACCAGCGAGATGCAGTTCGTCTCGGCCCTGGACCGCGAGCCGCGCATGCGCTCGATCCTCTGCCTGTTCGAGGGCGTGGCGACGGGGGCGGCCGACGGCTACGGCCGCATCGCCGGCAAGCCGGCCTGCACCCTGCTGCACCTGGGCCCCGGCTACGCCAACGGCGCGGCCAACCTGCACAACGCCCGCCGGGCCTTCACCCCGATCGTCAACGTCGTCGGCGACCACGCCACCTATCACCGGGGCTTCGACGCGCCGCTCAACAGCGATATCGCCGCCCTGGCCGCGCCCAACTCGCTGTGGGTCAAGTCGGCCGAGAGCGCCGACAGCGTCGGGCCGCTGGCGGCCGAGGCGATCACCGCCAGCTACGGGACGCCTGGAGGTAACGCCTGCCTGATCCTGCCGGCCGACGCGGCCTGGAACGAGGCGACGGTGCACGGCGGCGTCGCCGAGGTTCCCGTCCCCGCCGCGCCCGACGCCGAGACCGTCGCGGCCGTCGCCCACGCGGTGAAGGCGGCCAAGGCGCCGGTGCTGCTGCTGGGCTCGGGCGCCTGCCGCGAGGACGGGATCGCCGCCGCCGGGCGCCTCGCGAGCCTGGGGATCCGCGTGCTGACCGACACCTTCACCGCCCGCCAGGCGCGCGGTGAGGGGCGCTTTCGCCCCGACAAGCTGCCCTATTTCGGCGAGCAGGCCCTGAAGGACCTCGACGGCGCCGACCTGATGGTGCTGGTCGCCACCGAGCGGCCGGTGGCCTTCTTCGCCTATCCTGATCGGCCCAGCGTGCTCGTGCCCGAGCACTGCGGGCTGGAGACCCTGTGCGGCCGCGAGGTCGACGCCGCGGCGGCGCTGAACGCCCTGGCCGACGCCCTGGAGGCCCCCGCCGCCGGCCCCGCAGAACACTACGCCCCGCCGCCCGCGCCGAACGGCAAGCTGGACGCCTGGGCGATCGGCGCGGCCATCGCCCGCCACATGCCCACGGACACGGTGATCTCCGACGACGCGGTGACCGCCGGCCTGCCGATCTTCACCCAGACCCGCGCCGCCCGCGCCCACGACTGGCTGTCGCTGACCGGCGGCGCCATCGGCCAGGGCATCCCGCTGGCCATCGGCGCGGCGGTGGCGCGTCCCGACGCCAAGGTCCTGGCCCTGACCGGCGACGGGGCGGGCATGTACACGGTGCAGGGCCTTTGGACGATCGCCCGCGAACGGCTGGACGTCGTCGTCGTGGTCTTCGCCAATCACGTCTACCGCATCCTCGGCATCGAGCTGGGGCGGACGGGGGCCGGTAATCCCGGTCCGGCGGCGAGCAAGCTGCTCGACATCGGCGATCCCCGCATCGACTGGGTGGCGGTCTCGGAAGGGGTGGGCGTGCCGGCGCAGCGCGTCGAGACCGCCGAAGCCTTCGACGCGGCCTTCGAGCAGGCGATGGCCGGCAAGGGCCCGCGGCTGATCGAGGCGGCGCTTTGAAAAAGATGCTCCCCCTGAAGGGGGAGCTGTCGCGAAGCGACTGAGGGGGAAGCAGCCGCCAAGCCGGCCTGCGTCACGGAAGCTGAAAACGTCCCCCCTCCGGCCCTCCGGGCCACCTCCCCCAGAGGGGGAGGATTAAAAAACCCGCCGGGATCGCTCCCGGCGGGCTTCTTCAGAGCTTGCTGGAAGCCCTTACTTCTTGATGTTGGTCGGCAGTTTGCAGCCGCCGCCGACGCCCTTGGCCTGCAGGCAGGACAGGAGTTCGTTCGGCTTGGGCGAAGCCTGGTTCAGCGGGTAGGACAGCACCCAGCCCGGCAGGCCGTCGGAGCAGGCCACTTCGACGAAGCCGCTGGTGTCGGTGCGGCCGATGATGCGCGCGCCCGAAACCTGGCAACCGGCCTTGTTGTAGCTCTTCAGGTCGTCCCACAGACGCGTGAACTCGACGTCCGGCTTGGTGTAGCTGCAGCGGAAGCCGTTCAGTTCACCGGTGATGCAGTCGTAGACGCGGTTCTCGGCGACCGAGAACACGCCGATGCCGCCCTTGGGATTGTTCGAGCACTTCAGCTCGACGATTTCCTTCTTGGGGTCCTGCGACGGGAACAGGCCGTACTGCTCGACCTTGCAGTCGTAGCCGGCCTTCTTGGCCAGGCTGGTGTAGAGGCCTGCCTGCTCGGTCTTGGCCGCGCGGCTGTCGGTCAGGGTGCACTCGGCGCCGCCCGGAGCGTTGGCGCAGTCGATGGCGCGGATGAAGGCGCCGTTGGCCGTGGCCTGCTGCAGCACGTAGCCCTTGCCGTCCTGGCACGCGACTTCGAAGTAGTTGTCGGTCTTGGTGGTCAGGATGTAGCGGCGATCCTTGACCGTGCAGTTGTTCTTGGCGGCGGCCGCCAGGGTGTCGACGACCTGCAGCTGCGAGGCGCGGTCGGTCAGCTTGCACGAGATGTTGCCGCTTTCATCGTACAGCAGGCAGCTGTTGGCCACCGTGCCCTCGACCTTCATCGGCACCGGGATCTGCAGGATGTAGCCCGAGCCGCCGGCGCAGGAGACTTCGAAGAACGAGTTGTTGTTGCCGGTGCCGATGGCGCGGGCGTTCTGCAGGTCGCAAGCCGCGCCGGCCTTGGTCAGGTACGGCTTCAGGCCCTGCTTGGGGTCGGCGTTGGCCGGAAGCTGGCACTTCAGGCCCGATTCCTTGCCGTCGGCGCCGGGCTGGCCGGTTTCGACGCACGAGAAGGCCTGCGGAGCCGCGTCCTTCTTGGCCACCAGCGCGTAGCCCATGCCCTCTTGGCAGGCCACTTCGTAGTAGGAGGTGCTGGACTTCTTGTCGGCGCCGATCAGGCGGGCGTCCGACACCTGGCAGGCCACGCCGGCCTGGGTGAGCAGGGGCGGAGCGTCCTTCATACCGGCTTCACGCGACTTGGCGTCGACGGCGGCGGCGGCGGGCTTGGCATCCTTCGGCGCCGCGAAAGCGGCGGCCGGAACGAGCGCGGCGACCGCGAGGGCGGCCGTCAGGCCGATCGCGAATGGCCTCATGTCTGTAGTCTCCTGGGGGTGGATTCCTCGGGGCGGACTTAAGCCCCCCCTTGCATCGAGGGTCAAGATGTCGTCCGACGGGGGCGCAATCATGGCGCGGCTTGACCATGAAAAATGGGCTGGCGAGACGTCCAGGAGACGCGGCAAGGGGAGTGAAGCGGCGATGAGCGACGGGTTCGAGGAGACGGCGGGCGACAGCGAAGCCCCGCGCCGGCCGCGCCTGGCCTATCCGTTCGAGGTCGAGCCCGAGCCCGGCTCGGGCCAGGCGGTCGAGGTCGCGCCGGGCGTCCTGTGGCTGCGCCAGCCCCTGGGCGGGTCGCTGGGCTTCATCAACGTCTGGGCGCTGGAGGACGGCGAGGGCTGGGCCGTCGTCGACACCGGCATGGCCACCAAGGACACCAGCGCCGCCTGGAAGGCCGCCTTCGCCGGCGCCCTGCAGGGAAAGCCCGTCACCCGCGTCATCGTCACGCACCTGCACCCCGACCATGTGGGCCTGGCCGGCTGGCTGACCCGCCGCTTCGACTGCCGCCTGTGGATGACGCGGCTGGAATACTTCCAGTGCCGGATGCTGGTGGCCGACACCGGCCGCGAGGCGCCCGAGGACGGCGTGCGGTTCTTCCACGCCGCCGGCTGGGACGACGACGCCATCGACAACTACAAGACCCGCTTCGGGGGCTTCGGCCGCGCGGTCCACGCCCTGCCCGACAGCTATCGCCGCATGACCGACGGCGAGACCTTCCGCATCGGCGAGCACGACTGGACGGTGGTGACGGGCCAGGGTCACTCGCCCGACCATGCCTGCCTGTGGTCGCCGTCGCTGGGCCTCCTGATCTCCGGCGACCAGGTGCTGCCGAAGATATCGTCGAACGTCTCGGTGTTTCCCACCGAGCCCGACGCCGACCCGCTGGCCGACTGGCTGACCTCGCTGGCCAAGGTCAAGGCCGCCGTCCCCGACGAGGTGCTGGTGCTGCCGGCCCACAACGCCCCGTTCAGGGGCCTGCACGCCCGCATCGACCAGCTGATCGCCGGCCACGAGCGGGGGCTGTCGCGCCTGCGGGGCAAGCTGGAGGAACCGCGCCGGGCGGTCGACACCTTCGGCGCGCTGTTCGCCCGCCCGATCGGGCCCGACCTCCTGGGCATGGCCACCGGCGAGGCCCTGGCCCACCTCAACTGCCTGATCGCCCGCGGACAGGCCGTGCGCTCGGTCGACGGCGACGGCGTGGCCTGGTACCGGACGGCTTGACCTGGAGCACGGGCTCGCGGTTCATGCGGCGTCCGGGGCTGGACGAAGGTGCGAGGGGCGCTCGATGAAGAAAACCGCTGCGTTGGGCTTTCCCATGGGACTGATCGTCGGCGTCATCGTCGGCGCGATCATCGACAACATGGCCATCGGCATCCTGCTCGGCCTGGCCCTGGGGGCCGGCATCTTCACGTTCAACAACCGCAAGTCCTAGACACCGGCGCCGGGAGGCCGCGGCCGCGCGACGCCAAAACAACCGTTTGATATTTCGCACGCGAAGCATATAGTCGGCGGATGTCGCCACCACCCGCCCCCGCTCCGGACAGACGCTTCGTCTTCCTGCTCGCCGCCGGCCATCGACGCGTGCAGCGCTGGATCGAGGCCAGGCTGGCGACCGAGGGCGGCGGCCTGACCTCGGCCCAGTCGGGCGTGCTGTTCTATCTCGGCTCCGCCGACGGCGCCC
This sequence comes from Caulobacter vibrioides, assembly GCA_001449105.1. Classification (GTDB taxonomy): domain Bacteria; phylum Pseudomonadota; class Alphaproteobacteria; order Caulobacterales; family Caulobacteraceae; genus Caulobacter; species Caulobacter vibrioides_C. The sequence continues at coordinate 53,007 of LNIY01000045.1, read as the reverse complement.
TGATCGGCGAGGCGGCCGAGGCCCTGGACCTGGCGCCCTCGGCCATGACGGGCCTGATCGACCGCATGACCCGCGCCGGCCTCGTCGAGCGTCGGCCCGACCCCAGGGACGGCCGGGCCCTGCGCCTGCACCTGACCGACCACGGCCGCGCCGCCCGCGCGGAGGCCAAGGCGGGCCTAGCCCATCTCAACGCCCACCTCACCGAGGGCTTCACGGACGACGAGATCGCCGTGGTCGCCCGCTGGCTCTCGAGCCTGCAAACCAAGTTCCCCAAGGGAGATTCCGTATGACCGAGCACGTGAAGACCAGCCTCGAGGCCGGCGTGCTGACCATCACCCTGTCGCGCCCCGAAAAGAAGAACGCGCTCAGCAACGCCATGTACGGCGCCCTGGCCGACGCCCTGGAAGGCGCCGAGACCGATCCGGAGATCCGGGTGGTGGTGTTCCAGGCCGACGGCGACAGCTTCAGCGCCGGCAACGACCTGGGCGACTTCGTGGCCCAGGCCACCGGCGCCTTCACCGAGGAGCGCCACGTGTGGCGGTTCCTCAAGGCCCTGGCCAACGCCACCCGGCCGCTGGTCGCCGCCGTCCACGGCCAGGCCGTAGGCGTGGGCACGACCATGCTGCTGCACTGCGACCTGGTCTTCGTGGCGCCGGACGCCCGCCTGACCGTGCCGTTCGTCAACCTGGCCCTGGCGCCGGAGGCCGCCTCCAGCTGGCTGCTGCCGGCCCGCATCGGCCACGCCCGCGCCTACGCCATGTTCGCCCTGGGCGAGGCGGTGGATGGCGCGACCGCCGCCGCCTGGGGCCTGGCCAACGCCGTGGTCCCGGTCGATGAGCTGCGCGAGCGTGCCCGCGCCGCCGCCGACCAACTGGCCAAGCGTCCGCTGGGCGCCCTGACCGTCACCAAGGGCCTGATGCGCGACGCCGAGGCCATCGCCGCCCTGATGGACAAGGAAGGCGCCCTTTTCGCCGAACGCCTGCAGACCGCCGAGGCCCGCGAAGCCTTCATGGCCTTCGCCGAACGCCGCGCGCCGGACTTCAGCAAGGTGGGGTGATTGCTCCTCCCCCGTGAAACGGGGGAGGTGGCGCGGTGCGGATACGCACCGTGACGGAGGGGGCGACCGCTTCCTCGGCGCCCAGTCTCGCCCCCTCCACCACTTCGTGGTCCCCCTCCCCCGTTTCACGGGGGAGGAGTAAGCCAGTGCAGCACGTTGAGCAGGAACGCCTTGTTCTGCGGCGCGGTCGGGGCGTTGAAGCCCATCTTGCGCTTCTGAGGCCCAGCGACCTGGGCGGTGAACATCGCCGCCTCGCCCATCACCACCACCCGGCCCTTGCCGACGCTCAAGGCTGCGCCGCGCAGCAGGCCCTCGCCGTCGTGGCGGGGCGTCTTGTCGTCGAACGCCCAGGCCTTATCCGGCATAGCCACGCTCCAGCCGCCGCGCAGCACCAGGAGCGGCTGGGCCTGCGGCGGCGCGCGGAACGACGAGCCGGTGAAGCTCTGTACACGGTCGATCCCGCGCGTGATCGGATGGTCGAGCATCGAGCCGTCGGCGCGCTGGAAGAACTCCGGCCCGCCGCCGGCCTTCTGGGCGAAGCCGTTGTCGAAGTCGAAGCCGAAGGCCTTGGCCAGCGGCTCGGCGCCGCCGGGGAAGGGCATGTGGTCGGCGATCAGCAGCAGGGCGCCCCCGGCCTCGACCCAGGCCTTCACCTCGGCGACCTCTTGGGGCGTGTAGGCGCCGGGCGTCGGCAGGTTCCAGTTGCCCAGATTCACCGCCGCCAGCGGATTGGCGACCACCAGCAGGTCGACCTCCGAGAGGGCGATCCTGTTGAAGCGCATCCCCAGGCCCGAGACCCGGTAGCCGTCGGCGCGGGCCACCGCCGCGAACGGCGCGAACCGGCCGTCCACCGTGTGGAAGTTGTTGTGCCCCTGGTCGATGGCCAGGCGCGGTCCCTTGTCCGGCGCGAAGGCGGGATGGGCGACCGTCAGGTCCGCGCCCGAATCGGCCTCCTGCTGGCGGGCCTGGACGGCGCCGCCCATCAGCGCGCCGGCGGCGACGGAAAGCAGGAACAGTCGACGACGCATGGCGTGGTTTCCCCCGGAACGGAGGGCCACCCTATCGCGCGGCCGGGCAAAGAAAAGGCCGCGGAGCCCGAGCCCCGCGGCCTTCTCGTTTCAGTCGTCGCGGCCGGCCTTACGGCTTGGCGGGCGTCGCAGCCGGCTTGTCGGCCGTGGCCGGCGCCGGGGCGGTCGCCGCGGCCGAAGCCGGAGCGCCGGCGGCGGGAGCGGCGGCGCCTTCAGCGGCCGGAGCAGCAGCCGCGTCGGCGGCCGGAGCGGCTGCGGCGGCGGGCTTGGGCGCCGGCACCGGCAGGGTCGAACCCAGGCTGTGCAGGTAGGCGATGATGGCGATGCGGTCTTCCTGCTTCTTCAGGCCCGCGAAGGTCATCTTGGTGCCCGAGATGTACTTGCCCGGGGCCTTCAGGAACTGGTCGACGTGGTCGTAGTCCCACACCGGGTTCTTGGCCCCGAAGTCGGTCATCGAGCCCGAATAGCCGAAGCCCGGGTGCGTGCCCGGCTTCTTGCCCAGGGTGCCGAAGAGGTTGGGACCGGTGCCGTTCGGACCGCCCGACGTGAAGGTGTGGCACGAAGCGCACTTGGCCGAGACGGTCTTGCCGGCCTCGATGTTGGCGGGAAGCAGCAGCACCGAACCCCAGTCCGGCGGCACCTCGGCGGCCGGAGCGCCCTCGCCGCCGGTGTCTTCCTCGACGGCGATCGCGTAGCCGGGCTTTTCGACTTCGTGCTTCTTGAAGACGATGTCGGAGGCCTCGCGCAGACCGAAGATGACCAGACCGGTCAGAAGCACGCCGCCGAAAATCTTGTTGAACGTAAGGTCGCTCATCTCAGCCTTGTCAGCCTCTTTATAGACCCGTCTTGCGTGGACGGAGCCGATTTATGAGCGCGGGTCCCCCCATGGTCTCCCCACGCGCGTGTTGCGCTCCGGTCTCTGACACGCTACCGCCCCGTGCGCAACCCGGGCGAACCGCGTTTCGCCTTCCAGACGTGACACCATGAACCCGATCGTCCTCATCCCCGCCCGCATGGCGGCCACCCGCCTGCCCAACAAGCCGCTGGCCGACATCGGCGGGCTGCCGATGATCGTGCGCGTGCTGCGCCAGGCGGAAGCCGCGGGCATCGGCCCCGTGGCCGTGGCCGCCGGCGATCCCGAGATCGTCGCCGCGGTGGAGGCCGCCGGCGGCCGCGCCGTGCTGACCGATCCGGCCCTGCCCTCGGGCTCGGACCGCATCCTGGCGGCGCTGGCGGTGCTGGATCCGGACGGCGCTCACGACGTGATCATCAACCTGCAGGGCGACATGCCGTTCGTCGATCCCGCCGTGCTGAGCGCCTGCGCCGGCCAGCTGGAAGCCCATGCCGACGCCGACATCGCCACCGTCGTCGCGCCCGAGGCCTCGAGCGCCGACCGCGCCAACCCCGACGTGGTCAAGGCGGTGCTGGCCATGGATCCGGGCGGCCAAGGGAGCCCTCAGGGCGGCCGCGCCCTCTATTTCACCCGCTCGACGCTGTACGGCGACGCGCCGGTCTGGCGCCACATCGGCATCTACGGCTATCGCCGCGCCGCGCTGGAGGCCTTCAACGCCGCCGCCCCTTCGCCGCTGGAGCAGCGCGAGAAGCTGGAGCAGCTGCGGGCCATGGAGCTGGGCCTGACCATCCGCGCCGCCGTGGCCGCCGTGGCCCCGATCTCCGTCGACAATCCTTCCGACCTGCAGGCCGCGCGCGACCACGCCGAAAAGAACTGAAGAGCTAGATGAGCACCCTCAAGACCATCGCCTTCCAGGGCGAACTCGGCGCCAACAGCCACGAGGCGTGCCGCACCTATTTCCCCGACTACGAAGTGCTGCCCTGCGCCACCTTCGAAGAGGCGTTCGAGGCCATCAAGACCGGCGCGGCCCAGCTGGGCATGATCCCGATCGAGAACTCGATCGCCGGCCGCGTCGCCGACGTGCACCACCTGCTGCCCGCGTCGGGCCTGAAGATCATCGGCGAGCGCTTCAAGCCGATCCGCTTCCAGCTGATGGCCAACAAGGGCGTGACGCTGGACAGCGTCAAGACCGCCGTCTCGATGCCGATCGCGCTTTCCCAGTGCCGCCATAGCCTCAAGCGCCTGGGCCTCTCGACCGAGGGCGCGGGCGACACCGCCGGCGCCGCAAAGACCCTGGCCGCCAAGCCCGACCCGACCCGCGCCGCCGTCGCCCCGGCCCTGGCCGCCGAGATCTACGACCTCGACATCCTGGCCCGCGACATCGAGGACGAGCGCCACAACACCACCCGCTTCCTGGTGATGACGGCCGACCCGAACCCGCCGGCCCCGTCTTTCACCCACCGCTGCGTGACCAGCTTCGTCTTCCGGGTGCGCAACCTGCCGGCCGCGCTCTACAAGGCGCTGGGCGGCTTCGCCACCAACGGCGTCAACATGACCAAGCTGGAAAGCTACATGGAGAACGGCGCCTTCACGGCCACCTTCTTCTACGCCGAGGTCGACGGCCGCCCCGAGGACCGCAGCCTCGCTTTGGCCTTCGACGAGCTGAAGTTCTTCTCCGAGCGTTTCGAGATCCTGGGCGTGTATCCGGCCGATCCGTTCCGCGATCGGGGCTAGGCCTTGCGGTAGAACAGCACGCGCCCCGTCGGGACGAGCTGCAGCAAAAGATCGAACTCCCGCGCATTCGCCGTCAGCACGGTGAGGCCAAGCTTCAGCGCCTGCAGGAACAGCACGCTGTCCTGCAGGGCCTTGAGGCGGGCGTCGTCGCGATAGCCTTGCAGGCGACACAGCATTCCGGCCAGCAGGGCGGCGCGGCCCAGCACCTCGGCGTCGGGCTCGAACAGGCGATGGTCCGGCATGGCCTTGACCTGCTGCTCGATGGCCCCGATCGCGACGACCGTGCGCGGATCGTCGGGCCGCAGCACCCCGACCGTGTGCATCAGCTCCTGTACGGCCACTGTGGAGTGGTTGACCTGCCGGGTCGCGACGAGGCAGCTGACGACGCCGGGCGCGCGGCCCTGCATCCGGTCGATATAGACGCAGGTGTCGAGCAGCAGGGCCGCGCCGGCCAGTTCCCCCTCGTCGGCGAAGGGCAGCTCGGCGTCCTTGCGGCGGGCCAGGGTGCGGCCAGGATCGAAGCGCGCCCAGCGGCGGGCGGCGTCGAAATCGAAGCCTGCCACCTCAGAAGCCCAGCTTGAGGTCCCGATCCACGGTCGCCCCCACCGCTTCGAAGGCCTCAGCGAACCGATCTTCGAGCGCCAGGTTGGCCAGGGCGAACTCAAGCAGTTCGGTATCGCTGGCGATGCCCGTATTGGCCTTGGCGCGCTCGATCAGCGCGGCGCTGAGACGACCGCCAATGCGGCCGTCCTTTTCGGTCATAAGGCCGGAGCGCTGAGCGCTGGTCATTACGGCGACGAACCGGCCGCTCGACGATCGCGGTGGAACAGGCGCGGGTGCGCCGGAAGCCTCCGTCATTCCACGTCCGCTCCTGGCCATGTCGCTTCCGTCCAACAAAATTCGATTTTGTCCAACATATATCAAAACTGACGATGCTTGAAGCGCCCGCCGCCTTCACCCCTCCCCCGTTCCGGCCTATCCTCCCGGGCCATGACCAAGCCCGTTCCCGCCGATGTCGTCTCGCGCCTGAAGTCCGTGCTGGGCGAGGGCGGGTGGAGCCAGGATCCCGAACGCCTGGCGCCCAAGCTCGTCGAATGGCGGGGACGCTGGAAGGGCGAGACGCCGCTGCTGGTCACGCCGCGCAACACCGCGGAGGTTGCGGCTATCGTGGGGATCTGCGCGGCCGAGGACGTGGCGATCACGCCCCAGGGCGGCAACACCGGCCTGGTCGCCGGCCAGATCCCGCAGGGCGAGATCCTGCTGTCGACCGAGAAGCTGCGCGCCGTGCGCGACGTCGACGCCCTGGACGACGTCATGGTGCTGGAAGCCGGCGTCACTCTCTACGAGGCCCACCAGCAGGCCGCAGCGGTCGGCCGGCGGTTCACGGTCGGGGTCGCCTCGGAAGGCTCGTGCACCATCGGCGGCCTGATCTCGACCAACGCGGGCGGCACGGCCGTGCTGCGCTACGGCATGATGCGCGAGCAGGTGCTGGGGATCGAGGCGGTGCTGCCCAACGGCGAGATCTGGAACGGCCTCAAGCGCCTGCGCAAGGACAACACCGGCTACGACCTCAAGCAGCTGCTGATCGGAGCCGAGGGCACGCTGGGGATCGTCACCGCCGCGGCCCTCAAGCTGCACGCGCCGCTGGCCTCGCGGGCCGTGACGATCGTGGGGCTGGCCTCGCCGTCCGACGCCATCCAGTTGCTCGCCCGCGCCAAGGACGAGACCGGCGGCGCGGTCGAGGCCTTCGAGCTGATGGGCCGGCTGGGCTTTGCCTTGACCGTGAAGAACGTGCCGGGCCTGCGCGATCCTCTGCCCACGGAGCATCCCTGGTACGTGCTGATCGAGATCGCCAGCGGCGAGCCCGGCGCGGCCGAGGCGGCGCTGGAACGCCTCCTGGCCGGCGCCCTGGAAAGCGGCCTGATCGCCGACGCGGCGGTGGCCCAGACGCAGACCCAGATGAAGGACTTCTGGCACATCCGCGAAGGCCACTCGGCCGGGCAGAAGCCGGAGGGCGCGGTGTGGAAGCACGACGTCAGCGTGCCGGTCTCCAAGATCCCCGACTTCATCAGCCAGGCCGACGCGGCGATCGCCAGGGCCTTTCCCGGAACCCGCATCGTCGCCTTCGGCCACGTCGGCGACGGCAACGTCCACTACGACGTGCTGAAACCCCAGGGCGGCGATGACGACGCCCATGACGCCGAGCGCGAAGCCGGCGCCCGCATCGTCCACGACATCGCCGCCGGCTTCCACGGCTCGATCAGCGCCGAGCACGGCCTGGGCGCGATGAAGTCGGTCGAGGCCCTGGCCTACAAGGACCCCGTCGAGGTCGCCGCCCTGCGCGCCATCCGCGCCGCGCTCGACCCCCAGCGGATCATGAACCCGCGCGTGCTGTTCTAGGGCGTCCCGCAGGCCAGGTCGGCGGTGTAGACGCGCCAGACCGATACGGTCAGCGCGCGCTCGCGGTCGGAAGAGGCGCCGATCCTGCCCAAGTTCTCGCCGGTGATCTGGCTGAGAACGGCCGAAAGGGCGTCGACCACCTGATCGACGCTATAGCGCGTGGAGATCGCCAAGCCGTCCGGCGATACGCCTGCCAGGGAGACGTGGCCGAACTTCACGCGCCGCCGGTCGTCCATGACCGCGACGATGGCCGGCACGGCGTCCGGACCGAGCGACTCCAGATAGCTGAACGCCTGCTGCTGCTCGGCGCCGGACACCCTGCCGAGCCTGGCGACGAGCCTGCGGACTTCCTTGAAGTGCGGGCTCTTGCGATCCGGCTTCCAGGCCGCGAGCAGGCGCTGCTGGCGAGCGACCTCGGCAGTGACCGCCGCCACGCGCTCGGGGCTCGCAGCCTGCAGGGCCTGGGGCGTATAGCCGGCGAAATGGAAACCCCTGGGACCCTCTTCGGCATCGGCCACGAACAGGATGGCCGGCGTCCCCGCACGGGCTTTCAGCGCCGCTGCGTCGGGCTGGTGCGGCGCCGCCTTAGAATAGACGAGCACCGCGTCAGGAGCGGGCGCCTGGCCCTTGAGCGCGCGGGAAACCAACAGCGGCAGGTCGACAGAGTCGGGGCTCGAACGGGCCGCCTCGCGATCCAGAGCCTCGGGCGTCGTGAACGTTCCGACGACTATGCGATCGGACGCCGCCGTCAGCCGCGCCAGCGCCGGCTCCGCCGGACAGCTCGAAGCCGCCGCCAGGGACAGGGCGATGGCGGCTACCAGGCTCACGCTTGCGCCGACTTGGCCTTGCGGCGGGCGAAGTAGACGGCGATCAGCGACAGCAGCGCGCCGGCCGGGAAGGTCGACTTCAGGACGCCCGGTTGCTGGCCGGGACCCAGGATGTTGACCGCGAAGGGCACGACGCCCCACTTGCCGGTCGCCGTGTGCATCCACAGCACGCCGACGCCGACGAAGCACAGCACGGCCCAGATGAGGCGCAGCTTGAGCGTCCGGGTGCGGGCCACGAAATAGAGGGCCACGATCATCGGCAGCGGCCAGGCCAGGGCGGCCGCGAGGGCGAGGGTTTCGTTCATGCGATCTTCCTAGCGACCGGCGCGGGAAAGAAAAGCCGCCAACCGCTCAGGGCGCGGCCTTGTCGGCCGCGGTGTCGAGGTCGTGATCGCGATAGGTCGACAGGCGCTCGAAATGAACCGCGCAGAGTCCGGCCTGGGGGCTGAGCATCTGGCGTATGCGGGTCTGACTCGGCTCGTCGTGCCAGATGAGCAGCCAGAACAGGACCTGGTCGGAGACCTTCAGCGGCTTGCCGAGCCGGCGCAGGATGGCCCCTCCGACGGCCTTGCAGGACTGGCCAGGCAGCGACACCTGGACCATCCGAGCCCGGCGGGCCCGTAGTAGAGTACCGCCCTGCCCCTCACGCCTTCCAGCTTGACCACCCCCGCGCTCTTGGCCTGGCCGACGTCGAGTTTCTCGCCGGACTTCACGGGCTTCAGCGCCGGCATGGCGGCCTGGGCCTGCTCGGGCGTCATGCCCCACTCGGTGGCCTCCCAGCCGGCGAGCGCCGCCCCGGGCGCCAGACCCAGGGCGAAGGCGAAGACGAAAACGAGGATGGGGCGCATGGGAAAACTCCGTCCGCCCAGCAGAACCCAAACCTGCAAAGCTTGACAATACACCTCAGGCCTCCGGCACGCCGGCCATCATCGCCTTCAGCGCCGCCAGGTGGTCCTTCAGCGCCTTGCGGCCGGCGCCGGTCAGGGATGTCCAGGTGCGCACCCGGCCGTCGGACGGACTCTTGCTGACCTTCAGGTAGCCGGCCTCCTCCAGCGTCTTGATGTGCTTGGAGAGCACCGATTCCGAGACGTCCAGCGCCTCGCGCAGGGTGGCGAAGTCGATGGTGTCGACGCCGGCCAGCATGCAGCAGATCTGCAGCCGGTTAGGGGCGTGGATCACCGGATCGAGGCCCCCGCTCACACCCCCGCTCACAGGGCGCCGCCGTCACGCAGGTCGCGGCGGAACGCGGCCTCCCAGACGAAGCCGCCGACGGTGACGATCGCCGCCACGACGGCGCCGAGGACGAACGGCGCCGCGGTCAGGCCGTGTTCACGCGCCAGCAGGGCCGAGCCGAGCACGGCCAGGGCGGTGACGACCGCAAGTCCGACGGCGACCCAGCGCGTGCGTCCCGCGCGATAGCCGCTGACCCACAGGCCGGTGCGGCGCTTGTAGGCCTTCACCAGCAGCAGGAGGCCCACCACGAACACGGCGTAGACGCCCAGCATCAGCGGGATCGCCTGGCCCTGCACCGCCGCCACGGCGCCGACCAGCAGGCCGAGGGCCGGGTGGTACCAGAGGGGCGCGCGGGCGCGGCGGGCCAGATCGGCGTTGGCGGTTTCGACCTCGGCCAGCATGCGGGCGGCGTCGGCCGGACCGATCGGCGGGGGTTGAGCGGGGCTCATGGGCGCTTCCTTACTTTCCATACCGGAAAGCTAATGACCACTTTCCAACTCGGCAAGTGAAAACTTTCCATGATGGAAAGTGATGTCGCGCGCCGCCTTGTGCGGCCGATCACATCTTGAAGTTGAAGGCGTGATACGGTCGCCGCCGACGCCCGCAAGAGCCAGCCACCGGAGGCGACCATGCCGCAGACCGCCGCGACCAGCCTGACCCTCCAGCAGCAGGCCTTCTGCCTGTCGTGGCTGTCGAACGCCGCCTCCGACAAGGTCGACACCCTGGCCAACCTGGAAGCCCACGTGCGCCAGTCGGTGCAGACCTTCCTGGCCGACAACGCCGGCCGGATCGCCGACTGGTCGATCGCCTGGGGTCCCGTGGCGTCGAGCCACGAGGGCGCCGATCCGACCGCGCTCTACTACGCCGACAACATGCTGTACGCGGCCTCCGCCTCGTTGGACGGCGCGCCCTGCCTGGTGGTGGCCATGGCCGGCACCAACGAGGACGACGCCTACGACTGGCTGGCCGAAGACTTCTCGATCGTGCGGCAGATCGACTGGCCCTACGGCAACGGCGGCTTTGACGGGGCCGCGACGCCCAAAATCTCGCACGCCACGGCGACCGGGATCGCCGCCCTGCTGGCCCTGGCCGATCCCAAGGCCGGCGGGATCCAGGCCTTCGTGAGCGGCTGGACCAAGGCCAATCCCGGCGGCACGGTGATCTTCAGCGGCCACAGCCTGGGCGGCGCCCTGTCGCCCAGCCTGGCCATGGCGGCCGTGAGCCAGAACGGCGGACCGTTCGCCAGCACCACCCTGCTGACCCTGCCCAGCGCGGGCCCGACGCCGGGCAATCCCGATTTCGCGGCTCTCTACACCCACTTCTTCCCGGCCCCGGCGGCGGGCTCGGCCAACGCCGGCCCCGTGCCGTTCAACACCGACCTCGTGAACGTCCACGACGTCGTGCCCACGGCCTGGAACGACGTGAAGCTGACGGGCTTCTTCACCAACACCGGCGACCTGGCCTTCAAGCTGGCGATGGACGCCCTGCTGGCCTCGCTGGACGGACTGGCCCACGGCCTGATCGGCTTCAACACCTACCAGCCGATCGCCCACCAGACCTTCGCGGCCGATCCGCCGGACGTCGACTACACCAGCCTGCAGGGCTATTTCGGCCTGATCGTCGCCAACCACCTGGCGGCCTATCCCACCTATGTCGGCGTGGACGACGCCCTGACCGAGACCACCGCGGCCATGACCCGCGCGACGCTGCGCCAGGTGCAGACCCACGCCAAGCGCCTGACGGCGGCGGCCAAGGCGCAGACCCCGGCGACGGCGGCGGCCGAGTAGGCCAGCCGATCAGCGAAGGCCGGCGGTCAGGTCGTGGAAGCCCTGCCTCGAAAGGCCCGGCTCGATCCTGGGCAAGGTCTCCGACAGGGGCGGATCGAACAGGCCGGCGCTCGGGCCGGCGGGAGGCGTCCAGCCCTCCTTCTGGACCACCGCCGCGCCCGGCGGATGGAAGACACCCCACGCGCCGACCGCAGCGGCGCCAGTGCGCGTGCGGCAGTCGCGGTCGCCCGCGCTTTCTCCACCCACGGCGCCCAGAGCCTCGGCGTTCGACACGCTGGCCATGCGGCTGATGCGGCCCTGCCTGTGGCTGGCGACGACGATGCAGTCCGGCCGCTCCACCACCATCAACTGCTCGCCCGCGGCGGGAGGAGCGTCGAAGGCCGTCCTCAGCACGAGGTCGGGATGGCCGAAGAAGGGTTCCAGGGAGGCGGCGTACAGCTGGACGAGATTGGCCGGGCGCCCCTTGGCCAGTCCCGTCCCCTCGGTCGAGAAGTCGCCCTTCAGCAAGGTCCGGATCGGGTGCGATTCCGGGGTGCGCACGCCGGGCGCGTCCCACCGGGTCGGCGTCAGGATGCGCGCGCCGCCGACGATCGGCTCGTCGAAGCGGACGACCTGCTCCTGCCCTGGCGGAAACAGCAGGGCCTCGAGGACGGCGAGCGGGGCCGGCGACCGCGCGGCAGGCTGGGATGCGGCCGCGTCCTGGGCCCGCGCCGCGTCGGCTCCCGTCGACAGCGTCAGGACCACGGCTCCGGCGCAGACCGCCAGCAAGCCGGCTTTCCCATACAAGATTTCCATGACGCCCCCGCGATCCCGCCAGACGCTCCGGCGCCTGGATGTCGATAGCGCGCCCCCTTCGAAGGCTCAACGCCGGGTTCGCGGAAGGCGCGACGCTTGCACGCCCCACGAGGAGCATATACTTCATATGCAATTCATATATTCCACGAGCATCCCATGGGCATCGTCAACATCGAGGACGAGCTGCACGAGCAGCTGCGACGGGCCAGCAAGGCCTCCTACCGTTCGATCAACGGCCAGGCGGCGTTCTGGATCAGGATCGGCATGCTCAGCGAGCTCAACCCCGGCCTGACCTTCCAGGAGCTGGTGGCGCGCGAGCTGAAGGAGGCCGGCGTCGACGCGCCGGACCTGACATCCGCCCTGGCGCCCAGCGCCCCATGACGATCGACAACGAAGACCAGCTGGACAGGCTGCGCGCGGTAGGCGCCCTGGTGGCCCGCACGCTGACGGCCATGGGCGCGGCGCTGGAGCCGGGCATGACCACCAAGGAGCTGGACGACATCGGCCGCGCCCTGCTGGAGCAGGACGGCGCCCGCTCGGCGCCGGAGCTGACCTACGACTTCCCCGGCGCGACCTGCATCTCGGTGGGTCCCGACTGCGCCCACGGCATACCCGGCGACACGGTGATCAAGGCCGGCGACCTGATCAACATCGACGTCTCGGCCGAGCTGGACGGCTATTTCGGCGACACCGGCGCCAGCTTTTCCGTGCCGCCGACGACCAAGCGCATCGAACGCCTGTGCCGCGACGGCCGACGGGCGATGTGGGCCGGCATCCGGGCCGTCCGGCCGGGCGGTCGCCTGAACGAGGTCGGCCGCCAGATCGAGGCCTTCGCCGGCAGGAACGGCTACAGCCTGGTGCGCAACCTCGCCAGCCACGGGGTCGGCCGCTCGCTGCACGACGCGCCCAAGGAGATCCCCACCTGGCACGAGCCGCGCGACCGCCGGGTGATCACCGAGGGCCTGGTCTTCACCATCGAGCCGTTCCTGTCGCTGGGCGCGGACTGGGTCGAGGAACTGGACGACGGCTGGACGCTGCGCCCGCCGGGCCGCGAGGCCACGGTGCAGTACGAGCACACCCTGGTGGCGACCCGGAATGGACCGCTGGTGCTGACCTTGGCGTGAGGTCTGCTCACTCCTCCTCACCGCAAAACTCATCTTCATCCCGGGCGAAGCGAAGCGTAGAGCCGGGACCCAGGGGCCACCGCAGCGAGGTCGCATGTGCTGCGGGCGCAGGCCTCAACCGCCACACCCAATCCCCTGGGTCCCGGATAAGCGCTGTGCGCTTTCCGGGATGACGAGCTGAGGGTCGCAATACCCCCCTTACGGGCCCGTCGTGCACCCCCAATGCTGGCGAAGCGGGACCAAAGCCTCTATCTGCACCCCCATGCTGATGGTCATCTCTCCCGCCAAGTCGCTAGACTTCACCGCCCCGGATCAGGTCCTGCCCCTGACCACCCCGGCCCTGAAGCCGCAGATCGCGGAACTGGCCAAGGTCGCCCGCAAGCTGACGGCCGCCGACCTGCGCCGGCTGATGCACATCTCCGAGAAGCTGGCCGACCTGAACCGCGAGCGCTTCCAGCATTTCGACCCCGAGGTCGAGGACGGGCTCCAGGCCGTGATCGCCTTCAACGGCGACGTCTATGCCGGCCTGGCCGCCCGCGAGCTGGACCGTCCGGCCCTGGAATGGGCGCAGGGCAGCCTGCGGATCCTGTCGGGCCTGTACGGCGTGCTGAGGCCGCTGGACGCCCTGCAGCCCTACCGCCTGGAGATGGGCACCCGCCTGAAGACCAAGCGCGGCGCCAACCTCTACGACTTCTGGGGCGAGACCATCGCCAAGACCCTGAACGAGGCCGCCGCCGACCACGCCGACCCGACGCTGGTGAACCTGGCCAGCCAGGAATATTTCGGCGCCGTCGACGCCAAGGCCCTGAAGCTGCCGGTCGTCACCTGCCACTTCAAGGAAGAGAAGGCCGGAGCCCTGAAGGTGCTGGGCTTCTACGCCAAGAAGGCGCGTGGCCGCATGGCCCGCTACGCCATCGAGGGCCGCGTCGAGAAGGCGCAGGACCTGAAGGCCTTCGACCTGGACGGCTATCGCTTCCGCCCGGACCTCTCCACCGACGCAGACTGGGTTTTCGCTCGCCCGCAGCCCTGAATTCATCTATCGATGAATTTATAGCCTCTCGTTCTTTCGCAACGGCGGGCTATATGTTGCGTTGCAACAATTCAAGCGGCCCGCGAGGCCGGCAGGAGAGCGCCATGGCGGTGGATTTCGGGTTGCAGGGGCAGGTCGCGATCGTCACGGGCTCGACCAGCGGCATCGGCCACGCCCTGGCCGACGCGCTCGCCGGCCAGGGCGTCAACATCGTGCTCAACGGCCTGGGCGAGATGAACGCCATCGAGCGCACCCGCTCGGAACTGGCCGAAAAGCACGGCGTCGAGGTGCTGTACCACGGCGCCGACATGACCAAGCCGGTCGAGATCGCCGACATGGTGCGCGCCGCCAAGGCCGAGTTCGGCGAGCTGGACATCCTGGTCAACAACGCCGGCGTTCAGCACGTGGCCCCGGTCGACGAGTTTCCCGACGACAAGTGGGACCTGATCATCGCCATCAACCTGTCGTCGGCGTTCCACGCCGCCAAGGCGGCGATCCCGATCATGAAGGAGCAGGGCCGCGGGCGGATCGTCAACATCGCCTCGGCCCACGGCCTGGTCGCCTCGCCCTACAAGTCGGCCTACGTGGCCGCCAAGCACGGCATACTGGGCCTGACCAAGACCATCGCCCTGGAGGTGGCCCAGCAGGGGATCACCTGCAACGCCATCTGCCCCGGCTTCGTGAAGACCCCGCTGGTCGAGGCCCAGATCGCCGACCAGGCCAAGGCCCGCGGCATCAGCCAGGAGGCGGTGATGAAGGACGTGATCCTGGCCGCCCAGCCGACCAAGCAGTTCGTCACCGTCGAGCAGCTGGCCGGCCAGCTGCTCTACTTGGTCAGCGACCTGGGGGCCTCGGCCAACGGCGCGGCCTTCACGATCGACGGCGGCTGGACGGCCCAGTAGCCGCCTCTCCGCGCCTGAGACGAAAACCTCGTCCTTCGACAGGCTCAGGATGAGGTTTTTCTAGCGCCGAGCCTGCACCTGATCCTCATCCTGAGCTTGTCGAAGGACGAGGATCAAGCACCGAGGCCCCCATGCCCATCGCGCCGCTCAGAAGGAAGCCCAAGGGGCCGCGCCCGATCAGCCTGGCGCTGCAGGGCGGCGGCGCGCACGGCGCCTTCGAGTGGGGCGTCATCGACCGCCTGCTGGAGGAAGAGGGCCTGGAGATCCAGGCCATCACCGCCGCCTCGGCCGGGGCGATGAACGCGGTGGCCTTCACCTCGGGCCTGATCGCCGGCGGGCGCGACGGGGCCAGGGCCTCGCTCGACGACTTCTGGAAGCAGGTCAACCGCCAGGGCGGCCGCAACGTCTTCGGCGACACCAGCATCTGGACCAGCGCCTTCGGGGGCGCGACCGACTGGATCAAGAACACCCCCGGCTGGCGGATGGCCGAGACGCTGGCCCTGTCGCTCAGCCCCTACGAGTTCAATCCGTTCAACCTGAACCCGCTGCACGACATCCTAGACGAGACGATCGACTTTGCCGCCCTGCGCGAGCGCTCGCCGGTCAAGCTCTACATCTCGGCCACGGCGGTGCGGACCAGCAAGGCCAAGGTGTTCCGCGAGACCGAACTGACCGCCCGCCACGTGATGGCCAGCGCCTGCCTGCCGCAGGTGTTCCAGGCGGTCGAGATCGACGGCGAGCCCTACTGGGACGGCGGCTTCCTGGCCAACCCGCCGCTGTGGCCGCTGTTCTACGACCAGACGCCCGACGACATCCTGCTGGTCAGCCTCAACCCCTTCGTCCGCGACGAGACGCCCAAGTCGCCGGGCGAGATCATGGACCGCCTGAACGAGATCACCTTCAACGCGGCGTTGTCCTCGGAGCTTCGCGCCATCGGCTTCGTGCAGAAGCTGCTCGACGAAGGCCTCTTGAAAGACAATGCCCGGGGGCGCTATCGGCGCATGCTCGTTCACGCCATCAAGGCCGACGGGCCGCTGGCCGACCTGTCGCTGGCGTCCAAGTTCAATACCGAGTGGAGCTTCCTGACCGACCTCAAGGCCCGCGGGCGCAAGGCGGCGGAAGACTGGCTCGGCGAGTGCATGTCCCAGGTGGGCGAGCGCTCGACGGTAGATCTGAAGTCTGGTTTCGCATGATTACCCCCGCTCCGACCCCTTCCCCCACCGCCGGCGTCATCTGCCTGCGGGGGCATGAGGTGCTGCTCATCAAGCGCGGCACGCCCCCGCGCCTGGGCCAGTGGAGCCTGCCGGGCGGACGCATCGAGTTCGGCGAGACCGCCGAAGCCGCCGCCCTGCGCGAACTGCGCGAGGAGACGGGCGTCGAAGCCAAGCTTCTGGGCCTCATCGACGTGGTCGACGGCGTCTTCACCTCGCGCGAGACCGGCGAGACCACCCGCCACTTCGTGATGTTCGACTACGCCGCCGAATGGACCGGCGGCGAGCCCCACGCCGGCGACGACGCCGCCGACGCCCGCTTCTTCACCCGCGAGGAAGCCATGGCCGCCGTCGAATGGGACCTGACCCGCCAGGTCATCGAGCAGACCTACGCGCTGTTTCGGCGTTAGAACCAGATAAACTTAAGATTGATTTTTGCGGAGGTTCGCGGAACCGTCGTTCCGCGCCGTCATTCTTGCCTGCGCGATCCCCAGCGCGAGGCCTGCCATGTCGACGCCCCAGACCGCCCAGATCCTGGTGAAGAACGCCACCGACGGCCCCGCCGTGATCACCCTCTGGCACAACAATTCCGACTACGGGACCGAAAGCCAGACCTGGACGGCCCCGCCCCAGGGCACGGTGGGCCCGCTGACCGTGCACTTCAACACCGGCATCGGCTCGCTTACCGTCCAGGACTACTGGGGCGTCAAGCTGGCGGTTCAGAGCGGGCCTTCGGCCGGCGTCTACATGAGCAGCGGCCCGTTCAGCAGCTGGAAGGAGTGCCAGCTGCGGTCGGACGACGCGGGCCAGACCATCACGCTTACGGCGACCACCACCTCGCTCGACATCGCCCTGCCCTCGGGCGGCTGCCAGGGAAGCATGGTGCGCACCGGCCCCTACGCCGCCGTCGACCACGTCTTCGTGCTGATGCTGGAGAACCATTCGTTCGACAACATCTTCGCCTTCTCGGGCATTTCCGGCCTGCGGGTGGCCACCACCGCCGACTTCAACAAGATCGGCGACCAGACCTATCCGGTCGCCTCGCCCGCGCCGATCGCCATGCCGACCGACCCGGGCCATGAGTTCTTCGACGTGCTGGAGCAGCTGTGCGGGCCCGACAACGCCCAGCGCCAGACCCTCTGGGCGCCCTACAACCAGCCGATCCTCAATTCAGGCTTCGCCTCCAACTACTCGACCACCACGTCGGAGAAGCCGGTCTTCGGCCAGGACCTGCCGACCGCGGGCCAGATCGGCGACATCATGCTGGGCTTCGACACGCCCAACCAGCTGCCGGTGATCCACGCCCTGGCGACCAACTTCGCCGTCTGCGACGCTTGGCACTCGTCCCTGCCCGGCCCGACCTGGCCCAACCGCTTCTTCGTGCACGGCGCCTCGTCGGGCGGCTGGACCGACTCGCCCAGCGGGCCGCAGTCGGCCGAATGGACCAAGGGCCTGGGCTTCGAATATCCCAGCGGCGCGTCGATCTTCGACCGGCTGTCGGACGCCAAGCTCAACTGGGTGGTCTATGCCGACCAGGAGGGCCCGCCCTTCGGCGGCACGCCGCAGGTCTCGGCGATCAAGCGGGTCTACTTCACCGACATCAAGCCGTTCACGTCGCTCGCCACCGACCTGCAGGGCCCCTATCCGTACGCCTACACCTTCATCGAGCCCAACTACGGCGACATCATCTTCAACACCTACGCCGGCGGCTCGTCCCAGCATCCGATGGACTCGATGACCCGGGGCGAGGCCCTGATCAAGGCGACCTACGAGGCGATCCGCAACTCGCCGGTCTGGGAGCGCAGCCTGCTGATCGTCACCTACGACGAACACGGCGGCTTCTACGACAGCGTCGCGCCGGGCGCGGCGCCGCCGCCCGACGACGGCGCCAAGCAGGACTCCTCGATCAACAAGGGCGGCTTCCTGTTCGACTGGTACGGCGTGCGCGTGCCGGCCGTGATCGTCTCGCCCCTGATCGCAAAGGGCGCGGTCGACCCCACCCTCTACGACCACGCCTCGGTGCCGGCGACGCTGGAGGCGCTGTTCGGCCTGACGTTCCTGACCCAGCGCGACAAGGCGGCCAACACGGTGCTGTCGCTGCTGACCGAAGCCTCGCCGCGCACCGACTGCCCGACCACCCTGCCCCAGCCCGTCTCCGCGCCCGCCCCGCCGCAGGCGGCGCCGGCCTCGCCGAACGATCCCCTGCCGCAGAACGGCAACGCCCAGGGCCTGCTGCAAAGCCTGGCCAAGATCGACCTCGACCTGAACGGCGACACGCCCGCGGCGGCGGCGGCGGTGCAGGCCCGGGTCGCGGCCATCCAGACGCGCGGCGAACTGCAGGCCTACGCCCAGGACGTGACGGCCAGGGCTCAGCAGGCCCGCGCCGCCCAGGCCGCCGCGCAGCAGGCCGCTCAGCCGGGCGTACCTTCCTGAAGCCAATTCTGGACCCGAAAGTCCAGAATAAGCCTCTGAATTTTATGGACTTGTCGAACCTTCGCTTCGGTGAGACGCTTTCCTCGTGATCGGCAGCCTCGACGTCAGAGCGCGGCGCCGGTTCACGAGGAAACGAGAGAGATGACCCCGCAAGACATCGTGGGCCTGGCCCCGCCGCGCGGACTTCTGGTGATGATCGCGCTGATGCTGTCGACCATGGCCGCCTGCTTCTGGACCCCGGAACTGGATCCCGAGCGCATCCTCGACGACGAGCGCCGCTAGGGCCCTAGGGCCGATAGTTTCCCCAACCATGGCAGCCGGGACGCGGCGTTCCGGCGAGACCTTTCGCGTCGACGCACAGCAGGCTCGCGCGGGGGCCCGCCCCGTCCGGCGGCGAGATCCAGACCACCATTCCGTCCTGCACGCCGACCAGCGCCGCGTCACGAGCGTCCGAGAGATTGCGGGTCTTCCCGCCGCCCAGGTCGACCGTCATCACGCCGTAGCCGGGTCGCGCCGAGGCGTGCCAGCGCAGCCCCTCCCGACGTCGCGACAAGGTCTTCGGATCCTGGGGCAGGCGCCGGCCGACGCTCAAGCCCGCCAGCGTCGCCGCGCCCTGCCGGCGAGCCTGCGCCCGGTCGCGGTTCATGCCCGGCAGCTGCACCGCGAAGGGCAGCAGGGCCAGGCCCTGCATGTCGCTGCTGTCGAGGGACCGACGCCTGGCGGAAGGCGCGATAGGCGGACGCCGGGGCAAGGGGGCGCAGTCTACCGACAGCCAATCCGACCGCGCCAGGCGCCCGGCCTCCCAGCGGTCCAGGAAGCCCGACCCGTCCTCCAGCGGCAACTGATCGAAGCCGGCCTGGAACGGCCCGGCCGGCGCCTGGCGGATCCAGCGCTCGTAGGCCCTGCGATCGTCCATCGACGGCCCCGGCGGCCGAGGCGGCCGCCGCGCGGGACGCAGGACCGCCGCCAGCCGCTCGTCCCGGAACGCCAGCACCGGATCGCCGACCGCCGGAGGCCTCGGGTCGGAGGCCAGCCTCGACCGGCAGATCGGGACGTCGGGGTCGTAGGGCTCGTCGCCATGGGTGCGCTGGAGCATCCGGCGATGAAGCGCGCGGGGATCGGCGACCAGGTCGTCGAGCGTGAAATAGGCGTCCGTCCCGCCGTCGCGGACGACCTCGAAGGCGCGCGCCAGCGGCATGTCGGCCGGCGCCCCGGTCAGCCGGGCCCGGACCTCGACGGGGGAAAGGCCGATCAGGTCGCCGACGGCGGCCTCTCCCGCCTCCGCCCCGCTCGGCGCCAGCAGCAGCGCGGCCAGGGCCGTCGCAAGTCCGATCCGCCTGGTCATGCGGGCCTCCCAGATCCACCCCAGGGAGGAGAACACGGGCGAGCTTCGCGCGCCACAGAAAAGTGAGTGAACAATCACACTCGCATTGGACGCATGCCCTCGCGGAAGGATTGCCGCCCGGCGGCCGAGGCGCACACTCACCGCGAAGGCTCCGCTCGAGGGCCGCTTCAGAACACAGATAGAGAGGGAGACCCGCCATGGCCCTGCGCACGCCGCTGTGCGACCTGCTGCACGTCGAGCACCCGATCCTGCTGGCCGGCATGGGCGGCGTATCCTACGCCCCGCTGGCCGCGGCCGTGTCGGCGGCGGGCGGCTACGGCGTGCTGGGCATGGCCGGGACCTCGCCGGACTTCATCCGCCAGCAGATGCGTCAGGTGCGCGCCCTGACCGACAGGCCGTTCGGCGTCGACCTGCTGGCCGCCACACCCGACGCCCTGACCGCCAGCGTCGAGGTGATCATCGAGGAGGGCGCCAGCGCCTTCGTCGCCGGCCTGGGCGTGCCCTCGCCGATCATCGCGCGGCTGCACGCGGCGGGACTGAAGGTGATGGTGGTTTGCGGCACGGTGCGCCACGCCCAGAAGGCCCAGGACGCCGGCTGCGACGCGGTGATCTGCCAGGGCGGCGAAGGCGGCGGCCACACGGGCCTGGTCGGCGCCCTGCCGCTGATCGCCCAGGCGGTCGAGGCCGTCGACATCCCCGTGATCGCCGCCGGCGGCCTCTATGACGGACGGGGCCTGGCGGCCGCCCTGGCCCTGGGCGCGCAGGGCGTGTGGATGGGAACCCGCTTCATCGCCAGCCACGAGGCCCATGCGGGCGATATCTATCGTGACGCCGTGCTGGCCGCCCGCGACGAGGACACCGTCCGCACCCGCTGCTACTCGGGCAAGCCGATGCGGGTGCGCGCCAACGCCTATGTCGACGACTGGGAGACCCGGCCGGGCGAGATCCAGCCCTTCCCGCTGCAGGCCATGGCCAGCGTTCAGGCCGGCGTGCTGGGCGGCATCGGCGGCCAGACCGAGGGCCTCGACCCCGACCGCTCGTGCCTGGCCATGGGCCAGAGCGCCGGCGGGATCCGCCAGGTGCTGCCGGCCGGGCGAATCGTCGCCGACCTCGTCGCCGAGGCCGAGGCGGCCATCCGCCGCAGCGCGGCGCTGGTTGCGTGAGGGAAACTAAGCGCAGCATCCTCCAACGCCCCCAAGTCGTCATCCCGGGCGAAGGCGCAAAGCGCCGCAGACCCGGGACCCAGAGGACCGGGCGCGGCATCCAGATCACCCAACCAGACAGCAACTGGCGCACTGCGGCGGCCCCTGGGTCCCGGCTCTCCGCGCTGCCCGCTCCGGCCGGGATGACGATGGAGTGTAGTGGGCAATAGCCCTACCGCCCCGACGACAGCACCGTCAGATGCTTGCCGGTCGTGTCGGGCAGCACCGGCGACTGGGTGGCCAGGATCGTCGTGCCGGGGACGATCACCGTGCGCACCGCCTTGCGGAAGCCGTCGGGCATCCTGGTCTTGGCCATCAGTTCCGGATCGAGCGGCCGGTCGGCCTCGTCCTCATGGCCGGGCGCCCCGACATAGGCCCAGCGCGGCACGCCGTCCTCGACCACCGTGCAGACCAGCACGTGGGTCTGGAAGTCCTCGTCGGGGAAGACGACGCCGGCGCGGCCGATCTCGACGCCGTTGCGCAGCACCACCGCCCGGCTGTCGCTGCGCGAGGCGATGATGGTGACGGGACCCGTCGGCGAGGCCTCCGGCGCCCAGCGCCAGTTATCCTCCCCGTAGGGCGGCGGCTCGGCCCCCTGGTCGTGGCCGGCGTTCATCGGCATGCCCAGGACCCCGGCGGCGCTGGGCATGTCGGCGGGCGGGTCGCCGGCCTTGCCGACCACGATCACCGTGCCGCCCATCGGCGTGATGCCGAACAACAGCTTGGCGAAGCCCATCGGCAGGTGCACGCAGCCGTGGCTTTCCGGATAGCCCGGCAGGCCGCCCGCGTGCAGCGCCACCCCGTCCCAGGTCAGTCGCTGCTGATAGGGCATGGGCGCGCTGTTGTAGAGGCTGGACCGGTGGTCGACGTCCTTCTGCAGGATCGTGAACACCCCGGTGGGGGTCTCGTGGCCCTCCTTGCCGCTGGACACGGTCGAGACGGCGATCCGAACGCCGTTGCGGTAGACCGTGGCCAGCTGCCGCGACAGGTCGACATGCACCACGACCGGCCCCTTGGGCGCGATCTGCGGAGCCCACACCCACTGGCCGGGCTTGAGGGTCTCGCCGGTGCGGGCCAGTTCCACGGCCGAACTGGCCTTGGCGCCCTGGGCCAGCGCCGCGCCGGGCGCGATCAGGCCGACGGCGGCCAGGGCGAGAGCCAGCTCGCGTCTCGAAAGGCTCATTTGGCGGCGATGGTCAGGCTGTAGCCGGCGGTCTCGTTGCGGCGCGCGGCGTTGCGCATCAGATAGACCTGCACGGTGTAGTCGCCGCTGGAGGGGATCTTCACCGAGGCGCTGTTGCCCGAGGTCGAGCCGACGAACAGGGCCGCGTCCGCCCCGGGGGCGGTGATGTTGAAATAGGCCGAGGCGTTGGTCGGCTTGAAGTCGACCTTCAGGGTCTGGCCGGCCGCGACCCCGACCTTGTAGTTCACGGCCGCGTAGCCCTTGATCGAGCCCTTGATGGTCTTGGCCGAGGTTCCCTTGGCGAAATGCACCGTCTCGGTGCGGGCGCCGTCCTGCGCCATGGCGGGAACCGCGGCGAGCAGGCAGAGGGCGGCGAGCGTGCGGGCGAACATGTCGATCTCCTGGGCGGCGAAGGCCTCGCAGCGAGGATAGGTTGAGCCACGGGCTAGGCGCAATCGCACGAACCACCGATAGTCGGCGCATTCCACAGTCTGGAGCTTTCCCGTGCGCGTCGCCGTGTTCTCGACCAAGGCCTATGATCGCCGCTTCCTCGACCGGGCCAACGCCGACGGCGGCCACGCCATCGACTATTTCGAGGCCCGGCTGGACGCGACCACCGCCGCCCTGGCGGCCGGCTATCCGGCCGTCTGCGTCTTCGTCAACGACCGGCTGGACGCGGCGACGCTGAGGATCCTGGCGGCGGGCGGCACGCGGGCCGTGGCCCTGCGCTGCGCCGGATACAACAATGTCGACCTGGCCGAGGCCGAGCGGCTGTCGATCACGGTGGTGCGGGTGCCGGCCTATTCGCCCGAGGCGGTGGCCGAGTTCACCGTCGGCCTGCTGCTGGCCCTGGACCGCAACATCGCCCGCGCCTGGGGCCGGGTGCGCGAGAACAACTTCGCCCTCGACGGCCTGATGGGCCGCAACCTGTCGAGCCGCACCGTCGGCGTGGTCGGCACGGGCCGCATCGGCGCCCTGGTGGCCCGCAGCCTGCGGCTGGGCTTCAACTGCCGGGTGCTGGCCAGCGACATGGTCGAGGATCCCGATCTGCTGGCCATCGGCGTGGAGTACGTCGACCGCCAGGCCCTGCTGCGCCAGGCCGACATCGTCACTCTGCACTGCCCGCTCACCCCGCAGACCCGCTACCTGATCGACGCCGCCGCCATCGCCGCCGCCCGTGACGGCCTGACCATCGTCAACACCAGCCGCGGCGCGCTGATCGACACCGCCGCCCTGATCGAGGGCCTCAAGAGCCGCAAGATCGGCGGGGGGGCGCTGGACGTCTACGAGCAGGAGGCCGACCTGTTCTTCGAAGACCTGTCGAACGAGATCGTCCAGGACGACGTCTTCCAGCGGCTGCTGACCTTCCCCAACGTGCTGATCACCGGCCACCAGGCCTTCCTCACCGAGGAGGCGCTGTCGGCCATCGCCGAAACCACCCTGGCCAGCCTGTCGCAGATCGAGGCCGGCCAGCCGCCGACCAACCGGGTGACGGCGCTGCTGGTGCGGCCGGCGGGCTGATCGATGATGGACCGGTTCTTCAACCAGGAATCGCTGATCGTCATCGCCGCGGGCCTGTTCGCCCTGCTGGTGGCCGCGCGCGAGGGCGCCTCCTGGCTGGCGCGGCGGCTGTCGGGCGAGCGGCATGTCATCGCCGAGCCGGGCTATGTGCTGTCGGGCGTGCTGGGCCTTCTGGCCCTGCTGATCGCCTTCACCTTCGGCCTGGCGCTGGACCGCTACGAGACCCGCTACAACCTGCTGGTGGCCGAGGCCGCCGCCCTGAACACCGCCGACATGCGGGTGCGGCTGCTCGACCAGCCGGCGTCGGGACGGCTGGTGGTCCTGGTCCGCGAGTACGCCGAAACCCGCCTGCTGTACGGCCTGGCCGATTCCGCCGAGAAGCCGCCCCACGCCGAGCGCTCGGCGGCCCTGCGCAAGAAGATCCAGGCCGAGACCCTGCACGCGGCCCGCAACGTCCGCGACCGGGCCTTCGCCCCGCTGGTGGTGCAGGGGGTCAACGACGCCCTGGCGATCGGCGTCGAGCGCGAGGCGGCCCACAACGCCCCGCTGCCGACTACCGTGATCGTGGTGCTGGTCACCTACGCCGTCGTGGTCGCGGCCGTGCTCGGCTACACCCTGCCGGCCGCGCACCATCAGCATCGGCTGGTCTCGGGCCTGCTGTTCCTGCTGCTGACCCTGGCCATGACGCTGATCCTGGATCTGGACCGGGCCCGCAGCGGCTCGATCCGTATCGACCAGGGACCGATGCAGCGCCTGGTGCGATCGCTGGAGCAGGCTTCGCCGCCGGCGACCCACGCCGTCGTCGGCCCGCATTGAACGGCTCGCGTCCCGCCTTGCCGGTTTCGCGCGAAATCGTGCGCCTGCACCACACCATGGGTTGAAGCTGGGCCTGTTTGGGTCTTTGCTAGCCCTCTACCCGGCCATGGCCGGCGCGATGACGTCCTTCCTCCCGCTTTCCAGGAGCCGCCAATGGACCGCCGCAAACTGCTCGCCTTCGGCCTGCTGGCCGCTTTCCCAGGATTGGCCCAGGCCCAGGGCCAAGGCCATGGCGGCCACGGGCCCGGAGGCCAGGGCCCCGGCAACCAGGGTCCCGGACAGGGCCAGGGACAGGGCCAGGGACAACGCCCCGGCCAGGGCTCCGGCGGCGCAGGGCCCGGCGGACGTCCGCCCGGCCAGGGATCGGGACAAGGTCCGGGGCACGGCTCGGGCGGTCCCGGCCAGGGGCATGGTCCGGGGCATCCCGGCGGCGGATCCCAGCCGGGCCGTCCCGGCGGCGGCGGCTCGCCCTCGCGCCCGCCGTCCACGCGGCCGCCGTCGTCGCAACGTCCGCCCAATCGTCCGGGCCCCAATCCGCCGACCGGTCCGCACCGTCCGGGCGGCGGCCGCCCGCCCGGCTTCCGACCCGTCCAGGGCGGCCGCTGGCGCTATCCGCCCGGCCAGCGCTATCGCCGCTGGACGATCGGCGGGATCCTGCCCGCGCTGTTCCTGAGCTCCGGCTATGTCTACGAGGACTACTGGCGCCTGGGCCTGGGCGGCCCGCCCTACGGCTATCGCTGGGTGCGCTACGGACCCGACCTGCTGCTGGTCGAGTGGCGCACCGGCCGCGTCGTCGACGTGATCTACGGCGCATTCTACTGATCCCGCCTCCAAGCCCGGAGACCCAGATGAGCAAGACGACGAAGGCCGCCGTGGCGGCCCTCGCGGGCTTCAGCGTGCTGGCGACCTCGCTGGCCGCCGCCGCCCAGCCGCGCGACCTGGTCGGCGCCCGCGCCGGCCAGGGCGAGAACAGCCTGCGCTCGCGCGGCTACCAACTCGATCACACCGACGGCGGCGTGCAGTACTGGTGGCACCCGGGCGACCGCGAGTGCATCAACCTGTTCGTCGACGACGGCCGCTACGACACCATCGACCGGCGGCCGACCTCGGAATGCAACGCCGGGCGCGGCGGCAAGAAGGACAACACCGGGGCCATCGTCGCCGGGGCCCTGGCCATCGGCATCCTGGCCGCGGCGGCCGCCTCGTCGAAGAAGAAGCACGAGGACGACCGCTACCGCGACGACGACGACCGCCGCCGCGACCCGCCCTACTCGCCCGCCCGGGGCGTCGACTGCTACCCCTCGCAGCGAGCCTGCTACGAGCGCGGACGCGGCTATTCGCCGTCGTGGACGTCGCGCGAATTCGGCTATCGGTACTGAGGCTCGGGAGGATGACCATGCAGACCCTCCGCACCCTAACGTTCGCCCTGGCCGCGACCGCCCTCGTCGCCGGCTGCACGCCCAAGCCCGAGACCAAGGAGGCCGCCACCGCCCCCGCGCCGGTCGGCAAGGACGCCGCCCACCAGGAGACCGGCGAGTTGCTGGCCGACCTGATGTCGCCGACCTTCACGGGCGAACAGCAGGGCCGCATCCTCAACATGGGATACTTCATGGCCGCCTCGTCGCTGTGCGCCGACCTGGCGGTCGATCCCCTGAAGATGGGCCGCGCCGTCGACGCCGTCCTGACGCTGGGCCCGCCCGAGCAGACCGACGCCGAGAAGGCCCACCAGCGCGACGCGGTGATCATGTTCCTGGGCATGGCCAGCGGGGCGATGATCGGCTCGCACATCGAGGACAAGGCCCAGTTCTGCGAGGACGCCGCCAAGGTGAAGGCCGGCGCCCCCGAGACCCACCTGTTCGCCGCCGGCAAGCCCGCCGATCCCTCCACCGCGCCGGTGCCGGAAGCGCCGGCCAAGCCGTAGGGGTCGAACTCGATTGCGTGAATACTTTTTACGCGTCATCCCTGCCGAAGGGCCGCGTAGCGGGCCGTAGAGCCGGGACCCAGGGGTCACCTGCAGTGCGCCGGCCACTGGGTCCCGGATAAGCCCTTCGGGCTTTCCGGGATGACGAGAAAATAGCTGGATCCGATACGCCGCCCAATTGAGGCCACGCGCTACAGGTCGCCCCCTACGGCTGCAGGATCACCACCAGCACGGCGGCGATCAGCACCAGGCCCTCCACGCCATGGACCGCCGCCGCCAGCCAGTTGGACCGGAAGGCCTGGGCCGGCAGGGCGTAGCAGAGGCAGCTGATAAGCAGGCCCGGCATCAGCCAGAACTTGTGGACGTGATAGGCGGTGAACAGCAGCCCGTTGCCCAGCCACGCCCACCGCCCCCAGGCCCGCTCCATGCGCGGCAGCAGCACGCCGTGGAACAGCAGCGCCTCGCCCAGGACGTAGTTGAACAGGCTGGAGACCAGGGCGAGGCCCAGGATGTCCCATCGCCCCCGGGCCTCGGGCGTGATCAGGTGCTCGATCATCGCGAAGGCCGGCGCCTGGGCCGCCAGCCGCTCGCCCAGGGGCGTGGCCTGGAACAGCAGGGTGGCGGCCTCGTCGCCGAGGAAACCCAGGGCGACGAACAGCGGGACCAGCAGGAAGGCGCCGACGAACGGCCGCCCGGTCGAGCGCCAGACCGGCGGGGTCAACCACAGGCGCCGGCGCAGGTCGGGCCAGCGCAGGGCCACGCCCTCCAGCTTCAGCACCATCAGCGACAACACCAGCTGCCAGGCCATGCCCAGCACCATCATCCGCCAGAAGACCAGGCCCGGCAGCGGATCGCCGGGCGCGATCAGCCGGGGCGTGACGATCCAGGCCAGCACCGCCATCGGCGCGACCGCGGCCAGCCAGATCAGCAGGATCGCCGCCGTCCGCCCGACCGCGACGAGCCGGGCCGGCACGCCGGGCGAGATCAGGGTCGCGTGCACCGGGGCCACGCTAGAACCGGCGGACCAGGCCGACGAAGCCGGCGGCGGCGCTCTTCTTGGCGACCAGGGGACTGTTGGTGATGTCCTCGTCGAACAGCTCGACCTCGGCGGCGGCGATCACATAGGTCCGCTCGCCGATCCGATAGCGGGCCTGCGCGCCCAGCGACGGCACGACCACCCCGCCCGACGGCGCGCCGCTCGTGCGGCCAAACTCGTAGGCTCGCCCCGCACCGACCTCGCTGGTCTTGAGGCCGTAGAGCCAGGTGGCCAGCTTCTCGTCCTTCCACGACAGCCCGGCCATGGCCTCCAGCGTCAGGCGCTCGGTCGGCGCGGCCGCCAGGGTCAGGTCGAGATTGAGCTCCTGGCCCTTGGTCTCGCCGGACACGTCGGCCAGGTATTCGAGGCTGACCGTGGCCGGACCGAAGACGGCGCTGGCCCGGCCGCCGACATCGACGCCGACGTCGCGCTCCAGGAAGGCGAAGTTCCGCGTCTCCTTCGGATCGACCAGCTGGAAACGCGGCGCGATCCGCCCTTCCAGGGTGAAGCGCTCGTTCCCGTAGGCCTTGACCGCCAGGCCGTTGAGGTCGGCGGTGAGGCGGCGGTCCTGGTAGAAGAACAGCGGCAGCACGCCGGTCCCGGTCTTGTCCTTGGCGCTCTCGTAGGGGTTGGAGGCGGCGTAGGCGCCGGCGCCCAGCAGGAACAGCCGCTCAGGCTCCTCCTCGGCGCGGGCGGAAGGGGCGAAGGCGACCAGCAGGCAGCCGGCCAGCAGGGCGGCGCCGCACAGGCGATCGATCATGACGGTTCTCTTTCGAACGTGGGGAGGACGGTCACGACCCTGGCCAAGGCGGCGGCGGGCGTCGTCCGAACGGGCAGGCCCGGAGCAGCAAGGCGTCCGATCCTGCCGGTCAGGACATGGTCGGAGAGGTCAGGCGACCGGGCGGAAGGCGCTGGGCGGCCGGCCGGCGTGCTTCTTGACGGCGGCGTTGAAGGTCGAGCGCGAATTGAAGCCGACCTCGTAGGCGATGGCCAGGATCGGCTCGTCGGAGGCGCCGATGCGCGCCACCGCCTCCTCGACCCGCCAGCGGTTGACGTAGTCGAAGAAGCTCTGGCCCAGGTGCTCGTTCAGCACCTGCGACAGGTGGTTGGGCGTGACGCCGATGCGCCCCGCCAGGCCGCTGAGCGACAGCAGCGGATCGCGGTAGAGCGCCTGGCTTCGCATCGCCTGCTCCAGGCGGGCGGCGATCTCGGCCTGGCGCGCCTCGGGCATGGCCGAGCGGGCGTACTTCCCCGCCGCCGGCAGCACTTGCGGCGTCTCGGTCTGGGGGGTGTAGATCGGCTTCTGCGACAGCCCAAAGAGGCCGATGGCGGCGGTCCAGGCCAGCTCGACAGCGGCGGCCGCCGCGTCCAGCCAGCCCTCGTGGGCGGCGCCGGCGGCCAGGGCCGACTTCACCGCGCCCCACAGCCAGGCCGCCAGCATCACCAGCAGAAGGGCCCGCAGCCAGCTCAGCGTGCGGTCCTCGAGGTTGGAGAACAGGTCGCGCACCCGCCGCACGTGGCGGCCCAGCACGGCGAAGGCGGCGGCGAGATAGCCCAGGGTCACGGCCAGGAACAGCGCCACGAAGACCAGCTGCAGCGGTCCGGCCAGCGGATCGGCCTCCGCGCCCACGCCGGTATAGATCGCCAGCCGGGTGGAGATGGGCAGCAGGAAGAACGGCAGGACCAGCAGCATGGCCAGGGCGGCCGGCCAGCCGATGCGGGCCAGCCGGGCCGGGGTCCAGCCCTGCTCGGGATCGCCGGTCATGGCCAGCACATAGGCCAGGATCGCCGGCCCCAGGCCCAGCGACGTGACCCACAGGATCCCCGTCGCCCAGGGCGCTGCGGCATAGGCGCCGGAGCGGTCGAGCACCAGGTCCAGGCCCGAAAGGGCGCTGAGCAGCAGGAACACCGCCAGGGCCGTCGAGGGCGCGGTGCGCCAGTCGCGGCGCGCGCCCAACTGCGCGGCGGCGAACAGCCCGACGCCCGCCCCCGCCGAGGCCAGGATCAGCACCACAGTATCGGCCATGTTCCCCAGCACCCGAATGAAAACGGCGCGGAGAGTGTCGCGTAACGCCGGTCGGCGCAATCGTGGGGAGAGCGGAGGCTAGTCTTTGATCTCGGGCAGCAGGCGCGAGAAATGCGCCTCGACCTGGGCGTAGCACTCGCAGGCGCGGCGCTCGAGCTTGCGGCGGTCGAGGATCTCGACGCGGCCCCGGCGGGTCTGGATGATGCCGTCGGCCTGCAGCACCTTGGCCGCGGCGGTGACGGTGGTGCGCTGCACGCCCATCATATCGGCCAGGGCCTCCTGGGTCAGGCGCACGACGTCTTCGCCCGAGCGGTCGTGGGCCGACAGCAGCCAGCGGCAGCAGCGCTGCTCGATGGTGTGCAGGGCGTTGCAGGCCACCGACTGCATCATCTGGGCGATCAGGGCGTCGGCGTAGCGGGTGAAGAGGTCGCCCATGGCCGGGAAGCGCTGGCGCATCTCGTCCAGCCGCGCGGTGGGCACGATGAAGGCCGGCCCAGGAGCCTGCACGACGGCACGGCCGTAGGCGGGTTTCAGCCCGCCGCTGACGATGCCGCCCAGCGCGCCCTCCCAGCCGATGGTGGCGGCCTCGACCTCGCGCCCCTCGGCGGTGACCACCAGGAGGGCGACCATGGTCGGCCGGCACGGCAGGTAGGTGTTGCGCACGTCCTCGCCGACGTCGAACAGCACGTGGCCGCGCGCCAGGGCGGTCATCGACATCGTCGATTTCAGGGCCGCGCGGGCCTCTTCGGGCATGGCCTGCAGCAGGCGATTGCCCGCATAGGCCTGCGACACCCGCTCGGCGCGGGTCTCACGATCGGAAGTGGGTTCTGCGGAGTCGGCCATGACGGCATCCAACGGCGGCGCTTGCTCACCGTTAAGCGCGCGGAGGCCGCCTTTCGTTGCGTGAACCCGTCAGCTCAGGAGGGTGGGCCTGTGAAGCTGGCCGGTTTCGTCCTGCAGGTGCATGCGCACCGGCAGTCCCAGACCCGCGGCCTGCTGTGCCAGCCGGGTGGCGGCGCGCTCGGCCTCGTGGCGGTTGCGGTAGGCCCCGAACCGGAGCTGATCGCCGATGATGGTCCACCGGTCGCCCACCTGGACGACGCCGTAATGCACTTCGGCCATGACACGTCCTCCCTTCTGCGCTGTCGGAGTGGTCGTTTCTCGCCGCCCCTGACTTATCCACAGCCTGACGCCTATCCTTGTTGATAGCAAGGCCCTGAAGAGTCGAAGTTTCGACTCCAAAAGGGCAAGCGCGGCTGTGGATGAAACGGCGCAGTTCGCCCGGCGCGGGCGCGGCGATGACAGGCGGCGCCCTTGCGGCGATAATGGCTCCATGCTTCGCGCGCGCGCCCTCGTCCCGGCCCTGGCGGCCCTTTTGCTGACCGCCCCCGCGGCCCTGCCCGCGCACGCCCAGGAGCGCGAGCCGGCCGATCGCCAGCGGCTGCTGGACCTGGCCTACGCGCTGGGCCAGAGCCACGCCCTGCGCCAGGCCTGCGAGGGCGCCGGCGACCAGTTCTGGCGCGCCCGGATGATGCGGCTGATCGACGTGGAGCAGTCCGACGCGGCCTTCACCGACAAGCTGCGCGACCGCTTCAACGGCGGCTTCGCGGCCAGCCAGGCCGGCCATCCCGAGGGCTGCAGCCCCGAGAGCCGCCGGGCCGAGCGCCAGGCCGCCCAGCGCGGCCGCGCCCTGGCCTCCAAGCTGTCGCAGACGGTGGTGACCAACGATCCGGAGCAAGCTGCGCCGGATTCCGTGGCGGACGGGCGAGGGGCGCGTTGAGCCCGCCCTCTTCGGACCAGGTCCGAAGAGGTGGAGCAGGCTCAAGTCTAAAACCTAAAAGCGTGACTGGCGCCGAAACCGCTCACACTTTCGGCTGTCACGCTTTAACCTCGCCCCATGGGCGCGGGCGATCGGCGGCGAGGCCGCGGGGCCGGCCCTCTCGGGAGGCGTAGACTTGGCCGCTTATCTGGTTCCCCTGGTCCTGCTCGTGCTGGCGATCCTGCTGGTCGTCAACGTCATCAAGATCGTGCCCCAGGGCCGCGAGTTCACCGTCGAGCGCTTCGGCCGCTACACCCGCACGCTGAAGCCCGGCATCAGCATCCTGACCCCGTTCGTCGAGACCATCGGCCGGCGGGTCAACATGATGGAGCAGGTGCTCGACGTCCCCAAGCAGGAGGTCATCACCAAGGACAACGTGTCGGTGACCGTCGACGCCATCGTCTTCATCCAGGTGATGGACGCGGCCGCCGCGGCCTATCGCGTCGACAACCTGATCTACGCCATCACCCAGCTGGCCCAGACCAACCTGCGCACCGTGGTCGGCTCGATGGAGTTGGACGAGGTGCTGAGCCAGCGCGACCACATCAACTCGCGCCTGCTGGCCACCATCGACGACGCCACCGGCCCCTGGGGCGTCAAGGTCGCCCGCATCGAGATCAAGGACCTCACCCCGCCGGCCGACATCACCAACGCCATGGCCCGCCAGATGAAGGCCGAGCGCGAGCGTCGCGCCGTGATCACCGAGGCCGAGGGCGAGAAGCAGGCCCAGATCGCCCGCGCCGAGGGCGCCAAGCAGTCGGCCATCCTTCAGGCCGAGGGCCGACGCGAAGCCGCCTATCGCGACGCCGAGGCCCGCGAGCGGGAAGCCGAGGCCGAAGCGAAAGCCACCGCCTTCGTGTCGGAGGCCATCGCCCGCGGCGACGTCAACGCCATCAACTACTTCGTGGCCCAGAAATACGTCGAGGCGTTCGGGGATCTCGCCCGCTCGCCCAACGCCAAGACCGTGATCGTGCCGGCCGACTTCGCCGGCATCACCGGCACGGTGGCCGGGGTCGGCGAACTGATCCGCTCACTGGGCGGGCCGGACGCCGCCCCGCCCGCGCGCTCCGCCGTGCCGAACAGCGCGCCGCGCAAGGGAGGCTGACGCCATGACCGGCCTGATCGACTTCTATATCGCCCATCCGTTCTGGCTGTGGCTGTCGGCGGCCGCCGTGTTCCTGGCGATCGAGGTAGGCACCGGCACCGGCTGGCTCTTGTGGCCGGCCGCCTCGGCGGCGGCGGTCGGGGTCGCAGCCCTGCTGCTGCCGACCAACCTGCCGGTGGAGATCGCCCTCTTCGCCGTGCTGACCATCGCCAGCACCTACCTGGCCCGCCGCTTCCTGCGGCCGGCCCTGGCCGGGCCCGATCCTGACCTCAACGACCCCACCCTGCGCCTCCTGGGCCGTCCGGCCGAGGTGGTGTCCGCCTTCGAGAACGGCCGCGGCCGGGTCTTCGTCGACGGCAAGGAGTGGGCGGCCGAATCCGAGGACGAGAGCGCCCCGGCGACCGGGACGCGGGTCTCGGTGGTGGGCGTGCACGGCGCGGTTCTGACGGTTCGCTGAAAAACCGGCGGCGCCTTTCGCCGTTTCGCGCGTTACGATGCGCGCGGACGCTTAAGCTTGGCGTCAGCGGCGCCCGCGACCGTACGCTCGCAATGTCGTCTAGCAGACGGCCAAGGCGTCCAGGCTGTGCTGTAATATCGTCCGCGCCCACAGGAACGCGCCATGCTCGACGCCTTCTACGCCGATCCGTCAAAGACCGTTCTCGGCGGCTCGGTCCGTTCTGACGACGATCTCGCCGACATCGAGTTCCTGCACGGCATCAGCGTCGAGCTGATCGGCGAGCACGATCGCCTGGAGCTCTACGGCAAGATCGTCGACGCGGCCGTATCGATCACGCGCTCGCAGTTCGGTACGATGCAGCTGCTGTGTCCGCAGGGCGACCCCTCCGGCCATGGCGGCGAGCTGCAGCTTCTGGCCTATCGCGGCCTGCCGCAGGAAGCCGTGGCGTTCTGGGGCTGGGTGAACCCGTCGGCCCACAGCAGCTGCACGCTGGCGCTGCGCACGGGCAGCCGCGCGGTCATTCCCGACTACGAGCATTGGGACGAGATCGCCGGCACCGAAGACCTGCAGGCCTTCCGCCGCACCGGCATCCGCGCGGCCCAGACCACGCCCCTGCGCTCGCGAAACGGCAGCCTGCTGGGCATGATCTCGACCCACTGGAGCCAGGCCCACAGCCCTTCCGAACGCGACCTGCGACTGCTCGACATCCTGGCGCGGCAGGCGGCCGACCTTCTGGAGCGCACGATCGCCGAAGAGTCGCTGCGCAGGCGCGAGCAAGAGCTGGCCAGCACCGTCACCGCCCTGCGCACGGCCGAGGGCGAGCTGCGCAGCCTCAACGAGACGCTGGAAACCCACGTCCAGGAGCGCACCAACGCGCTGCTGGCCGCCGAAAGCCAGGTCCGCCAGATGCAGAAGCTGGAAGCCATCGGCCAGCTGACCGGCGGCGTGGCCCACGACTTCAACAACCTGCTGACGGTCATCCGCTCGTCGGCCGAACTGCTGCGTCGGCCCTCCCTGCCCGAGGAAAAGCGCGAGCGGTACCTGGACGCGATCTCCGACACGGCCGACCGCGCCGCCAAGCTCACCGCCCAGCTGCTGGCCTTCGCCCGCCGCCAGACCCTCAAACCGACCACCTTCGACGTCGGCGCGCGGGTCGCCAGCGTCACCGACATGCTGGGCGCCATCGTGGGCGGACGCATCCGCCTGTCCGTCGCCCCCTGCGCGGCACCCTGCTTCGTGGAGGCCGACGCCAGCCAGTTCGAGACCGCGCTGGTCAACATGGCCGTGAACGCGCGCGACGCCATGGACGGCGAGGGCGACCTGCTGATCCGCGCCTACGAGGCGCCGTCCCTGCCGGCGCTGCGGGGACAGGGCGGCCACGAAGGGCCCTTCGTCGCCGTCTCGATCACCGACACCGGCTCGGGCATGTCGCCCCGGGTGCTGGACCAGATATTCGAGCCGTTCTTCACCACCAAGGACGTCGGCAAGGGCACCGGCCTTGGCCTCTCGCAGGTCTTCGGCTTCGCCAAGCAGTCGGGCGGCGACGTGGATGTCGAAAGCCGCGAGGGCGAGGGCTCGACCTTCACCCTCTACCTGCCGCGGGTCGACGCCCCGACCAAGACCGCCGCCAGCGACGCCGTGGAGCCGTCCAGCGACGAGCACGGCGCCATCCTGATCGTCGAGGACAACGCCGAGGTCGGCGACTTCGCCCGCCAGCTTCTCGAGGACCTAGGCTACGAGACCTGCCTGGTCGCCAACGGCCAGCGCGCCATCGCCGTGCTGGAAGAGCGGGGCGAGGCCTTCGACTACGTGTTCACCGACGTGGTCATGCCCGGCATCAGCGGCCTGGAGCTGGCCCGGCGCATCCGCGGCCGCTGGCCCGGCCTG
The DNA here is from genome assembly GCA_001449105.1 of Caulobacter vibrioides. Lineage (GTDB taxonomy): Bacteria > Pseudomonadota > Alphaproteobacteria > Caulobacterales > Caulobacteraceae > Caulobacter > Caulobacter vibrioides_C. The sequence continues at coordinate 18,275 of LNIY01000045.1, read as the reverse complement.
CCGGTGGTGCTGACCAGCGGCTACAGCCAGGTGCTGGCCGACGACGCCCATCACGGCTTTCCGGTGCTGCAGAAGCCCTATTCGATCGGCGAACTTGGACGCATGCTCCGCTCGGCCCGTCGCCCCGGCTGACGGCTGCTGACAGAACCAGGCGCGACGGCAGGCTAGCCGTATCGACATTCATCGACGGCCGTGCCCTCAATCGGTTCTTCCCCGCGAAGGCGGGGACCCAAGCGGAGGTTGCGGGTCGCTCGCGGCCGCGCCGTCTCCTGAAAGGCAGCTTGGATCCCCGCCTTCGCGGGGAAACTCGGTGAGAAGCGACCAAAATACTGAATGTCGATCCAACCTAGCCCGGCCGCTTTCCAGCGCCAGCCCGACGGAGTCCGGATGAAGAGATCGCTTTGCGCGCTGGTCGGCGCGCTCCTGCTGGGAACGAGCGCCGGCGCGGCCCTGGCCCAGGACCTCTATATCGGCACGCTGGAGGTGAAGAAGGACCAGGTGATCCTGACCCGCTGCGACCTGGCGGCCAACCGCTACGTCCTGCGCGACCGCGAGGGCGAACAGGAAAAGCCCGTCGCCAGGCTGCGCGAGAAGCTCAAGGCCCTGAAGGCCCCCGTCTATGTCGAGGTCATCGGCGAGTACGCCGAGATCGAGGGCGAGGACGGCGCCGCGCTGGACGTGATCGGGCTGGAGAACCTGAAGGCCGGCAAGTCCTGTCACCTGACCGACGCCCTGGGATCGAACTAGGCGCATCGCTCGCCACTGGCGCTTTTCGCCCCGCGCCCCCATCTGGGCGCGGACCGCACGCACGAGAGGGAACAGACGGGTGGAACCCATCATCACGGTGTCGGGTCTGACCAAGACCTACGCCTCGGGCCACCAGGCCCTCAAGCAGGTCGACCTGACCATCAATCGCGGCGAGATTTTCGCCCTGCTCGGCCCCAACGGCGCGGGCAAGACGACGCTGATCAGCATCATCTGCGGCATCGTGCGGCCCTCGACCGGCACGATCGTCGCCGACGGCCACGACATCGCCCGCGAATACCGGCCGGCCCGCACCAAGATCGGCCTGGTGCCGCAGGAGCTGACCACCGACGCCTTCGAGACGGTGATCGCCACCGTCACCTTCAGCCGCGGCCTGTTCGGCAAACCGGCCAATCCGGCCCTGATCGAGAAGATCCTCCGCGACCTGTCGCTGTGGGACAAGAAGGACGCCAAGATCATGACCCTGTCGGGGGGCATGAAGCGGCGGGTGATGATCGCCAAAGCCCTGTCGCACGAGCCGTCGATCCTGTTCCTCGACGAGCCCACGGCCGGCGTCGACGTCGAGCTGCGCCGCGACATGTGGGAGATGGTCCGCAAGCTGCGCGAGACGGGCGTCACCATCATCCTGACCACCCACTACATCGAGGAGGCCGAGGAGATGGCCGACCGGGTGGGGGTGATCCGCAAGGGCGAGATCATCCTGGTCGAGGACAAGGCCGCCCTGATGCAGAAGCTGGGCAAGAAGCAGCTGACCCTGCACCTGCAAGCGCCGCTGCAGGCCGTGCCCGCCGGCCTGTCCGACTACGCCCTGGAGCTGACCGCCGACGGGACCGAGCTGGTCTACAGCTTCGACGCCCAGGCCGCCGAGACCGGCATCGCCCCGCTGCTGCGCCGCCTGTCGGCCGAAGGCGTCGACTTCACCGACCTCAACACCCGCCAGAGCTCCCTCGAGGAAATCTTCGTCAGCCTGGTGAAGGACCGGCCATGAACATTCACGCCGTCGCCGCCATCTACCGCTTCGAGATGGCGCGGACCTTCCGCACCCTGCTGCAAAGCATCGCCTCGCCGGTGCTGTCGACCTCGCTCTACTTCGTGGTCTTCGGCGCGGCCATCGGCTCGCGCATGACCGCCGTCGACGGGGTGCCCTACGGCGCCTTCATCGTGCCGGGCCTGATCATGCTGTCGATCCTGACCGAGAGCCTGTCGAACGCCTCGTTCGGCATCTACATGCCCAAGTGGTCGGGCACGATCTACGAGGTGCTGTCGGCTCCGGTCTCGCCGTTCGAGATCGTGCTGGGCTATGTCGGCGCCGCCGCGTCGAAATCGTTGATGCTGGGCGTCATCATCCTGGCCACCGCGCGCCTGTTCGTGCCGTTCGAGATCCAGCACCCGCTGTTCATGGCCGCCTTCCTGGTGTTGACGGCCGTGACCTTCAGCCTGTTCGGCTTCATCCTGGGCATCTGGGCCGACAGCTTCGAGAAGCTGCAGATCGTACCTCTGCTGGTGATCACCCCGCTGACCTTCCTGGGCGGCAGCTTCTACTCGATCGACATGCTGCCGGGCGTTTGGCGGACGATCTCGCTGTTCAATCCGGTGGTCTATCTGGTCAGCGGCTTCCGCTGGAGCTTCTTCGGCACGTCGGACGTCGGCGTCGGCGTGAGCCTCGCGGCCACCTGCGGCGTGCTGCTGCTATGCCTGGCGATCATCGCTTGGGTCTTCAAGACCGGCTACCGCCTGAAGAACTGACGGCTGGGGTTGGTGCATGATTAAGAAGGCCGTCATCCCGGCCGAAGGCCCGCATCGCGGGCCGTAGAGCCGGGACCCAGGGGCCGGCGCAGTGCTGTCGCCCCTGGGTCCCGGCTCTCCGCTTCGCTGCGGCCGGGATGACGATCTTTGAGTATTTGAATTCCTAGCTTTTCGCCGCAAGGCGACCACGACCAAACCCTAGCCGAACAGCGCGGCGATGATGTCGCGATAGGCGCGCTCCATCGCCGTCTGGCCGGCGGTGGAGCCGCGCGCGCCCCGCAATTGCAGCCCGTCGAGGATCAGGCCGAGAAAGGCGATGCGGGCGACCATGTCGTCGTCGGTCCAGTCCGGCTTGCGGAACGGCGCCAAGGCCTCGACGCCGCGCTCCAGCTGGGCGGTCTCGACGTGGTGGACGACCTCCGCGACCACCGCGTTGCGCTCGGCCTCGGCCAGGATCTCCAGGTCCAGCGCCGCCACCTTGCTGTCGCGAGCCTGCCTTAGGGCCGAAGGCGCATCGCGCAGCAGGGTCTCCAGCACCGGCTCGCCCTGGGCGTGCTTCTCGAACGGGTCGAGCACCTTGCGCGCCCTCGCCTGCGCCACCGCGCCGATGATCGCGTCCTTGTTCTCGAAGTGGCGATAGACCTGGCCGACGCTGAGGCCCGCGCCCCGCGCGATCTGGTCCATGGTGGTGGAGTGGAAACCGGACTTCTGGGCATGCGCCGTGGCGGCCGCCAGGATGTCGCGCCGCTGCGCGGAAGCCTTCCGCTCTCGCTCCACCTCGCACCTCCCTACGCCGGTCCGCACACGCGCGCCGACCGGGCCGGCGCGCGGGCCGATCCTACAAGCGTTCGACAGCAGGTGAAATCCGTTGCGCCGCTCGGCTCAGGACTGGACGCCGCGCTCGATCTTGATCAGGTCCAGCACGCCGACGATCTGGCGGGATCGCCAGGTGCTGACCAGGTACGAAAGAGGACCGACCGCCAGGGTCAGGGCCAGGCCCAGGCAGTTGACCGTGTTGTCGCGCACGAACGTGCCCAGGTCGTCGCCGACGATCTCGGCCACCAGCGCCGTCACCGAGACCGGCACGGTCAGGTAGAAGACGACCACCGCCCGCAGCATCTGTTCCTGGCGGCGCGAATTCAGCGCGGCCAGGGCCGCCACCGCGTCGAAGGTCTTGTCGTCCACGCCGTCCAGCAGCGCGAAGGCCCGCTTGGTCGAGCTGTTGCGGCGAAAGCCGCTGAGGAAGTCGACGCCGAGATAGCCGTAGGCGCCGGGGGAATAGAACCACGACGGCACGAAGCTCCAGGCCGGGAACTCGTTCTTCAGCCTGCGCCACAGGGTCCAGCACGCCAGCTCCTGCTCGGCGGCCGTCTCGACCGGTTCCTTCGCCCCCATACGCGCCCCTTCAACCCAGACTAGAGATTCGCGCAGACCCTAGCCGCAGCCGCGCACCCTTGCCTAGCCGACGAAGCCGGCGGCCCGGCGCAGACGGTCGTTGATGGCCTCACCCAACCCCTGGTCGGGGATCGGCGCCACGGCGATGGTCGTCGGCCCGGTGCGGTCGGCGGCTCGCAGGTAGGAGAAGAGGTTGGCGGCCGCCTCGGCGAGGTCGCCCGTCGGGCTGAGGTTGAACACCCCCTCCCCCGCCGGCCAGGGCCCGAAGGCCAGGAAGGCTTCGCCCGCGCCGGGCGCCCGCGCATTGATCCGCACCGGCGCGTCGGGGGCGTAGTGCAGGGCCAGGCGCCCCGGCGAGCGCTTGGCGTCGTCGTCGGCCTGCGCCAGCGGGCCGACCACCGTCTCGAGCTGGGCGCGGGTGACGGCGCCGGGGCGCAGCAGGCGCACGGGACCGTCGAGCACGGCCACGACGGTGGATTCCAGGCCCACCTGGCAGGGCCCGCCGTCGAGCACGGCCGCGCACGCCTCGCCGGTCTCGGCGAAGGCGTCCTGGAAGGTGGTGGGGCTGGGACGGCCCGAGCGGTTGGCCGAAGGGGCGACCACCGGTCCGCCGAACGCGGCCAGGACGGCGCGGGCCAGCGGGTGGCCGGGCACGCGGATGGCCACGGTCTCCAGCCCCGCGCGGGCGAGATCACAGACGGCCGAAGCGTCGGCGACCGGCGCGACGATGGTCAGGGGGCCGGGCCAGAACGCCTCCGCCAAGGCGCGCGCCCGCTCGTCGAAAGCGGCGATGCGGGCGGCGGCGGCCGCGTCGGCGACGTGGGCGATCAGCGGGTTGAAGCGCGGACGGCCCTTGGCCTCGAAGATCGCCGCCACGGCCGCCGGGTCGGACGCGTCCGCCCCGAGGCCATAGACGGTTTCGGTGGGCAGCAGGACGAGGCCCCCGCCGGCGAGGGCCCGCGCCGCGCGGCTTACGACTTCTTCTTGGCCGTGAGCGCGAAGCTCACCTTGATCTTGGCCGGTATCTGATCCGTCGACGCCCATTCGCCCTGTCCAACCCCGAACGCGGTCCGGTCGAGGGTGGTTACACCGCGCGCCGTGGCCGTGTCGCCGTCGATCTTCAGGCTGAACGGCAGGCTGAGCGGCTTTTTCACCCCGCGCAGGTCCAGCGCGCCGTCGGCCACGAAGCGGCCCTCGGCGGTCTTGCGGAACTTGGTCGCCGTGAAGGTCGCCTTGGGATTGGCCGAGGTGTTGAAGAAGTCGGGCCCCTGCAGGCTCTCGTCGCGCTGGCCGTCGCCCGTGCCGGCCGAGGCCAGGTCGATGCTGACGGTCAGCTTCGAACGATCGAGAGCTTCCGGCGAGAACAGGATGTCGGCGGTCCAGCGGCTGAACCTGCCCTGGATGGGCGTATCGGCCCAGGCCAGGTTGAAGTCGAGGTGCGAGCCCTTCTGCACCGCCCAGGCGACCGGGTCCTTCAGGGCACTGTCGGCGGGCGGCGCGGCCTCGACGCTCTCGGCCGGAGCGGTGGGCGCGCCGGGAGCGGCGGCGGCGGCCGGGGTCGTCGGGGCGGGCGCCGGAGCCTCCTCGGGCAGGGCCAGCTCGTCGGCGGCGCTCTGCTCGGGAGCGGGCGCCGGGGCCTTCGCCTTGGCCGGGGTATAGAGGTAGCCGGCGGCGACCACGGCGGCGAAGCCGGCGGCGGCCAGCCACAGGCGCGGCTCCTTCAGGCCCGGCTTGGCGCCGGCGGCCATGTGGCCGAACACCTCGTCGCGGTCGAGGATCTGGTGCTTGGCCACCGCGCCCAGGTGCAGGGCCAGCAGCACGTAGGTGAACTTGACCAGCAGGCCGTGGCCCAGGTGGCCGATGTTGTTCCACGTATCCTTGGCCCCGGCGGCCAGCTCGGGCAGGCCCGGCAGGTGCGGCCACGGGATGGCGCCGAACAGGATGGTCGGGATGTTGATGCGGCTGGTCGAGACGATGATCCAGCCGGTCAGCGGCAGGCCGATCATGATCGCGTAGAAGCCGACGTGCACCGCGTGGGCGGCGAGCTTCTCCCAGGTCGGCTGGCCGGCCGGGGCCGGCGGCGACTTATGGGTCAGCTTCCACAGCAGGCGCGCGACGCTCAGCACCAGGATGGTGATGCCGATCGACTTGTGCAGCTGGAAGAGGGCGAAGGTCTCCGCGCCCTTGGGGCCGTCGTCGGCCCGCCAGCCCAGGATCACCTGGAAGATCAGAGCGGCGGCGATCAACCAGTGCAGGATGATCGCCACCGTCGTGTAGCGGACAGGACCCGCCGCCGAGGCGGGGTTGGAATGCGTCTCGGCGGTCATTGGCCGTCCCTAACTCAGCAGATTACTTCTTCGGATTGAATTCGGCTTCGATCGCCAGGTCGACGTCGTCCGAAACCATCGGCACCAGGTGGGTGAAGCCGAACTCCGAGCGCTTGATCTTGCCGGTGGCCGAGAAGCCCATGATCTGCGAGCCGAACGGGGTCTTGGCGAAGCCGTTGTAGGTGACATCCAGGGTCACCGGCTTGGTCACGCCGCGGAAGGTCAGGTCGCCGGTCAGCTTGCCCTTGCCCGCCGAGGTCTGCTCGATCTTGGTCGAGACGAAGGTGATCGTCGGATACTTGGCCGAGTCGAAGAACTTCGGATCGTCCGAGATTTCCTTGTTGAAGTTCGGCAGGCCGGTGTCGACCGACTTCGGGTCGACCGTGATCGACACCTTCGAGTCCAGCGGCTTGGCCGGGTCGAAGCTGTAGGAGCCGTCGAGGCCCGACAGGCGGAAGGTGTAGTTCGAGGTGCCGAAGTGCTTCACGCGCAGGGTCAGGCTGGCGTGGCGCTTGTCCAGGGCCCAGGTCCCGGCCGGAGCGGCGGCGGGATCCGTCGCCGGTTGCGCCAGGGCGGCGACCGGGGCCGCGAGGGGAGCGGCGAGAAGGGCGCCGGCCAGAACGGCGTAGGCGAAGGGGCGAGCCATGGTCTCAGATCTCCAAACTGACAAAACTGTCATAGTGACGGTTGCTGATTACCCCGACTTAGGAACTTCACCGTCCAGTTGAAGGGGCGTCTCCTCACGAAGCCGTGATCGACAGGCGGTCCTTGGCGTGTTCGACCGCGCCATCTAAACAGAGATCACATAACAGCCACCGACGCTTGAACAGATCGGCCGATCCATGACCTTCCGCGCCCCCGTCCGTGACCTCGCCTTCTCCCTGCGCCACGTGGCCGATTTCGGGCGTCTGGCCGACGCCTATCCCGAGGCCGACGCCGACACCGTCGACGCCGTGCTCGAGGCCTCGGGCGTGTTCGCCGCCGAAGTGCTGGCCCCGATCAACCGCCAGGGCGACCTGGTCGGCGCCAAGCTGGAGAACGGCGTGGTGCGCAGCGCCCCGGGCTTCGCCGACGCCTACAAGGCCTTCGCCGAGGCCGGCTGGACCAGCCTAGCGGCCTCGCCCGACCACGGCGGCCAAGGCCTTCCGAAAGCGCTGGAGATCGCCACGCTGGAGATGGTGCAGGCGGCCAACATGGCCTTCGGCCTGTGCCCGATGCTGAGCCTGGGCGCGATCGAGGCCCTGGCCCTGCACGGCACGGAGCGCCAAAAGAACGTGTTCCTGCCCAAGCTGGTCTCGGGCGAATGGACCGGCACCATGAACCTGACCGAGCCGCAGGCCGGCTCGGACCTGGCGGCCCTGACCACCATGGCCACGCCCGACGGCCAGGGCGGCTGGACGATCAGCGGCCAGAAGATCTTCATCACCTGGGGCGACCACGACGCGACCGACAACATCGTCCACCTCGTTCTGGCCCGCACCCCCGACGCCCCTCCCGGCGTGAAGGGCGTCTCGCTGTTCCTGGCCTCCAAGGTGCTGGTCGAGGAGGACGGCAAGATGGGCGCGGGCAACGACGTGCGGGTCGGCGGCCTGGAGCACAAGCTGGGCATCCACGGCTCGCCCACCTGCGTGATGCTGTTCGAGGGCGCCAAGGCCGAGCTGGTCGGCAAGCTGCACCAGGGCGTGGCGCACATGTTCACGATGATGAACGCCGCCCGCCTGCAGGTCGGCGCCCAGGGCGTGGCCATCGCCGAGCGCGCCTACCAACAGGCCCTGAACTTCAGCCTGGAGCGCGTGCAGGGCCGCTCGGCCTGGACGGGCGCCTATCCCTCGCGCCTGTTCGATCACCCGGACGTGCGCCGCACGCTGCTGCTGATGAAGGCCAAGATCGAGGCCGCTCGCGGCATCTGCCTGTCGACCGCCGTCGCCGCCGACCTGGCCCACGCGGCCGCCGACGAGGAGACCCGCGCCGCCGCCAAGCTGCGCGAGGAGCTGCTGACCCCGATCGCCAAGGCCTGGTCGACCGACGTCGGCGTCGAGGTCGCCTCGCTGGGCGTGCAGATCCACGGCGGCATGGGCTTCATCGAGGAGACGGGCGCGGCCCAGCACTATCGCGACGCCCGCATCACCCCGATCTACGAGGGCACCAACGGCATCCAGGCCATCGACCTGATCGGCCGCAAGCTGGGCCTCGCCGACGGCCAGGCCGTGGCCGACCTGATGGACGACATCCGCGACACCATCGAGGCCCTGAAGGCCGCCGACGCCTCGCTGACCCCGGTTGCCGGCCGCCTGGAAGCCGCCCTGAACGCCGCCGCCTCGGCCACCGCCTGGCTGGTCGACCGCCGCGCCCGCGCCATGCCCGACGCCCTCAGCGGCGCGACGGCCTATCTGAAGCTGCTGGGCGACACGGTCGGCGGCTGGATGCTGGCCAAGGGCGCCCTGGCCCCGGAGGCCGAGGCCCTGCGCGGCCAGCTGCTGCGGATCTACGCCGAAAGCGTGCTGGCCCAGGTCCCCGGCCAGCTGGCGGCCGTCACCCTGGGCGCCGAAGACCTCGCGGCGGTGACGCCGGAGGCGCTGGGGGTCTGATCCCCGCTTCGGCAAGCCTTTACCGACCAAAGCAAAACCCCGGGGCTCGCGCCCCGGGGTTGTTCTTTTTCCGATCGTCGGCGTGGATCAGAACTTCCAGTTCAGGCCGACCAGCGCCCCCTGGCGGCCGCCGTCGCCGAACTCGCCGGTATAGGCGGTCGACACCGTCAAGCGCTCGGAGATGTCGTAGCCAAGACCCGCGCCCAGAACGCCCAGCGTGCTCTCGCGCCGCAGGCCCTGGCCGGTCAGATCGGCGTCGAGCCCGGCGATGCGGGCCGTGGCCGTCGGCGCGTCGCCGCCGACGCGGCTGCGGAAGCCGGCCGACACGTACGGATGGACGCGGGCGCCGGCCGCCTGGCCGCCGCGCAGCTCCACCTGGCCGTCGACGAACCAGGCGTCGACCGTCTCGCCGTCCAGGGACAGGGCGAAGGCGCCGCCGCCGCGCTCGACCAGGTCGCTGCGCTTGGTGCGGACGTAGCTGGCGCCGAGGCTGGGACGCACGGCCCAATCGCCGCTGAGAGCCATCGGATAGCTGAGGTTCACGTCGGCGGCCCAGCTCTTCAGCTTGTAGTCGCCGAAGGCCTCGACCCCGCCCGGAGCCACGCGCCGGGTCTGGGTGTCGGCCCGGTCGTGAGCCGCCGTCGCCGCCACGGCCAGTCCGCCCAGTTCGGCCCGGCCGGTGACCCCGACCACGAAGCTGTCGAGTTCGGTGCGAGCCTCCAGGGCGCCGATCCGCTGACGGCCGTCGACATAGCCGACGAAGGCCCCGGCCCAGGCCGAGGTCATGCCGTAGCCGACGCCGCTGATCACGCCCGTGCCGTCGGTCTTGCCCGAGGCGACCCCCGCCTGGGCGTCGCCGTCGAAGTCGCGGCGGCCGGTGAAGGCCTGGCCGAAGCCGAACAGTCCGGCCTCGTCCGGCGCGAACCGCGACTGGACCCGCAGGGTGTCGACGATGGCCAGGCCGTCCTCGGCCGCCATCTGGGCGGCCGAGGCGTAGGCCTGCGGCGTCACCCGGGCCAGGGCGGCGGCGTTGCTGGCGCCGGTGGTCGGGTCGACCAGCAGCGGCATCGCCGCCACCGCGGCGGCGCCGGCCTTGTCGGCGATGAAGGCGTTGTTCAGCGTCTCGACCAGGCCCGACACCTCGCGCGAGAAGCCGGCGCTGGTCGTGAACAGGCCCAGGGCCTCGAGGCGCGTGGCCGACTGGGTGAAACGCAGGTTCAGCCCCTCGCCGCCCTGGGTCGTGGCGTACGAACCGGTGATGCCGCCGCTGGCGACGATCAGGTCGAGGCGACGGCCCGGCGTCAGGCTGGTCGTCGCGCCGGTCAGCTTCAGGCTCGCGCCCTGGGCGATCGTCACCTTGCCCGAGACCACCAGCTTGTCGCTGGCCGCCGGGGTCAACTCGAACAGGCTGGTCGAGCCGCCCGCCAGGGTGACGTTGCCCGTCACCGTCATCGTGCCCGGCGAGGCGCCGGGGCTCAGCGTGCCGTTGACGACGATGTCGCCCACCACGGCCCCGGCCGAGCCGAAGGTCGCGCCCTGGGCGACCGTGACCGCGCCGGTGATCCGCGAGCCGGCCAGGCCGATCAGGCGGCCGCCCGACACACGGATCGTCTCGAAGGCGTAGTCGCCGGCCAGGCTGGCCACGCCCGACTGCATCGCCAGGTCCTCGAAGCCGGTGAAGGCCGCCGTGCCGAACGCGATCGGGGCCGCATCCGTGCCGCCCAGGGCCAGCTCGATCCGATCCCGGCCCGAACCGCCCTCGGCCGCGCCGCCGAAGCTGGCGGCCGAAGTCAGGCGCAGCACGTCGTCGCCGGCGCCCAGGTCCAGGCGGCCCTGGAACGCGCCGCCGACGGTGACGATGTTGTCGCCCGCACCCAGCACGACGTCGCCGGCTTCCACGCTCGACCCGGCCCCGACCGACAGGGTCAGGCTGGAGGTGATCAGGCGGTCGAACCTGGCCGCGCCGCCCGTGAAGTTCAGCGCGCCCGTGCCAGTGACCTCAAGGATCTCGAACTGTTGCAGCTGGTCGCCGCGCAGCGAGAGGTCCGAGAGCAGGTCGATGCTCACCCGGTCCGAACCCGCGCCGCCCAGCACCGTGCCCAGCAGGGTTCCGCCGACCGCCAGCTGCAGCACGTCGTCGCCGTCGCCCAGGTCTACGGTCCCGTTCAGCGTGCCGCCGGCCAGGATCGACAGGGTCTGGACGCCCGCCCCGAAGGCGATGGTGTCGCCGGCCGCGCCGAGCGAACCGGTCACCGACAGGGCGCCGCCGGCCAGGTTGATGGTCTCGAAGCCGCCGACCTGGCCGCCCAGCGTCACCGGAGCGGCGCTGGTGAAGGTCAGCACGTCCGTGCCCGCGCCGCCGAGCTTGATCCCGGTGAAGCTGGTCCCGCCGAGGGTCAGGCTGTCGTCGCCGCCGCCGAGATTGATCGTGGCGATGTCAATGTCCGACGACAGGGCCTCGGCCTTGTCGCCGCCGGTCACCGCGCCGACGGCGTAGCCCGCGCCGGTCAGGTTGAGCGCGGTCCCGTCGAGGCTGACGCTTTCCCAGTTCTGGTCGAGGGCCAGGGTCAGGCGACCCGTCCCCTGCACGCCCAGGCGCTCGAAGTTGGTGCGCGCGTTCAGGCCGGCCCGGTCGCCCGCCAGTTCGACGATGTAGGTGTCCGAACCGGCGCCGCCGTCGATGGTCCCGCGCACCGTCGAACCGGCGCCCTCGGTGTAGACGTCGTCGCCGGCGCCGAGCAGCACCGAACCGTCGATGGTTCCGCGGTTGACCACGGTATCCGTCCCGCCGCCCAGGCTGACGCTGCCGGCGATGCGGCCGGCGTTGACGACATGCTCGCTGCCGTCGCCGCCGCTGAACACCGAGACGTAGCCGGTGGTCGAAACCGAGCTGCCCGCCTCGACGATCGCCGTGCCGCCCTCCAGGCGGATGGTGTCGGCCGAGAAGGCGCCGGCATAGGTGATGCCGCCGTCGCCGATCTGGGTGAAGCGCTCGAAGTTGAGGAACTGGGCCCCGGTGATCCTGCCGCCGCCCGTGGAGTCGATCGTCAGGGTGTCGAGGCCGAAGCCGCCGTCGACCACACCGGTCATCGAACCGCCCACCCACTGGACGAAGGTGTCGTTGCCGTCGCCCAGTTCGACACGGCCGGTGATCGCGCCGTAGTTCTCGATCCGGTCGTCGCCGTAGCCGGTGCGGATCAGGCCGGTGATCGTGCCGTCGTTACGGATGACGTCTGCGCCCGAACCGGTGTCGATGGCCGCGACCGCGCCCGAGATCGTGGCGCCCTTCGCATTGGTCACGACGGTGTTCGTCCAGCTGTTCGAGGACTCGATGGCGGTCCCCGCGGAACTGGCGATCGCGCCGCTGTTGGTGACCGTGAAGGACTGGTCCGCCCAGCCGGTGCGCCTGACCGACGTGCCGACGGTGGAGATGGAGCCACGGTTCTCGACGGTCAGGACGTTGTTGACGCCGTAGTCGAAGCTGCTGGCGGCGGTCTGGGTCAGCGAACCGGTGTTGAGGAACGACTTGGCGCCCGACACGGCCGTAGCGTTCTCGACCGAGATCGTGCCGGAGTTGATCACCCGGTCGCCGCCGTCGATAGCGATGACGGGGCTGTAGCTGGTCTTCTGGCCCTGCACGGTCAGCGAGCCGGCGTTCTCGAAGCTGGATGCGGTGGAGAGCTGGATGGCGGAGCTGACGTAGCCCGTCACCGGCTGGCGCATGACCAGCGCGCCGCGGCTGACGATCGACAGCTGGGCGGGCGTGTCCCAGGCATAGCTGTAGCCGTTGGTGAGGCTGACGCCCGGGCCGCTGGTCGTGAGGATCGAGCTCGTCCCGCTGTTGGCGTTGATGTCGGCCGTCAGATCGAGCGAGCCCTTGCCGCTGAGGTAGAGAGTGTCGTTCCAGGGCTTGGTGATCGTCAGCTTGGCGGCCGCGCCGTTCTCCAGCGCCAGGGCCAGCCGCTCGAACCCGGCCGCGTCGGCGATCGTGTTGGTGGTGTCGCTGGCGACCCGCAGCAGCAGCGTGTCGGCGTTGCCGGCGCCGCCATCGACCAACCCGGTCACGCCGGCGAACTTGCCGTCATTGAAGCGGTGAAGGTCGGTGATGAAGAAGTCGTAGCCGCCGCCCAGATACAGCGAGCCGTTCAGCACGCCGCCGTCGTCGAAGTAGACGTCGGTGGAGTCGGAGAACACCCCGGCCAGATTGACGTCGCCGTTCAGCGTGCCGGCGTTGCGCACGATGGCGCTGCTGCCGGCGGTGACGGAGGCCGTCGAGCCGGTGATCACCCCCTTCGCGCCGTTGAAGAGCGTCGAGTAGTGGCCCATCGCCACGCCCACGCCGCTGGAAGCGGTGATCTGGCCGTTGTTGGCCAGCGTGACGGACGACAGGACCGCGCCGTTGGTGACGCCGAGGATCCGGCCGTTGTTGGTCGAGGTGATGCTGCGCACCGTGCCCCCGCCCAGGGTCAGCCACACCCCCGTGTCCTGGGTCGACTGCACCAGGCCGTCGTTGACGAAGCCGCCGCTGACGTTCAGCGCGTAGCCGCTGGCCAGGATCTCGCCGCTGTTCAGGAAGTTCTGCGGCGCGATCGAGGCGTAGACGCCATAGCCGTTCAGGCCGGTGATCTTGCCGGTGTTGATGAAGCTCGCCAGGCCGGTGAAATAGACCGCGTAGCCGGTCTCGAGACCGGTGCCGCCGCCGATCGGCGCGCCGAGCTGCGCGGTGATCTCGCCGGTGTTCTTGAACTTCAGGCCGGTGTCGAAGGGCGCATAGTAGCTTGAGAAGGCCGTGCCCGTGGTCTGGACCACGCCGGTGGTGAGTACGGTTCCCTGGCCGGCGAAGTACAGGCCGTCGCCGATGTCGCCGTTGAAGGTCAGGGTCGCGTCGTTGCTCAGGGCGAGCTGGGCGCGCTGAAAGTTGGTCGGCAGAACGGGGCTGGAGAGCCACCCGTCGGCGGTCCGGTCCTGCGAGATCACGACGCGAACGGTGTTGACGCCGCCGCCGCCGTCGATCCGTCCGGTGATCACGCCGTAGTCCACGCCGTTCTGGCCGTAGCCGGCGATCAGGGTGTCGCGGCCGCTGCCGAACAGCAGGTCGCCGTTGATCGTCCCGCCCACGTTGTCGACACTGGCGCCCGCATCGCCGAGCGAAGAGGCCAGGACCGAGCCGTTGATGGTCCCGCGGTTGACGAGGGTGAACCCCCAGCCGCCGCTGCCGCCGTCGATGGCCACCGCGCCGCCCTGGATGATCCCGCCGGCCTTGTTCTCCACATTGAAGCCGCGGGCCACGGTGATGGCTGCGCCGGACGTGTTGGCGATCAGGCCGCTGTTGACGAGCGACAGATAGCCTCCCGCGTCGATCGTCGACGCGGCGCCGGCCGAGCGCATCGTGCCGGTGTTGGTCACCGCGCCGACCGTGCCGATGTAGCTGTTCGCCGTGGGATAGCTGTAGGCCGAGCCCGTCCCGCCGTCGATGACGCCTGCGTTGTCGAGGGACTGGACCGTGCCTTGGATGCCGCCGATGAAGCCGCCGGCGCGATTGGTCACCGTCCGCAGGGCCACCCGATCCACCGGCAGCGCCACGATGGCCGGACCGCCCGAGGTCGAACGGATCTCGCCGCTGTTGTCCAGGCTGGCGAAGGTTCCCGTCAGGAAGCTGGCCGCACCGGACCCGTCCAGGAGGATGGCCGTCGACCCGGTGATGACCCCGTCGGCGCCGACCACGATGTTGGCGGTCGTGTTGCTGTAGTAGACACCGGTCATCTGGTTGCGCAGCAGCACGCCGGTTCCGGCGCCCCCGTCCACGCCGCCCTGCACGTTCAGCGTCACCGTCGAGGGCGGCGACGGATAGACCCCGGTCGAGGTGATCAGCACCGCGGCGGGGTCCGTGGCCCCCCGGGTCAGGCCCGCGCCGGCCTCGATGTTGATCGTGCCGCTGGTGGAGGCGACCACGCCGCCGACGGTGGTTCCGGTGCACACCGTCGGCGTGCCGGCCACGACGGGGTTCGGCGTGCAGGTCGCCATGGCCGAACCCGCACTCGCCGCCGCCAGCACCGCGATGCTGCAACCCAAGAGATTGCGACGCAGAACACGCGACCGCGAGACGCTCAACTGATACACAACTACCCCCAGTCGAAAATACCTTGGGTCGTGTAGCTTTGCCGTTCTGGAACGTCGAGTGGCCTCCGGCGAAATAACCGAACGGCGCGCGAAACCTGGCTCAGCCGTGGCGCGCCAGCATCCACGCCGCCATCGCCACCATCATCACGTTCTCGGTCAGCGAGATGAAGCCCAGGGGAACGTTGCTGTCGCCGCCGACGCAGGCGCACTTCAGGTCGCGCTTGTCGAGATAGACCGCCTTGAACACCGACACCGCGCCGATGCCGCCGATCACCAGCGCCAGCGGCGCGGAGAACCAGGTCAGGGCCCCGGCCGTCATCAGGACGCCCGCCAGGCCCTCGGCGAACGGATAGACGTAGCCGTACGGCACCCAGCGCTTGGCCAGAAGGTCGTAGCCCAGGAACATGCTGGAGAAGCTCTCGACGTCGCGCAGCTTCTGGATGGCCAGCACCACCATGGAAAAGCTGACGAACCACTCGACGGCGCGCAGGGTGAAGGGCGTTCCGTCCACCGCGTAGGTCGCCGCCAGGGCCAGCAGGGCGGTCATGGCGAAGAGGGCGATCACCGGCTGGTAGGTCTTGGCCTTGGGATCGCGCGGCTTGCCGCCGAACCAGCGGCGCAAATCGTCGAACCCGCCGATCCGCTCGCCGCCGACGAACACCTGGGGCGTGGTCTTCACGCCATGCTCGGCCTTGAAGGCGTCGGTCGCCTCGCGGGTGGTCAGGTGGTGGTCCTCGACCTGATAGCCCCGGGCGCGCAGCAGGTGCTTGGCCTTCAGGCCGTAGGGACAGACGTGCTTGTCCATCACCATGCGGTAGAGGACGGCCTTCTTGGCGGGGGCATTCACGGCGGATCTCCTTGTACGCGACCGGGACCCGCCTCATATGAATTCCGTACCATGGTACGGAGTCAAGTGATGGCGAAGGCGACTTCCGGAACGACGATCGCGGGCCTGGCCCGGGCCGGCGGGGTGGGCGTGGAGACCGTCCGCTACTACCAGCGCCGAGGCCTGCTGGAGACGCCCGAGCGGGCCGAGGGTTCCGGCCTGTCCGGCGGCGTGCGGCGCTATGGAGACGAGGCGGTGCGGAGGCTGCGCTTCATCCGCTCGGCCCAGAGCTCGGGCTTCACCCTGGAGCAGATCAGCGAGCTCCTGGCGCTGGACGCCGGCGAGGATCGGGTGCGGGCGCGGGAGCTGGCCCGCGAGCGCATCGCCGACCTCGACCGCCGGATCGAGGAGCTGCAAGCGGCGCGGGCGGGGCTTTCGCGCCTGCTCCACACCTGCAGCGCCGACGATCATGGACCCTGTCCCATCATCGCCGCGTTCGAGACCTGAGCGGAGAAACCCGCCGCGCCCGATTGCCTCCCGCCCTCCAGACGCCATATCCCTTGCTGCCATGAACGCGCCCTTCAAGCCCGACGCCCTTCCCGAGTGGAACCTCGCCGACCTCTATGCCGGCCGCGAGGATCCGAGGATCGAAACCGACCTGACCGCCGCCAAGGCCGCCAACGACGAACTGGCCTCGCTGGAGGGCATGTTCCTGGAAGCGCGCGGCGAGCCGGCGCGCCTGGGCAAGCTGCTCGACCGCGGGATCCGGCTCTACGAGGAGGCCGTCAACGGCCTGTGGGGCGTGGGCGCCTATGCGGGCCTGGCCGCCTCGACCGCCCGCGACGACCCGGCCTGGGCCAAGTTCGAAGCCGACCTGCGCGCCCGCTCCTCGCAGATCGCCGCCGAAAGCCTGTTCTTCTCGCTGGAGCTGAACCAGCTGGAGGACGCCGAGCTGAACGCGGCGCTGGAGGCCCATGCGCCGACCCGCCGCTGGACGCCGTGGCTGCGGCGCCTGCGCCTGTCGCGCCCGCACGAGCTGTCGGCCGAGCTGGAACGCTACATCGTCGATCGCGGCCCGGCCGTGGCCAACTGGGTGCGGCTCTATGACGAGACCCTGGCCAAGCTGTCGGCCAAGGTCGGCAAGGAGCAGCTGACCCTGCCCGAGGCGCTGAACCGCCTGTCGGATCCCGACGTGCACCGCCGCAAGGCCGCCGCCGACGGCCTGGCCCAGGCCCTGTCCGAGCGCGCCTCCACCCAGGCCCTGGTGATGAACACCCTGGCCTTCGAAAAGCAGGTCGAGGACCGCTGGCGCCGCTACGACGACCCGGCCCACTCGCGCCACCTGGCCAACGAGGTCGACGCCGACGCGGTGGACGCCCTGGAAGCCGCCGTGGTCGAGGCCTATCCGCGCCTGTCGCACCGCTATTATGCGCTCAAGGCCAAGGCCATGGGCCGCAAGTCGCTCGACTACTGGGACCGCAACGCCCCGCTCGACGCCGCCAAGCCCCGCCTCTACCCCTGGGGAGAGGCCAAGGAGGTGGTGCTGGAAAGCTTCCAGGCCCTGGCCCCGAAGTTCGCCGACACCGCGCAGACCTTCTTCACCCAGCCCTGGATCGACGCCCGCCCGCGCGCCGGCAAGCAGTCGGGCGCCTATTCGCATCCGGTCACCGCCGACCGCCACCCGTACGTCTTCATGAACTACATGGGCGAGCGGCGCGACGTGCTGACCCTGGCCCACGAGCTGGGCCACGCCGTGCACCAGACCCTGTGCGCGCCGCTGGGCACCCTCCTGGCCGACACGCCCCTGACGCTTGCCGAGACCGCCTCGATCTTCGGCGAGGGCCTGGTGTTCGACCGCCTGCTGGCGGAAGCCACGCCCGCCGATCGCAAGGGGCTGCTGGCCGGCAAGATCGAGGACGGGCTGAACACCGTCGTGCGCCAGATCGCCTTCCATCGCTTCGAGCGCAGGTTCCACGCCGCCCGCCAGGACGGCGAGCTGTCGCCCGACCAGATCGGCGCGCTGTGGCTGGAGACCATGGCCGAGAGCCTGGGCCCCGCCGTCGTGCTGAACGAGGGCTACGAGCACTACTGGGCCTATGTCAGCCATTTCGTGCACGCGCCGTTCTACGTCTACGCCTACGCGTTCGGCGACCTGCTGGTGCGCGGCCTGATGGAAAAGCGCCGCGAGGATCCGGAAAGCTTCGCCCCGCTCTACGAGGACCTGCTCGCCGCCGGCGGCACCCGCACCTATGTCGAGGCCCTGAAGCCCTTCGGCCTGAACCCGCGCGACAAGGCGTTCTGGGCGGCCGGCTGCCGGCAGCTGGAGCGGCTGGTGGACGAGTTCGAGGCGTTGGTGTGAGACCCCCTCAGTCGCTCCGCGACAGCTCCCCCAGAGGGGGAGCATCTTGGCGCTTTAAATCCTCCCCCTCTGGGGGAGGTGGCCCAGAGGGCCGGAGGGGGGTTTCCCGGTGAGTAACGACCCAGAACGCGACCGGCGGTCCGGCCGCC
>LNIY01000044.1 GCA_001449105.1 Caulobacter vibrioides | reverse complement strand
TAGCCTCTGGGGGAGGTGGCCCGGAGGGCCGGAGGGGGCTCTTACAGCCCCGACAGATACCCAGCGATCGCCGTCCGCCGCGCTTCCAGCGCCTCCAGTTGCGCCCGCAGCCGCGTCTTCAGCCGGTCAGGGCACGCCCCGTCCGGGCCCAGCAGGTCGGCGATCTCGGAGATCGGCAGGCCCAAGGCCTTGAGGTCGGCGATCGCCGCCAGCCGTGCGCGGGCCGACTGGCCAAGGGTGCGGACGTTCTTGGGGCCGCGCCCGCAGGTGATCAGGCCCATTTCCTCGTAGTGGCGGATGGCCCGCAGGGTCAGGCCCAGCTGTTCGGCGACCACGCCGATCGGCAGCTCGGACGAGCGCAGCGAGAAGCGCTGAGCGTTGGCGGCGGCATTGTTCTTCGAGGGGGCGGTGTGGACGGCTTGCATCGGAACTCCCTTGCGAATGGTCGTCTGGGCGCGGCGGCGTCGTTCGGCCAGCGCTAGCGCCGCTTTTGTCCGCGGACCGGGGATGGCGAGGTCGGGAACGCTCACTGGAACTCCACGAGCACCTGATCGGCGGCGACGGGGTCGCCGGGCTTGGCGTTGACGGTCTTGACGACGGCGTCGCGCTCGGCGCGGAGGATGTTCTGCATCTTCATGGCCTCGAGCACGCAGACCACCTCGCCCTCGCGGACCTGCTGGCCGACTTCGACGTCCATGGAGACGACGAGGCCCGGCATCGGCGAGAGCACCAGCCTGGAGGTGTCGGCCGGGGCCTTGGCGGGGAGTTTCTCGTGCAGCTCGGCGCTGCGGGCGGTCAGGACCAGCACCCGGGCCTTGGCGGCGCGGTGGCGGATGACGAAGCCCTCGGCCGCGGGGGCGACCTCGGCGGTGAAGGCGGTCCCGTCCAGCACGCCCCGGAAGGTCGGCTGGCCCGGCCGCCAGGCGATGTCGGTCAGGGAAAGGCTGCGGTCCTCGTCGAGCAGCTCGACGGTCAGGCTGGAGCCCTCCCCCGACAGATGCACCCGTTGCTTGCCGTGGCCGACCACCACCGTCCAGTCGGCCCGGGCGCGGCCCAGGCGCCGGGCCTGGACGGCCTGCATGGCGCAGCCGACGGCGGTCAGCAGGTCGGCCTGGAAGGCGGTGGGCTCGGTTCCGGTAAAGCCGTCGGGGAACTCGTCCTTGATGTAGCTGGTGGCCAGCGTCCCTGCGACGAAGCGCGCCTGGTCCATCACCGCGGCCAGGAACGGCACGTTGTGGCCCAGGCCCTCGATGTGGAAGTCCTCCAGCGCCCGGGCCATGCCGGCCACCGCCTCGGTGCGGGTCGGGGCCCAGGTGCAGAGCTTGGAGATCATCGGGTCGTAGTACATCGAGATCTCGTCGCCCTCGCGCACGCCGGCGTCGTTGCGGACGGTGCAGGCGCCCTTCTGGCCCTCCGGCGGCGGGGCGTAGCGGACCAGGCGGCCGATGCTGGGCAGGAACTTGCGGTAGGGATCCTCGGCGTAGATCCGGCTCTCGACCGCCCAGCCGTGGATCTTCAGGTCCGCCTGGCCAAACGACAGCGGCTCGCCGGCCGCCGACCGGATCATCTGCTCGACCAGGTCAAGGCCGGTGATCAGCTCGGTGACCGGATGCTCCACCTGCAGGCGGGTGTTCATCTCCAGGAAGTAGAAGCTCCTGTCCTGGCCGGCGACGAACTCGACGGTGCCGGCGCTGTCGTAGTTGACCGCTTTTGCCAGGGCCACGGCCTGGGCGCCCATGGCCGCGCGGGTCTCGGGATCGAGCAGCGGAGACGGCGCCTCCTCGATGACCTTCTGGTTTCGGCGCTGGATCGAGCATTCGCGCTCGAACAGGTGGACGACGTGGCCGTGCTTGTCGCCCAGCACCTGGATCTCGATGTGGCGCGGGCTCTCGATGAACTTCTCGATGAAGATGCGGTCGTCGCCGAAGG
>LNIY01000043.1 GCA_001449105.1 Caulobacter vibrioides | reverse complement strand
CCCGAGACCCCTGTGGCCCCGCCGGCCATCGCGCTGCCCAAGCCGCCGGAACCCGAGAAGGACCAGTGCGGCCTGAAGGAAGCGCAGGCCTTCGTCGGCAAGAACCGCACCCAGCTGCCGGCCCCGGTCGATCCCTCCCGCTGGCGCGTGGCCTGCACGACCTGCCCGGTGACCATGGACTACCGCGCCGACCGCCTGAACATCCTGTTCAACCCCGACACCGGGGTGGTCCAGCAGGTGAAGTGCGGCTGAGGGGCGCGCCCCTCATAACCGCCCCAAAAGAATAGAAGCTCGTCATCCCGGAAAGCGCGCAGCGCTTATCCGGGACCCAGGGGACTGGGCGCGGCGCCAGAGTTCGCGCCCGCAGCCGTCGCCGCCTCCTTGCGCGCCGCCCCTGGGTCCCGGCTCTTCGCTTCGCTACGGCCGGGATGACGGGCAATTTTGCGGCCTGAACAGCCCGCACCGCCCACCTCCAAAATTCCCCCTAACCATTTGTCCTCATGGACAAATGCGCCGTCCATCTAGACAGAATCGCCCGTCCCCGGGCCAAGTCTCCGCGCGACGTCGCGGCGCTCCCAACCAGCCGCGCGCGCCTGGGGAGTTCGTGCATGAAGTTCGCCGCCGTCCTGGCCGCCGCCTCGCTGCTGGCCGTTTCATCCGCCTTCGCCGCCGATCCCGCGCCGCCGCCCTCCGGCCTCCAATGGCTGAAGGCCAAGGACGGCCGCATCGTCGACGAGACCGGCGCGCCGGTCATCCTGCGCGGCGTGGGCTTGGGCGGCTGGATGCTGCAGGAGGGCTACATGCTGCGCCTGTCCAAGCTGGGGCAGGAGCACGTGATCCGCGGCAAGGTCGCCGCCCTGGTCGGCCCCGAGCGCGAGGCGGCGATCCACACCGCCTGGCTCGACAACCACACCACCAAGGCCGACATCGACTACATGGCCGCCGCTGGCTTCAACTCGGTGCGCCTGCCGATGCATTACGCGCTGCTGACCCTGCCGGCCGACCAGGAGCCCGTGCCTGGCGCCGACACCTGGAAGGAGGACGGCTTCAGGCGCATCGACGACCTGCTGGCCTGGACCAAGGCCGCCGGCATGCACCTGATCCTGGATCTGCACGCGGCCCCGGGCGGGCAGGGCAATGATCTGGCCATCTCCGACCGCGATCCGGCCAGGCCCTCGCTTTGGGAGAGCCCGGAGAACCAGCGCAAGACCGTCGCGCTCTGGAAGAAGCTGGCCCAGCGCTACAGGGACGAGCCGGCGATCGCCGCCTACGACCTGCTCAACGAGCCCAACTGGGACTTCGACAGGGTGGCCGCCAGGAACGGCTGCGCCGACGAGAAGCAGGCGCTTCTCTGGGATCTCCAGCGCCGCATCACCACGGCGATCCGCGAGGTCGACCAGCGCCATCTGGTGATCATCGAGGGCAACTGCTGGGGCAACAACTACAAGGGGCTGGGAACGCCCTGGGACGCGAACATGGCCCTGTCGTTCCACAAGTACTGGAACCGCAACGACCAGGCCTCGGTGGAGCCGATCCTCAAGCTGCGCGACGAGACCGGCCTGCCGGTGTGGCTGGGCGAGTCGGGCGAGAACTCCAACGTCTGGTTCGCCGACGCCATCCGCCTGGTCGAGGGCCACGGGATCGGCTGGGCCTTCTGGCCGCTGAAGAAGATCGGCTTCAACCAGCCCCTGCAGGTCGAGGTCGGCCCCGACTACGACGCCGTGGCCGCCACGCTCACGGGCGAGGCCAAGGTCCCGGCTTCGGCCGACAAGGCCTATGCCGTGCTGATGAAGCTGGCCTCGCACGACGTCCGCTTCGAGAACAACACTGCCCATCCCGACGTGCTCGACGCCATGCTGCGCCAGCCGCACGACGACTCGGTCCGGCCGTTCGCGCCGCACCGGATCACCGCCAGGGGCGGAACGATCGCCGCCGTCGACTACGACCTGGGTCCCATCGGCAAGGCCTACTGGGACAAGGACGCGGCCAACTACCACGTCGCTACCGGGGGCGAGCGCACCCTCTGGAACAACGGCCGCACGTACCGCAACGACGGCGTCGACATCTCGTCCGACGGCAAGCGCGTCACCGACTTCTCCGCCGGCGAATGGCTGCGCTACACGATCACCGCCGAGCGGGGCGGGGCCTATGCCGTCGAGATCACGGGGCAGGGGCCGATGACGGTGTCGGCCAACGGCGCGGCGGCGGTGCGCTCCGGCGGCGCGGTGACCCTGCTGCCCGGGACCAACGTGCTGGTGCTGAAGTCGGACGGCGCGGCGGAGGCGACGTCGGTGAAGCTGACGGCGCAATGATCCCTGTCACGGGCCAGTCCACCCCCACTCCGTAAAATCCCCGCGAAAGCGGGGACCCAGGTGTTTTATCGTCGAGCGCCACGCGTTTCAGAAAAAGCCTGGGTCCCCGCTTTCGCGGGGATTGTACGGAAGGTTGGAGTGGTCATGAAGATCCTCCCC
>LNIY01000042.1 GCA_001449105.1 Caulobacter vibrioides | reverse complement strand
TTCCTGGTGCAGTCGCGCGACGACGCCCGCATCAAGGCCTCGGACCTGAAGATCGTCACCAAGCGCCAGCCGACGGACGAAGAGATCCGCGACATGCTGTTCGCCTTCCAGATCGGCAAGCACGTCAAGTCGAACGCCATCGTCTACGCCCGCGCCGGCCAGACCCTGGGCGTCGGCGCCGGCCAGATGAACCGCAAGGACTCGGCCCGGATCGCGGCGCTTCGCGCCGCCGACTTCGGCCTCGACCTCCGCGGCTGCGCCTGCGCCTCGGAAGCCTTCTTCCCGTTCGCCGACGGGCTCATTCAAGCAGCGGAGGCGGGCGCCACGGCGATCATCCAGCCGGGCGGCTCGATGCGCGACGCCGAGGTCATCGAGGCCGCCGACAAGCTTGGCCTCACTATGGCCTTCACCGGCGTGCGAGTGTTCCGCCACTAACTCGGACCGGGTTCCTCGTCCTTCGACAAGCTCAGGATGAGGAACCCTACTGACACGCAGCACCTCTCGTCCTCATCCTGAGCCTGTCGAAGGACGAGGACGACGCACGGAGTTGGAGGCACGATGGACAGCACATCCTGGGGAGCCAAGGTCGTCGCGCGCTCGCGGGTGTTCAAGCCCGCGGGCCCGGGGCCTTTCCCGGTGGCGCTGATCCTGCACGGCTGCGGCGGCAAGACCCCGTTCCTGGAGACCTACGCCGAGGTCGCCGTCCGCGCCGGCTACGCCGCCGTCGTGCTCGACTCGTTCAAGCCGCGCGGCATGAGCACGCTCGACGGTAAGCTCTTCGTCTGCACCCTGATGACCCTGCACGGGGCCAAGCGCGCGGCCGACATCTTCGGGACCCTGGCCTGGCTGAAGACGCAGGGCTGGGCCCGGGCCGACCAGGTGTTCCTGGCCGGCTGGAGCCACGGCGCCTGGACGATCATGGACGCCTACGCCGCCGGAACCTCGGCCCCCACCGCCACCGGCCTGCCCGACGCCGACGCGGTCGCCCTGCGCCAGCAGGTCAAGGGCGCGCTGCTGGTATATCCGTATGCGGCCTATCCCTCGATGACCAGTCGCAGGGGCTGGGGTCCCGGCGCCCCGCCGGTGTGGTCGGTGCTGGGCCAGAAGGACGGCGTGGTCGGCTGGCGCTTCCCCAAGAAGGCGCTCGACCGCCTGATCGCCGACGGCGTCCGGGTCGACCTCAAGCTCTATCCCGACGCCACCCACGCCTTCGACGACGACAAGGCCAACGACCCCCGCGCCGTCTACCGCCCCGACCTCTTCCAGGAGGTGCAGGACTATTTCGGCGCGGCCCTGAAGGCGGCGGCCACGCCCAGGCCGCTGTTCAGCTAGGCCCGGCCTCACACCACCAGCATCACCGCGTTGCCGAAGTTGTGCAGCAGCACCGGCAGCAGCACGCTGCCCGTCCGCAGGCGCAGCCACACCGCGATCAGCGACGGCAGGGCGGTCAGGGCCATGGTCGCGGCGTCGAACGAGAAGCCGTCCCGGCCATAGCCGAAGGCGTGGGCCAGGCCGAACAGGGCGCAAGACAGGATCGCCCCCCAGCCGAAGGCGATCCCGCCCTGCTTCCACGGCGTCCCGAACGCCCGGTCCAGCATCAGCAGCAGCACGCCGCGATAGAACAGCTCCTCTTCCAGGCCCGGCATGGTCAACTGGAAGGCGATGGTCTCGGCCGAGGCCTTCTCGGTGGGAAAGACCAGCGCCAGCGCCAGGAAGAGGGCGACATAGAGCCCCGCCACGGGCAGGGCGGTCTTCAGGCTGCCCCGCGCCTGGACCAGGGTCAGGCCGCAGGCCTTGCGGCCCGCGACGACGGCGACGACCAGGGTGGCGGCCAGGGCCAGGATCTTGCCCTGCCAGTTCCAGTCGCCGGCGGGCAGCAGCTGCGGCAGCAGGCCGTAGCCGCGCGTCAGCAGGGCGTCGTTGAGCAACACCAGCCCCGCCGCCGCCAGCAGCCAGCCCCAGGCGACCCTGCCGCGCCGCAAGAGCGCAATCGCGCCGCCGGCCGCCAGCAGCATCGCCACGATCGCCAGGATGGATATGAAGCCGTTCATGCCTGCTCCCCGAAACTCGATGCCGGCGCTTTAGGCCGGGCGCGACCGCCCCGGCTCCTCAGAAGGCGGCGCGGCGTTCCTCAAAACCCGGCGAAACCGACCGCGCGGCCCGCCAGGCGCTGGGCGAAACCCCCTCCGTGGCCAGGAACACTCGGTTGAACGAGGCCAGCGAGGCAAAGCCCGCGTCGTGGGCGACGGCGATCAGCTTGTCGTCGGCGCGGGCCGGATCGGCCAGCAACCGCCGCGCCTCGTCCATCCGCTGGGCGTTGAGGAAAGCCCGGAAATGGTCATGGCCCAGCCGGTGATTGACGAAGCGGCGCACGGCCCGCTCCGGCGCGCCCATCGCCCGCACGAACTGGGCGAAGGTCAGGTCCGGGTCGAGATGGATGCGCTCGACCTCGACCAGGGTCTTCAGGCGCAGGGCCAGGCGCGCCTCGGCCGGGTCTTCGGGCGGGAGGGGCGCGGCGGCCGCCGGGGCGGGCGCCGGCGCCGTCCCCAACGGCCGCGCCTCGACGCGCAGAACGAGACTCGCCAGCCAGGCGGCGAAGGCCAGCAGGGCCAGGTTCTGGGCGATGGAAAAACCGAACGGGCGCCAGTCCAGCCCCATCGTCAGGTCGACGAGCAGGTCGGCCAGCAGCTGTCCGGCCATCAGCACCACCACCCAGATCCGCGCCG
>LNIY01000041.1 GCA_001449105.1 Caulobacter vibrioides | reverse complement strand
GGGTCAGGGATGGGGGTGACCCCGCCCTGTCCGCTACGCAGCGTCAAATAGTTGAGCTCGGACGACGGAGACCATCGAAGCCGAACCGCTTCCACCCCCATCCCCGGCCCTTCCCCCATCGAGGGGGAAGGGGGAGGTTTTCCGATGACCAAGCGCAGCCCGCCTGGGCCTTTGGAATACCTGCGCCGCTGGCCGATCCGGCTGTGGCTGCTGGCGGTGGGGGTGTTCCTCTACGCGCCGCTGGTGGCGCTGATGGCCTTCAGCTTCAACGACAGCCGGCGCAACATCGTCTGGAAGGGCTTCACGCTCAAATACTACGAGAAGGCGTTCAACAACGACGGCCTGATCGAGGCCTTCGCCAACAGCCTGACCATAGCGGCGGTCTCGACCCTGCTCAGCGTGGTGCTGGGGGCGCTGGTGGCGCTGGCGCTGTGGCGGTTCAGGTTTCCGGGCAAGACGGTGGTGGACGGGGCGCTGGCCCTGCCGATCGTGGTGCCCGAGATCTGCATGGGCGTGGGCATGCTGGTGTTCTTCGCCAAGGTGCTGCCCTGGCCGCAGGGGCTGGTCTGGCCGCTGAATCTCGGGGCGATCATCATCGCCCACGTGACCTTCTCGTTCCCGTTCGTGGCGGTGGTGGTGAGAGCCCGCATGGCCAGCTTCAACCGCGAACTGGAAGAGGCCGCGCGGGATCTCGGGGCCGGCGAGTTCCGCACCATCAAGGACGTGATCCTGCCGCACATGACCCCGTCGCTGGTGGCCGGCGCGCTGCTGGCCTTCACGCTGAGCCTGGACGACTTCGTCATCACCTTCTTCACGGCCGGGCCCGACACCGTGACCTTCCCGGTGAAGGTCTATTCGATGGTGCGCTTCTCGGTGACGCCCGAGGTCAACGCCGCCTCGACCATCCTGATCGTGCTGACCGTGATCCTGACCGCCGTGGCGCTGAAGCTGCAGGGCGATCCGGCGGCGACGGCCGGGGCGCATGGGGGGGATGGCAAATGATCGTGCTGGAACCCCCTCAGTCGCTCCGCGACAGCTCCCCCCGAGGGGGAGCATGCATGCCGCGCCGACCAGATCCTCCCCCTCTGGGGGAGGTGGCCCGGAGGGCCGGAGGGGGTCTGGGGCGATGGAATTTTCGGGGGAAATGACCAAGTGACCGAACCCAGACCCATCATCACCTTCGAGAACGTCACCAAGCGCTTCGGCAAGCTGGCGGCGGTGGACAACGTGTCGCTGAGCATCAGGGAGGGCGAGTTCTTCGCGCTGCTGGGGCCGTCGGGCTGCGGCAAGACCACCCTGCTGCGGATGCTGGCCGGGTTCGAGACTCCGACCGAGGGGCGGATCCTGATCGACGGCCAGGACATATCCAATGTTCCACCCAACAAGCGGCCGGTGAACATGGTGTTCCAGTCCTACGCCGTGTTTCCGCACATGACCGTGGCCGACAACGTCGCCTACGGCCTGAAGGTGGATCGGGTGGGCAAGGCCGAGCGCGACCGACGGGTGGAGGAGGCGCTGGAGCTGGTGCAGCTGGGCGGCCTTGGCGAGCGCAAGCCCGACCAGCTGTCGGGCGGGCAAAGGCAGCGCGTGGCCCTGGCCCGGGCGCTGGTCAAGCGGCCGCGGGTGCTGCTGCTGGACGAGCCGCTGTCGGCCCTGGACGCCAAGCTGCGCGAGCAGATGCGCACCGAGCTGTGCACCCTGCAGGAGAAGGTGGGCATCACCTTCATCATGGTCACCCACGACCAGGACGAGGCCCTAGCGCTGGCGACCCGCTGCGCGGTGATGAGCAAGGGCCTGCTGCAACAGGTGGCCGCGCCCAACGACCTGTACGAGTTTCCCAACAGCCGCTTCGTGGCCGACTTCATCGGCAGCGTGAACCTGTTCGAGGGCGTGCTGGCGGTGGACGAGCCGAGCCACGCGGTGATCCGCTCGCCGGGCCTGCCGACCGACATCTTCCTCGACCACGGGGTGACCGGCCCGCGCGGCGGCACGGTGTGGGCGGCCATCCGGCCCGAGAAGATCGAGCTGCACAAGCGTCCCGACGACGGCGAGCCGCCGAACATGGGCGACGCGCCCAAGGGCACCAACGCCGTGGCGGGCGTGATCAGGCACGAGGCCTATCTGGGCGGTGTGTCGACCTACGAGGTGGAGATCGAAGGCGGACGCCGCGTGAAGGTGCAGCGCCCCAACCTGACCCGCTGGGACCAGGAGGACTTCCGGCTGGGCGAGGCGGTGTGGATCGCCTGGCACGCCTGCTCGCCGGCGGTGCTGCTGTCGTGACCTCCCTTTCTTCCTTCGCTCCCAAGTTCGTCATCCCGGAAGCGCGTAGCGCTATCCGGGACCCAGGGGCCGCCGCATTGCAGGTGGTCCTGGGTCCCGGCTCTCCGCTTCGCTGCGGCCGGGATGACGAGCGGGGGAGGGGGACCGGGGAGGCGTGCAGGTGAGACCCGTCGCCGGCGTCATCTGCTGCACCCGCACCGTCGGGATCGAGCCGGCCCAGGCGGTGATGAACCGCTATGTGGAAGGCGCGATGCGATACGCCGATGCGGCCGCGCTGCTCGTGCCGTCGATGCCGGGCCTGATGAAGGCTTCGGAGGTCGCGGCCAGGCTGGACGGCCTGATGCTGACGGGCAGCCCGTCGAACCTGGATCCGGCCTTCTACGACGAGGCCGTGGAAGACGCGCCGGGGCCGTTCGACCGCGATCGCGACGTCATGACCCGGGACCTGATCAAGGCCATGCTCGACCTGGGCCGGCCGGTGTTCGGGGTGTGCCGGGGCTTCCAGGAGATCAACGTCGCCTTCGGCGGCAGCCTGCGGCGCGACATGGCGACCAGCGCCGAGCTGATCGCCCACCACGCGCCCGACGAGGTCGACTTCAACGGCATGTTCGACCATCGCCACCCGGTGGACCTGACGCCCGGCGGGGTGCTGGCCACGGCGTTCGGGACGGAGCAGGCGGTGGTCAATTCGGTGCACTACCAGGGCGTCGACCGGCTGGGCGAAGGCCTGGCGGTGGAGGCGCGGGCGCTGGACGGCGTCGTCGAGGCGGTGTCGGCCAGCGTGGGCGGCGCGCCGGTGCTGGCCGTGCAGTGGCATCCGGAATGGAAGCCGGAGGAGAACGCGCAGAGCCGGACGTTCTTCGACCTTTTTGGCCAAGCCTTGCGAGGCGAATTCGAGTTTCCCCTCCCCCTCGATGGTCGGAAGAGCACACGT
>LNIY01000040.1 GCA_001449105.1 Caulobacter vibrioides | reverse complement strand
TACCCCCTTCTGCACCCCCGCATCAACTCGCTATTAAGAGTCACTTGCATTAAGGCGGAAAGGCGACCAAAAGCGTCGCCGTTCGGCGAAGCGCTCTGTCGGGAGTCGCTCGCCCAGATAGTGCGAATGATTCTTATTCGCTTATATACGGGGATAGTCGTATGCGCATTTCCAACCGGACGCGCGGCCTGTTGCTGGCCGGCGTCGCCAACCTCGTTCTCGTCGGCCTCGCCCACGCCCAGACCGCCGAAGCGTCCGAGGAGGCCGTCACCACCAGCAAGCTGTCGCTGGGCAAGGTCGTCGTCTCGGCCGGCCAGGAGAAGGTGGCGATCGATACGCCCCAGGCCGTGACCACGCTCGACCAGGACGCCATCGACCAGGCCCAGGCCTCGACCATCGGCGACCTTCTGGCCGGCATTCCCGGCGTCAACACCATGGGCGGCGTCGGCGCCCTGGGCCAGGGCTTCAACATCCGCGGCATGGGCACGGGCCTGGCCGACAGCGACAGCCGCATCCTGATGCAGATCGACGGCGTCACGAAGTTCTTCGAGCAGTACCGGATGGGCGCGTTCTTCAGCGACCCCGAGCTCTACAAGCGCGTCGAGGTGCTGCGCGGCCCGGCCTCGTCCACCCTCTACGGCGCGGGCGCCCTGGCCGGCGTGGTCAGCTTCACCAGCAAGGACGCCTCGGACTTCCTGCAGGGCGACGACCGCTTCGCCGTGCGCCTGCGCGGCGGCGTCGAAAGCAACGCCGAAGCCCGCTTCGGCTCGGGCATCCTGGCCTTCAAGCCGACTGAAAAGCTGGAAGTGCTGGGCATGTACACCAGCCGCCGCAGCGACGAGTACGAGAACGGCAACGGCCAGGTCGTGCCGGCTTCCGACGCCGGCTCCGACAGCTACCTGCTGAAGGGCCGCTACACCTTCGGCAAGGACCACAGCGTCTGGGCCTCGTACCAGAACTGGAAGAACGACAGCGTCCAGATCTACGACCAGTCCGAGGCCATGGCCACGACGCCGGTGCGCCGCAAGACCACCGACGACACCGCCGTGATCGGCTACCAGAACGGCTTCGAGAACAACGACCTGCTCGATTTCGAGGCCCAGGTCTCCTACGCCAACAGCAAGGTCAACCAGACCGACACCACCTTCCTGTCGGGGGTGCTGGAGTCGGAGTTCTCGTACAAGACCCTGCAGGGCCGCGCGCAGAACACCTCGGAGTTCCAGTTCGCCGGCGACGGCGTCGCCTTCCTGACCATCGGCGCCCAGGCCTACAAGCAGGAGCGCCGCAACCCGCGCCGCACGGCCACCGGCACCAACCACGGGGCGGCCACCCACCCCGAAGGCGACATGGAGAAGTACGGCCTGTTCGCCCAGGGCGAGGTCACCTACGGCAAGCTGACCGTGATCCCGGGCGTCCGCGTCGACTGGACCAAGCTGCAACCGGGCCTGGGCGTGACCACCAGCCGCGAGGTCAAGGACAACGGCGTCTCGCCGAAGATCGCCGCCCTCTACAGCCTGACCGAATGGGCCTCGGTGTTCGGCTCGATCGCCCACACCGTGCGCATGCCGGTGCTGGACGAGATCTACAGCCGCACCTCGGCGACGGCGAGCAACTACAGCCTGAACCTCAAGCCCGAGGAGTCCGACAACTACGAGGTCGGCGGCACGCTGCAGTTCCGCAACCTGTTCGGCCAGGGCGACCAGGCGCGGATCAAGACCACCCTCTTCCGCAACGACGTCAGCAACCTGATCGCGCGCGG
Organism: Caulobacter vibrioides; assembly: GCA_001449105.1. Lineage (GTDB taxonomy): Bacteria > Pseudomonadota > Alphaproteobacteria > Caulobacterales > Caulobacteraceae > Caulobacter > Caulobacter vibrioides_C. The sequence continues at coordinate 1,448 of LNIY01000040.1, read as the reverse complement.
CACGGCCACCTCCAGCTACTTCGTCAACATCGGCGAGGCCCGCTATTCGGGTGTCGAGGTCGAGGCCGAGTACGGCGCCAAGCAGCTGTTCGTGCGCGGCGCGGTGTCGGTGATCGACGGCGAGAACCGCACGACGAACGCGCCGCTGAACACCATCCCGGCCGACACCCTGAACCTGACGGTCGGCTACGTCTTCCCGAGCTACAACCTGACGGTGGGCTGGCGCGGCGAGTTCGCCGACGACCAGAACGAGACGACCACCGCCTCGCTGCGCACGCCGGGCTACTCGGTGCACAACCTGTTCCTGACCTGGAAGCCGCAGGACGGCGCGCTGAAGGGCCTGGAGGTGCAGGCCGGGGTCGACAACCTGTTCGACAAGAACTTCCGCCGCCACCTGTCGTCGCTCGACGCCGAGGGCCGGACGGTCAAGCTCACGCTCGGCAAGACGTTCTGAAGCATTTTCGAGCGAAGTGGACTCCGGTTCGCGTGAAGAAAATGCGCCCAAGCATAAACTGGAGCCCCGGCCTGACATCGTCAGGTCGGGACGAGCTCCAGCCATGAGAACGCCCTGGCACGTTCGAGCCTGGGCGACGGGGGCGTCGTTGCTCATCAACGGCGCCCTCGGGCTCGCCGTCGTCCAGTGGGAGCAGAGGCCCGTCCTCGCGCCCATGGACGACGCGGCCATGCTGATCTCCCTGGGCGACCCGGCCCTGGACAGCGTCGACAACGCGACCTCGCCGGACGCCGATCCGGCCCCTACGCCGGAAAGCGAGCCTACGCCGCCGCAGCCGTCACAGCCGGAAAAGCCGACGCCCAAGCCGCTGCCGCCGCGTCCCGACGGCTGGCTGGCCCAGGCCGCGCCCGCGCCGCCCTCTCCCGCGCCGCCTTCGGAAACGCCGCCGCGTCCGACGCCGCCCGCCGCCGCCCAAGCCGCCGTGCCGGCCGCCGCCCGGGCCATGGACGCCTCGGCCGCCAAGCCTCCGGCCGGTCGTCGCGACGCCGACAGCGTCCAGGCCACGGCCGGCTCCAGCACCGCTTACGCAGCCAGGGTCCGCGCCTGGCTGGAGGCCCACAAGACCTATCCCAAGGCCGCCCGCATGCGGAAACAGCAGGGCGTCGCCCAGGTGACCTTCGTCCTCGACCGCGCCGGCCACGTGCTGGACTGCCGCCTCACCGGCCCCACGGGCCATGCCCTGCTCGACGCCGAGGTCCGCGCCATGGTCGCCCGGGCCGATCCCTTCCCCGCGCCGCCGCATACGGTGAAGGGCGAGCGGATCGAGATGGACGCGCCTGTGGAGTTTGCGTTGAGGAACTAGGAACGTCCCTGCTCCTCCCCCGTGCAACGGGGGAGGTGGCGCGCTGCGGATACGCAGCGGGACGGGGGGGGCGAGGGACGGAGCGCCGAGCCCAGTCTCGCCCCCTCCACCCCCTCCCGGTCCCCCCCCCCC
>LNIY01000039.1 GCA_001449105.1 Caulobacter vibrioides | reverse complement strand
TTAAAGGGATTGACCAACTTGTAAATCATTTGGATAAAGCAGCATCTTTAAAGGGTGTTCAACAAGTTGTAAAGTCTAACACTTCAAATATGACAGCTTTTTTTCACAAACAGAAGCCGGTATATAACATATATACGGTTCGCGTGGGCACGAAGAAGTTTAAAGAAGACGGCCCCAATGGCGGCCCGCCCCGCCACGAGGCCCCCACGGGCGAAGCGCGGCTTAAGGCCATCGTGCCGGGGGTGTAAAACCCCCTCAGTCGGCTCCGCCGACAGCTCCCCCAGAGGGGGAGCATCTACGCGCCAAAATCCTCCCCCTCTGGGGGAGGTGGCCCAGAGGGCCGGAGGGGGCCAGCGCCGCGCCCCCTTTCCTCCTCCGCCGCCACGCGCCATCCTCCCCGCCAAACGGCCGTTCGGCCTGCGAGGGGATGGACATGCACAAGACGATCTGGGCCGCGCTGGCGGTCTCCATGGGCCTGGCCGGGGCGGCCTGCGCCCAGCCCGCACCCGCCGGCCCGCAGCCCAGGAACGACTACACGCAGGACGCCAGCTGGCTGTGCCGGCCGGGCCGCCAGGACGCCTGCGCCCAGGACCAGACGACCACCGTCGTCGCCGCCGACGGCGCGACCAGGGTCGAGACCTTCAAGGCCGATCCCAAGGCGCCGATCGACTGCTTCTACGTCTATCCCACCGTGTCGACCGACAAGGGCGGCAACAGCGACATGGCCATCGACCCGGCCGAGACCATCGTCGCCGAGCAGCAGTTCGCGCGCTTCGGCCAGGCCTGCCGCACCTTCGCGCCGATGTACCGGCAGGTGACCCTGGCGGCCCTGCGCCAGGTGATGATGGGCAAGGCTTCGCCCGGCGACGAGAACCTCGCCTACAATGACGTGCTCGACGCCTGGAAGGACTATCTGGCCCGCGACAACGGCGGCCGCGGCGTCGTTCTGATCGGCCACTCCCAGGGTTCGCGCGTGCTGCTGCGCCTGCTGGCCGAGGAGATCGACGGCAAGCCGGTCCAGAAGCAGCTGGTCTCGGCCCTGATCCTGGGCATGAACACCCCGATCGATCCGGCGACCGACGCCTATGGCGGCATCAAGATGTGTCGCAAGGCGGGTCAGACCGGCTGCATCGTCAGCTACGTGTCGTTCCGCGCCAGCAGCCCGCCGGAGGGGGCGGCCTTCTTCGGCAAGGCCACGCCGGACGGCAAGCGCGCGGCCTGCGTCAATCCCGCGGCCCTGGCCGGCGGCGAGGCGCCGCTGCACGGCTATTTCAGCGACCGCACCATCGCCGGCGCGCCGCGCAAGACCCCTTGGGTCAAGGGCAAGGACCTGACCACCACCTTCGTCTCGACGCCCGGCCTGGTGACCGCCGAGTGCAAGACCAGCGGCCCCTACGACTATCTGGCCATCAGCGTCCACGGCGACCCGGCCGACCCGCGCGTCGACGACATCCCCGGCGACCTGCTGGTGCTGGGCGCGCCCCTGAAGGCCTGGGGCCTGCACCTGGTCGACGTCAATCTGGCGATGGGGGATCTGGTCGCGCTGGTCGAGGCGCAGGGGAAGGGTTGGAAGTAATTTTAAGACCCTCTCCCTGAAGGGGGAGGTGTCGACGAAGTCGACGGAGGGGGAAGGGGCCGGCGTGGGAAGCGACTTCCCCCTCCGGCCCTCCGGGGCACCTCCCCCTTCAGGGGGAGGGTCGCCAATCTATTTCCCCGTCACGCCCTTGAAGATCCCCATGCCCAGCACGAGGGCGACCAGGAAGATCACCAGGAACAGGAAGAACAGGATCTTGGCCACGCCCGCCGCGGCGCCCGCGATGCCGGTGAAGCCGAGGGCGCCGGCGATGATGGCGACGACGGCGAAGATCAGAGCCCATTTCAGCATGGGTAAGCTCCTTGAACTGGGCCCGCGTGGTGCAGGCTTCACAGGATCAACGTCGCCTTCCCGCGCGTCGTTCCTTGTCTTCGAGGACGCGCGCCGCTAACTCCAAAGTCATGGCCTCCAAGCCCGAGAACCCGACCGAACCCTTCAAGCGCGCCCTGGCGCACGCCGCCCGCTCGCTCGCCGAGACGCCGGACCTCGAGATCGTGTTCTCCGGCGAGTCGCCGGGCCTGGTGGGCAACCGCGCCGTGCTGCCTCATCCGCCGCGCGACCTGTCGGGCCCCGACGCCGCCCGCCTGCGCGGCATGGCCGACCAGATCGCTCTGCGCCTGGCCCACCACGACCCGTCGACCCACGCCCGCTCGCGTCCGGCCGCGCCCGACGCCCAGGCGATCTACGAGTCGCTGGAGCAGGCCCGCATCGAGGCCATCGGCGCCAATGCGCTCGGCGGCGTGCGCGCCAACCTGACGACGGTGCTTGAGACCCGGCTCGAAAAGCAGGGCCTGACCCGCGCCGTCGCCTTCGACCGCAACAACGCCCCCATGGCCGAGATCCTGGGCCTGATGGTGCGCGAGCGCCTGACCGGCGACACCCCGCCCGATGGCGCCAAGGCCCTGGTCGAGATCCTGCGCGCCGACATCGAAAGCAAGGCCGGCAAGGACCTCGACCGCCTGGCCGCCGCCGTCGACGACCAGGCCGCCTTCGCCAAGGTCACCCGCCAGATCCTGCGCGATCTGGATCTCGGGGACGACGTCAACGACGCCACCGAATCCTCCGACGAGGACGAGGGCGACGACGACAATCCCACCGATGCCGCCGACGACGATCAGGGCGACGGCGAAGGCGAGCAGACCGACAGCTCCTCGCCGCAGGAAAGCGAAGCCTCCGACCGCGAGAGCCAGGCCGGCGACGAGGAGATCGTCCAGTCCGAGCAGGACGGCGAGCCGCAGGAAAGCGACGAGACGCCCGACATGGGCGACGGCGCCAAGCCCGCCCGTCCCGATCCGTCGGCCGACAAGGGCGGCGAGCCGGCCTACAAGGTGTTCACCACGGCCTATGACGAGGTGGTCTCGGCCGAGGAGCTGTGCGATCCGGACGAGCTGACGCGCCTGCGGGCCTATCTCGACCAGCAGCTGTCGGCCCTTTCCAGCGTCGTCTCGCGCCTGGCCAACAAGCTGCAGCGCCGCCTGCTGGCCCAGCAGAACCGCGCCTGGACCTTCGACCTCGAGGAAGGGATGCTCGACGTCGCCCGCCTGACGCGGGTGATCATCGATCCCACCGCGCCGCTGTCGTTCAAGCAGGAAGAGGACCAGGAGTTCCGCGACACGGTCGTGACCCTGCTGATCGACAATTCCGGCTCGATGCGCGGCCGCCCGATCATGGTCGCGGCCGTCTGCGCCGACATTCTGGCCCGCACCCTGGAGCGCTGCGGCGTCAAGACCGAGGTGCTGGGCTTCACCACCCGCGCCTGGAAAGGCGGCACCAGCCGCGACGAGTGGATCAAGGCCGGCAAGCCGCCCTCGCCCGGCCGCCTGAACGACCTGCGCCACATCGTCTACAAGGCCGCCGACGCGCCCTGGCGCCGGGCTCGCAAGAACCTGGGCCTGATGATGCGCGAGGGGCTCCTGAAGGAGAACATCGACGGCGAGGCCCTGATGTGGGCCCACCAGCGGGTGGTCAACCGGCCCGAAGCCCGCCGCATTCTGATGGTGATTTCCGACGGCGCGCCGGTGGACGACTCCACCCTCAGCGTCAATTCGGGCCACTATCTGGAGCGGCACTTGCGGCAGGTCATCGCCGAGATCGAGGGCAAGAGCCCCGTCGAGCTGATCGCCATCGGCATCGGCCACGACGTCACCCGCTACTACCGCCGCGCCGTCACCATCGTCGACGTCGAGCAGCTGGGCGGGGTGCTGGTCGAGCAGTTGGCCGCCCTGTTCGACGAGGAGCCGCGCACCGCCGTCCGCGCCCGCGGGCTGCTGCCGCCCCCGCCCACCGTCTGTCTCTTATACACATCT
>LNIY01000038.1 GCA_001449105.1 Caulobacter vibrioides | reverse complement strand
TCCGGGCCACCTCCCCCAGAGGGGGAGGATCTATCGCGGCGCAGATGCTCCCCCTTTGGGGGAGCTGTCGCGGAGCGACTGAGGGGGCCGCGTAGCGGTCGCTAAACCAGCCCCGTCACCGCCTTCGCCCCGGCGCTGTCGACGAACACCTTCTTCTCCACGTCCGCCCGATCAACGCCCAGGTGGTCGATCAGCACCCCCTTGAACAGGCCGCGCATGTCCAGCGTGGGGGCCACGTCGCGGTTCTCGAACAGGGCGGTCTCCGAGAGGGTGGGCCAGTCGCCGACGATGCCGCCGCGCTTGAGGGCGCCGCCCAGCAGCAGGGCGGTCGAGCCGGTGCCGTGGTCGGTGCCGCCGGTGCCGTTGGCGCGGGCGGTGCGGCCGAACTCGGTGACGGCGACCACGACGGTGTTCCTCCACTCCGGCCCCAGGCCCTCGTGCAGGCCGTCGAGCACGGCGTCCAGATAGGTCAGCCGCGTTGCGATCTGGCCGACCTGGCCGACATGGGTGTCGAAGCCGTCAAGCGACAGGGCGGCGATCTGCGGGCCGTCCGCCTGCCGCATGAAGCCGGCCAGGGTCGAGCCCAGCTTGCGGGCGGCCTCGCGGCCCTTGCGGTTGTCGGCGGGGCGGCCGCCCGGCTGGTCCATGCGCGGGGCGTTCATGGCGGGCGGCGGGGCCCTCATCATGCCGCCCTCGGGCGCCCGCGGGGGGGCGGGGGGGGGGGCCGCCATCGCCCCCCGGGCCATGGCCCCGGTCTCCAGCCCGCGCGCGAAGGCGGGGCCCAGCAGCGGGTCGCCCTTGTAGAGGTCCTGCAGCAGGGTGGGCAGGCGCGCGGCCTCGTCGACCCCCTTGCCCGGCGACCAGCTGGCCGCCTGCACCTTGCCCCGCAGGATCAGCGGCGCGGTGGTCCCGACCGACAGGGCCTCGGTCCTGCCTGGGCCCATGACCTCCAGCGTGCGGTTCAGCCAGCCGCTGTCGGCGCCGTAGACCTTGGCCTCGCCGGTCTCCAGCACGTCCTGGGCTTCGAAGTGCGAGCGGGCGCGGTCGGGCGTGGCGATGGCCGGGGCGATCCGCGCCTGGCCTTGTTTCGCCAGCGCATGGACGGTGGTCAGCGACGGGTGCAGGGCGAAGGTGTCGTCCAGCCTCAGCGCCTCTTCCGGCCTGACGGCGATCGCGCCGCGCAGCGCCGCATAGCCGGGGTCGCCGATCGGCGGGGCGACCGACAGGCCGTCCATGCCGCCGCGGCAGACCACGACGACCAGCTTCTTGGCCCCGTCGGCGGCGTGGGCCTGGCGGCCGACGAAGCTGACGCTCACGCCCAGGCTGGCGGCCGCGGCCAGGAACGAGCGACGGGAAGGCGAGGGAGAGCGGTCGGTCATCGGCGTTGGAACTCCGGACTCATCACCAGCAGGGCGAAGGCTTCGCGGCGGGTCTCGGCGCGGGCGACGGCGCGGCCGGTGGGCTCGCTCAGACGCGCGCCCAGCGCCGAGCGGGCCAGGGCGTCGGGATCGCGGGTGTCTGCCACGGCGGCGGCGAAGCCCTGCGCCCACTGCATGCGCTTGACCAAGCCGTCGGGCGAGGCCCAGGCGCCGGCCTCGTCGGGCCAGCCCTTGGGCGAGGGTGGCGAGAACGGCTTCTGGCCCAGGCTCGTCAGGATCGGGCTCAGCCGCTCGAACGCCGCCGGCCGTCCGCCGATCGAGCGCCAGGTCGAGATGACGAACTCGTACGGCGTCTTGATCTTGGCCGGGGTCGGATCCCAGGCCTCGGGCGCGTCGATCAGCGCCTTGGCCACCTCGTCCAGCCGGCCGCCGGTGTCGATCCAGCGGGTCTCCAGCCGCTTGACCAGGGCCGGCGGCGGATCGTCGGCGACGAAGTGGCGGGCGATCTTGCCGCAGACGTGACGGGCCGTGCGCGGATCGGCCGCCAGGGCCTTCAGCACCGCCTGGCCCTGGTCCTCGCCGCCTTGCGCATAGGCCTTGCCGAGGATCGAGCGAGCGCCCGGCTCGTGGGTGTTGGCCCGGAACACGAAGGCGCCGATGTCCGGATCCTGGGCGCGGCCGATGCTGAAACCGGTCAGGGCGCGGGCGAACTCGGTGACGTCGGCTTGGCTGTAGCCGGCGTCGACGCCGACGGTGTGCAGCTCCATGATCTCGCGCGCCAGGTTCTCGTTCAGCCCGGTCCGCCGGCCCTTGCGCGACTGGTAGCGGGCGGCCGGACTGCCCGGTCCCACCGACTGGGCCTGGTCCAGATAGGTCAGCATGGCCGCGTGGGTGCTGGACGCCAGCAGCATGTCCTCGAAGCGGCCGAAGGCGTGCGGGCGGATCGCCTCGCGCTCGAACGGGCCGATGACGATCGAGGCCGCCTGCTTGGTCTGCGAGACGGTGAAGTGGTTGGCGAAGAACAGCGCCCAGCGCTCGCGGAAGCTCGCCTCGGTGTCGGTCGCCAGCTGGGCGCGGGCCAGGTAGTCGCCGGTGGTCTTCTGCCGGATGTAGCGCTGGACCTCCTTCTGGGCCTCGGACTTGGCGTTCGCGCCGGGCGCGTCGACCAGCGGGATCGGCTTCATGTCGGCGCCGGCTGCCATCCGCGTGTCCTGGCGGGCGGCGCGGCGCTCCTGGCGCAGGTCGGCGAAGGCGGCGTAGCGCACGGGCGCGCTCTCGCCGTCGTCCTTGGGAATGTCCGCGCCCTCGCGGCGGATCTGGTCTTGCAGGAAGCCGCGCGGATCGTCTCGCGCCGCCTCGATCTCGCCCGGTCGCGCGCCCAGCCCGAAGCGGTTGGCGGCGATGGCGGCCATCATGTCCTTGGACGGCAGGCTCAAGCCGGGCTCTCCCTTGCGATATGGCGTCCGATCGACCATTCAACGCACGTGGCGCGCAAGTCCGTCGCCAGCTTCCCGTGAAAATGAGCCGTTCCCGTGTCCGACAAGCCTGACCTGATCGAAAAGCCGCGCCGCTTCTACAAGGCCGCGACCGCCGGCGAGGCCACGGACGGCCTGTTCCCGGTGCTGCTGGACGGCCGCACGCCCAAGTCGCCGCAGAAGAAGCCGCTGGCCCTGCCGACCCTGGCCCTGGCCCAGGTCGTCGCCGACGAGTGGGAGGCCCAGGAGAAGGTCATCGACTCCACGGCCATGCCCGCCACGCGCCTGGCCTTCACCGCCATCGACCGCATCGCCGAGACCCGCGCCGAGGTGGCCCGCGAGGTCGCCGCCTACGCCGGTTCCGACCTGCTGTGCTACCGCGCCGACGGCCCCACGCCCCTGGTCGAGCGCCAGTCCCGCGAGTGGGGCGCGATGCTGGACTGGGCCAAGGCCGAGCATGGCGTGGCGCTGGCGCCGATCACCGGCATCATCCACGCCCCGCAGCCGCCGGCGACCCTCGCTACGGTCGAGGCCCTGGCCCTGACGCTGGACGACTTCAGCCTGGCGGGCGTGGCCTACGCCGCGGGCCTGTTCGGCTCGACGGTGCTGGCGCTGGCCCTGCGCGCGGGCCGCATCACCGGCCAGAAGGCGCTGGATCTCTCGCGCCTGGACGAGATTTTCCAGGCCGAGCACTGGGGCGACGACCACGAGGCCGTCGCCCGCGCCGCCAACCTGGCCGTCGAGGCGGCCGTTCTGGAGCGGTGGTTCGCCGCCCTTCGCCGGTAAGATGGTCCGGTGAGGAGCGCGCTGGTCTACGTCCTGGCCGCGATCTGCGAGATCGGCGGCTGCTTCGCCTTCTGGGCCTGGCTGCGGCAGGGGCGTTCGGCGCTGTGGACCATCCCCGGCGTCCTCGCCTTGATCGCCTTCGCCTGGCTGCTGACCCGCGTCGAGGCGCAGGCCGCCGGCCGGGCCTTCGCGGCCTATGGCGGCATCTACATCGCCTCGTCCATCGTCTGGATGCGGACGGTCGAGCAGGTGCGCCCCGACCGCTGGGACCTGATGGGCATGGCCGTCTGCCTGCTGGGCGCGGGGATCATCCTCTTTGGGCCCAGGGCCGCTTAGAAGCCACGCCTTGCCAGCCCCGCCGGGGCTCTTTACGCCTTGTGGTTCCAGTCCCTGCGTGGAGCCGAAGACCTTGCAACACATCCTGGAAGAGCTGGAGCGTCGTCGTGAGCAGGCGCGGGCCGGGGGCGGCGAGAAGCGGGTGGCCGCCCAGCACGCCAAGGGCAAGCTGACGGCGCGCGAGCGGATCGATCTTCTGCTCGACGAAGGCTCGTTCGAGGAGTTCGACATGTTTG
>LNIY01000037.1 GCA_001449105.1 Caulobacter vibrioides | reverse complement strand
CCCCCGCCCTTCCCCCATCAAGGGGGAAGGGAAAGAGGGGTGTCGGCATGATCGCTGAGCTTACCCGCACCCTCCCCGACCTTATCGCTAGCGAACGGGCTAAGTTCCTGGCCGAGCATCCGCGCAGCGTCGCCATGGCCAAGGCGGCCGCCGCGGTGTGGCGCGGGGGCGTGCCGATGCACTGGATGGGCGACTGGGCCTGCCCCAGTCCGATCTTCGCCGCCCAGGGCGTGGGGGCGCAGGTCTCCGACGTCGACGGCCGGCTGTATGACGACTTCTGCCTGGGCGACACGCCGTCGATGTTCGGCCATGGCGAGCCTTCCGTGGCGGCGGCCGTGGCGGACCAGGCCAGGCGCGGGGCAGGGTTCATGCTGCCCACCGCCTCGGCGGTGATCGTCGGCAAGCTCTTGGCCGAGCGGTTCGGCCTGCCGCTGTGGCAGGCGGCGACCACGGCCAGCGACGCCAATCGCGCGGCCATCCGCTGGGCGCGGGCGGTGACGGGGCGGCCGGTCGTGCTGGTGTTCGACGGCTGCTATCACGGCATGGTCGAGGACGCCTTCGTCGTGCTGAGGGACGGCCTGCCTACGATGAAGCCCGGCCTGCTGGGCCAGGTGCAGGACCTGACGGCGACGACCCGGGTCGTGCCGTTCAACGACCTGGCGGCGCTGGAAGCGGCCCTGGCCCCCGGCGACGTCGCCGCCGTGCTGGCCGAGCCGGTGATGACCAACTGCGGGATGATCCTGCCCGACCCTGGTTTCCACGACGCCCTGCGCCGCCTGACGCGCGAGGCCGGGACGCTGCTGGTCATCGACGAGACCCACACCATCTCGACCGGTCCCGGCGGCTACACTCGGGCCAATGGGCTGGAGCCCGACGTCTTCGTGCTGGGCAAGGCCGTGGCCGGCGGCGTGCCGGCCGCCGTCTGGGGCGTGACCGCCGAGCTGTCGGCGCGGATGGACGAGGCCCAGGCGCGCATCGCTCCGGGCCAGTCGGGGATCGGCACCACCCTGTCGGGCAACGCGCTGGCCATGGCGGCCATGCGGGCCATGCTGTCGGAGGTGATGACGCAGGCGGCCTACGCCAGGATGCTGGCCGGCGCCGAGCGGCTGGTGGCCGGCCTGCGCGGCGTGATCGCAGCGCGCGGTCTGCCGTGGTCGGTCGTGCACGTGGGCGCGCGGGTGGAGCTGGTCTTCGCCGATCCGCCGCCGCGCGACGCCGTCGCGATGCGGAAAGTTCTGGACCAGGATGCCGTGGAAGCGCTGCATCTGTGGCTGATCAACCGAGGGGTGCTGATCGCGCCCTTCCACAACATGATGCTGGTCTCGCCCGTCACCGACGACGCGGCGGTGGACCGGCTGGTCGCGGCGGTGGATGCGTTCGCCGTGGCCATGGGAGGGCTGGAATGATGGTGAAGTCGCTTATCGGGACCCTCTCCCATAGGGAGAGGGAGGGGCCCGGCGCGAAGCGCTGGGAGGGTGAGGGGTTACGCCCTCAGCCGGAGCGCCGGCACGCCGTCTGGCGCCTTAACCCCTCACCCTCCCATGCTGCGCATGGGTCCCTCCCTCTCCCTCTGGGAGAGGTGTTCTGGGGGGGAGAGGGATCATGGTGAGTGTCGCCTCTCCCGACGAATGCCGCGACTTCCTGGCGGCCAACCCGCAGGTGAAGTTCGTCGAGGTGTTCTTCACCTCGATGACCGGGGTGCCGCGCGGCAAGCGGCTGCGGGTGCATGAGCTGCAGGCGATCTACGACTATGGCCGGTTCCTGCCGGGCTCGATCCTGGTGGTCGACACCGTGGGGGCCGACTGCGAGGAGACGGGCCTGGTGTGGGAGGACGGCGACGCCGACCGCCGCGCGCGGCCCGTGCCGGGGACGCTGACCCTGGCCCCGTGGCTGGGTCCGGACGTCGCCCAGGTGATGCTGTCGCTGTACGAGCTGGACGGCGCGCCCAACGACCTGGACCCGCGCCACGTGCTGCAACGGGTGCTCGACCGCTACGCCGCCGACGGCCTGACGCCGGTCGCGGCCTGCGAGCTGGAATACTACCTCGTCGACATCGAGCGCGGCCCGAACGGCGAGCTCTTGCCCGCCAGGTCGGTTCTGACCGGCCAGCGGCCGACCGGCATCCAGGTCTACGGCCTGCCCGAGCTGGAGGCCAACGCCCCGTTCCTGCGCGAGCTGTGGGACACCGCCGACGTGCTGGGCGTGCCGCTGGAGGGGGCGATCTCGGAGTTCGCCCCGGCCCAGGTGGAGCTGACCCTCAAGCACAAGCCCGATGCGCTGAGGGCCGCCGACGACGCGGTGCTGTACAAGCGCGCCGCCAAGGGGGTGGCCTTGCGCCACGGCTGCGAAGCGACGTTCATGGCCAAGCCCTGGGCCGACCGGGCGGGCAACGGCTTCCACGTGCATGTCAGCTTCAACGACGCGGACGGGAACAACCTGTGCGCCGCCGAGGATCCTGAAGGCTCTGAGCTGCTCAAGCACGCCATCGGAGGCATGAAGGCGCTGCTGGGCGAGGGCATGGCGATCCTGGCGCCCAACGCCAACAGCTATCGCCGCTTCAAGGCCAATTCCTACGCGCCCGTCGCCCCGACCTGGGGCGTCAACAACCGCACGGTTTCCCTGCGCGTGCCGGCGGGACCTGCGCCGACGCGGCACGTGGAGCACCGCGTGGCCGGCGCCGACGGCAATCCGTACCTGGTGATGGCCACGCTGCTGGCGGCCGCCCACCACGGCATCACCAACAGGATCGATCCGGGCCCGGCGGTGGTCGGCGACGGCTATGCCGCCGCGGCCAAGGAGAACGTGCGCCTGCCGTCCAACTGGTTCGCGGCCGTCGACCTGTTCGAGAAGTCCGACGTGCTGGCCGACTACCTCGGCGAGCGGTTCGTGGAGATGTTCGTGTCGGTGAAGCGCACCGAGCAGGCGCGGTTCTTCGAGGTGGTCGGGCAGCTCGACTATGACTGGTATCTGCGCAACGCCTGACGGCGGGCGCTGGAAGTAAGGCTTTAGGTTGAACCGGCGGCGGGGAAGGGGCCTCGTCCGCCTCATGCGAACGAAAGAGGGAGTTTCGAGGCCATGGGCACCAACCACTTCCGAGGGGCCTCGCGCCGCTCGCTGCTGACCGCGTTCGGCGCGGCGGCCATCGGCCTGTCGTTCACCGCCTGCGGCGAGAAGCCCAAGCCGGACGCCAGCGGCGAAGAGGCCAAGCTGAACTTCTACAACTGGGACACCTATATCGGCGAAACCACGCTGGGCGACTTCAAGAAGGCCAGCGGCGTCGACGTGAACATGAGCCTGTTCGCGACCAACGACGAACTGTTCGCCAAGCTGAAGGCCGGCAACCCGGGCTTCGACGTCATCGTGCCGTCCAACGAGTTCGTCACCCGCATGGCCCAGGCCGGCATGCTGGAGGCGCTGGACCACGCCAAGATCCCGAACATCAAGAACATCGATCCGGCCTTCCTCAATCCGGACTTCGATCCGGGCCGCAAGTTCTCGCTGCCCTACACTTGGCTGCTGCTGGGCATCGGCTATCGCAAGAGCAAGGTGAAGGGCGTGCCCGACAGCTGGAAGTGGCTGTTCGACAGCAACCAGTACGCCGGCAAGATCGCGCTGCTGTCGGAAAGCGCCGACCTGGTGCGCCTGGCGGCCAAGTACCTGGGCCACTCGGTCAACGACATCCCGGCCGACATGCTGCCGAGGATCGAGCAGATGCTGATCAAGCAGAAGCCGTTCGTGAAGGCCTTCCACGACGACAACGGCCAGGACCTGCTGCTGTCGGGCGAGGTCGACCTGGTGCTGGAGTACAACGGCGACATCGCCCAGGCGATGAAGGACGACGACGACATCGACTTCGTCGTGCCCAAGGAAGGCTCGCTGATCAACTCGGACTGCCTGTGCATCCCGAAGGGCGCGCCGCGTCCCAACAACGCCCACAAGTTCATCAACTACCTGCTGGACGCCCAGGCCGGCGCCGAGATCAGCAAGACCATCCTCTATCCGACGCCCAACGCGGCGGCCAAGGCGCTGATGCCGGACGACTACAAGAACAACAAGGTGATCTTCCCGCCCGCCGACATCATGTCCAAGTGCGAGTACGGGGCCTTCGAGGGGGCGGAAAAGGCCAGCCTCTACGAGGAGATCATCACCCGCGTGCGGGCGGCGTAAGCGTAACGATCCTCCCCCTTTGGCGGAGGGGGCCCGGAGGGCCGGGGGGGGGACGTGCTCT
>LNIY01000036.1 GCA_001449105.1 Caulobacter vibrioides | reverse complement strand
AGATGTGTATAAGAGACAGTCCCCGACCCCTCCCCCATCAAGGGGGAGGGAATTCCAGCCTGCGACGCCCTGCCCTCTTGAGCGACTCGCCCCCTAGGCGGACGGTTTTCGGTGACGCTTAACCGTTGTCGAAAGGTCGCTCTCGATGACTACCCGCGCGTTCGAGCTGCAGATGCTGGGCTACGGCCTGACCACGGCCAGCATCTGCTACCACCTGCCCGACCATCCCCACCTGCTGCAGCTCTATGTCTGGCAGGAGTACGACCTGGCCCCGCGCTTCCCCACCCTGAAGGGCTTCCTCGACTTCTGGAGCCGCGAGCTCGACGGGGTGCTGCACTCGGTGCAGGTGGCCCACGACCGTCTGATCGGTCCGGCCGAATGGAAGGCGGTCAACGGGGTCTTCACCCTTCAGTGAAGCCGGGCGGGGGTTGCGCTGGCGACTTCCCCACCGTAACTCCCCCCGATGACCACCAAGGCCAAGATATGCGGGCTCTCGACGCCGGAGACGGTGAAGACCGCCTTCGACGGCGGCGCGGCCTATCTGGGCTTCGTCTTCTTCGCCAGGAGCCCCCGCAACGTCGAGCCCGAGGCCGCCCAGCGGCTCGTGGAGCCGGTTCGCGGACGCGGCGTGCAGACCGTGGCTGTGACCGTCGATCCCGACGATGCGTTGATCGACCGGCTGATGGCGACCATGCGCCCCGACCTGATCCAGGTGCACGGCAAGGAGACGCCCAGCCGCGTGCGCGAGATCGCCCAACGCAGCGGCGTCGGCGTCATCAAGGCCTTCTCGGTCTCCACCTCGGCCGATGTCGACCAGGCGCGCGCTTACGAGACCGTCGCCGAGCAGTTTCTTTTCGACGCCAGGCCGGTGGAAGGATCCGCCCTGCCCGGCGGCACCGGCGCAAGGTTCGACTGGAGCCTGCTGGAGGGCCGGCGATTTTCTCGCCCGCATTTCCTCGCCGGCGGCCTCGATCCGTGGAACGTGGGCGCCGCCGTGGCCGCCTCCGGGGCCCCGCTGGTGGACGTTTCCTCTGGCGTGGAACGTGGTCCGGGCCTAAAGGACCCGGCTCTGATCGCGGCGTTCCTCGACGCCGTCAAACGCGCCTGACCTGACTGGAAGTCGCCCGTGAACGCTCCTGCCCAAGCTTCTGATCGGCCCAACGACTGGTCCGCCTATCCCGACGCCAAGGGGCGCTTCGGCGAGTTCGGCGGTCTGTACGTGGCCGAAACCCTGATGCCGCTCGTGCTGGAGCTGGACAAGGCCTACCAGGAAGCCAAGAACGATCCGGCCTTCCAGGCCGAGCTGCGCGGCTACCTGACCCACTATGTCGGCCGCCCCAGCCCGCTCTATTTCGCCGAGCGCCTGACCCGTCATTTCGGCGGCGCCAAGATCTACTTCAAGCGCGAAGAGCTGAACCACACCGGCGCGCACAAGATCAACAACTGCATGGGCCAGATCCTGCTGGCCCAGCGCATGGGCAAGACCCGGATCATCGCCGAGACGGGCGCCGGCCAGCACGGCGTGGCGTCGGCCACCGTGTCGGCGCGCTTCGGCCTGCCCTGCATCGTCTACATGGGCGCCGTCGACGTCGCCCGGCAGAAGCCCAACGTCTTCCGCATGAACCTCCTGGGCGCCGAAGTGCGTCCTGTGACCTCGGGGGCGGCGACCCTCAAGGACGCCATGAACGAGGCCATGCGCGACTGGGTCACCAACGTCGAAGACACCTATTACCTGATCGGCACCGCCGCCGGCCCGCACCCCTATCCGGCCATGGTCCGGGACTTCCAGGCGGTGATCGGCAATGAAACGCGCGAGCAGATCCAGGAACTGGAAGGCCGCCTTCCCGACGCCGTGCTCGCCTGCGTGGGTGGCGGGTCGAACGCCATCGGCATGTTCCACCCGTTCCTCGGCGACGAGAGCGTGAAGATCTACGGCGTCGAAGCCTCGGGCCACGGCCTGGACACCGACAAGCACGCCGCCTCGCTGACCGGCGGGCGCCCCGGCGTGCTGCACGGCAACCGCACCTACCTGCTGCAGGACGACGACGGCCAGATCCTCGACGCCCACTCGATCAGCGCCGGCCTCGACTATCCGGGCATCGGTCCGGAGCACTCGTTCCTGCACGACATCGGCCGGGCCCAGTACCTGACCTGCACCGACGACGAGGCCCTGAAGGCCTTCCAGCTGTGCGCCGAGCTCGAGGGCATCATCCCCGCGCTGGAAAGCGCCCACGCCATCGCCAAGCTCCCGCAGCTGGCCAAGGAGATCGGCGAGGGCGGCGTGATCGTCATGTGCCTGTCGGGCCGTGGCGACAAGGACATCTTCACCGTGGCCGACGCGCTCGGGCGCTCGATCTAAGCTCTGGCGATCTGAAGGCTTCCATGACCAAAGACCGCATCGACCGCCGTTTCGCGGCGCTGAAGGCTGAAAACCGCGCCGGCTTCGTCGCCTATGTGATGGCCGGCGACCCGGACGCGGCCACCGCGCTCGAGATCCTGAAAGGCCTGCCGGCCGCCGGCGCCGACCTGATCGAGCTGGGCTTCCCGTTCTCGGACCCGATGGCCGAGGGCCCGACCATCCAGCGCGCCAGTCAGCGCGCCCTGGCCGGCAAGATGACCCTGAACGGCACGCTGGACCTGGCCCGCGCCTTCCGCGAAGGCGACCAGGACACCCCGCTGATCCTGATGGGCTACCTGAACCCGCTGGTGAACAAGGGCTTCGAGGCCTTCGCGAAAGACGCCGCCGCGGCCGGCGTCGACGGCCTGATCGTCGTCGACTGCCCGCCGGAAGAAGCCGATCCGCTGAGCGACGCGCTTGAGGCCGAAGGGATCTCGCTGATTCGCCTGGCCTCGCCGACGACCGACGAAAAGCGCCTGCCGGCCGTCGTGCGCCGCACCTCGGGCTTCGTCTACTACGTGTCGGTGGCCGGCGTGACCGGCGTCAAGGAAGCCGACGCCGACGCCGTCGCGCCCGCCGTCGAGCGCCTGCGCGCGGCCGCGCAACTGCCTGTGGCGGTTGGCTTCGGCATCCGCACGGCCGAGCGCGCCGCCGAGGTGGCCCGCGTCGCCGACGCCGCCGTGGTCGGCTCGGCGCTGGTCGACGAGATTGAATCAGCGGGCAAGCTGAACGAAAACGTGACCCAAAAGGTTCTTTCCAAGGCGTCGGAGCTGGCTAAGGCTGTACGATCCGCGCGACAAGATACGGTGTGAGGCTGTAAGGCTATGGCGATGGCTGAACCCCAAGGCCCCAAGAAGGGCGACAAGACCAAGAGCTCGACCGACCGCCGAGGCGGCTGGCTGTCGCGCATCGCCCCCGGCGTGCGCGGTGCGTTCGCCAAGCGCGAAACGCCCGAGAACCTCTGGGTAAAGTGCCCCGACACGGGCGAGATGATCTACCGCTCCGACCTGGAGGCGGCCCTGTGGGTCACCCCGGCCGGACGCCACATGCGCATCGGTCCCGAGGCGCGCTTCAAGTTCACCTTCGACGACGGCCAATACGAGGCCCTGCCGACTCCGTCGGTGGTCGAGGACCCGCTGAAGTTCTCGGACGGCAAGCCCTACAAGGACCGCCTGGCCGCCGCTCGCAAGAGCACCGGCGAGCAGGACGCCATGGCCATCGGCTACGGCAAGATCGCCGGCGTCGACGCCGTGGTCCTCGTGCAGGACTTCGCCTTCATGGGCGGCTCGCTCGGCATGGCCGCCGGTGAAGGCTTCATCGCCGCCGCCAAGGCCGCCCTGGCCCGTCAGGTCCCGCTGATCGCCTTCACCGCAGCCGGCGGCGCGCGCATGCAGGAAGGCGCCCTGTCGCTGATGCAGATGGCCCGCACCACCCTGGCCATCAACGAACTGAACGACGCGGCCCTGCCCTATGTCGTGGTCCTCACCGACCCGACCACCGGCGGCGTCACCGCCTCCTACGCCATGCTGGGCGACGTGCACCTGGCCGAGCCGGGCGCGCTGATCGGCTTCGCCGGCCCGCGCGTCATCGAGCAGACCATCCGCGAGACCCTGCCGCCGGGCTTCCAGCGCTCGGAATACCTGGTCGAGAAGGGCATGGTCGACCGCGTCACCGCCCGCAAGGACCTGCCGTCCACCCTCGGCTCGATCCTCGGCACCCTGATGCTGGGCCGTCGCAAGGCGGCTTGAACGAACAGGTGCTCCCCCTCTGGGGGAGCTGTCGGCGAAGCCGACTGGGGGGGTGCGGCGCAGCCGCCTGACGGCGGCCCCCTCCACCCCTTCGGGGTCCCCCTCCC
>LNIY01000035.1 GCA_001449105.1 Caulobacter vibrioides | reverse complement strand
CCCCCCGCCGCCGCTGCCGCCCTCACCGCCGCCGCCGCCCGCGACGTCATAGCCCTCGGTCGTGACCTGGACGTTGGTTCCCGTCAGCACCAGCCCGCCGCCGCCACCGCCGCCGCCTCCGTCGGCGGCATCGGCGCCGTCCGTCGCGATGAAGTCGGCGGTCAGGCCATAGGGCCCGGTCGCGGCGACCAGCGAGCCAAGACCGCCATCGCCGCCAACGGTGCTGTCGCCACCGCCGCCGCCGCCAGCCGAGAGGTCGTTCAGCGCCCCGGGCTGCCCCCCGGGCTGAGCGCCATTGCCGCCGGCCTCGGCAGAACCGGTCGGCGTGGCGGCGGCCGAACCGCCATGGGCCGAGACGTCGGAGGCGCCGCCGCCGCCGCCGGCGATGCCACCCAGGGGCGTGAAGGAGCCGCTGCCCGCACCATCGCCGCCGCCCCGGGTGATCTGCCGGGCCTGCGCCATCGGGGGGGCAAGACCAACCGCCAGCGCCAGCACCGCCAGCGAGATCGAATTGCGGATGGTCCGCGTGTTGTTGAAGGCCCGAACCTTGTTGAACGACTGCCGCACTTTGACACCTGCCAAGCCCGTCTTGCCGGGCCGTTCTTGAATTGCAGGGACGTCAGATCGCGCCACGCGGCGCGCTGCCGGGCCAGGCCCGATCCCCCTGAAACGCACTCGCGAACAGGGGTCGACGGCGACGCCTTCAGGCGGGCTGGGCCAGCGATCCGCAAAACGCGTGTTCGCCCGTCCCTGCCAGCGAGGCTTGCGGCGGACTATGCGATCCCGGCATGAACGGCAGAGTTTGAAAGCTGATCAGTGCGCCTTGCAGCGCAGCGTGTCCGACGGGCGCTCGCCGAAGCGCAGGCGATAGGCCTGGGCGAAGCGGCCCAGCTCCCAGAAGCCGTAGGTCATGGCCACGCCAGTCACCAAGGTGGTCGCGGGATCGGAGGCCCGCAGCCTGGCGTGCACCAGATCGAGGCGGCGATTGCGGGCGTAGCGCACCGCGCCCTCCCCCAGGAACTCCTGGCAAGCGAGGTTGAGCGTCCTTTCCGCCACGCCCACGGCCGCGCAGATGTCGCCTAGCGACAGCATCTCTTCCGGACGCTCCTCCAGAACGCGCTCGAAGCGGGCGACGATCTGCCGATGGCGACCCAGGGCCGCGCCGTCGGGCTTGACCAGCCCCTGGGAGAGACAGGCCATGAGCTTGTCGACGACCACGCCGGCCATGGCCTTGGCCGGCTGGGCCTCGGCGATGACCTGCGGCGTGTGCTGGATCACGTCCGAGATGTCGTTCATCAGCCCGATCAGCTCGGCCATAGCCGACTGGGGCGCGACGAACATGCGATCATCGTCCAGCGGCGTCGCATGGCCCGCGCCCATCAGGTTCGGCGCATGGGCGGTCAAACGCTCGAACGGCATGGTGACGATGCCGAAGGCCCACGGCATGCCCGGTGGGGAGCCCGTGACCGTCCGCTCGTTGGGCCGGAAGTGAAAGATGTGGCGGCCGAACAGCTTGCGCCCCGAGACGCGCCGCATGATCCCCGGCTCGGTGGCGAACATGAAGGTATGGACGCCGGGTATGGCCGCCGTCTGCGCTATGCCCTGGGCGAAGCGGCCCATGCCGAGGTTCAGGCCGCCGAAGCTCGCGCGCGCCAGCATGCCGTCGAAGCGCCGGCTCGCCTGTCCGAGAGGAAGCGGCCTCGCCCCCGAATTGATGTCGCCGATCGCCAGCGCCATCGTCTCGGGGTCCGTGAACCGCGCGAAGGCGCTCGACGAGGAAGGCGGGCTGGACGGATCAGGCGTCATCGTGATGCGGAGAGGTCGCGAACTGTGTCGACTTGGCGACAATCGTCACCGGTAGGCCAAGTCTCGTCGAAGAACAATCGGGTTTGCTTGGCGAGCACCCGCACCCGCAAGGGACTCTCGCGCTCGAACTTCACCCGTGCGCCCGTCTACTGGGTCGGCCGGTCCTGACTGAACACCGCGGCCAGATGGTCGATGAACGCCCGCACGGCCGGCGGCAGGCCGCGCCGGGTGGTGAAGACGATATGGACGATCCCGTCCTCCGACCGCCACTCCGGAAAGACCCGGACCAGGCGACCGCTGATCAGGTCGGCCCTGCAGACATGGTCGGGCAGGAAAGCGACGCCGATATCGGCGGCCGCGGCGTCGCGCAGCGCCAGGAAGTCGCCGCAGGTCATGCGAGGCTCGTGGCGCACCGTGCAGGTCGCGCCGTCCGGACCAAGCAGGTCCCAGGTCAGCTCGCCCGACTGGTCGGTGGGGCTGAGGGTGGGCAGGCCGCCCAGCTGGTCGATCGCCAGGTCGCGGCATCGGGCGGCGAGTCGAGGCCCCGCCACCAGGATGCGGCGCGAGCCGCCCAGGGTGCGCATGGTCAGGGCCGCATCGGTGGTCAGCGCGGTGCGCACGCGCAGGGCGACGTCGATCCGCTCCTCGATCAGGTCCACCGCCCGGTCGACCGCGACCACCTGCAGCCTCACCTTGGGAAAGCGCGCCAGGAACTGCGGCAGGCTCGCCGAGAGGGCCTCGATCAGTCCGGTGGGGCAACTGAAGCGGATCAGGCCATGCGGCTCGCTCTTGGCCTCGGCGGCGACGGCGTTCGCCTGCTCGACGTCCAGGGCCACGATCCGGCAGCGTTCGTAGAAGGCCTGGCCGACCTCGGTGACCCGGAAACGGCGGGTGGTGCGCTCGATCAGCCGCACGCCCAGGCGGGCCTCCAGCTGGGCGATCCGGCGGCTCAGCGTCGATTTCGGCTGGCGCAGGGCGCGGCCGGCCGGCGCGAAACCGCCATGGGCCACCACTTCGGCATAGAGCAGGTAGTCGTTGAGATCGGGCACGTCATCGTTCCATTATCAGGACACTGAATGCCACATTGGCCGACTACCGGCCAGATCGTTCCAGATGCATCTCTTTGTCCACGGCGAACGGTTCGCCGCAAGCCAAGGAGACTTCAGATGAGCGGCAAGTTCGAAAACAAGGTCGTGGTCGTGACCGGCGGCACCAGCGGCATCGGCCTGGCCACCGCCCGCGCGTTCGCGGCCGAGGGCGCCAGCGTGTTCATCACCGGCCGCCGCCAGGCCGAGCTGGACGCGGCGGTGAAATCGATCGGCGGCAAGACGGTGGGCGTGCAGGCCGACATGTCCAAGCTGGCCGACATCGACCGCCTCTACGACGCCGTGCAGCAGCGCCATGCCCAGATCGACGCCCTGTTCGCCAACGCCGGCGGCGGCGACATGCTGCCCCTGGGCGCGATCACCGAGGAACACTACGAGGACATCTTCGGCCGCAACGTGAAGGGCGTGATCTTCACCGTCCAGAAGGCGTTGCCGCTGCTGCGCGACGGGGCCAGCGTGATCTTGTCGGGATCGACCACCGCCACCACCGGCACCGCCGCCTTCAGCGTCTACAGCGCCTCCAAGGCCGCCGTGCGCAACCTGGCCCGCAGCTGGACGCTGGACCTCAAGGATCGCGGCATCCGGGTCAACGTCGTCAGCCCCGGCCCGATCAGGACGCCGGGCCTCGTCGAACTGGCCGGCTCGGACCCCGCCCAGCAACAGGGCCTGCTCGACTACATGGCCAGCCAGACCCCCATCGGCCGCGTCGGCGCGCCCGAAGAGATCGCCAAGGCGGTGCTGTTCCTGGCCTCCGACGACTCCGCCTTCATGGCCGGATCGGACTTCGCCATCGACGGCGGCGTAGCCCAAGTCTAGGCGGCATAGGGCTTCCGCTCGCGAGCGCTCGCCGAATGAGAGGAAGCCCGCCGCGCCGCCGGATGCGGCTCACAGCGGATGTCGCGACGCACAACGCCGCGCATACACAATCTGAAAACAGATAAATCTGGAGCCGCGTCAGCAGCTTACAAACTGACGCGCTGGAAAGCCGTTGGCGCCCTCTATTGGGCATGCGTGAGAACTACTTCTACGATATTCCCGCCGTTCGTACGCCACGGCGCGATAAGGGCAAGAAACGGCCGAAGCCCTAGCGACATGGGGATTTTGGATCGAAGGCGCCCTCCTCCGACGCCCCTTTCCTCTCACGTTTTCGCCGTTTGAGAAGAACAATCTCGGACACCTATTCGCGCCCTACGTTTCCGTTCCAAATGTACAAAATGGGACAGGCATAGGACACCCATCGCGTTGAAATCAGCCTCCTCACGATGCGGGACACAGCGGACGGCTTCAGGAGATTGCGCCCTCCCCCGACTTGGAGAACCCTCCCTTCCATCGTTTGACGCCTTGTTTCTGGAAGTCGTCACATGGCCGGAAGTTCGCAAGCCTCCACGCCCCCAGCCCCGCGGGTGGCGCTCTATCTGAGGGTCTCCACCGACCGCCAGGCCGAGAGCGACCTGTCCATCCCGGACCAGCGGCGGCAGATGACGGCCTATGCCCTGACGAAAGGCTGGACGGTGACGGACGAATTCGTCGAGCCTGGCCTCACCGCGACCGATGAGAAGCGGCCGGCCTTCCAGGCCATGATCGACGCGGGCCTGACCAAGCCGCCGCCGTTCGACAAGATCCTGGTCCACTCGTTCTCGCGGTTCTTTCGCGACCAGTTCCAGTTCGAATTCTACGTCCGCAAGCTGGACCGCAACCACGTTCGACTGATCTCGATTACCCAAGAGCTGGGCGATGATCCGATGAGCCTGATGATGCGGCAGATCATGACGCTCTTCGACGAGTACCAGTCGCGGGAGAACGCCAAACACACCTTGCGGGCCATGAAGGAGAATGCCCGACAAGGTTTCTGGAACGGCTCACGTCCGCCGTTCGGCTACCGCGTCGTCGACGCCGGCAGGCGCGGCGAGAAGATGAAGCGCAGGCTCGAAATCGATCCCGAACAGGCCGAGGCCGTTCGCCTAATCTTCCGCCTGGCCCTGCGGGGCAGCGGGTCTCTCGGACCGATGGGCGTCAAAGCGATCGCCGCCTATCTCAATGACCGCGGCGTCGCCACCCGTGATGGCGGTCGCTGGGGCAACGGGAACGTCCATCACATCCTGACCTGCCCGACCTACATGGGCGAACACCACTTCAACGTCCGCAGTTTCAAGACGGGCGAACGCAAAGCTCCAGACGAACACGCGATCGGCGTGGCGCCGCCGATCATAGAGCGCGCGACGTTCGAAGAACTGCAAACGCTTCTGAAGCGACGGCATCCCAAGTCCAGGGCGGAAAGGATCGTCTCGGGATCGGTCCTCCTCAGCGGCGTCGCGTACTGCGGCCTCTGCGGCGGTCCGATGCATCTCGCCTCGGGCAAGGACGGCCGGTATCGCTATTACGCCTGCCTCTCTCGCGCATCAGATGGGCCGGCAAGCTGCGGGCAGGTCCGCGTCAGGATGGAAGTCGTCGACGCCGCGGTCATTAATTTTCTCGAGACGCAACTGCTTTGCCCGCCCTTGCTGACCGAGCTCATGGCCGACCTGGTCGATCACACCGACCAAGGCGCCAAGCAATACCGCCGACGAGAGCTCGACCTGCGCAAGCGCATGGAAAATGCCGAACTCCGCCTCGCCCGCCTCTATGCCGCCGTTGAGGCCGGCGTCCTCGATGCCGACGATCCTCAGCTCAAAGACCGGATCGCAGACCTCAAGCATCGCCGGGACAACGCGCGACATCAAACCCTCCAAGACCCCGCATCGCCCGTCCCGATGACGCCGAAATCCCTGGAAGCGGTGGCGCTGGTGGTTCGTCGGTCCTTACGCGCCGACGATAGCGGCTTTCGCCGTGAGCTGGTGCGGGCGCTCGTTCAGCGGGTCGAGATCAACTCGCGGACAGAGCTCAGCATCAGCGGGGATCGCAATGAGCTTCTCCGGGTGATGAAAGCCGCGAACTCTGAAGACGCCGCGCTTCGGTGAGGCTGCCTGTCGATAGGACCCGCGTATTGGCGTGTTTGCGCCACCGTCGGTCTTTGACGCCCGCCTCCAACGCCTTCTTTTTGGAGACGCATAGACGCGGTAATGGCGAGCACGTCGAGTAGGACCGTGACTAAGATCACCATCTTCATATGTTGATCCGGAAGGTTGTTGGCGTTCTCTCCTCGTCCTAGGCTGACCTGTGTCCATCGATAGAACTGACGACGAACGAAAGCGCGCCCTGGCCGAGGAGGAGGAAGACTTCTATCGGCAGGAGGACGCGCGGCGACGCAATGAGGAGGAGAAAGCGGCCGCCAGAGATACCGCGATCGAAACCATGGAAAGTTGGTTCTTCGAGCAGTTCGAAGACCCCCAGCTGGAGACGCCCCGCGACAGCGAGGAGCAGGTGTTCATCTATCCCTGGGGCGGACCGTTCGAAGCGAACGACGTCCTCCACGGCGTCTTCGGCGATCGGTTCGATGCGGACTGGATCGACGCGGCTATCGACAGAATCGAGCGCGACGGCACCACTGAGTGGGCCCCTTCCTCATCAGGGGATTATTACGAGCATCCCGAGCCGGACGAAATGGACGGCGGCGGTACGCCAGCAGAACTGACCGCCAGCATCCTGCAGCGCCTTGAAGCGCTCGAATCAATCGTCGCTGCGCTCCCGGTCGCCCCTTCGGACCTTGGCCATAATGGCCCGCCCGAAGATATCGGAGCGCCGCCCTATTCGAACGAGGATGTGAAATCGGTCGCCGCGGCCATTACCGAGACGCGCAGCGTTCTCGGCGATCCGGTGCCAGACCCGGAGCGCCTGCAGGCGCTCTCTGTGCAGTTCGACACGCTGGGCGCCAAGGTGCGCCGATATGTGGCGAAGAAGGCGGACCTAGCCATCGACGAAGCGGTCAAGGCCTCGGTCAAAGCCGTGACATGGACGGCCGCGCTCGGCCTTCTCGGGACGATCGCTCACGAGTTACTCGTTCTCGCGACCAAGCTTCTCGCGCACTAACTCACGCGACCTCCGCGCGGATATTCCCCTCCCGACCCGCGGGCGAACCGTCGCCCGTTCTGGTGACCTTCGGCCTTCAGCTTGCCAAGCGCCAGCGGGAGCGATCACCCCCTACGCGTTGAAGCACGGGCGCGGTATGGATCAAACGTCATGATCCCGATCACCGTTTTTCCAAATTCCAAGTTCGAGCCGTCCGATTTCAAGGGCATGGCCCTGCAGCAGGACAACTGGAACGACTACAGTTTCATGACCTCGTACTACATGTCGCTGGACGTGCCTGGATTCTCCGGACGGGTCGGACCGGTGAAGATCCTTCGGCGCGGCCAGACCAAAAGCGAGGGCCTGCAGTTGCCGGTGGGTGCCCACCCACCGCTCGGACCCGAGTTCGTGTCGCTGGGCCAGGACCTCGACTATTACGAGCGGCTGGCCTCCCTCCCACAGGCGACCCGCCAGGAGGTGCTCGGCGCCCTGCGCGACGCCCTGGCCTTTCCCGAGCATGCAGCCGCGTTCGAAGACGAAGCCGGCTGGCGCACGTCAGTGCTTCGCTACCTGGATTGGGAGAGCTTTCGACGGGACGCGTCGGTTCTGTTGACCCAGGACTATGACCGGGTCGCCCGGTTGGGCCTGGAGCTGTCGTTCCAAGTGACGGGCTGGGCCGATCCGCTGCGCCTGGCCTTCGCCGCGCCGAGCGATCCGACGATCTTGCCGGTGGCTTCGAGCGGGCTTCCCGATCGGGTGGCCGTGTTAGTGGGTCGCAACGGCGCGGGCAAGAGCACGTTACTGTCGCGCCTGGCGCGCGTGCTTCACGCCTCCCAACGCGAGCGGGAGGACAAAAGCCTGCAGGCGCTGGGCGACATCGTGCCCAGGGGGATCGGGTTCACCCGGATCCTCAACCTGGCCTACAGCGCCTTCGACGTCTTCCAGCTCCCTGGCCGCGACTGGACCGAGCGCAAGCAGATCGTCGAGGACATGGAGCGGGGCGCAGGCCGCTACCATTATTGTGGCCTGCGCAATCTCCGCCACGAGGTGATGCAGGTCGAGGGGATTGGGGATATCGACGGAGATCCGATCCAGCAGGTGGGATTGGACCGCCAGGCCAAGATCGTCCTGAAATCCAGCGAGGCGCTGACCGCAGAATTCGTCGCGACGGTGACCAAGATCGTCGAGAACGGACGCAGGGAGCTCTTTTCCGAGGTTTGCGCGATCCTGGCCAGCGAAGCCTCCTTCGCAGAGCTGGGCTCCGATCCCGCCGCGTCGGTGCTAGCCTACCCTGACGGCTGGTTCAACGGGTGGAGCACGGGCCACAAGATCGTCATGCACGCGGCCGCGTCGCTGGTGGCCTATACCGAGCCCAAATCGATCGTGTTGTTCGACGAGCCCGAGAGCCATCTCCATCCGCCGCTCCTGGCGGCCCTGATGCATGCCATCCGCCTAGTCCTGAGCCGCAATGACGCCTTCGCCGTTATCGCCACCCATTCCCCGGTCGTCGTCCAGGAAACCCTGGCCCACCACATCGCCGTGGTGAAACGGTCGACCGAGACCCGCATCCGTCCGCCGACCATCGAGACCTTTGGCGAGAGCATTGGGGAGATCACCAATGAGGTGTTCGGCTTGGGGACCGAGGCGACCGATTATCACAAGATCCTTGCCGCCCTGGTCGCCCGCGGGATGAGCCTTCAGGACATCGAGCGCCTGTTCGACAAGGGCTTGAGCCTTCAGGCACGTGCCTTCGTCATGACCCTGCTGGCCACCCGGTAGCCTCGACGATGTGGAAGCTTGCCCCCGAAGCGCTGGGCGATCTCGACGCGTCGCTGACCCGCGCCCTGACCTACGCCAATGGCGCGCCTGTCTATGCCTTGTCGCCCGCCGAGCGCGGCGCGGTCCACGCCGTCTATCGGCTCTACGAGGCGACCCTGGGCCAGTCGCATCCCGACTTGCGTCCGGGCGTTCTGGATGCGGCCCGCCCGGCTCTTCACACCGCCTATAACGAAGTCCAGATCGGCGGCAGGCTGGTCGATCTGCGCCTGCGGCTGCTGGCCTCGGCCGACGCCTGTCCCTATTGCGGGTTCGGCGAGCCTCGCGATCTGGATCACTATCTGCCGCGCGGCGTCTATGGCGAGCTGGCAATCTATCCCCACAACCTCATCCCCAGTTGCAGCCCCTGCAACAACGCCAAGCGGGCAGTCGCGCCAGGCGACGCGGCCGCGCCGGGGTTTATCCACCCCTACTTCCAGGCGCTGCCCGACCAGGACTTCCTTACGGCGACCGCATCCTTCGCGGACGGCGCGCTCCAGGTGCACTACCAAGTCGATCCAGTCGGCCTGGCCCCTCCATTGGCGGCGAAACTGCAGTACCAGGTCGATCGCCTGAAACTGAACGAGCGTTATCGCCAACGGATCAACACCTATCTGTCCGAGCAGAGGGTGGCGATCCTCGGGATGGCCAGACTTGGCGAGGCCGCGGTGCGCGACTTCCTCTTGGCCTCCGCCGGCAGCCTCGCCCAGGACCGAGGACGCAATGACTGGCGGGTCGCCTTGCTCAGGGCGCTGGCGGCCGACGCCGACTTTACGCGGCGGCCCGACCTCTATCTTGGGCCCGTCCGCCAGCTTGGCGCTTGAGCCCTGCGGCGATGGCGAACCGGGCCCGCGCTCCACCTTGCCCCTTCGCCTCCAGCGCAGGTCGGTGCCGCGGTCGCGGTTCGTCAGGTTGTCTTGCCCCTGCCCTTGGTGCGAAGATCGGCGGGCCGCTGGGCGCGTTTGACCACCGCTGAGGCCCCGGCGTAGTGGCGGGCGGACTTCACGATAGCGGCCTGAAGGTCTTTCACGGAAAGATCGATTTCCCGGCCGGCGCTCTGGAACGCCGCGACCCAGACGAGACCGACGCCTTCGCCGGCCTTATAGGCGGCCTTGTGAGCGGCGCGCAGCTCGTTCCAGCGATCGCGAGACGCCAGAAGTCCGCCCAAGTGCGGCTGGACTTCAGGAAAGTAGATGTGGACCAGCATCGTCATGGTCTCCAGCCCGCCTTGCGCCTTCTTGGACGGATTGGCGATCTGAAGGTCCAGCATCTGGTTGTAGTCGATCTCTCCGCGCGCCACCGGGAAGAAAGTCACCACGTGGGCGCCGACGTCGCGGCCGAACTCGTCGGCCGCCAAGTACAGCGCCTCGGCCTTCTGCCGCATGAAGAAGGTTTGTTCCTTGTTGCGGTTGAGCCTGTAGGTCGCCACCGAGGAGACCACACCGCTAGTCAAAACGGTGGCCAAGCCCACGCAGAGGGTGACGATCGAAGAGTCCATGGCCCGATCATCGACGATTCCCGCGCATGGCCCAAGGCAACCGCCTTATCGGGCGCTACACCCGCTCACCTCTTGGCCCGAATGCAACGCTGGCATAGGCTCCGCTCCAGTAAAACGCCCTCAACCTATCGGTCCGCACTCAGCACGCCCTAGCAACCGTTTGCGCACACCCGCCCAAGCTGTAGCATAGCTTCCGTCGCTATCACGCGACGAGTCGGATTGGCTCACCTCCGACGTCGCCTCGAAACGCAGGAGCCCTCGGCTTCGTGAACGATCAAATGGCGTTGGGCCTGTTGGCCGAGATAATGGGCTGGAACTCGGACGATGGTGCGGTCGCCACTCGCGAGTACGGCTGGCTGAGGCTGATGTCCGCAGTCAAGTATGACGGCTATTCCGATTTTCGAGCTGGAGCGCGCTTTCTGGAGAGCCTGGCGACTTGGCTAAAGCAGTTTAAGTCCCAGGATCGAGCCGCAGCCTATGAGTTCGTAAAGACACGTTTAGTGTACGTGTCACTACCCGAGCTGCACAGGCTTATAGAAGCGTTCATACCTGAGGTGGTCACACCAGCAATCCGGGCGGTCGCCGCTGCCGAACTTAGGATCAAACCATACGAAATCTGGCGTACCGCTGAAGGGAGCGAAGCTTTTAAGCGCAATCTCAGGAAGACGTTGTTCGTCGGTATGAGCGACGGCAGTCGGATCGATATTCTGCGACGCGCGAATGCTCGTAGACTTTCACAAGAACAAGTACTGCCGATGATGAACATCGATGACGCGAAATGGCGCGACCTTGCTAAAGACCTTCGCAAGGCCCAAGGCGATGATGCGAAATTCGAGAGAATTTTCCTAATCGACGACTTCACCGCCTCTGGAACCACGTTCATTCGCAACGTTGATGGCGAGTGGAAGGGAAAGCTTGAGCGCTTCAACAGGTTAATACTTAGCGCTCGCGATCATTTACTCGAATATTTTCCAATTATCGAGAATTACAACCTTAATATCCATCACTACATATCGAGCGATCAAGCTCGCGTTAATCTCGACGAGCGCCTCTCGGACGCTTTCGCGTCATGGGACGATAAGTCGTTCGGCTCGTACACAATCACTGAGAGCCTACGGCTGCCTGCCAGTGTGAAACTAAGCCAGGCTCAGGACGGGCCAATCTTGGGTCTCTGCGACACCTACTACGACCACGCCCTCTACCTGCGGCTTGAGAAACACTGCAAGGAGGCTAAACAGGACACGATGAAGTTCGGCTACGCCGACTGCGCACTGCCCGTTGTTCTCGACCACAACACGCCCAACAATAGCATTTCGCTGTTGTGGGCCGAAACCGTTGGTGAAAAGGGGGCGCACGTCATGCGCCCCCTTTTCTTCCGCCGCGACCGCCACGGATAGCCATGTCGAACCCTTTCCTGCGCCGAGCGACTGAGTACATCCGCGATGACTCCGCGTTCCTGGCGATTGTCAGCCCAGAGCCGCTGACGGCATTTCTTGCCCGCCACAAGAAGAAAGACGCCCTGTTCGACATGCCAGTCCGGCTGATCGGCACCCCCGGTAGCGGCAAGACAATGATGGCAACCCTGGTTGAATACAGGCTGCTGGAGACTATTCTTCGCGATCAAAGCAACCCCAACAACCGGGCTCTCGCCGAAGCGCTCGTTCAAACGGGCTTCACAGATGGTGACACACCTCGCGTTGTGGCCGTCCGGCTGCCGATGGAGTCGGAGTATCGCGATTACTGGGAGCTTCCTTTTGACCCGGCGGTGAAAACGAAGCTGGTGATGTCGCTGATTCAGGCGCGCGCGGTCATCGGTTGGCTACGAAATTTGACTGCGAACAATCGGCGCGGGTTAGATGAAATACGAGTTATCGCCCGAGATGCGGCCGGCGCGCAGCTCGAACAGATCGGTGGTGTGACCGCGGCCGACATCTTGAAGCGAGCGCGAGAGGTGGATCGCGCGGTCTATTCGGTCGGCGCCAGCCTACTTCCTCCAAAGCCAGAGGATATCCCGTCGTCGGCTCAGGCGCCCTACCAGCCGTTCGAGACAATTCGCGAGATCGAGATCGAGTGGAACGGCAGGCCGGTGAAGCTGCAACCACTTGTAATCCTCGACGATGTCCACACCCTCCATCCCGAGCAGCTTGACCTGCTGTTTCGCGCCCTAACCCGACGGGAAATGCGAATTGGCCGATGGTTAATGATGCGATTGGATGCGCTGTCGCCTGCGAGTGTGTTTCAGTCCGACCAGCAAGATGCCTTCCCAGGCTTGAAGTCAGATCGGGACTACCTCGACATCTC
The DNA here is from genome assembly GCA_001449105.1 of Caulobacter vibrioides. Taxonomy (GTDB): domain Bacteria; phylum Pseudomonadota; class Alphaproteobacteria; order Caulobacterales; family Caulobacteraceae; genus Caulobacter; species Caulobacter vibrioides_C. The sequence goes on along the minus strand of LNIY01000035.1, from coordinate 92,706 downwards.
CATGCAGTCTCAGCGCGGGAGCGATCGAAAGCAGTTCCGCCGACTGGCCGCCGACATGTCAGATCGATATTTGAGGTTGGTACCAGCGCTTGCAAATCGCCGACACACTCACTTTGCCAAACTTCTGAGCGGTGAACCGCCGACTCTGACTGATGGCCGACTTGAAGAACTCCGACAGCAAGTCGCTAAAGACCAGCGCCGCTTAAAGGTTACGCCAGAACGTCGTACAGCTATCGAAGAGCTCGTTTCCAGCTACGTGAAGGGATCCCATTCGATTGATGTCAATGAAGACGTCCAGTTGGCCATGGTGCGCGTCCTCATGCATCGCTACGATGTTCGGATTGCCGCTCAGACCCCCTCACTGTTCGAGGCCGAAGATCCTGAGCCGAAAACACCGCTCAAGGCCGATATTGACGTGGCCGACGCAGCACGCATCTACCTCACTCATCGCTTCGATCGTCCGCTGCACTATGGGATCGACGATATCGCCAATGCCAGCAACGAGAATGCTGAGCAGTTCCTGCATATGGCCGGCGCTCTCGTCGATCGTATGGAGACGCGCGCGATCCGCAATCTCGATCCCGCCCTATCGCCGTCACAGCAGCAGGCGGCGTTGATCGACAAGACGGAAGAGATGATCGCCGGGTGGTCATTTCCATTCGCGCGCAAGGTGCGAGAATTCGTTCGCCATGTAGCACGCGAATGCTTGGAAGAGTCTCTCCTGGGCAACGCACCATTAGGCGCAGGCGCTAACGCTATAGCCGTGCCAGATTCCCAGATGGACGAGTTGCTAGCCAGCGAACATGAGCTGGCGCAGGTCTTGAAGTACGCACAAGCCTATGGCGCGATCGTGGCCGTTCGCAAATACGGCCAAGGCGGCAAGGAATGGTGCTTGCTGGAACTCGCCGGTCCCGTTTGCTTGAACCAGCGGCTCACCCTCAAGCGTGGCGGCTTCCTAGAGCGCAAGGTCGAAGATCTGATCGCCGTGGTGGAGGCCGTCTAACCATGACCTCGAGACCTCACTGGGCGAACTGCATCACCCACTCGGACGCGAAGGTCGATGAGTTCATCGCCGACTATTTCGCTCAACCCGATCGAACCTGCCTTTTAGTCGGCGGCGCGGGCTTTGATCCGCGCGCCCGGATGGTGGCTGAGCGCCTCGCCCCGGTAATGGGAGATCGCCTCCGCGCAATCTTCATCCGTGAGGAGCGGGCCAACCCAAACAGCGATTTGACCGCTTCGGCGAACGAGACGGAAATTAACCTCAAGGCACTGATCAAGAACTGCGAAATTCAACATATCCAAATCTTCGCAGATGATGGCGCTTCCGTCGGTGGCGTGCGCATCAGCCAAGCTCTACTCGCAATGGCCTGGCCCGAAGTGACGGATGTGATTTTAGACTTAAGCGCCTTATCGGTCGGTATCGGCTTTCCCGCTGCCCGAGTGTTGCTGGCGCAATGCGAGCAACGCCCGGACGTGAACTTTCATCTAATGGTCGTTTCCAACCCTGAGCTGGATGCCCAAATTGTACCCGAACCATCCAGCACCCCCGCAATGGTGCGGGGATTCTCCGGCCCGATTGATGGATCGGAGATGGAAGTAGCGAAAGTTTGGCTTCCTCACCTCGCTCCCGGCAAGCGCGCGACGCTCGCAAAAATACATGGCTTGGTCGAGAGTGACTATAAGATTTGCCCGGTGTTGCCTTTTCCGGCCCGGGATCCACGACGGCCAGACGCACTTATTGCCGAATACCAAAACGAGTTACGCAATGAGTGGAATGTTGATCCCCGGGATCTGATCTACGTCTCAGAACGAAACCCCCTAGACGCCTTCCGCACCTTTTCCACGTTGAAGGCCCGTTACGATCAGACAATGGAGGGCGTTTATCGTCCCCAGCTCATCTTGTCGCCGGTCGGTAGCAAGGTGATGGCGGCCGGCGGCCTTATGGCAGCCATTGAGCACGATCTTGTGGTCCTGCATGTCGAGGCAGTGCGCTACGAACTCGACACCACAGCTGCCCCACCAGCGGATGCTCCCGACTACATGATCGTCCACGTCTGGCTTCATGGGCCGATATACGCCGGCTACCAAGCTTGAAAACAGCCCTCTTGGGTACCGATGAAATGCCAAGCGCTACGCCGCCAGTTCGTCTATAGCCCGCGGCCATGAGCCTTTACGCCGAGAAACTCGACGGTCTCACCCTGACGCTCGGCCTAGCCGCACGTCAGGACCCAACGAGGCTGAGCGCGGCCTTACAGGCGGGGCGGACCCGGCTGGCGGTGGCAGTTGGTTCAGGCGGCTCAGCAATCACTGCCAACTTTCTGGCGGGTTGCCGGCGCTCACTAAATTACCCGCCCACCCTGGTTATGACGCCTATGGAGTTCGTGGCCCAGGTAGAGCGATTTTCAAACGCCCAGGTTTGGCTGCTGAGTGGCTCGGGTGAGAACCCTGACATCTTGGCGGCTGCTAAGGCTTGTGCAGATGTCGATCTGCAAGAAGTGCAGATCATCACCGCTCGAACGCCGAGTCCGCTGACGTCGCTGGCTGGAAATCGTGGCGAAATCCATCATACCGATGTCGCCGACGACAAGGATGGCTTTCTTGCCACACACAGCCTCGCCGCCGCCATTGCCGTACTGCTTATTGCGGCGGATCGGGCATGCCCCCGCCCACGATCAGCAGAGCTTGTCAGCTATTTCCTCGCAGCGGCTCAGACGCTGGTTTCCCCCCCCCACCGCCGCAAGCTTCAAAGCGATCTTGCGCCATTTTCGCCATCTCACACGCTCTTCGTACTTCACGATCCAGGCCTTATTAGCGCAGCGGTCGCGATCGAGACGTCCTGCTGGGAGACCGCGATTTGCCCAGTTCAGCGAGTAGATTTTCGTAATTTTGCCCATGGTCGGCACGTCTGGCTCGAACAGCGGCCCGACAATGCGTTTCTGCTCGCGCTGACTACCGCGGAAAGCAGTTCGATTTGGAACGAACTGAAGGCTTTGCTACCAGCATCCACACCGAGCGCTGAGCTGAACGCACCCTTCCCTGGCCGTCTGGCCGCGGCCCTGAAAACGATCGAGGCCCTGAGCCTTATAGAGGTCTTGGGTACTGCTACAGGTCGTGATCCGGCCAAACCAGGCGTCGGCGACTTCGGTCGCGACGTCTACAATGCGTCAGGCCTTCAATCATTGGCAGCGGCCTTGGCCCCGCCGGTTAGGCTCAAACGCGCCGCCGTTGCGCTTTTCGATCCGCTGGATGCGGCTGAGCATGATCTATCAGCTTCATGGAACCATTTGCGGGAGATATGGGCCAACGGTTCGATCGAGGGCCTGGTCCTAGATTTTGACGGCACGATAGTGACCGTAGAGGATCGACATCAACCCGTTCCGCAAGACTTGGCCGATCAGTTGACCCGCCTGGTGGATCAAGGGCTACGACTTGGCATCGCTACCGGACGGGGCGGATCGGCGGGTCGGGCGTTGCGCCAGGCCCTGCCAGAGCGCCTGCATAACCAAGTGACTGTTGGTTACTACAATGGCGGTTACGTGCGCACCTTGGACGTCGACCTGTCGACCGATCGTCCGTCGCGCCCTGAGATAATGCGCTCAGCTTTGTCTTGGCTGACCGAAAAGGGTGGGTTTGCGCTCAGCCGGATTAAGGACGGATTTGTCCAACTTACCCTCTCGCTGGAGGACGTTGCCGATATTGAGGCTTTAGCGCACGATTTAGAGAACGCGGGTCTTGGAGACTTGCGACTCGCGCGCTCCTCACACACCGTCGATATCTGCTTGCGTTCCACGTGTAAGACGAGCGTTGTTGAGATCCTAGCCACGCGTTGGGCGATCGACGCCTCAGCAATTTTACGCGTCGGTGACAGCGGCGGACCGTTAGGCAACGACCATGTTCTGTTAGGGAGCAAGATAGGTGTGACGGTCGGTGAGGTCTGCGCGAGACCGCTGGAAGGCTGGCCAATGTTTGGAGCAGCCGTGACCGGCCCCGCTGCCCTACGCAAGATCCTTTCGAGTCTGCGCCCTGTCGGCGAGGGCCGTTTCCAAATCGAACTTAGCGCGTTGAATTAGAGGCATGGCTGTTATGGAACGTCAGCAGGACGCCTTTACTAAGCGCAGCGCGCGGTCGGCGAGCCCAGTCGACGTCGCCGGAACCGGCTTTACTGTGCTTGATCGGCTTTACTCCGACGATGGCAAGATGGGCGAGGCCCTAGGCGGATCCTGCGGTAACGTCCTGGTGTCTCTGGCGATGCTTAGCCGTTCGGTAGCTCCAGTCTTGGCGCTGGGGTGTGATGAGGTGGGCGACCAGCTTGTTGAAACCTTCGAGGCCGCGGGAGCGGATACGCGCTACATCGCACGACGTCAGGAAATCGCCTCACCGATCCTTGCTCAGCAGCTGGATATCACTTCCGGCCAGCATTGGTTCAGCTTCGTGTGTCCCGAGACCGACGAGAAGTTGCCACGCTACACCAGCATTGTTGCCCAGGACGTTGAGTACGCTGCCGACGTCATCAATGGTTGTAGCGTATTTTATACCGACCGGCTTTCTGAAGCGATCGTCGAAGCTATGGAGGCTGCAGCGCGTTCTGGCGCTGTGGTTTATTTCGAGCCGTCAGCGGTCGACGATGACGCGCTCCTATCACGCGCGCTGAGCCTGACGCGCATTCTGAAATACTCCTCCGACCGCCTGGAGGATCTAGTCGGATCGGCGCAGATGCGCTCCGACGCCGTTCGTATTGTCACCTACGGTGCCGAGGGTTTGGAACTGCGTCAAAGCGGGATAACCGCGTGGTGCGATGCAGTGCGCGCACCTCGTGTTAGAGACACTTGCGGATCGGGCGACATGGTCACAGTCGGCGTAATCGACTGGATTCTAGCTCAGGCGACCCAGGGCGCGTGGAACTTGGACAGCCTGAGGAGCGGCGTGATCGCCGGCCAGCGCCTCGCGGCAGCCAACTGTGCGTACGCTGGCGCTCGCGGCCTTTTCGAACGAAACGATCTTGAGCTAGTGCGGCAAATCCTGAGCGGCGAGATCGCGCCGCTCGACCTGCAGATGGATCTCTTCGACTGAACTATTCAGCCGCCAGAATGCCGCTACCGTCGCGTTCGTGACGCAGTTGTTCACGCAACTCCATCAACATGACGCCGAGCATGTTCTGCCCCACCCCGTTGACTTCGCCCCATAGGCGGTTAACCGCATTGTCCTCGGTCGCTGACTCCACCAGTCGGGCCTGCCCCGTTGAGAGCAATAGCTCGGCTAGGTCTCCATGCTGGGTGAACTTGGCCCGTAAGATGCGCCTCATCCGATCAAACTTGATTTTGGACCAGCCTGGGGCGATGTCCCAGTAATATAGGCCATGCGCGGCCATGGCTAAAAGCGCTGGCGACGGCGCAGCCATCAGCCAAGCCTTGACTTCAGGCTTGCGCGCTTTTCCTGCCTGATAGGCATGCTCTGAGGTCTTGTAGCCGTCTCCTTCGAACTCGATCTCGCGACGATAGAGGTTACTAAAGGCGCCGAAGGGCTTTTCGCTCGCACGGTAGAACCGAATTTCCTCAAGCTCAGCCACGAGTCCTCCTTGCAAATCATCGCGTCAAATTATATGCAAATTTGCATGAAAATGGATGAAGAAGCAAGAGACAAACTCAAAGATGCGCTCCGCCGCGCGGTAGCTCATAGCGACCTCAACTACACCCAGATCGGCGCTGTCGCAGGCGTTCACCCTAGCCAAGCGAGCCGAATTTGCCGCGGTGACTTCAAAACGCTAAGCGCCAATGTGATGCAAATTTGCAAAGCAATAGGGGTGCCCATAGATCAAGGCTCAGCGTCGGCCCCGATTGCTCAACGCCGTCTCGAAAGGTCGATCGTGAACCTTTGGGATCGAACTTCGGAGGACGCCGAGCGCCTGCTGAGACTGATGCGACAACTGGCGGAAATTCGCACCCATAGCTGAGGACGAGAATCCGAGGTCATCTGCTGGATGATATTGGTCTCGCTGACGCTCAAAATGCTCGAGTGGCGAACTGCGCCGACTACCCGGAAAGCAGCCGCCACGAAGGCCCGTGAAGAGTCAGGGATCGGCGTTGGCTGTCGAGTCACTCTGGTCGCTCGATTGGGCCGATTGACGTTTTGGGACATTAAAGCGAACAATTTGGGACATTTTAGGGAGCGCCTCAGGGATCGCCGCGATGACGAAATCTCGCGTCAAAACTGGCCGCTCGGCCTTAGGCCCGACCGTGGTGTCGCTTATCCGTGAGCTTCTTCCGAAGGGGTCGTGCTCTGCGGAAGCCGTCGCGGCTCGCCTCTCGATAGATCGGCGGACGCTTCATCGGAGGCTGATGAGCGAGGGCAGCAGCTATTCCGCCCTGCTCACCCAGGTGCGGCGGGAATCGCTTGCTCAACAAGGTGTTGGAGCGAAAGCGAGCGCCGGCGATCTAGCGCGCGAGTTTGGATTTTCCGGCCCTTCGGCGCTTGGCCGGTGGCGAAAGGCCGTCGAGGGACAAGCTTGGAAGGCGCTCTCGCTCGACCCGGGCCGGACTTACTGGAGAGACGGCGACCGGTACCGCTTCTTGGTCGCGTTGGAGGTCCCGAAGCGGTCCACGGCGAGCCCAACGCGATGAACGCGGTGAGGAGGAACCGCCCTCTTCTTCTGTCCCAAAATGTCGCTTTTGCGGGCGAGTAAATCCTTCAGGACCGGGTTGGCGCGCCATCTTCGATGGCTCGTCGGAACCTGTGCGCGAGCCGCCTGGCTTCCGCTTCGCCCAATAGCGCCTCCTCGTTCAGCGACAGGCCAGGTCAGTCCTCATCATCGCTCGGAGTCTCGGGATCATACGCGCTACGCAGAGCGTGGAGTTGCTCCGCGTCGGGCGGCTCGAAGGTTTGATACCGATCCAAGGCGGTCAGGACATCTCCCGCAGAATGGAAGATGCGTGTGAAGGTCCAGCGCCCCCCGAAACCACCGCCCACGCCGTCGCCGTAGACATTCTTCTCACCTGAGACTGCCCAAACGGCCACCAGCTTCTCGCGCTTAAGGAAAGCTAGAAAAGTTTCGCGATCGATCAACGCGGCGCTCCGCCCAGTCATCGCGACGGAGGGATCCATGAAACGGACAGCGCCGTCTCGATCGACATACTTGATCGTTACGCCGTCGGAGAGCTTTAGCCCCAAGCCGTCCATCAACCAGCCAGCGGGGAGGCTGAGGTTGATGTTCTGATCGATGGAGGCGTCGTAGCCGCCGGCTTCGGCTATGTATTCAGCTGTCGTTGGCCGCACTGACACGGGCTTCTTCGCCAGATCGATTCCGTAAGGACGCCAAGCTTTTATCCATTCAGCATTGTCCTTCGGATCGGCGCGCCAGGACCAAGGATGCTCGCCAAGGTAGGAGCGATACCCGCCGCTGCGAGCCGAGGGCATGTCGTCGTTGCCCTGGAAATGGACGTCTTCCAGCAGCGCCTTTATCTTGGCGAGGTTCGCCTGGCGAACGACCAGACAGCTGATCCGGCGCCAGGTCTCACGCTCCAGGCCCTTGTGTCCGCCCCTCCAGGTCTCAAAACCCTTGAGAACCAGCCAGCGTCGCCCGCCCTCCGGATCGGTGACGTCGATATTTTCGATGCCGTCGAAGATGTCCTGATCGGAATCCAACCAGTCGAGCGCTTGGTCCACCGGTATCGGATCCAGCACCGGCGCCGGCGGGGTCCAGAAGCTGGGCTCCTCGAAGCGACGCCATCCGTCATCCTCGGTCGCCGTCACCAGCAAGGACGGATCAATGTTTCGGAGACGCGCAATTTCTCCAGGATCGTCCCGCCCAGGCAGGGGCTGGAGGTTGTCGGCCATGCGCGCGCAAAGCTCATAGAGCGCGATCCATTGATATTTTTTGCCAATTCGCTCCACACGATGGGCATGGCGGTCCCCCCGCACCGAGCGGTCGAAGACGCCATGTAAGGTTTCGGACCAGCCTAGGTCGTGAGCACGCTTGCAAACCCAGCGCCGCGCCCAGGCCAGGTTGAACTGCGCCGGACCATCGCGCCGGTTGGGCGGCGGCTGGTACATGCCTTCGCTGCGCCAATTCTCAGCCTCGGCGCGCCACTCCGCATAGGTCTGCTCGCCGACCGCGGCCCGAAAGGTCGCCTTGGCCGCCTTGGCCACAGATTGCTTTTGACCATAGTCGAGGTCCAACGCGCCGTTGATCGCCGCCACGAGCGCTACGTGCGCGGCCAGCATTTCTGGCGTCGCCATCGCCGAGAAGCGTTCGAACCACTTCTGTGCGACCTTTGCGGCGGTGGGGATCGGGCCCGACCATTTGGTCGCCACGCTCCAGTCGTCGACGGCGTAGTCGAGCTGATAGCGCGCAAAATCGCCATCGTAGACGCACGAGCTGGCGATCTCGTCGCGCGATCGGTAGCCGTCATAGGTCCGCTGATACGCCTCGATCGTGGCTTCGGTGACGTACTCGATCGGCCAAGGTCCGCCGTAAGGAGGCTCAGCAAGGTGCCGGTCAAAACCCTCCGGCAGCGCGCCATACGCCTCCGCGTATCGGACGAGGCCTCGAGCGTGGTCGCGCGTCAGAATATTGGCGGGGAAAGCCGCGCTGACAAAGAGGTCGATATAGAGGTCCCGCACGACGGCGAAAAGGTCCTCGGCCGTCCAACGCCCCTGCATCGCCGCGCCATAGACCGCCGCGACCACGCGCTCGGTGACATAGGCGTCGTCCAAGTCCTTGAAACGGGACCATAGGGTGCGCGCCAGGCTTGGACGTTCGGCGAGTAGCGCGACCAGCGATTTGGTGGCGGCGTCGCGGACTGAACGGTCCGAGGTGGTGAGGAACCAGCACAGCTGAATTCCCGCCAATTCCGCGCGCTCGGGATGGATCGCCTCCTGATGGGCTTCCCGCACCCAATCGATCAGGCGCGCGGTCTGCTTGCCATCGCCGGCCAGATGCGTCGACCAGATGGCGTCTCTCTGGGGCATGGACAGCGCGCGCAGCTCGCTGTCGAGGAACGCGGCGTTGTGACTCCGCCCCGGATCGGTCGAGAACGCAACAAGGACTTCAAATCGCAACTCCGAGCCGCCGAGTTGGTCAATGAGCTCCCAGGTTCGGTCCGTGAGGCACTGGGCGTCGCGCGTCAGCAGGCTCTCTTCGAAGGCCTGACGCACGGCCCAGGGGTCAGGCAGATCCGGAACGTCATTGAGCTCGACGCCGAAGCGCTCGGGGAGTTGCACCGCGAGGGCTTCGAGCAAGCCCGGGACGATGGCCGATGACGGATCGTCGATCGCACGACGCAGCGCTGTCGTGCTAGCAAAGGCAGCCATCACATCGCCGCCCACGACGCTGCGATCCAAAAGACTCGTCACGATGGCGTGGTCGCCCATGCGCTGGAAGGTGAACCGAAGCTCCTCCTCCGCGCCGTCTGCCCAAGCCGGTTCAGCCGCGAGCAAACCTTCGTTCTGGAGTTGGAAAATGAGGTCGCGGTCAGCGGCGACTGTGGGGGGAAAGAACACCGCCACCAGATCGTAGGCCCGGCTCAACGGCACCTCTTCGCGGCCAGTGTCGGCCATTTCCTGAGCGATGGCGGAAATCGCACGTTCGACAAACTTGCGGCTCGGCGCCGAGCCGATCTGACTGTTGACGCGCCTGACCACAGCATCGTTGTAAAGCTTGAAGATCGCGGTGACCCCGCCAAGCCCCGCGGTCAGTAGTGCCTGCCCTCCCAGCTCTAGAGCATCGCAGCAAATCCGCAGGAAGAGAGGCGTCTCGAACTCCTCGACCGGGTTTGGCTCCTCGGCAAGGCTGATCCCGCGCTTCTTGAGATATTGCCGCGCCTGCCGGATCGTGAAGCCTTCGTGTTCGATCCGCGGCAGTTTGGTCTCGTCCAGCTCGTCAGGGATGACGAGGCGCTCGTAAGTCGATCGGCACGATAGGACGAGGCTGATCCATTCGAAGTGACCGACATCGTGCACCAATCCGGCCAAGCGCTCGGGCCATATCGATTGGCCGTTCTTTTCGTTGATCGCGTCGATGGCCAGCAGCGCGCGGACGCCAGTAGCCTGGCCGGCGGCGTTGAGCGCGCCAAGGAAGGCCTGGACCTGGAGACCTCGCGGCAGGTCCAGATCCTTCAAGATCTCGGCCCACGGCTCGGCGTCGGGCAGCTTGCCGCCGAGCACCATGACCGCCGGGGCGAGGTTGTCGATCGCAAGGTCGCAAACATCCGCCAACAGGTGCGATTTGCCCGAGCCAGCGGCACCGACGACCAGTAGAGCTCGGGTCTCGGTATGATCCCAGTGCGCGGCGGCGAGCTCGCGCGCAACCTCGTTGAGGACCGACGACAGGTTGGACACCGCGGTCAACTTGGGGTCTGACTGTCCGGGGAGCGTCAGGTCGCGCAACCCGCTGTACCAAGGCAGAACGGCGGTTCGAGCGGCTTCAACCACCTTGCGCAGCGTCGCCACCGCGATCGGCTCGCTCGGCGCTTCAGCAGCTTGCGCCAGCGCCCTGGCCGCACTGTCGCAAGCGCTTGCAGCCGCGCCGTTTCCCCGGTCGGTCAGCGCCAGTTTTTGCGCGATAGCCTGGCTGAATGCGGCCAGGTCCGCAAACAGCCTAGGATCCAACGTGGTCGCTTGGATCACGCGGCGAATGGGCAGATCGATATGGCTTTCGGGGCTGTAGCGTCGGCCAAGACCCGCCCGCGTCCGCTCAAAAACCTTCCGGAACCAGTCGTTGGTCAACAGCGTCTGATCGAACCAGTAGGCCACCCTGCCCGAGGCCTTGGGATCGGACGCGGTCAGGCGCTTCTTCAGTTCAAAGGCGTCCCAGCGGTCAATCTGGATCGTACGTCCTGAGGCCAGGGCCTTGCCGATGCGGTCGGCCTTCCATGTCGTCCAACGGTCCAGGGCGGTGACCACATCCGTCTTTCGGGAGTCCGCCAGATCGATCGGAAAACAAGCGATGAACCGGACCATGGCCGGGTGCTTGGCCAGCGCCTTGGTGAGAGACTCGTCGAGCGATTTGATGGCGCTCGCCATGTCCCAGTAATACTTTACCTGCCACCCAACCTCGGTCCCGTCCGACAAGGTCGCGAAGCACTCCACGCCACCGTCGCCGCCACGACCTTTTCGGTCGAAGCCGGTCCGTGCGGGGCTAAGGATCTCGTCGCCGGCCAGCTGGCAGCAAAGTTCCTCGAAGGCGTCGGCTTGGGTCCCACGGTGGAGACGAATGGCGGTGAAATCGATATCGGGCAGAAGCATCGCGTCAGTTGCAGCAACCGTGACGCGCAACGCAAGCGTAACCTTCACCTTGGCCTGGGAGAGCGTGATAGGGAGTGTGGCCGCCGCCATGGTGCCGCCGCTGACCCGATTGCCCGCCAGGCCAAGCAGAATTTGCGCCTGCGCGAGCTCGCTTTAAGCGGAAAGCGATTTTACCAGTCTCCCCTAGGTCGTTATTGCTAAGCTACGTTCGCAGAGTGGGCCGCCTGCGCTCGACGCCGGCGCTAGGAGACTTCCCCTCAAATGCTAAGCGTCGATCGCACCGACGAACCTGCTCCAGCCTGCCTGTCCGACGAGCGGTCGGCGCCGGCGCGCAGCGCGCTGCTCGAGCTGTTTACGGGCAATAGAGAGACCATCGCTCAAACGCGAGTACGCTTCGAGGGCCTGGCGGTAGATGGGCCGGAGCTTGGAGAGGCTCTTGGTCGACTCTTTCGTAACCGTTGCGCCTTTTGCGAGACCCCGACCACAACATGGCCTTATCGGTTTCGCCCGACCGAGGAGGCCGGTCCGAGTGGCCAGGCCCCTGGTCAAGACGAGTATCGCTCGCACCTCTACTACACTTGGCTAACCAACGCCTGGCGCAACATCTATCCCATCTGCGAAGGCTGCCGCCCCACCGAACCCTCGCTCTTTCCAGTCAACCGCAAACGCACGCCGCTTCCGACCGAGGATGCGATCCGCCTCTACGTCGAAAGGCCAGCGGGCGACTGGCGAGGTGAGATCGCTGAGAGCCCGGTGTTCGTCGCCCCCGCGGGGCGCGAGGATCTACGCAAGCACTTCGCACCTCTGCCGGACGGCATTTTGATGCCGACCGATCAACGAGGCGAGGCGACGGTCAGACATTTCAACCTCAATCGCCCCCCCTTGGTCGAGGCCCGCCGCCGCGCCCTGGACGACTATTTCCGCCGGCTGCTTCTGGCTCGGCAGAGGCCCGACTTCGACAAGATCATGGACTTTGCGGGCCTGGATTTCGGCGGCGGCTGGTTTCTTCACCTCTATCAACTGGCGCGCATCCTTGGGCACGGCGGTGGCGATCGTCAGGTGCTGTCGCGCCAGCGGATAGCCGCTTATTTCCGCGACAGGGCGAAACGGCGGGATTTCCAGCAACGCTTGCAGAATGCTCGTGACGAGCTTGCCCGCGATCCCGAGCAGATCCGGCGCGCCAAACTGCGGCCGTCGCTGGCGCCGGCCGGCACGGCGCGACCGGTCCGCGTGGCGTTGCGAAACTTCAAGGCGATCGAGGAGTTGACGCTGGAGCTTCCCGAGACCTCTGGCCGAATATCGAGCGAGGGCGAGCCGCTCGCGCCGTGTCTGATCATTCTTGGCGAGAACGCTGCGGGGAAGAGCTCAATCCTTGAGGCCGCGGCGCTGGCGATCAGCGACGAAGAGGTCAGAGCCGACGAGGCGCCGCTCGCCTCAGGCTTCATGCTGGATCCAATGCTCATGGGCGCCGAAGGGCAAAGCCGCCCCCGCCCAGGATCAGTGACGGTCGACTATGACGACGGCCTGCAAACCAAGCTCGCGTTCGACAACAACGGTTTTCAATCGAGTTTTGCGCTGGCGAACGTTGAGCCGCGCATCCCGGTGTTCGCCTACGGCGCCTATCGCATGTTCCTGGGCCACGACGAGGCAAGCGCATCGGGTGTGATCCGGTCGCTGTTCGAGCCCGACTACGTGCTGGTCAATCCCGAGGAGTGGCTCGCGGAAATCCGCGAGACTCCGCTATTTGAGGAAGTGATCCGAGCGCTTCGCTACATCCTTGGCATCGGACAGGCCTTCGACACCATCAAGGTCGATGAGAAGACCAAGCGTTGCATGCTCGTCATCAAGGTCGAGCGGCCAGGCCAGACGCCAATCTTCACGCGCACGCCGCTGGCGACAGTGTCATCAGGCTTCCGCGCGGTGCTGGGCATGGCCTGCGATGTCATGCGCAATTTGGTCGCTCGCCAAAACCGTTTCAGCGCCACCTTGGCCAAAAGCCGTGCGGTCGTGCTGGTGGACGAGATCGAAGCGCATCTACATCCGCGCTGGAAGCTGAAGATCATGCAGGGCCTGCGCGACGCCCTGCCCAACGTCACCTTCATCGTCACGACCCACGATCCGCTCTGCCTTCGCGGGATGGACGGCGGCGAGGTCAAGGTGCTGCTTCGAGCCGCCAAGGCCTTCTGCGCGCCCGACGAGCCGCCAACCTTTGTCGATCAGCTCGAGGATCTGCCGCCAATCGGCGCGCTTACGGTCGAGCAGCTTCTGACGTCCGATCTTTTCCAGCTGTTCACGACCGACGCCGACACGATCGAGACCGGTTTGGCCGGCGTAGGCGATCTTCTTGCGCGAGAGCAGGCCCGACGTCTTGAGCCAGGCGATGATGCACGCCTGCAAAAGGTCCGCGACCAGATCGGCAAGGACGTCGCCGTGAGCCTACCGATCGGATCGACCGAAGTTCAGCGCCTCGTCCAGGAGGCGGTTGAGCAGTATCTGCGCGAGCGCCTCAGGCGGCCGGGCGGCGGACTCATGGCTTTGCGGGAAGAGACCCGCAGAGCCATCGTCGATGCCTTGAAGGCGCTCTAGTGCGTAAGGTCGATCGCAAAACGGCCACGCCGCCGGCAAGTCTCACGGGCGCCAACCGCAAAGGTCCCAACGAACTCAAGCGGGCGCGCGCTCACTTCGCCGCCCATCCGCCGCGCGATGAGTTCACGTTCACGGCCTACAAGGGCGACGATGTTCGCTACACGCTGGAGGCGCTGTTCCACGGCAAGTGCGCCTATTGCGAGGCTCGTTATGACATGGTTGGACCCGTCGACATCGAGCACTTCCGCCCCAAGAACGCCGACCCGAAAGGAACGCATGACGGCTATTGGTGGCTGGCGGCAGCCTGGAGCAATCTTCTCCCCAGCTGCATCGACTGCAATCGCAAGCGCTGGCACTGGACGCCGACGCAGTTGGCCAGCCTGACCGAGCTGCTCAAAGAGCAGAAGCAGAGACCGGCGGCTTACGTCAAAACCGGCAAGGAAAGCAGCTTTCCCATCACCGGGCCCAGGGTGACGGCCGAGCCTCCAACCGCGCAGGCCGAGGCGCTCCTGACCGCCGAGTTGGCTTTGCTCCTCGACCCCTGTGTCGACACCCCCGCAGATCATATTGTTTTTCATATCGACCGCGCCGATCCATTGGGCGTGATCTATCCGCTCGGCCAGGCTGGCGCGGTGCCTCACATCCCGCCGACGGTTGATCAGTTGCCCGTGGTCGAGGCAGCGGCTCGAGCGGCCAATGTCAGTCCACGCGGCGCGGTGTCGATCCAGACCTTTGGCCTAAATCGTCTTGGTCTGGTGCAGGAGCGCACGAAGGTTCTGCGCCAACTGGAATTTCTGGGCGGAACGATCGAGGAGCTTTCTCTCACCGCCGACGAGCTTGAGGGTCTGGTTCTGGCCGGGCAAAACGCCGTGGTTCGAGACCGCGCCGTCCAACGGCTCAGAGCAATCGTTCGGCGCGTTCTGGCTCAAATCAGGGCGATGGCGCAGCCGCAGGCGCCCTTCTCGGCCATGGTCAGCGCCTGGATTGACGCCTTTACTTCCGCCAGCAGCGCAAGCTTGCCAGTCGCCCGATAGACTGCTCGATCATAGCATGTCGCGATGGATCGAGGTGATGTACTCGAAGGGCGAGTTGGAGGCCTTGGCCTCTTTCAGGCCCAAACAGACGCCCAGGGACCCGAAGCTCGACGCGGCAGCGGCCAAACCGCCGGTGAGAACCGCGCTCGCCAGGGGAAGATGCGCCCTTAGCGCCATATCGGCGACCGCATAACCGATCGCGACGTCGCCAAGCTTGAACCGCATCTGCAGATTGGCGAGCTTGAAGGGGCTCTTGATCTCGACCGCGACCTTGACGTGGTCGGCGATGGCCTTGTCGAGCGCGGCCCATTCCGTCAGCTCGGCGAGCGATCGATCCGGCGCGCCGAGGATCGCCTGATAGACGCGTTCGAAATGAGTGCGCAGGGCGATGAGTTCGTCGCGCCGACGATGCTTGAAATCCAGCACAGCCTCAAGCGGCATGTCTCGATCCGGGATCGGCACGGCCTGGTAGAGCTTCAAGAGGAGCCCGCGTCCCTCGGCCATCTCGTCAGGGGGGAAGCCGAGGGCATCGGCACCGTGGCCGAGCGTCCACCGACCAAGTTCCTGTTCCTCGTGCAGCCGATAGGCCAGCAGGTGCGCATGACGCTGCGTGAGGCCCGCATCGCTCTGGCCAGCCACCACAATCCCCGACCGCGACATGACCCCCTCGGCGATCAGAAAGTCTTCCTCGGGTCCCGTTTGGCCCGGGAAGGCATTGTTGCTGGGGTAGTCGATGCGATCCCAGAACAACAACGTCGAGCGCAGTTCCTGCAGATCCAGCTGGTCCTCAACCTCCAGCCCTTCAGGTCCGATCTTCGCGGGTGGAGACATCACCAGGCCTCGCCCGTCGGTCCCCATGGGTTTGGCCGACCGCAGGCTCTGCAGCACGGCGGTTCCTACTTGCACGACCGACGACGCCGGCTGCGGCGCGACGGCAGGAGCGATCAAACCTGTCCTCGTCAGGTTGGAGCCTCCGAGAAAGCGCGCTTTTGAATCCATCGGTCTTCGTAAATCTCGATGCGACGTCGTCCACACACGACCCACAGGCGCGACGTTAGCGCACCATAAGTCGGATCGATTCTCATGTCGCCAATGAGTCCATATAAGGAACGCACGGGCCTGCCATGTTTCCGTGGCATCCGCAGCAGGGTCATAGCTACCGATCTCCCTGCCCACCACGAACCTGCCGTTCCCAAGGTCCCCTTAGAGTCAGAACGGGCTGTTGGACAATCCAGCCGTCCTGACTGGCTCGATTGGGCCGATTGACGATTTGGGACATTAAGACGAACAATTTGGGACATTTTTGGGAGCACCTCAGGGATCGCCGCGATGACGAAATCTCGCGTCAAAATTGACCGCCCGGCCCTGGGCCCGATCGTGGTGTCGCTTATCCGTGAGCTTCTTCCGAGGGGGTCGTGCTCTGCGGAAGCCGTCGCGGCTCACCTATCAATAGATCGGCGGACGCTGCATCGGAGGCTGATGAGCGAGGGCGGCAGCTATTCCGCCCTGCTCACCCAGGTGCGGCGGGAGTTGCTTGTCCAGCAAGGTGTTGGAGCGAAGGCGAGCGCCGGCGTCCTGGCGCGCGAGCTTGGATTTTCCGGCCCTTCGGCGCTTGGCCGGTGGCGAAAGGCCGTCGAGGGACGAGCTTGGAAGGCGCTCTCGCTCGGCTCGGGCCGGACCTACTGGAGAGACGGCGATCGGTACCGCTTCTTGGTCGCGTTGGAGGTCCCGAAGCGGTCCACGGCGAGTCCAATGCGACGAACTCGGTGAGGAAGAACTGCCCTCTTCTTCTGTCCCAAAATGTCGCTTTTGCGGGTGGGTAAATCCTTCAGGACCGGGTCATAAGCCCCTTACCACCCTGCTGGACTCGAACCACAATATCGCTAACGAAAACAGATACTTACAAAGGGAACGACGGGCCGCAAAGTCGTTTCAATTGAAACCGAAATACTTCAAGTTATTGATTTTAAAAAGAAAACAGTTCTAGAAAAATGTTGGCGCGCCCTGCAGGATTCGAACCTGCGACCGTTCGCTTAGAAGGCGAATGCTCTATCCAACTGAGCTAAGGGCGCGCGCTGGCCGGCTTAGCCCGGGAGGCCCTCAGTGGGTCCAGGGCTGCTTGCGGTTGGTCGCGAAATTGTCGGCGTAGGCCTTGATGATGCGCTTGGGAACCTTCGGCTCGAACAGCTGGAACGAAATCTCGTGGCGCTGGGCGTAGGCGATGGCTTCGTCGCGGGTTTCGAAGGTCAGGCGGACCTGGCCGTTCATGTCGCTGGACTGGGTCCAGCCCATCAGCGGGTCGGGCTTGCGGGCCGAGGCCGGTTCGAATTCCAGCACCCAGTCCTTGGTCTTGGCCTTGCCCGATTGCATGGCGTTCTTGGCGGGACGATAGATGCGGGCGAGCATGGGCCTCTCCAAACGGTCTGCCGATGGTCGGAGCGGCAGGATTTGAACCTGCGACCCTCTGCTCCCAAAACAGATGCGCTACCAGGCTGCGCTACGCTCCGGACACCAGCAAGGGCTTGCCTTCTAACGGTTTTACGATTCTTAGCAATAGAACAAAGGAGCACTTTGTGAGTTTCAGCAAACTCACAATTGTGAGTTTGCGCTCGCCAAGCTCGAAGATGTTCCACCTTCGTTCGCGCGCAGAACCCGCCGCATCACCCATAATCACATCACCCTGCCGCGGGCGCGATTTTCGACGTAGTCAGCCCTTGGGGAAGATCCGGTGACGCACGCGGTCGCCGGGGAGCACGCCCAGTTGCCCCGCCCTGCCGCCCGCGATCTCCAGCACGCCCAGGACCGGGCCGCCGGACGGCAGCGGCGTCTCGTCGTGCGGACGGGCGTTGCGGACCATCGACAGGATCTTCCCGTCGGCGCCGATGTAGAGGATGTCGAGCGGGATCAGGGTGTTCTTCATCCAGAAGGCCGCGCGTTGCGGCTTCGTGTAGACGAACAGCATGCCGCGGTCCGGAGCCAGCGACTTGCGGAACATCAGCCCCTTGCGCTGCTCGGCCTTGGTGGCGGCGATCTCGACCTGGAAACGGGCGACGCCGCGCCCGGTGATGATCTCCAGGGGCTCCAGGCGCGAAGCCGCGGCCAGCGCCTGGCCGGCGCCGCCCAAGGCGAGCGGAGCGCCCGCCAGGAGCCTCAGGGCGTCACGCCGCCGCAGATCGTCGAAAAGGGCCAAGAACGCCTCGCCAGGACCGGGGAAACCGGCAGGAACCCTACCCGCCCCTCTCCGGCCCGAAAAGCCGCCTCAGGCGGCGGTGATCTCGGCGACGACCAGACCCTTGGGCCCCTGGGCGAACCGGACCATCACGTCGTCGCCCGGCTGGAGATCCTCCAGTCCGCCGCGGCGCAGGGTCTCGATGTGCACGAAGATATCGCCCGGCGCCTCGTCGCGAACGACGAAGCCGTAGCCCTTGGTGCGATTGAACCACTTGACCTTGGCCCGTTCCGGCGGCCCGGCCGGCGTCAGGGACTGGCGCGCCGCGCCGCCGAAGGCGCGCGGGCCGTCGCGTCGGGGCGCGGCCTCGTCGAAGGTTCGGCGCGGACGCTCCAGCGGCGACGGCGCGGAGGTCTCATCGAGATCGACGACCTCGCTGACCTGCCAGCCCTTGGGCCGCTTGACCACGTCGCAGACGATGACCGAGCCCTCGAGGGCCGACTCACGGCCGCAATTGCGCAGGGATGTCACGTGAAGCAGGACGTCCTTCAGGCCGGTCTGGCCCGGATCGTCGGGGACGATGAAGCCGTAGCCCTTGCCGACATCGAACCATTTCACACGGCCGCTGATACGCACGAGGTCTTCGTGCACGCCCGATGCATCCAAGTCGTAACCAGACATTCCGCCCCTCTGGCTCGCCCAAACAGCCCAAAGGAGCGAGCGCCACAAGAATAACACTGTTCTCGGGGAGGGATGGCCGTCAATGGCCAAATGATATGGAGAGCGCGCAATACGAAAGGCGCGACGTTTAGTCGCGCCTTCTGTGTCGTATGGGAAACTCTGAACTCTGCGGTTGGCAGTCCCTAGGGGAGTCGAACCCCTCTCTCCAGATTGAAAATCTGGCGTCCTAACCGATAGACGAAGGGACCACTAAGCTTCGTAGAAGCAAGATAATCCGCAGTAGTTCAAAAGTAGACGCCTCGCGACTGGCAGTCCCTAGGGGAGTCGAACCCCTCTCTCCAGATTGAAAATCTGGCGTCCTAACCGATAGACGAAGGGACCGCGTCGCCGCGAGGAGCCGGGGATATACAAAGGCTCCCCGGAGAGCGCAAGCGGTCAGATGCGATTTTTTTATTCCGTCCACATGCGCGGGTCGGCGGCGTCCTCGATCTCAAGCTGGACCCCTTCCCGGCCCATATAATCATCGGGTTTCAGGCGGCCGACGACGTGCAGCGCACCGCCGCCCGCCAGCAACCTGCGGCCAAGATCGGTCTCGGCCGAGCGCCAGGATACGGCCTTGATGCGGTCGCCGGCCGGGCCGACGAGGTCGACTCGCACGTGCCCGCCGCGCAGGGCCATGACCCGTTCGGGCCGCACGCCGGCCAGGGCGAAGGTCGGCTCGACATTGCCGGGGCCGAACGGGGCCATCTGCTGAAACTCGGTCCAGAGACCGCGATTGGCGGCGCGGGGCTGCACCAGGGCGTCGACCTCGACCGACTCGGCCCCCACGGCCTCCATCTCGCCGGCCAGGGCTTCCTCCAAGAAGGCGCGCAGTTCTGGAATCGAATCGGGACGCACGGTCAGGCCCGCGGCCATGGCGTGTCCGCCCCCGGCCATCAGGATGCCGGCCTCGAAGGCCGCCTGCACCGCCCGACCCAGATTCACGCCCGGCTGCGAGCGACCCGAGCCCTTGGCGATTCCCGCCGCCCGGTCGATGCCGATCACAAGGGTGGGCTTGCGATAGCGCTCGCGCAGGCGGCTGGCGACGATGCCGACCACGCCCGGGTGCCAGTCGTCCCCGGCCACGACGATCACGGGGGCGTTCGGATCGAAGTTGCTGCTGCGCTCGAGAATCGCCACGGCCTCCTCGACCACGGCGGCCTCGACGGCCTTTCGCTCGGTGTTGAGCTCGTCGAGCTCCTCGGCCAGGGCCTTGGCCTCGAGCGGATCGTCAGTGGAAAGAAGACGCGCGCCGAGGTCGGAGCGACCGATGCGGCCGCCGGCGTTGATTCGCGGCCCCAGGATGAAGCCGGCATGGAAGACGCTGGCCGCCCCCTGCCCCTTGGCGACCTCAAGAAGGGCCTTCAGGCCCGGATTGGCCCAGTTGGACATCACCCGCAGGCCCGTGGCCGTCAGCGAGCGGTTGAAGCCGACCAGCTGGGTGACGTCGCAGACCTCGCCCAAGGCCGTCAGGTCCAGCCACTGGCGAAGATCGGGCTCGGGGCGATCCTCGCTGAACAGCCCCCGCTTGCGGGCCTCGCGGTTGAGGGCGACCAACAGCACGAAGGTGACCCCTGCGGCGGCCAGCACGCCCTGCCCGCTCTGGCAGCCCGGACGGTTGGGATTGACCACGGCGGCGGCGGCCGGCGGGTCTTCGCGCATCAGGTGGTGGTCGATGACCACGACCTCCAGTCCGATCGTCGCGGCGCTGGCGATGGCGTCGTAGGCGGCCGCCCCGCAGTCGAGGGTGACGACCAGCTCGGCCCCGGTATCGCGGATGGTCTTGAAGGCCGCGGGGCTCGGCCCGTAACCCTCCTTCAGGCGGTCAGGAATGTAGATCGGCAGCTCGACGCCCATGTGCCTGAACCAGCGGACCAGCTGGGCGGCGCTGGTGGCGCCGTCGACGTCGTAGTCGGCGAACACCATGGTCGGCCGGCCCTGCACGAGGGCGTCGATCAGGATCTCGGCCGCCCGGTCCATGTCGGTGAAGCTGGACGGGTCGGGGAACAGCGACTTGAGGGTCGGCTGCAGATAGTCGCGCGCGCCGTCCAGCGTGATCCCCCGCGCGGCCAGGGCGCGGGCCAGGGGCTCGGACAGGCCGTGCAAGCGGGCGATGTCGCGGGCGACGGCGGCGTCGGCGGGGCGCTCGCGCCAGGCGCGTCCTGACAGCGAGCGCTCGACGCCGAGGAAGGCCTCGGCGGCGGCGGGAACGGCATGACCGTCGGCGGCCATGGGCTAAACCAGCCTGAAATCAGCGTCTTGGGGCATGGGGCGACCCTATCGCCTTTACGGGATTCGATCCATGACACGACGGTGCGGCGAAAACGGACGCCCCCTGGCCATGCCGGCCGGAAGCTGACCGTGTGGCGACGAGTTCGCTGATCGGCGCCGCCAACGGCGCTGGTCGCTCTAGCTTCCGAAACTCATAAAGACAGCGAATCGGACGGAGCGCCCTCGTGATGACCCTCGTGTTCTGGCTGATGGCCGCGGGAATGCTGGCCGCCGGCGTCTTCGCCGGCTCGCTCCGCCTCTGGCCGTTGACCGTCATCATCCTGGCGCTGTGCTGGGACAACGCCATCATCGCCGCCGGGGCCCTGGTCGGGGCCGGCGACCTGCTCATCGGCCTGTCGGTGCCGCGCTACGTCGCGCACGGCCTGCTCACACCGCTGCTGATCCCCATCGTGTTCTGGATTTCCGGGCTGCGCCTGCGCGCCTGGGTCTGGATCCTGACCGCCGCGCTCGTCGCGCTCGGCGCCTATACCGAGATCTTCGGCCTGAACCTGGTGCTCAAGGAGTATGGCGGCACGCTGCGCTACGCCCACGCGGCCGCCAGCCCGCCCATCCCGTCGATCGTAACGGTGCTGGTGCTGATCGGCGTCGGCGGCCTGCTGTGGCGGCGCGTTGGCGTTCCGTGGCTGTGCCTGGGCGCCCTGACGATGTTCGGCAGCGCCGCCAGCGGCGTGTTCTGGCTCGGCAACGCCGGCGAGTTGGTGCTGATCGGCTCGATCCTGGCGACCGCGGCCGCCCTGCGCTCGAA
The DNA here is from genome assembly GCA_001449105.1 of Caulobacter vibrioides. Classification (GTDB taxonomy): domain Bacteria; phylum Pseudomonadota; class Alphaproteobacteria; order Caulobacterales; family Caulobacteraceae; genus Caulobacter; species Caulobacter vibrioides_C. Next base: position 70,919 of record LNIY01000035.1, on the reverse strand, counting down.
GCCGGCGCTCGCCCGCTGACGAAGCGCCCTCCCCTTTGGGAGAGGGCGCGATCCATCAACCGGCCGCCGTTTCCCTGGCGACCTGATCCACTTCGTTGGCCGAGCCCAGCACCACCGGCACGCGCTGGTGCAGCTTGGTCGGCGCCAGATCCAGGATCGGCGTGACGCCGTCGGTGGCCTTGCCGCCGGCGCGCTCGACGACCAGGGCCATCGGATTGGCCTCGTACATCAGGCGCAGCTTGCCCGGCTTGCTCGGCTCGCGGGCGTCCCACGGGTACATGAAGACGCCGCCGCGCATCAGGATGCGGTGCACGTCGGCGACCATCGAGGCCACCCAGCGCATGTTGAAGTTCTTGCCCCGCGGGCCTTCCTTGCCTTGCAGGCAACCGTCGACGTAGCGCCGGATCGGCGCGGCCCAGTGGCGCTGGTTCGACATGTTGATCGAGAACTCGGCCGTGTCGGCCGGGATGCTCGCCGAGGCGTGGGTCAGCAGCCAGCGATCGTCGGCCGACAGGGTGAAGCCGACCACGCCCGAGGTCAGGGTCAGCACCAGCATGGTCTGCGGACCGTAGACGGCGTAGCCGGCCCCGACCTGGTGGCGGCCGGGCTGCAGGAAGTCGGCTTCGGTCGGCTCGCGGCCCTCCGGCGCGGGCAGGATCGAGAAGATGGTGCCGACCGAGACGTTGACGTCGATGTTGCTGGAGCCGTCGAGCGGATCGAAGGTGACCAGATAGCCGCCTTCGCGGCCCGTGGTCTCGATCTCTTCCAGTTCCTCGGACGCCAGGCCCGCGACGGGGCCGCAGGCCTTCAGCGCATCGCGCAGGATGTCGTTGGTCAGGATGTCGAGCTTCTTCTGCTCTTCGTCCTGGACGTTGGTGACGCCGGCCGCGCCGAGATTGCCCAGGATGGCCCCGCCGGCCACCACGCGGCTGATGCGGGCGCAGGCGGCGGCGATTTGCGTGACGACGGTCTTGACCGCTGGGCTGGAGGGATCGCCGGCGAGATGGCTGGCGAGATCGATCAGGGCGGTCATGGAAAAGAGCCTCGGACTGTACGGACGGCGAGAAGTCGCCGCGGCGCGAGCGACTCGCAGACTAGTACGACAATATTACGGGCGAGAACGGGCCGGCGGTGGATGCCGACCCGAGAAAGCCTAGACCCGGCGCTTCATGCGCACTTCGCGCACGGCTCCGGTCGAGGAATTCATCACCAGGCTGTGGGTGTGGACAAAGCCGTCCTTGAAGCCCACGCCGTCCAGCAGGGCGCCGGAGGTGACGCCGGTAGCGGCGAAAATGGCGTCCGAGCGGACGATCTCGTGCAGATCGTATTTCTTGTCGAACTCGGTGACGCCCCAGCGCGTGGCGCGGGTGCGCTCGTCGGCGTTGCGGAAGATCAGCCGCCCCTGGAACTGGCCGCCGACGCACTTGAGCGCCGCGCAGGCCAGCACGCCCTCGGGCGCGCCGCCGGAGCCGAGATAGAGGTCGATGCCCGTCGACGGATCGGCGGTGTTGATGACGCCGGCGACGTCACCGTCGGTGATCAGGTTGACGCGGGCGCCGACGGAGCGAACCGAGGCGATGATCTCGGCGTGGCGCGGACGGTCCAGCACGCAGACGGTGATCTGCGAAGGCTCGACGCCCTTGGCGGCGGCCAGCGCCTTGACGTTGTCGGCCGGCGACTTGTCCAGGTCGATCACCCCGGCAGGGTAGCCCGGCCCGCAGGCGATCTTGTCCATGTAGGTGTCGGGGGCGTTCAGCAGCGTGCCCTTGGGCGCCCAGGCCATCACGGCCAGCGCGTTGGGCATGGCCTTCGCCGTCAGGGTGGTGCCTTCCAGCGGATCCAGGGCGATGTCGACGGTCGGGCCGCCACGGCCGACCTTCTCGCCGATGTAAAGCATCGGCGCTTCGTCGCGTTCGCCCTCGCCGATGACGATCTCGCCGTCGATGGAGAGCTCGTTGAGCGCGTTGCGCATGGCGTCGACGGCCGCCTGGTCGGCGGCCATCTCGTCACCCCGGCCCACCATGGTCCAAGACGCGATGGCGGCGGCTTCGGTCACGCGGACCGCATCCAGGACCAGAGAACGGTCCAGGGTGTTAGAACTCATCAGTGTCTCCCAGCCCGTGGCGAGGCTAATTTCCCAATGTCTTCCACACCTGGACCACTCTACTGGCGGTTCTCTAGTTGCGCGCGACGCGCAGAAGACGGGGACGCTCTAGCACGGCCTGCAGCTTTTCGATGCGGCTAATCGCGTCGAGCAGCTTGGATTCCGGAGTCGCATGGGTGACGAGCACGATCGGCACGCCGCCCGCTCCTTCCACGGGCTTCTGCAGGAAAGCGTCGATCGACACGCCGCATTCGGCCAGGGTTTCGGAGATCGCGGCGATGGCGCCGGGCACGTCGCGGACCATGATCCGCAGATAGGCCTTGCCCACCGACTTGCTCGGATCGACGGCCACGAAGGGCTTCAGCGCGCCCGCCGGCGCCTGGAACACCGGGCGCGCGGCCTTGGTCATCACGTCGGCGATGTCGGCGGCGACGGCCGCGGCCGTCGGGCCCGCGCCCGCGCCGGGCCCCTGGATGAAGATGCGTCCGATGCGCGTGCCCTCGATGAAGAGCGCGTTCAGGGCGCCGCCGGCCTGGGCCAGCGGATGCGCCAGCGGGATCAGCGTCGGATGGACCTTCACCGCCACGCCGTCGTCGGTCTTGGAGGTGCCGGCGATCAGCTTGATGCGGTAGCCGAGGTCCTTGGCCAGCTTGATGTCGAGCAGCTCGACCTCGCTGATGCCCTCGATCTCGGCGGCCTCGTAGTTGGGGGCGCAGCCGAAGGCCAGGGCGGCCAGGATGGTGATCTTGTGGCCGGCGTCGAAACCGCCGACGTCCATGGTCGGGTCGGCCTCGGCGTAGCCCAGGGCCTGAGCCTCGCGCAGCACGTCGGCGAAGTCGCGCCCGGTCTTCTCCATTTCGGAGAGGATGTAGTTGCAGGTGCCGTTGAGGATGCCCGCCACCGAGACCACGTCGTCCCCGACCATGGCTTCGCGCAGCATCTTCACCGCCGGGGTGCCGCCCATCACGGCGGCTTCGAACAGCAGCGGCACGTCATTGGCCTCGGCCAGGGCGGCCAGCTCGGCGCCATGCTCGGCGATCAGGGCCTTGTTGGCGGTGACCACCGGCTTGCCCAGCTTCAGCGCCGCCTCGACCGCGGCCTTGGCCGGGCCGTCGCTGCCGCCGACCAGCTCGACGAAGAGGTCCACGTTGGGCGAACTGGCCAGGGCGACCGGATCGTCGAACCATTCCAGGCCCGAGATGTCGACCGTGCGCGGGCGCGACTTGGAGCGGGCCGACACGGCGACGACCTCGGCGCGATCGCCGGCGGGAGCGAAATCGGGACGCTGGGCGAGGAACTGCAGGAGACCGCCGCCGACGGTGCCGAGGCCGGCGACGCCGATACGCCAGGTTTTCTGAGTCATGGTGCGGTTCCTCGTGGTCGGTGGCCCTGTCGGACCGCCCTCGTCCTTCGACAGGCGGAAGGATGAGGACCTGTGTGGCGGCGTGCTGTGGAAATCCTCACCCCGGGCCTGTCGGGGAGCGAGAATCTCGTGATGGGATCAGGCCTGCTCGAGGCTGTTGTGAGCCTTGGCGAGGATCTGGTCGGCGTTGGCGATGAACTTCTTCACGTTGCGCGCGGCCTGCTTGATCCGGTGCTCGTTCTCGACGAGGCCGATGCGGACATAGCCCTCGCCGTACTCGCCAAAGCCGATGCCGGGGGCGACGGCGACGCCGGCCTCCTCGATCAGCAGGCGCGAGAACAGCATCGAGCCGGCCGCCTCGAATTGCGGCGGGATCTTCGCCCAGGCGAACATCGAGGCGGGCGGGTTGGGAATGTCCCAGCCGGCGCGCTTCATCGACGAGACCAGGGTGTCGCGGCGGCCCTTGTAGATGCCGCGGATCTCCTCGACGCAGTCCTGCGGGCCGTTCAGCGCCGCAGCGGCCGCGACTTGCACAGGCGTGTAGGCGCCGTAGTCGAGATAGGACTTCACACGAGCCAGGGCCGCGCAGATGCGGGCGTTGCCGACCACCATGCCCACGCGCCAGCCGGCCATGGCGTAGGTCTTCGACAGCGAGTTGACCTCGACGGCGATGTCCTTGGCGCCCTCGACCTGCAGGATCGACGGCGGCGGATTGTCCTCGAAATAGATCTCGCCGTAGGCCACGTCGCTGATGACCAGCAGGTCGTGCTTCTTGGCCAGCGCCACGGCGTCCTTGTAGAAGTCCAGATCCACGGTCTGAGCCGTCGGGTTCGACGGATAGGACAGGATCAGCACGCTGGGCGGCGGCACCGAGTGCTTCACCGCGCGGCTGATGTTGGACAGGTACTGTTCGGGGCTCAGCGCCGGCACGTGGCGGATGACGCCGCCGGCCATGATGAAGCCGAAGGCGTGGATCGGATAGGCCGGGTTCGGGCAGATGATGACGTCGCCCGGCGCCGTCAGGGCCTGGGCGAGGTTGGCGAAACCCTCCTTCGAGCCGAGGGTCGAGATCACCTCGGTGTCGGGGTTCAGCTTCACGCCGAAGCGGCGCTCGTAGTAGCCGGCCATGGCCTTGCGCAGGCCGGGGATGCCCTTCGAGGCCGAGTAGCGGCCGGCGCGCGGATCGCGCGAGGTCTCGATCAGCTTGTCGACGATGTGCTTGGGCGTGGGCATGTCCGGATTGCCCATGCCGAAGTCGATGATGTCGACGCCCTGGCCGCGCAGGCGAGCCTTGATGCGGTTGACCTCTTCGAAGACGTAAGGCGGCAGGCGGCGGATACGGTGAAAGTCGGCGGTCATGATGGCTCGTGCGCCCTCTGGCGCTGCAGGAGCGAAAAGTCGGGCATGGATAGACCCCAAGCGGGGCCTAGCCAAGCCAGTTCAAGGAAAATTATGCCTCCGTCGCCCTATTGGGGCTTGGACGGAGGCGGGGTAGCTCGGCCGCGAGCAGCCTTGGCGAAGGCTTCGGTCTCGGCGCGGTCGGCCACGGTCGGGATTTCCGACGGCGGAACGCGGCCGGCGCGCTGGGCGCGAGCGGCGAAGCCCTCGGTGTCCGACAGGGCGAACGTCCCCGGCGCGGTGTCGCGACGCAGCTGAGCGGCGGCGGCCTGCTCGGCCTGGACCTGGGCCTTGTACTCGCCCGGCTTGGGAATGTCGGTCGGCACGGTCGGAATGCCGGCCAGGCTCGGAATCTTGCCCGGCTCCTTGGCCGCGGCTTCCGCGGCGGCGGCCACCGGCGAGGTGGCGTCGACCGGGGGCGGCGTGAACGGCGACGAGGCGCAAGCCGCCAGCACGGTCGAGAGGACCGAGAGCGAGGCGCCGAAACGTACGATTTTACCGGTTTGGCCGTTCATCTTGTCTCAGGTCTTATGCGATGATCGCGGCGAGCGGAAGGCGCCGAACGAGAATCGGCGGTCGATAAGCGACATTCAGGCGGAAGGAACGCGCATGGCCAAGAGCGACGGCAAGGACGCGGGCAAGGGCGTCAAGACGGCGGCCAAGCCCCGCAAGCCTTCCGCACCGCGCAAGACGGCCGCCGCAGCGCCAAAGCCCCCTCCTCCGCCCCCCGAACCGGATCCCAAGCCCGAATCGGCCGGGCCCGCCGGCGCCGGCGGCGCAGGTCCCGATTTCGCTTCGCTGCTGACCGAGGAGCAGCGGCGGATGATGGAGGCCCTGTCGGCCAACCTGGCCCGTGCGGCGGTCACCGCCCAGGGCGCGATCGCCGAGGCCGCACTGCGCCAGGCCGACCGGCCCGCGGCGCTGTCGCCCGACCCCTTCCACGTCGCCCCGGCCCTCAACGAGGTGATCGGCAGCCTGGCCTCGCAGCCCGACCGGCTGCTGCGCGCCCAGGCCGACCTTTTCAGCGGCTACATGGAGCTGTGGCAATCGGCGGCCCGCCGCGCGGTCGGCGAGGAGACCAAGCCGGTGGTCGCGCCCGCCCATGGCGACAAGCGCTTCGCCGATCCGGACTGGGTGTCCAACCCCGTGTTCGACATGATGAAGCAGTCCTACCTGCTGACGTCGAACTGGCTGAACGGCCTCGTGGCCCAGGCCGAGAACGTCGACCCGCAGTCCAAGCGCCGCGTCGAGTTCTTCACCAAGATGCTGACCGACGCTTTCTCGCCGTCGAACTTCCTGATCTCCAACCCCGCCGCCCTGCGCGAGGTGATGCACACCAACGGCGAGAGCCTGAAGCGCGGCATGGAGAACTTCGCCGCCGACCTGGAGCGCGGCGGCGGCCAGCTGGCCATCAGCCAGACGGACCTGGCCAAGTTCAAGGTCGGCGAGAATGTCGCCACCGCCCCCGGCAAGGTGGTCTACCAGAACGACATCCTGCAGCTGATCCAGTTCAGCCCCAGCACCGAGCAGCAGCACGAGATCCCGCTGCTGATCTTCCCGCCCTGGATCAACAAGTTCTACATCCTCGACCTGCGGCCCGAGAACTCGATGATCCGCTGGTTGACCGGTCAGGGCTTCACGGTCTTCGTCGCCTCATGGGTCAATCCCGACACCGCGCTCGCGGCCAAGACCTTCGAGGACTACATGCTGGAGGGCATCTACGACGCCAGCCAGCAGGTGATGACCCAGTGCGGCGTCGATAGGGTCAACACCGTCGGCTACTGCATCGGCGGCACCCTGCTGTCGTGCGCCCTGGCTCACATGGCCGCCAGGGGCGACAAGCGGATCAACTCGGCCACCTTCTTCGCCGCCCAGCAGGACTTCGCCGAGGCCGGCGACTTGCTGCTGTTCACCGACGAGGCCTGGCTGAAAGAGATCGAGGCGCGGATGGACCAGCAGGGCGGTTTCCTGCCCAGCCAGTCGATGGCCGACACCTTCAACGCCCTGCGCGGCAACGACCTGATCTGGTCGTTCTTCATCAACAACTACCTGATGGGCAAGGAGCCGCGCCCCTTCGACCTGCTGTTCTGGAACGCCGACCAGACGCGGATGCCCAAGTCGCTGCACCTGTTCTATCTGCGCAACTTCTACAAGGACAACAACCTGACCCATGGCCGCCTGACCCTGGGCGGCGAGGTGCTGGACCTGTCGAAGGTGAAGACGCCGATCTACGTGCAGTCGTCCAGGGACGACCACATCGCCCCCTATCGCAGCGTCTATCGCGGCGCGCGGGCGTTCGGCGGGCCGGTGACCTTCACCATGGCCGGCTCGGGCCACATCGCCGGCGTGATCAACCACCCCGACGCCAAGAAATACCAGCACTGGACCAACGAACACCTGCCCGGCTCGGTCGACGGCTGGATCGCCGGCGCGGTCGAGCATCCGGGTTCGTGGTGGCCGCACTGGGCGGAGTGGCTGAAGGCCAAGTCCGGCAAGCTGGTCCCGGCGCGCGATCCGTCCAAGGGTCCGCTGAAGGCGTTCGAGGACGCGCCGGGCAGCTTCGTGCGGGTGCGATCGAACGCCGAAGCGGCTTAGGCGCTTCGCGCTCCCCCTCAGTCGCTCCGCGACAGCTCCCCCGGAGGGGGAGCATCTTGGCGCATAGATCCTCCCCCTCTGGGGGAGGTGGCCCGGAGGGCCGGAGGGGGCCGCCGCCAGGCGGTCAGACCGCTCCCACCGCATAGGCCTCGGCGAACACCCCAGCCTCCGACTTCTCGATCAGGGGTCGCACGCGAGCCATGTGCTCGGTGAAGCGCGGATCCTCGCGGAAGGCGTCGGCGTCCTCCTGGGTTTCGAACACCGAGATCAGGACCAGGCCTTCGCCCGAGCGGAACAGGCGCGCCCCGCGCAGGCCCTTCACCTGGCCCCGAAGGCGATGGTGCTGGGCCAGTTGCAGCTCCAGGAAGGCCTCGAGCTGCCCTTCCCTCGGCCGGATGACGCTGATGTTGACCACCGGCTCGGGGCGCGCTCGGCGAAGCTCGACCGGAGTGGATATGGCGGCGGCTGCGACGGCGGTCGTGGCGGCGGCGAAGGTCATGGGAGAGGCGCTCCAGGAAGGGCGTTGCCGGTTGCGGAGCCCCTCCTGTAAAACCTCAAGCAAACTTGAGGTCAAGCGCCGATGTCCGACATCTGTCCCTCCGCCTTCCAGACCCTCAGCGTCGGCGAACTGGCCAAGCGCGCCGGCGTGGCGGTCTCGGCCCTGCACTTCTACGAGGCAAAGGGGCTGATCCACAGCCTGCGCACCGAGGGCAACCAGCGGCGCTATCCGCGCGGCATGTTGCGGCGGGTGGCGGTGATCAAGGTGGCCCAGCGCACCGGCATGCCGTTGAACGAGATCAAGCAGGCCCTGGCCGCCCTGCCCGACGACCGTGCGCCCAGCCAGCAGAACTGGCGCGACCTGTCCTCGGCCTGGCGCGAGGACCTGGACGCCCGCATCCGCCGCCTGACCCAGTTGCGCGATCAGCTGGACGGCTGCATCGGCTGCGGCTGCCTGTCGCTGACGGCCTGCCCGCTGCGCAATCCGCACGACGAACTGGCGGCGCAGGGCCCCGGACCTCGCCTTCTGGATGAAATTTGACGCCGGGAAGATCGACGTTCGCCCAAAACTCGCCCCGATCACGGCGGAGCTTGTCGCCATGCTCGATCTTTCCCGTCGCACAGCGCTGAGCCTGCTCGCCGCCGCTCCCTGGCTGGGCGCGGCCACCCGCGGCGACGGCCTGAAACTGGCCCAAGCCGCCCGCTCGCAGGTGGGCGTGACCTTGGACTACGATCCCAGCTATCGGGCGATCAGCTATCCCAAGGGCGACGTGCTGCGCTCGACCGGCGTCTGCGCCGACGTGCTGGTGCGGGCCGCCCGCGACGCCTGGAACGTCGACCTGCAGGAGCGCATCCACGCCGACATGACCCGCGCCTTCTCAGCCTATCCGGCCAAGCGGGCCTGGGGCCAGAAGAGCGCCGACGCCAATATCGACCATCGCCGGGTGCTGAACCTGGAGACCTATCTCGAGCGTCAAGGCGCACGGTTGCGCGCCGGCCAGGGCGCCAAGGCGGGCGATGACTTTCCCGATCCCCTGCCCGGCGACGTTCTGACCTGGCGGCTGTTCGGCAACGGCCGGCCCCACATCGGCGTGGTCGTGCAGGGGCCTGAGAAGGTGCGCGTCGTGCACAACATCGGCGCCGGCGCCCGCGAAGAGGCGCTGTGGATCTTCAAGCTGCACAAGCCAGCGGGGCACTATCGCTGGCGGGCATAGATCCTCTATATCACCACCTATGCGCAAGTGATTGGAGAAGACATGCAGACGGTGGCTGACCCGACGATCTCGCTGTCGGCGGGATGGGGCACTCTGGCTCTGGTTACCGCTGGAATCGCTCAAGGCAAGGGTCGCAGTGGACTAGGTTGGTTCGTCGCGTCCGTGTTTCTCGGCCCCTTGGCGCTTCTGGCGCTGCTGTTCGTAGAAAGACGCTGAAGACGACGAGTGCGACCGCCTCGGCGTTCGCACTCCCATCACCCCCTTAGAGCCCCGCCTTCTCGTCCAGGCCCAGGGCAAGGTTGAGGTTCTGGACCGCCGCGCCCGAGGCGCCCTTGCCCAGGTTGTCGAGCAGCGCCACCAGGCGGGCCTGGCCGCTGGTGTCGGAGCCGAACACGAAGAGCTTGATGCGGTTGGTGCCGTTCAGGCCTTCCGGATCGAGGGTCGACAGCGACTTGGCCTCGTCCAGCGACGCGACCTCGACGAAGGCCTCGCCCTTGTAATGGGCGGCCAGGGCGGCGTGGATGTCGCCCAGCGAGCACGAGCCTTCCAGCAGGCCAAGGTGCAGCGGCAGCTCGACCAGCATGCCCTGGGCATAGCGGCCGACGGCCGGGGTGAAGATCGGGCGCGACAGCAGGCCCCCGTGCTTCTGGATTTCCGGCACGTGCTTGTGGGTCAGCGACAGGCCGTAGATGCGGTAGGCGACCTTGGTGTAGGTCGGCGAGGTCTCGTCCTCGAACTCGGCGATCATCGCCTTGCCGCCGCCGGTGTAGCCCGAGACGCCGTTGAACGAGATCGGCAGGTCCGACGACAGCAGGCCGGCCGAAACCAGCGGGCGGGTCAGGGCGATGGCGCCGGTGGCGTAGCAGCCCGGGTTCGAGATCCGCTTGGCGCCGGCGATCTTCTTGCGCTGTTCCTTGTCCAGCTCGGGGAAGCCGTAGGTCCAGTCGGCGTTGGTGCGATGGGCGCTGGAGGCGTCGATCACCTTGACCAGCGGGTTCTCGATCAGGCTGACAGCTTCCTTGGCCGCGTCGTCGGGCAGGCACAGGATCACCGCGTCGGCGGCGTTCAGCATCTCGGCGCGGGCGGCGGCGTCCTTGCGCTTGTCGGGATCGATCGAGATCAGTTGCAGGTCGGTGCGGCCGATCAGGCGCTCGCGGATCTGCAGGCCGGTCGTGCCGACTTCGCCGTCGATGAAGACCTTGGGGGCGTTCGCCATGATGCCAACTCCTGGTCCGGCCCGCGCTCGGACGGGACCCAGTCTTGCAGCGCCATATGACCGGCGCATGCGTTCGGGCGCTGTCCGGCCCGATCGGAAGTCACAAGAAAAAGGGCGCTTCGGATAACCGAAGCGCCCTCTTCCAAAACGCGTGCGACGACGCGCTTAGCGCTTCGAGAACTGGAAGCTGCGGCGGGCCTTGGCCTTGCCGTACTTCTTACGCTCGACGACGCGGCTGTCGCGGGTCAGGAAGCCGTGCGGCTTCAGGACCGGGCGCAGGGCCGGTTCGTAGTAGGTCAGGGCCTTGGACAGGCCGTGGCGGATGGCGCCGGCTTGACCCGACAGGCCCGAACCTTCGACGGTGACGTCGACGTCGAACTGGCCGAGACGCTCGGTCACTTGCAGCGGCTGAGCGATCATCATGCGCAGGACCGGACGAGCGAAGTAGACTTCCTGGTCACGACCGTTGACGGTGATCTTGCCGGTGCCCGGCTTGATCCACACGCGCGCGATGGCGTTCTTGCGCTTGCCGGTCGCGTAGGAGCGGCCTTGGGCGTCGATCTTCGGTTCGGCCGGGGCGGCCGCTTCCGGGTTGCTGGACAGGCTGGCCAGCGCGTCAAAACCTTGAGCTTCGGACATGACTTAGAGGCTCCGGGTGTTCTTGACGTTGCGCGCGGCGAAGTCGATGACTTCCGGGCTTTGCGCTTGGTGCGGGTGCTCGGCGCCGGCATAGACCAGCAGGTGCGTCAGCTGCTTGCGAGCCAGCGGGCTCTCCTTCGGCAGCATGCGCTCGACGGCCTTGTTCAGGACGCGCTCGGGGAATTGACCGCCCAGCACCTTGCGCGGGGTGGTTTCCTTGATGCCGCCCGGGTGACCGGTGTGACGGTAGTAAACCTTGTCGTCCAGCTTCTTGCCGGTGAACTTCACCTTGTCGGCGTTGATCACGACGACGAAGTCGCCGCAGTCGACGTGCGGGGTGTAGTCGGGACGGTGCTTGCCGCGAAGACGCATGGCGATGAACGTCGCCAGACGGCCGACAACGGCGTCCTTGGCGTCGACCACGATCCACTTCTTCTCGACCTCGGCGGGCTTCAGGGAAGCCGTGGTCTTTTGCATGGGATTGATCCGTAATTCCTGTGCGTCGGGAGCCGAGGAAGTGGTTCCGTCCGCGTGAGGGGCGGCTGATACCCAAGGGTTCGCCGTCTGTCAACATTGAGCACGCAGGAAAGTTCGGAAAGCCTTATGGCGCAAGGGTTTGCGCAATGCGGTATCTAAATACCGCATTCATTCGCCTTCCGGAAGCCGGGCACGAAAAAGGGCGGGCAGCCCAAGGCCGCCCGCCCCTTCCCTGACAAGGCTTCGCCCTCGCCTACTTGGCGGCGTCGAAGCCGAAAGCGTGGCGCATGACCTGGAAGAGATAGCTCTCCTCGACCACGCCGCGCACCAGATAGGCGCCCGGGCCGTCGGCGTAGACGCCCACGTCCTCGCCGGCGTGGGCGGCGCTGGGCAGATGGGCCAGGGCCTGCTGGTGGTAGTCGACCTCGTCGAGGTCTTCCTTGGCCGGGTCGGCGCGCAGGGCCGCCCCTTCCGTGCCGCCGGGGCCGGTGGCGAAGCTCAGCACGGTATAGGCCTTGCCGTCGCCGGCCACGACCGGCTCTCCCTCGTTGCCGGCCAGGCCCAGGATAGGGGCGTTGCGCGCCGCGTAGCCCGAGATCACCAGGCCGTGGCTGTGGTCGGCGGTGACGATGACCAGGGTCTCGTTCAGGTCGACCTTGTCGAGCACGGCCTGGATGGCGTCGGAAAAGGCCGCGGTCTCGGTCAGGGTGCGCCTGGCGTTGTTGAGGTGGCTGCCCATGTCGATCTTGCCGCCCTCGACGAGCAGGAAGTAGCCCTTGGGGTTCTTCGACAGGATATCGACGGCCTTGGCAGCCATGTCCGACAGCGAGGGCACGCCCTGCCCGCTCTGCGCGCGCTCGACCTCGTAGGGCAGGTGTTCGCCGGCGAAGAGGCCCAGCACGGGGCCGGTCTTGGCCGGATCGACGGCCTTCAGCTGGTCGGCGTCGGCGACATAGGCCGCGCCCTTGGCCTTGGTCCACTCGGCGGTGAGGTCGCGGCCGTCGGCGCGCTTGCCGCCCTTGGCCTCCGGCAGGAACCGCGAGCGGCCGCCGCCCAGGGCGACGTCGAGGCGCAACCCCGCGGGGACCTCGACCAGTTGGCGGGCGATGTCCTTGCAGCCGCCGCTCAAGGCCTCGGCCGGCATGTCGGCGTCGCCTTCCCAGTCGCGATAGGCCGTATGGGCGAAGGTCCCGGCGGGCGTAGCGTGGGTGATGCGGGTGTTGGTGACCGCGCCGGCCGACAGCCCATGGGCCTTGGCGATCTCGGCGATCGTGGTCACGCGCGTGGCCGCCTCGCTGGCGCAGCTCTCGGGCTTGGCCTCGCCGGTCAGGCCGATGACCTTGTTGCTGGTCTTCACGCCTGTGGTGATGGCGGTGATGCCGGCGGCGCTGTCGGTGACCTGCATGTCGTGGCTGTAGGTCTTGGAGAGCGCGGTGAAGGGCAGCTTCTCGAACGACAGGGCGTTGGATTCGCCGTCGACGCCGCGCTGCTGGCCCTGCCAGATGCGGCCGGCCACGGCGGTCGAGATGCCCATGCCGTCGCCGAGAAACAGGATGACGTTCTTGGCCCGGCCGGTCTTGGGCGAAACGGTCATGGCCTTGGCCAGGGCCGCCTGGCCGGCCTTGTAATATGGATCGGCGGCCTGGGCGGGCGAGGTGTCGGCGGCGTGGGCGAAGGCGGGAGCCAGGGCCAGGGCGCAGACGCCGGCCAGGAGCGAGGAAGCGCGGATCACGGGGGGTCTCCAGCAGGGACGTCGGCCGTGCTCTGCTGGAGTTTCGTGACAGTTCTTCGGGCGCGGGCTCAGAAATGGGCGAAGATCCGCGCGCCCTGCCTTCGGATCAAGGCCGGCGAACGCGCCAGGCGAAGGCGGTGGCGGCGCCCAGCAGCACGGCCGCTCCGGCCTGGTGCAAGACGCCCAGGCTCAGCGGCACGGCGGCCATCAGGGTCCATACCCCCAGGCCCGCCTGCAGCGTCACCACGCCGAGCAGGACATACGCCATGATCCTGGCCTCGTGCGGCAGGCGGCGGGCGCGGGCCGCGCCGACGGCGATGACGACGGCGGCGGCGAAGACGGCGTAGGCCATGAGGCGGTGATGCAGCTGCACCGCGCCCTGGCTGTGGGCGAGCGTGCCCCACAGGCCGTGGCCGGCGTACTGGTCGGGCAGCAGCGCGCCGTTCATCAGCGGCCAGTCGTTGTAGACGAGCCCGGCGTCGTTGCCGGCCACCAGCGCGCCCAGCAGGCTCTGGAAGAACACCGCGCCCAGGAAGCCCAGGGCCCAGCCTCGCCATTCGCTGCGCTCCTCGACGCGCGGGGCGCCGTTCCAGGCGTCGAGCGCGGTCCAGATCAACAGAACGAACAGGGCCAGCGCCAGGCCGAGATGGACCATCAGCCGCTCGGGGGCGACGGAGACCCGCTCGGAAAGGCCCGACGAGACCATCCACCACCCGACGAGCCCCTGCAGGCCGCCCAGCGCCAGCATCGCCCCGCAGCGCCAGATCAGGCGACGCGGCAGCATGCGGCGCACGAGGAAGAAGGCGAACGGAAGCGCGAAGGCGATCCCGACCACGCGGCCCAGCAGCCGGTGCGCCCACTCCCACCAGAAGATGCCCTTGTAGGCTTCCAGCGTCATGTCCGGGTTCACCAGGTGGTACTGGGGGATCTGCTTGTAGAGCTCGAAATTGGCCCGCCAGGCTTCCTCCGACATCGGCGGCAGCGCGCCCATGATCGGCTTCCACTGGGTGATCGACAGGCCCGAGTCGGTCAGGCGCGTGGCGCCGCCGACGACGACCATGGCGAAGACCAGCACCGCCACGACGAACAGCCAGATGGCCACGGGGCCGGAACGGTCGGAACGCAGGAAGGAAGTCATGAAGCCGAAAAAACGCCTGTTCTGGGCCTAAATGGGGCGGCTAGACCCCTACTCCCGCCACAGCTCTGCTGTCCATGCCCGGCCCGCGCTTAAGGGAGCCCATGACGCGGCCGAACGCGCATGGCATGGTGGGCCCGCTGCGGGGGCGCGGCGCGTTCCAGGGGGAAGTGCAAATGAGCGGCGTGGGCGTGTTCAGCGCCGTGGTGATCGGCATACTGGCCGGCTGGATCGCGGATCTGGCCCTGGCCCGCCGCCACAGCCTGTTCATCAAGCTGCTGATCGGCGTGATCGGCTCGTTCATCGGCGCCTTCATCGCCCAGCGCCTGCACCTGGCGATTCCCGGCTTCCTCGGCAGCCTGGCCGTCTCGGCGGTCGGCGCCACCCTGTTCCTGGCCGTGCTCGGCCTCTTCCGGAGATCCGCGTGAGCGCTCCCCTCATTCCGGCGCGCCTGCGCAAGCTGATCGGCTCGATCGGCGTGATCGCGATCCTGCTGGGCTGGATCTGGGCCTTCACCAGCCTCTACGACCACCTGCCCCTGAACCGGGCCGTGCACCTGATCTATTTCGTGGCGCTGGGCATGGGCTGGGTCCTGCCGGTCATCCCGCTGATCACCTGGATGGGCAAGGCCGACAAGCCGCTGGACGTGGGCCAGCGATAGCGCTGGGCCGGCGATAGTCCGGAAACGAAAAAGGCCGCCCCGAAGGGCGACCTTTGCGTTTCTTCCGCGGTGTTCTCTCCGAGGAGAGAATGGTCGGAGCGACAGGATTCGAACCTGCGACCCCTTGACCCCCAGTCAAGTGCGCTACCAGGCTGCGCCACGCTCCGACGCGGAAGGAGCGCCCTTATAGGCGCCGCTCCTCGCCTCGGCAATCGGAAATCTGACGGTTCTCCACAGTCCTCATGAACGCGTCAAAAGCCCGTCCAGACGGGCCTTGATGCTGGTGAGGTCGTCCAGCGCCTCGGCCAGGCGACGGCGCTGTTCGGGGCTGGGCGCCGCCGAACCGGCCGAATCGCGAAAGTCGTCGACGATGGGAGAATCGAGGAAGGCCGCGCCGTTCTGGCCCAGGCCGGCGGCGATGACGTGCGAGACGCCCTGCTCGCGGTGCAGCTTCTGGACGCCCTTGATGGTGTAGCCGTCGGCGTGCAGCAACGCGCGCACGCCATTAAGCACGGCGATGTCCTGCGGGCGGTAGAAGCGTCGCCCGCCCGCCCGCTTCATCGGACGAATGAAAGAGAACTTGGTCTCCCAGAAACGCAGTACGTGCTGGGGGACGCCTAGCTCTTCGGCGGCCTCGGAAATCGTGCGGAAGGCGTTCGGCCCCTTCGCCACCGCATCATACCCCTTAGTCGTCCAAGGCGCTGTCGATGCGCGCCTTCATTACCTGGGACGCCCTGAAGCCGATGACGCGGCGCGGCTCGATCTCGGCCGGCTCGCCCGTCTTGGGATTGCGCCCCATGCGGGCCCGCTTCTCGCGAACCTGGAAAACGCCGAATCCGGAAAGCTTGACCGTCTCACCCTTCTCGAGGGCCTCGGCCACGAGATCCAGGGTGCGCTCGACGAGACCGGCGCAGTCCTGACGAGTCAGGCCTACCTCCTCGTGGACAGCCTCGCAGAGGTCAGCCCGGGTCAAAGTCGAACCCTTCATAACGCCCCCTTACGCTTCATTCGCGGACTCAGCACAGTCCGCGCCAATCGGTCCGATCCATCGCGAAAACGGGCGCACGAAAGCCCCGATCTCGCGCGACAAGACCTCGTCAACTTGAGACTGCATGCCGCGAATACCGCATGAAGTCAAAGGGTCAAGCCAGTTACTTCATATGCTGAAGCAGGCTGTGCGCCAACCCAAGGCCAAGCTTGCTCCGTGACCATCAAAGGCGCAGGACGCAGGCGCCCCACGTCAGGCCGCCACCCATGGCTTCCAGAAGCAGCAGATCGCCCGGCTTGATACGACCGTCGGCGACCCCGTGGGCGAACGCCAGGGGAATCGAAGCGGCCGAGGTGTTGGCGTGCAACGCCACCGTCGAGATCACCTTTTCCTCGTCGATGCCGCAGCGATTGGCCACGCCCTGCAAGATTCGCTGGTTGGCCTGGTGCGGAATGAACCAGTCGACCTCGGGCACCGTCACGCCAGCCTTCTCGGCCGCGGCGTGGATGGCCTCGGAGATGTTGATGACCGCGTGCTTGAAGACCTGGTTGCCCAGCATCCGCAGCTTGCCGACCGTGCCGGTGGTCGAGGGACCGCCGTCGACATAGAGCAGGTCCTGCTTGGTCCCGTCGGCGCGCAGGGCGAAGCCCAGCATGCCGCGATCGGCCGTGGTCCCCTCGCCTTCGCCCGGCTCCAGCACGACCGCGCCGGCGCCGTCGCCGAACAGCACGCAGGTGCCCCGGTCGCTCCAGTCCATCAGACGGGTCATGGTTTCGGCCCCGATGACCAGGGCGCACTTGGCGTTGCCGCGGGCGATGAAGCCGTCGGCCACCGACAGGGCGTAGACGAAGCCCGAGCACACGGCCTGTACGTCGAAGGCGATGCCCACGCCCGCGCCCAGCTTGCGCTGCACGATGGCGGCCGTGGCCGGGAAGGTCAGGTCGGGCGTCGTGGTGGCGACGATGATCAGGTCGACGTCGGCGGCGGTCTTGCCCGCGCGCTCCAGCGCCTGCCTGGCGGCCTCGACGGCCAGATCGGACACCGCCTGGTCGTCGGCGGCCTTGTGGCGCTGGCGGATGCCGGTGCGCTCGACGATCCACTCGTCGGAGGTGTCGACGATCTTGGACAGGTCTTCATTGGTGACGATCTGCGGCGGCAGGTAGGCCCCGACGCCGGTCACCACGCTGCGGACTACGCTCACTCGGCGGCTCCCTGGGTTTCGGCGCCGTCGGCGCCGTCGTCCTTGGCCGCTTGGTCTTTTTCCGCGGTCAGACGCTTCAAATTACGATCGATCTCGGCGGTGAAGTCGCTGCGCGCGAGATCCACCGCCACGCGGACGGCCGAGGCGAAGCCGTTGGCGTCGGCGCCGCCGTGGCTCTTCACCACGATGCCGTTCAGGCCCAGCAGCGGCCCGCCGTTGACCCGGCCGGGGTCGAGGCGCCGCTTCATCTTCTTCAGCGAGCCCGAGGCGATCAGAGCGCCCAGCATGGCCAGCGGGCCGGCCGTCAGGGTCTGCTTGATCTCGTTGCTGAAGAACCGGGCCAGGCCCTCAGCGGTCTTCAGGGCGACATTGCCGGTGAAGCCGTCGGTGACGACCACGTCGACGGTGCCGTAGGCGATGTCGGTGCCCTCGACGAAGCCGCGATAGTCGAAATCGAAGTGCGGGCTGTCTTGCAGGATGCGATGCGCCTCGCGCACCTCCTCATGGCCCTTCTGTTCCTCGGAACCGACGTTGAGCAGGCCGACGGTCGGACGCTGCGAGCCATGCACCGCATGGTGGAAGGCCGCGCCCATGATCGCGAACTCGACCAGTTGCTCGGCGTCGCTCTCGACATTGGCGCCGACGTCGAGCACCGCCGAGATGCCCTTCATCGTCGGCCAGGAGGCGACGATGGCCGGGCGCTCCAGGTCTGCGCTCATGCGCAGGATCAGCTTGGAGATCGCCATCAGCGCGCCGGTGTTGCCGGCCGAAACGCAGGCCGACGCCTCGCCCGAACGCAGGGCCTCGACGGCGTTCCACAGGCTGGAGCCCTTGCCCCGGCGCATGGCCTGGGCGGGCTTCTCGTCCATGGCGATGGCCTTGTCGGTGTGGACGACGGTGCAGACCGCCCGCGCGGCCGGGGCCTTGGCCAGTTCGGCGTTCAGCGCGACCTCGTCGCCGTGCACCAGGAAGCGCACGTCGGGCAGGGTCTTGGCCGCGATCTCCAGCGCCGGAACCACCACGGGCGGACCGTGATCTCCGCCCATGGCGTCGATCGAGATGACTACTGGCTTGGGCACGAGGCGCTATCGACTCCTTGGACGGTCGCAACGCGGCCGATGATTCCCCGGCGTGATATCACGCCGGGAGGCGTAAGGGCCAACTCAGCCCTCGTCGCCTTTCGTTTTCAGCCCCTTCAGGGCCGCGAACGGAGAAAGCTCAACAGGCTCGGGCGGTTGCACGAACACCGCGCCCGGCTTGCGGGGGAACGGGTCCAGCTCCAGGGCGAGGTGCTCGATGACGTATTCGGAGACGTCGATCGTCTCGCCTTCCAGCACGTCGGGCGGATCGTCGCCGTCGGGATCCAGGCCAAGCTCGCCGCCCTCGTCCTGCGGGGCGTGTTCGCTGTTGGCCGGCAGGACGTGCAGGCTGAAGCGGGCGTCGATCGGGGTCTCGAAATCCTCGCTGGTGACGCCGCAGGTCTGGACGACGCGGGCGCGCAGCACGCCCGAGACCTCGGCCCCGTCCATCCACGAGCGCAGATAGACGTCGGCCTTCAGCTCGTGCAGCGACACCAGGCCCAGCTGCTTGGCGATGGCTTTCAGCGCGGTTTCGTCGGGGGCCAGCTTCAGGTCCACCCCGCCGCGGTCGACGCGGGCCAGGGTGACGGTGCTGGGCCAGGGATCGATCAGACGTTCGGCCATTGCACCTCTCCGTTCAACAGGGCGTCCAGCGGCTGGCTCGCCAGCGCTTCGCGCGCGGACCGCACATAAGCGCTAACCGTCGCTACGTCACCCTCGCCGCGCTCCTCGAAGATCGTGCGGGCCAGCGCCGCGTCCAGCTCGGCGGAATCGGGCAGGGTCGCGAACGCCTCGTCATAGGTCTTCAGCCGGCCGTAGAAGGCGCCGGCCAGCTTCTTCATCTTCTTGCCGACGGCGGTGTCGGACACCCCGATCTGGCGGAAGGCGTCGTCGAGGCCGCGCACATAGGAATCGAAAACCGACTGCGAGGTCTCGGCCGCGGCCTCGCCCTGCCCTTTCAGTCGCTCGATCACCAGCACCACGTGCAGGGTGAAGAGCTCGAACCGGCCCTCCATCGAGTCGCGAACGCCCAGTTCGGCGTAGAATCGCGAAGAGCGGGCCTGGGCGACCGCCGAGGCATAGAGTTTTTCCCCCGCCAGCTTCGCGGGCCTGGGCTTAAGTAGCCGTTCCAGAAACATTCCACGCCTCTATTTCGCCGCGAGCCGCCTCTAGATGGCCTGAGCATCCACGCGGGCCATTGAACTAAGCCCGCGCGGGCGATAGGTCAAAGTCCAGCCTTCTTCCGGTTCCGGAGCCTCAATGTCTCGCCCCGCCGTTTTCGCCGCCGCCGTCATCGGCCTCGCCGCCGTCGCCGGAGGCTGCACGCCGCTGACGAGCTATTCCGGCTTCCAGGCCATCGAGGCCAAGCCGGCCGAGATGAAGGTGGGCGAGGACAGCAAGTCCACCGTCCGCGAGAAGCTGGGCACGCCGTCGGCGGTGTCCACTTTCGACAACGACGCCTGGTACTACATCTCGCAGACCACCGACCGCGTGGCCTTCTACAAGCCGCGCGTGATCAAGCGCGACGTCGTGGCCATCAAGT
The DNA here is from genome assembly GCA_001449105.1 of Caulobacter vibrioides. Classification (GTDB taxonomy): domain Bacteria; phylum Pseudomonadota; class Alphaproteobacteria; order Caulobacterales; family Caulobacteraceae; genus Caulobacter; species Caulobacter vibrioides_C. The sequence goes on along the minus strand of LNIY01000035.1, from coordinate 51,076 downwards.
TCAACACCGCCGACGAGAAGGTCGCCTCGGTCGACACCTTCACCCTGAAGGACGGCAAGGTCATCGCCTACAACGGTCGCGAGACCCCGACCCGTGGTCGCGAGATGACCGTGCTGGAGCAACTGCTCGGCACCGTCGGTCGCGGCGGCATGCTGCCGCAGGACGACGAAGGCGTGCCCGGCACCCGCCCCGGCGACCGTCGCTAGGCTGACGATTAAGTCGGTTAACCGACACTTCAACCTTACCGAAGCTTGACTATAAGCGTGTGATTTCGTGCGACTTTTTGTCGCCGTATCAACGTTTTCTCAAGCACGTCCATCACAACCTTCCCGTCTGATCGGCGCCGGGGCCCCAACCTTGGCGTCGGTTGCTCTGGGGGAGAAGGTCGTGAGCGCGCTCGATCTGCGGGCGTTGACGATGCTCATCGTCGACGACAACGCCAACATGCGCGGCATCCTGGCCGCGATCCTGAAGTCCGCGGGGGTGCGGCGCATTCTCGAGGCCGGCGACGGCGTCGAGGGGCTGAAGCTGTTTTCCGAACGCGAGGTCGACATCGTGTTCACCGACCTGATGATGCAGCCGGTGGACGGACTGTCGTTCGTGCACTGGATCCGCAACTCCCAGGCCAGCCCGAACCCGTATGCGCCGATCATCATGATGACCGGCCACGCCACACGCCGCAGCCTGGACGAGGCGCGGATGGCCGGGGTGACCGAGTTCCTGGCCAAGCCGCTGAACGCGCGCGGCGTGCTGCACCGGATCAACGAAGTCATCAACAACCCGCGCGACTTCGTCCGCACCGAGGCCTATTTCGGTCCCTGCCGCCGGCGTCGCATCGACCACGACTTCACCGGCGACGAACGCCGCGGCGCCCAGCCGGCGCCGACAGCGCTCGGCGGCGAGGCCGAGCACCACGCGTTCGATCCGGAAGAGTGCTACTGAGCCCCTTGCCAACCACACCCGTCATCCCGGAAAGCCTGAAAGGCTTATCCGGGACCTAGGGGACTGGGCTCCGTGGCTGGCCTCAAGCTCCAATGGCGGTCGTCGACGCGATGCGGCGGCCCCTGGGTCCCGGCTCTACGCTACGCTTCGGCCGGGATGACGAGCGTGGGTTGGCGGAAAAAGAAAACGCCCCGGAGCATGAGCCCCGGGGCGTTTCCGTCTTAGCAAGGCCGCCGCCTCACCCGTGGGCCAGCACCGCCAGAAGCAGCAGGGCCACGATGTTGGTGATCTTGATCATCGGGTTCACGGCGGGACCCGAAGTGTCCTTGTAGGGGTCGCCGACGGTGTCGCCGGTGACGGCGGCCTTGTGGGTGTCGCCGCCCTTCTTGTGCAGGACGCCGTCCTTGTCGGTGAAGCCTTCCTCGATCACCTTCTTGGCGTTGTCCCAGGCGCCGCCGCCGCTGGTCATCGAGATGGCGACGAACAGGCCGGTGACGATCACCCCCATCAGCATGGCGCCGAGGCTGGCGAAGGCGTCGACCTTGCCGGCGATGGCTTTGATGACGAAGAACAGCACCACCGGCGAGACCACCGGCAGCAGGGACGGCACGATCATCTCGCGGATGGCTGCCTTGGTCAGGATGTCCACGGCCTTGCCGTATTCGGGCTTGGTCTCGTAGGTCATGATGCCCGGGTTGTCGCGGAACTGGCGACGGACCTCCGCCACCACCGACTCGGCCGCGCGGCCGACAGCGGTCATCGACAGGCCGCCGAACAGGAACGGCAGCAGGCCGCCGAACAGCAGGCCGACCACGACATAGGGGTTGGACAGGTCGAAGCTGACCGCGCCCATGCCGTCGAAGAAGCTGCCGGGAGCGGCGTTCTCGGAGAAGAACTTCAGGTCCTCGGTATAGGCCGCGAACAGCACCAGCGCCCCCAGGCCCGCCGAACCGATGGCGTAGCCCTTGGTGACGGCCTTGGTGGTGTTGCCGACCGCGTCGAGGGCGTCGGTGGTGACGCGGACCTCGGGCGGAAGACCGGCCATCTCGGCGATGCCGCCGGCGTTGTCGGTGACCGGCCCGAAGGCGTCCAGGGCGACGATGAAGCCGGCCAGGGACAGCATGGTGGTGGTGGCGATGGCGATGCCGAACAGGCCCGCCAGATTATAGGTCACGACGATGCCGACGATGATCGTCAGGGCCGGCAGGGCCGTGGACTCCAGCGACATGGCCAGGCCCTGGATGACGTTGGTGCCGTGGCCGGACACCGACGCCTGGGCCACCGACTTCACCGGACGGAAGCCCGTGCCGGTGTAGTACTCGGTGATCACCACGATCAGCGCCGTCACCGCCAGGCCGACGAGGCCGCAGTAGAACAGGTTGTCGGCGGTGAACAGCCGGCCGTCGAGCTCGATCGAGGTCGGGACCAGTTGGTGAATCACCCACCACACCGCCGGGATCGACAGCAGGCCGGTGACGATCAGGCCCTGGTAAAGGGCGCCCATGATGTTGTTCTTCTTGCCCAGGCGGACGAAGAAGGCGCCGACGATCGAGGTGACGATGCACACGGCGCAGATGGCCAGCGGCAGCAGCATCATCGAGCCGACGACGTCCGTGCCGGTGAAGAAGATCGCCGCCAGCACCATGGTGGCGACCGTGGTCACCGCATAGGTCTCGAACAGGTCGGCGGCCATGCCGGCGCAGTCGCCGACGTTGTCGCCCACGTTGTCGGCGATGGTCGCGGCGTTGCGGGGGTCGTCTTCGGGAATGCCCGCCTCGACCTTGCCGACGAGATCGCCGCCCACGTCGGCGCCCTTGGTGAAGATGCCGCCGCCCAGCCGGGCAAAGATCGAGATCAGGCTGGCGCCGAAGCCCAGCGCCACCAGGGAGTCGATGACGACGCGATCGGTGCCCTCATGGCCGACCGACAGCAGCAGGGCGAAATAGCCCGCCACCCCGATCAGGGCGAAGCCCGCCACCAGCATGCCGGTCACGGCGCCGGAGGTGAAGGCCATGGACAGGCCCTTGGCCAGGCTCTCGGACGAGGCCTGGGCGGTGCGCACGTTGGCGCGAACCGAGATCAGCATGCCGGCGAAACCCGCCAGCCCCGACAGGATCGCGCCCAGCGCGAAGCCCACCGGCTGCTCCCAGCCCTTGAAGAAGAAAGCGAGCAAAGCCACGACCACGACGCCGACGATGGCGATGGTCGTGTACTGACGGTTCAGATAGGCCTGAGCGCCTTCCTGAATGGCCGCGGCGATTTCCTGCATCTTCGCATCGCCCGGCGAGGCCTTCAAAAGCCTGGCGGTCTGAACCGCGCCATACAGCACCGCTAGAAGCCCGGCGCCGATGGCTACGTAAAGCCAAGAACTCATGGGTGTTTTGCCCCTTCGTGTTTCAATCACGAGGGGTCGCGGTTCCTGACCATGGCGCATCAACGACCGCCCCAGGCCAGGAGCGGCGGGCGGGCCTTAGGGCCTCATTCCCCCTCGAAGCTCCCTGATCTGGCCCCGACATCGGCGCCAGGGGGAAACACTGACATCCACAAGCCTAGCGCGCAACCGCTTGCGAGAACGGCGTTCGCGACGCCTCAGGGGATGATCGGAGCCGAATCGACGGGCGGCGGCGCCGACGGCCTGGCGGCCGCCTTCGGCGCCGGCCTGGGCGGCGGCACGAAATTGCGCGGCGTCTGCTTGCCGATGGTCACCGCGGCGACCTTGCCCTTGCCGACCAGGGCGACGGCCTCGCGCATGACGATGGCCTTCACCTTGCCCTCGTCGAGCAGGACGTAGCTGCCCGGCTTGTTCAGCGGCTGCTTGTGGGCTGCGCGCACCAGGGCGTCGCGCAACAGCGGCTCCTTGCCGGCGAAGGCGGTGACATCGCCGGTCGGCGGCAAGGTCAGCGACAGCTCGACGAAGATGTAGTTGATCAACCGCCCCTCGACGACGATCGGCAGGGCCATCGAGCCCAGCTTGATCACCGGATCTTCCTTTTCCTTCTCGCCCTCCTTCTTCTTCTCCTTGCCGGAGGCGAAGGCGGGCGCGGCGCACAGCGCCAGCGGCGCGGCGAACGCCAAGACGGCGCGACGGGATAGAACGGAACGGGTCATGCCCGAGCCATTAACCGACAAGGCTTGAGGCTTCGCTACCGAGCAGGATCGGGCCGGATCAGCCGTGCAGCCAGCCCAGGCGCTTGGGAGTGATGTCCTTGCCCTTGAACAGGGCGCAGACCCCCTCGCCTTCGACGAACTCGCCGATGTCACGCACCGGCAGGCCGGCGGCGAAGGCGGCGGCCTGGAAGGCGGCGACGTCGGCGGCGGGAACGGCGCAAACGACCTCGTAGTCGTCGCCGCCCGAAGCCAGCGACATGCGAGCCTCGCCGCGCTCGGGCTGGGCTTCCAGCCAGGCGCGGGCGCCGGTCGACAGCGGCAGGCGGTCGAGGTCGACCTTGACCTGCAAGCCGCTGGCCTTGGCGATGTGGCCGGCGTCGGCCAGCAGGCCGTCGGAAACGTCGGCGGCGGCGTGAGCGTACTGGCGCAGGGCCTCGCGCAGGGCCAGACGCGGCGCGGGCGTACGATAACGGCGTACGAGACCGCCGTCGGGGTCCTCGACCTCGCCCCAGTGGGCCAGCAGGCCCAGCCAGCCGTCGCCGATGCTGCCGCTGACCATCAGGCGGTCGCCGGCCTTGGCGCCGCGGCGCAGGACGGCCCCGCCCTGCGGAACCCAGCCCAGCAGCGTCGCCGAGACGAACAAGGCGCCCGAGGTGGTGACGGTGTCGCCGCCCAGGAGATTGATCCCGTAGGTGTCGCCGTCCTCGGCCAGACCGCGGGCGAAGGTCTCGCGGTCCTCGGTGGTCGTGCCCGAGGGCCAGCCGACGGCCAGGAAGTAGCCGTAGGGCTCGGCGCCCTTGGCCGCCAGGTCGGACAGGTTGGTGCGCAGCAGGCGGCGCGCGACGATGTCGAGATCCTCGCCGGCCAGGAAGTGCACGCCGGCGACCATGGCGTCCTTGGTGATCACCAGGTCATGGCCGGGGCGCGAGGGCAGCACCGCCGCGTCGTCCAGCAGGTCGAGCGCGGCCGGGTCGCCGTTGGTCAGCGGACGCAGATGGGTCGCGATCAGCTCGAACTCGTCCGGACCCGACGGCGCGGCCGCCGGGGGGACGTCGTCGAACCACGACTCGTCGTCCTCCGCCACCGTCGCCGGGGCGGGGTCGTCGAACCAGTCGTCGTCAGACTCGGGCGTCACGCGCGATGGCGTCCAGGGCGCCGTTGATGAAGCCGGCTTCCGGCCCCTCGAAGAACGACTTGGCGATCTCGACGTACTCGTCGATCACCACCTCGGTCGGAACGTCCGGGCGGTTCATCAGCTCGTAGGCGCCGGCACGCAGCACGGCGCGGGCGGTGGCGTCCAGGCGCTCAAGCTTCCAGCCCGAGGCCAGGCGGCGCACGATGGCCGGATCGATGATCGCCTGCTTGGAGACGACGCCCTTCACCAGGTCGGCGAAAAAGGTCTCGTCGGCCTGCGCCAGTTGCGCGCCTTCGGAGTCCTCGACGGCGCGGTCGAAGCGGTGCTCGGAGAATTCGCGAACCACGGCGTCGACGCCGGCGCCGGAGACTTCCATCTGATAAAGGGCCTGGACGGCCGCCAGACGCGAAACGGAACGGGGCTGGATGCGCTTGCTCATCGCGCTTGTCCCGACAGCTGACGCTTCAATCCCACGATCTCCAGGCATTCTCGAGCGGCTTGGCCCCCGCGGTCGCCCTGCGAGAGGCGCGCGCGATTCCAGGCCTGATCCTCGTCATCAACCGTCAACACGCCGTAACCAATGGCCAACCTTTTTCCGACGGCCAGGTCCTGCAGGCCGCGGGCGGTCTCGTTGGACACGATCTCGAAGTGGTAGGTCTCGCCGCGCACGACCACGCCAAGCGCGATGTAGCCGTCATAGCGCACGCCCGACGGGCCCTTGCCGGCCTCTTCGGCGATGGCGATGGCGGCCGGGATCTGCAGGGCGTCGGACACGGTGACGACCTCGTACTCCGCGCCTTGCGCCTCGATCGCCTGCACGGCGCCGGCCAGCAGCGCGTCGGAAAGGCCCGAATAACGGCGCCCCTCGACGATCAGCAGACGAATCCTGTCTTCCACCATATGCCTCTGAACTCCTGGGCGGACGGGAGGCCTCATTGGGCCGTCTCACGCCGACCCGAAAAATCGAATCGTAGAATGCGCCTATAGCTCGTCTTCGGCGACGTCGCTCAAGCCTTCTTCGCCCAAAAACTTCGCGAAATCGCTGGTTTCCCGGAAATCGCGGTAAACCGAGGCGTAACGCACATAGGCCACGTCATCGAGCGACTTGAGGGCCTTCATCACCATCTCGCCGACGACTGACGACTGCAGCTCGGTCTCGCCCTGGCTTTCCAGCTGGCGGACGATGCCGTTGACCATCCGCTCGACCCGCTCGACGTCGATGGGGCGCTTGCGCGTGGCCAGCGAGATCGAGCGCATCAGCTTGTCGCGGTCGAACGGCGAGCGACGGCCCGACCGCTTGACGATGATCAGTTCACGAAGCTGGACGCGTTCGAAGGTCGTGAAGCGACCGCCGCACTCCGGACAGAGGCGACGACGGCGGATAGCCGCCCCGTCTTCCGACGGACGGCTGTCCTTCACCTGGCTTTCGGCGTGGCCGCAGAATGGGCAGCGCATGATCTTGGGCCCTCCCCTGCGGCCTTAGGCCATTAGTTGTAGATCGGGAACCGAGCCGTCAAGGCCAGGACTTCCTCGCGCACCTTGGCCTCGACCGCGGCGTTGCCTTCCGGACCGTTGGCGGCCAGGCCGTTGACGACCTCGCCGATCAGCTCGCCCACGCGGGTGAACTCGGCTTCCTTGAAGCCGCGGGTGGTGCCGGCCGGGGTGCCCAGGCGGATGCCCGAGGTGATCGTGAACGGCGCGGTGTCGAACGGCACGCCGTTCTTGTTGCAGGTCATGTGGGCGCGCTCGAGGCTGTGCTCGGCGTCACGGCCGGTCACGCCCTTGGGACGCAGGTCGACCAGCATCAGGTGGCTGTCGGTGCCGCCCGAAACGATGTTGACGCCCGACTTGCCCAGGGCTTCGGCCAGGGCCTTGGCGTTGGCGATGATCTGAGCGGCGTATTCCTTGAAGGCCGGCTGCAGCGCTTCACCGAAGGCCACGGCCTTGGCGGCGATGACGTGCTCCAGCGGGCCGCCTTGCAGGCCCGGGAAGACGGCCGAGTTGACCTTCTTGATGATGGCTTCGTCGTTGGTCAGCACCATGCCGCCGCGCGGGCCGCGCAGGGTCTTGTGGGTGGTGGTGGTGACGACGTGGGCGTGAGGGACGGGGCTCGGGAACACACCGCCGGCCACCAGGCCCGCGAAGTGGGCCATGTCCACCATCAGGTAGGCGCCGACGCTGTCGGCGATCTCGCGGAAGCGGGCGAAGTCGATCTCGCGGCTATAGGCGCTGCCGCCGGCGATGATCAGCTTGGGCTTCTCGCGCTGGGCGACCTCGGCGACATTGTCGTAGTCGATCAGCTGGTCCTGCTGGCGCACGGTGTAGGACACCGGCTTGAACCACTTGCCCGACTGGTTGGCGGGCGAGCCGTGGGTCAGGTGGCCGCCGGCGGCCAGGTCCATGCCCATGAAGGTGTCGCCCGGCTGCAGCAGCGACATGAACACCGACTGGTTGGCCTGCGAGCCCGAGTGCGGCTGGACGTTGGCGAAGCCTGCGCCGAACAGCTGCTTGGCGCGCTCGATGGCGATGGTCTCGATCTCGTCGACCCATTCGCAGCCGCCGTAGTAGCGCTTGCCCGGATAGCCCTCGGCGTACTTGTTGGTCAGGATCGAGCCCTGGGCCTCCAGCACCGCCTTCGAGACGATGTTTTCCGAGGCGATCAGTTCGATCTGGTTCTGCTGACGACCCAGCTCCCGACCAATGCGATCGAAGATGTCGCGGTCGGCGGTCGCAAGATCGGCGCCGAAGAACTTGGTCAGGTCGGTGGAGGTCGTCATCGGCAGCTCCTTGGGGCGGGCGGCTGGGATTTGTGCGGCGCGCTCCCGGCAGCGGGAGTCGACGGCGCTCTCTTTAGCGTCCTTCGCGCCGCGATCAATGACGGAACCGCGACGGTAACCATGCGTTGGTCACGAACCTCGGCGGGGTGTTGCCGCCGCGCCGAGTGATTTCGAGTGCAAACGAATAGAACGGGCGAGATGCGTATGGCGGTTTCACACGGCGAAACGGGGTCGGACGCTTCGGACGACACCGACCTGCTGGCGCTGAGCGCGAGCATCGTCGCGGCCTATGTCGGACAGAACAAGATTTCCCAGACCGCGGTGCCAGAGCTGATCCGCACCGTCCATGGCGCCCTGCAAGGCCTCAACGGCGAGCCCGTCGCGGCCAAGCCGGCCGAGAAGCAGAAGCCCGCCGTTCCCGTCTCCCGCTCGGTGCAGCACGACTACATCGTCTGCCTGGAGGACGGTAAGAAGCTGAAGATGCTCAAGCGCTACCTGCGCTCGCACTACGACATGAGCCCCGAGGACTATCGCCGCAAATGGGGCCTGCCGTCGGACTACCCGATGGTCGCCCCGGCCTACGCCGCGCGGCGCTCGGACTTCGCCAAGCAGATCGGTCTGGGCAAGGGCGTGCGCCGGAGGGCGTAAAGGCCCTCCTTACGCCTCCGAAAAGATGTCGCGCTTCTTGAAGCCGGCGGTCATGAATCGGCCCATGGCCTTGGGCATGGTCAGCCAGCGCACCGGCGCGGCCGTGGCCTCGCCCTTCAGCACGCCGTCGGCGATGAACGGCGCGACGGTTTCGACGCGATCGCCGAGGATGTTGTAGAGCTTCATCGACTTGGCGCGGTCGGCGTCCGAGGCGTCGCGCATCTCCGACTGCAACAGGTCGGTGGCGACGATGCCGGGGCTGATCGTGCCCATGCGCACGCTGGTGCCCTCCAGCTCCTTGCCCATCGACTTGGTGAAGTAGGTCACCGCCCGCTTGGTGGCGCCGTACAGCGTCAGGCCCGAGGCCGTCATGCCGTCGCTGCCGAAGCCCTCGAAATTGTAGATCGCGCCGCCGCCCGGCTGGGCCAGCATGCGGATCATGGCCAGCTTGCTGGCCTTGATGACGCCCAGCAGGTTGGTGGCGACCACAGCGTCGATCTCGGCCTCCTCGACCTTGTCGAGGCGCACGCGCGGCGACACCGAGCCGGCGTTGTTGATCCAGACGTCGACCGCGCCGAAGCGCTCGACGGCGGTGTCCCACAGGGCTTCCAGGTCGGCGACCTTGCTGACGTCGCAGGCCTTGGCGGCGACCGCGCCGCCGGTGGCTTCCAGCTTGGCCAGCGCTTCGGCCAGCACCCGCTCGTTGCGGCCGGAGATCACCACCTGGCAGCCGCGTTCGAGGAAGGCCTCCGCCAGCCCGAAGCCGATGCCGCGGCTGCTGCCGGTGATCACGATGGTCTTCACGATGCGACTCTCCCCTCGCAGGACGCGGCATCTTAGAGACCAAGGGCGAACGGCCCGCCGCCGCGACGTCACGGGAAACCGCCACGCGGAGAGGCGTCAGCCCCCTGCCCGTTCCAGCCAGCCCCTGGCCTCGGCTCGCGCCCAGATGATCTCGGGGCCAAGATCGAAGCGTGCATCCTCGTCGGCGGCCGACAACAGATCCTCGGCCTCGTCGAGGGCCAGCAGGTCCTGGGCCGCCTCGCCCAGATAGACGCCGGGCAGTTCGTGCTGGTGAAAGGCGATGTCGGCCAGGATGGCCCGCACGAGGTCGACCCGGGCGGGCACGCACAGCGGGTCGCGGGCCAGGGCCTGGCGGAGGAACGGCGCGGGCGGCGCATGCCAGGTCGAGCCGCCGCTCGACAGGCGGGCCTGCCAGACCAGCGGCCAGGGATCGGCCGGTCTGGCCTCGGCCCATTCCTCCAGCGCCGGGCGCACCAGCAGGCGAAACAACGGCACGGGCAGCACGGCCTCGGGCTGTCCCCGATAGGCCAGGCGCTTCTCGCCGATCCAGACGGCGAAGGCGATCCGCTCGGCCAGCGGCCAGCTCACCGCCCCGGCGACGAAGGCGTCGAGCGCTTCCAGCGCCTCGCGGCGCAGGCCCTGATGGCGAAGACGGAAGTAGTCGGCCGCACCGGACCAGCCGGGATGCTCGCAAGCATCCTCGGCCAGCTCGCGCAGGTAACCGAGATCGAAACCCAAGGCGGGGTTTTAGGCCGCGTGGCCGCCCATGCGGGCGACGTTGCAGTGGGCCCAGAGCTTTTCCATCGCCCCGACCAGCTTGCGCATCATGTCGTCGGTGTGGAACGGCGTCGGCGTGAAGCGCAGGCGCTCGGTGCCGCGCGGCACGGTCGGATAGTTGATCGGCTGCACGTAGACGCCGTGGTCGGCCAGCAGCATGTCGCTGATCAGCTTGGTGTGGACCGGATCGCCGACCAGCACCGGCACGATGTGGCTGTCGTTTTCCATCACCGGCAGGCCGGCGTCCTGGAACATCTTCTTCAGGGTGCGGGCGCGCTCCTGGTGGGCGTCGCGCACTTCGGGGTGCTGCTTCAGCCACTTGACGCTGGCCAGCGCGCCGGCGGTCAGGGCCGGCGGCAGCGAGGTGGTGAAGATGAAGCCCGACGCCATCAGGCGCACGGCGTCGATCACCTCGGCGTCGCCGGTGATGTAGCCGCCCATGACGCCGAAGGCCTTGCCCAGCGTGCCCTCGATGATGTCGATCTGGTCCATCACGCCGTCGCGCTCGGCGACGCCGCCGCCGCGCGGACCGTACATGCCGACCGCGTGGACCTCGTCCAGATAGGTCATGGCGCCGTACTTCTTGGCCAGGGCGGCCGTGGCGCCGATGTCGGCGATGTCGCCGTCCATCGAGTAGACGCTTTCGAAGGCGACCAGCTTGGGCGCGTCGGCCGGCGCGGCCGCCAGCAGCTCTTCCAGGTGCGCCAGCTCGTTGTGGCGGAAGATTTTACGCGGGCCGCCGCCGTTGCGGATGCCGGCGATCATCGAGGCGTGGTTCTGGGCGTCGGAGAAGATGATCAGGCCCGGCAGGATCTTCTGCAGGACGCTGAGCGTGGCCTCGTTCGAGACGTAGCCCGAGGTGAACAGCAGGGCGCCTTCCTTGCCGTGCAGATCGGCCAGCTCGGCTTCCAGCTCCACGTGATGGTGGTTGGTGCCCGAGATGTTGCGGGTGCCGCCCGAGCCCGAACCGTGGTCGTCGATCGCCTGGTGCATGGCGTCCAGCACGACGGGGTTCTGGCCCTGGCCGAGATAGTCGTTCGAGCACCAGACCACCACTTCGCTCTCGCCGCCGTCGGCGCGCGTCCAGGTGGCGCGCGGGAAGGCGCCGCGGTGGCGCTTCAGGTCGGCGAAGACCCGATAGCGACCCTCTTCGCGGATCTGCGAGACAGCGGCGGTGAACGCGGCTTTGTAGTCCATGCTGGTCTCTTACCCGTCGAACCGAAGCTCGACGGTCCTTTTCTTCTGGCACGGCTTTTCGCACCACGCAGGCATAGTGTCCACCTAAGGGCCTCTACCTACAAATTGGAATTGGGCGTGGTGTCGCATCGAATGGTTCTATAATCGGCGATCGCAACCCTGCCTTGATCAAACCAGCTCCGCGATACGGCCGCGCAGCATCTGCAGGACGGCCGAGAAGTCCTTGCCGCCGAAGCCGTTGGCGTCGAACAGGGCGTAAAGCGCCTCGGCCTGCGCGCCCATCGGCGTGCTGGCGCCGGCGCGGGCGGCCGCTTCCTGGGCCAGCTTGAGGTCCTTGAGCATCATCGCCGTGGCGAATCCGCCCTCGTAGCCGCGATCGGCCGGGGTGCTGGGGCCGACGCCCGGCACGGGGCAGTAGGTCGACACCGACCAGCACTGGCCCGACGACTGGCTGGCGATCTCGAAGAAGCGGTCGGCGCCCAGGCCCAGCTTCTCGGCCAGGGCGAAGGCTTCGCAGGTTCCCAGCATCGACACGCCAAGCAGCATGTTGTTGCAGATCTTGGCAGCCTGCCCCGCCCCGTGGCCGCCGGCGTGGATCACCGCCCGGGCCATCGGCTTCAGCGCCGCCTCGATCTGCGCGAAATCGCCGTCGTCGCAACCGACCATGAAGGCCAGGCTTCCGGCCTCGGCGGCCATGACGCCGCCCGACACCGGCGCATCGGCGAAGCGGAAACCGGCCGCCCTCGCCTGCTGCGCCACCGCGCGGGCGCTGTCGACGTCGATGGTCGAGCAGTCGATCAGCAGCGCCGACCTTGGCGCATGGACCAGCACCTGCTCGCCATAGACCGAGCGCACGTGCGGGCCGGCCGGCAGCATGGTGATGACGATCTCGGCGTCCTGCACAGCCTCGGCCACGGAGCCGGCCGCGACGCAGCCGGCGCCGACGGCCCGCTCCAAGGCGGCCGCCGACAGGTCGAAGGCCGCCACCGCGTGGCCGGCCCTGGCCTGGTTGGCGGCCATGCCGCCGCCCATGTTGCCCAGGCCGATGAAGGCGATCCTGGTCATTGGTACGCTCCCTAAATGCGAACCGCGCCTACGTGGGCGCGGTCCTTGTCGTTGCAGTCCGGTGCCGGGTGCGCTTAGCGCGCGCCGGCCGGCTTGCGGAACTTGTAGATGAACTGGTCGGTCTTGCCGCGGATCGACGGGTCGAAGACCGAGACGTTGCGCTTGTCGGCGGCGTCGCGCAGCACGCGGCTCTCGCCCTCGAACACGAAGCCGGCGGCGGTGACCTCGGCCTTGACGGTCTCAGGGTCGATACGGTGCAGCTTTTCGGCGTCGCGCAGGCCCGAGCCGGGCTGGGCCGAGTGATCGAGCACCAGGTACACGCCGCCCGGCTTCAGCGATTGGAAGACCTTGCGATTGACCACCCCCATGTCGGGCTTGCCCATCAGCGGGGTGTGCATGTCGTGATAGTTCTGGGCGGTGAACACCAGGTCCAGCTTCTCCGGCGCGCCGAAGTTGGGCAGCAGGTTCAGGACCACCGAGACGTTCTTGTAGGCCGGGTCCGCGGCGATGGCGTTCACGGCCGGCTCGCGGTTGGCCAGCTTGGTCAGCTCGTCGGGCACATAGGCGTAGACGTGGCCGCGCGGGCCGACGGCCTTCGACAGGATGCGGGTGAAGTAGCCGGTGCCGGGAATCAGGTCGGCGACCTTGGCCCCGCTGCGCACGCCGGCGAAGGCCAGCACCTGGGCCGGCAGGCGGTCGGCGTCGCGCCTGGTGTCGACCTCGGGACGCAGCGGATTGTCGACCGCGGCGATGATGTTGGCCGGGATGGAGACCGGGGCGTCGGCCGGCGGCGGAGGCGGCGGCTCGGCGGGCCCCATCGGGGTCGTGGCGCACGCGGTCACGGCGAGCGCGGCGACGAGGCTGAGAAGCGGCTTACGCATGGTCTTCCTTCCGGCGGACTTTCTTCTTTGGCTGGCGGCAAGCTAGCGAGGCCAGGCGACGGCTTCAATGCCGCTACGGCATAACGCCGTCAGGCGTCCGACGCATGTCGGACGACCGAACGCCTCTCAGGCGTCCGGCAGGGGCGTCCACTCCTCGTCGGCCGGCAGGGGCGCGAAGATCGCCTGGATATCGGCGTCGTCCACGGCCTCGATGCTCGGCGGGTCCCAGCGGGGGGCGTTGTCCTTGTCGACGATCACCGCCCGCACGCCCTCGATGAAGTCGTGTCGGCGCACGACGCGCGAGCCGATCCGGTACTCCATCGCCATGTTGTCGGCGAAGTCGGTCATGGCCTCGCCGCGCTTCAGCTGCTCGAAGGCGATCTTCAGGGTCTGGGGCGACTTGGTCTTAAGCACGGCCAGCTGAGCCTTGCCCCAGTCGCTGGAGTCGACCTCCAGGAACTCGACTATCTGCTCGACGCTGTCGCCGACGAACAGGCGGTTCAGATCCTGCTCGAAGCCGACCAGCGGCGCCTTGCCAGCGTCGGCGCGGTACATGCGCAGAGTCTCGTCGATGCGGCGATGGTCGGCCAGGATCGCCTTCTTCAGCCCCTCGACCGCGCCGAACTCGACGAAGTGGGTGGCGACGCCCAGGCGCATGCAGTCCGAACCCTTGATCCGCGCGCCGGTCAAAGCCAGCCACAGCCCTGCCTTGCCCGGCAGGCGCGGCAGGTACCAGCCGCCGCCGACGTCGGGGAACAGGCCGATGCCGGTCTCGGGCATGGCGAAGGTCGTGCGCTCGGTGGCGATGCGATAGTGGGCCGGCATCGAGATGCCGACGCCGCCGCCCATGACCACGCCGTCCATGATCGCCACGATCGGCCGGTCGTAGTGGAACAGCAGGTGGTTCAGCCGGTACTCGGTGTGGAAGAACTTCCGCGCCTCGACGCCGTCGCCCGCGCCACTTTCGGCCAGCATGCGGATGTCGCCGCCGGCGCAGAAGCCGCGCTCGCCCGAGTGGTCGATCATGATCATGTCGATCTCGGGATCGGCCTGCCATTTCAGCAGGGCCTCGATCATGGTCTCGCACATGGACAGCGTCAGGGCGTGCAACGCCTTGGGCCGGTTCAGGGTGATCCGGCCGACGTTCTTCTTGGCGCTGATCAGGACTTCGGGAGCCTGCTTGGGGGGAGCTTCGGTCATCTGGGGTCTCAGGCGAATTCGGGGTCTTCGACCGGCGCGCAGTCGAAGCGATCGATCTGGCCGGCCGCCAAGCGGTAGACCGCGTCCTGCGGAACCTCCTGGGCCAGGGTGTCGGCGCGCGAGAGGCCGGCATAGGCGCCGCGCAGCAGCCGGCCGGCCACGCCGTGGCTGACGACGATCAGGCGGCGCTGGCCTTCGGGGGCCTGGTCGGCCAGCCAGCCGGCGACGCGGGCGGTGACGTCTTCGAAGGTCTCCCCGCCGGGCGCGCGGAAGGCCCATTCATAGCTGGCGAACAGCTCCGGATTATCGCGGCGGATGTCCTCGCGCAGGCGGCCCGACCACTCGCCGACGCTGATCTCCAGAAGCCGATCGTCGAAGCTCAGCGGCAGGCCCGTGCGCTCGGCGATGGCCTCGGCCGTGTTCCGCGCCCGGCGCAGTGGGCTGGCGACGATCCGCCAGGCGTCGGACGGCTCGCGCGCGACCAGGTCGGCCAAGAGGTCCCCCATGGCCCGCGCCTGGGACCGGCCCAGGGCGGTCAGGTCCGACTCGGTCTGGCCCTGAAAGCGGCCCTCGCGGTTGAACTCGGTCTGGCCGTGGCGGCAGAGATAGATCATCAGGTTGTAGCTCTCAGGTCGAAGCACTTCACACCGGACCGAGCGGCGACGATCAGCAAGGCTTCGTCGCGCGAAGCCAACGACCAATCCTGCTCCAGCGCCAGCGCAAGATATGAGGCGTCGAAGAGACTGAGTCTGGCCCTCTGGGCCAGCGCCGCCAGACCATCCATGTCGACGATCAGAGGATGAAGCGTGACGTTCAGCGCAAGATAGTTCGCCACCGCACGATCGTACCTCTCGACTGTCGACAAGCCGCGACGTTCATACGTCAGCAGGACGTTGCGGACTTCCCAGTCGAATATCGCCGGCGCTTCGAAAGTCGTCGCGTCGCTTTGCTCCAGAAAGGCGTTCGCGGCGTCCGTCGCTTGCGTCGGCAGCAGCCAAGCCAAAGCGGCAGACGCATCCAGGACGATCGACCTCACTCGCGCGCCATCTGTTTCAGTTCTTCCCAGGTCATGTTCTCGATGCCGGGATTGGCCGCCGCCATCTCGTCCTGAAGCTTCTTGAAGCGCGCGACCAGTTCCTTGCCCGGCAGGCGGCGCGGCGGTGGCGAAGCGGCCTCGTCCGCCGGCGACAGCTTGGCCACCGGCCGCCCGTTGCGCGTGATGAGCACGGCTTCCCCCCCCTTCTCGACGGCGTCGAGCAGGGCTGACAGGTGGGTCTTGGCTTCGAGGACGCCGACTTCGCGCATGACGGGCTCCAATCTGACCAGTCTGGTCAGATTATCACGATCCTACTGCCGGAACATCTCGCGGGCGATGATCACGCGCATGATCTCGTTGGTGCCTTCGAGGATCTGGTGGACGCGCAGGTCGCGGACGATGCGCTCCAGCGGATAGTCCTGGAGGTAGCCGTAGCCGCCGTGCAGCTGCAAGGCGTCGTTGGCGACCTGGAAGCCGGCGTCCGTGGCGAAGCGCTTGGCCATGGCGCAGAGCTTGGTGGCCTGCGGGTCGCGGTTGTCGAGCGCGTGGGCGGCGCGGCGCACCATCAGGCGGGCGGCTTCCAGTTCGGTGGCCATGTCGGCCAGCTTGAATTGCAGGGCCTGGAAGTCCTTCAGCGGCCGGCCGAACTGGTTGCGGGTCTCGAGATAGGCCTTGGCTGTGTCGAGAGCGAACTGGGCGCCGCCCAGCGAGCAGGAGGCGATGTTCAGCCGCCCGCCGTCCAGGCCCATCATGGCGAAGCGGAAGCCCTCGCCCTCCCCGCCGATGCGGTTCTCGACCGGCACCCGGCAGTCGTCGAAATTGACCTGGGCGGTCGGCTGGGCGTTCCAGCCCATCTTGCGCTCGTTGGCGCCGAACGACAGGCCGGGCGTACCCTTCTCGACCACGAAGGCCGAGACGCCCTTGGGGCCCTCGCCGCCGGTGCGGGCCATGACCACGTAGACGTCCGACACCCCGCCCCCGGAGATGAAGGCCTTGCCGCCGTTCAGTACGTAATGGTCGCCGTCGAGACGCGCGGTCGTTCGCATGCCGGCCGCGTCCGAGCCCGAGCCCGGCTCGGTCAGGCAGTAGCTGGCGATCAGCTCCATGGTCGTCAGGCGCGGCAGGTAGCGCTGGCGCAAGCTCTCCGAACCGAAGCGGTCGATCATCCAGGAGGCCATGTTGTGGATCGTCAGATAGGCCGCGACCGGAACGTCGCCGTAGCTCAGGGCCTCGAAGATGATCGAGGCGTCGAGGCGCGAGAGGCCGCTGCCACCGACCTCGTCATTGACGTAGATGCCCGCGAACCCCAGGCCCGCAGCCTCGCGCAGCACGTCGACGGGGAAGTGCTTCTTCTCGTCCCACTCGGCGGAATGAGGGGCAAGCCGTTCCGCCGCGAACCCCGAGGCCATATCTTGAATGGCGCGTTGATCGTCGTTCAGCGCGAAATCCATGCGCCATTTCCTCCCATGCGGGGCATGTCCGCCCTCACCTTCTTGACCGCTGACCTGCCCTGAGCAGCCAAGTGTGTCAATCATATCTCAGTTGGCGAATTTGCTTGCGGCGCCGCAGCGAAAATGGGTGCGAAAGGTCGCACCTCCCTTGATCCGACACCTCTTCGGTATCAGATCACGCCCATCGGAGGCGTCGTCTCGGTTCCCATGTCCAAGTTCATTACCGCTCTGGCCGCGGTCGCGGCCCTGTTCACCTTTGCGTCCGCGCCCGCTCACGCCGAGAATCTCGGCGTGTGGCGCAACCCGAAGGACAACATCCGCCTCCACATCACCGACTGCGGTCCCAGCATGTGCGGCTGGGTCGTCTATGCCAGCCGCAAGGCCGAGACCGACGCCAAGAAGAGCGGCTACGACACCCTGGTGGGCCAGCAGGTGCTGCGCGACTTCGCGCCCACCGGCAACGGAAACATGAAGGGCAAGGTTTTCGTTCCGACCCTGAAGGTCACCCTCTCGGGCACCGCCGAGTTCGTCGACGCCCGCACCATGCGCGCCAAGGGCTGCGTCCTGGGCGGCCTGTTCTGCAAGTCGCAGGTCTGGACCCGCGTCGACGGCGTGCAGCAGGTCCGCGTCAGCAAGACCGGCGAATAGCCCCTTAAGGGCCTTACGGCCTTGCCTCGACGGACGGCGCGCGCGAAACCCTTCGCATGACCGTTCCGCCCCTCGCCCCCTATCCCGCCACGCGCCTGCGCCGCCTGCGTCAGGCCGACTGGACCCGCCGTCTCGTGCGCGAGACCGAGGTCAGGCCTTCGGACCTGATCTGGTCGATGGTGGTGCACGAGGGCGAAGGATGCGTGCCCGTGGCCTCGATGCCCGGCGTCGAGCGCCTGAGCGTTAAGGAGGCCGCCAAGGCCGCCGTGCGCGCCCGCGACCTGGGCATCCCCGCCATCGCCATCTTCCCGCACATCGATCCCTCGCGGAAGGACGCGACCGGCTCGATCGCCGCCGATCCGGACGGCGTGATCCCGCGCGCCGTGAAAGCCATGAAGGACGCCGCCCCCGAGGTCGGCATCATGTGCGACGTGGCGCTCGACCCCTTCACCGATCACGGCCACGACGGCGTGGTCGAGAACGGCAAGATCCTCAACGACGCCACCATCGAGCGGTTGATCGAACAGGGCCTGATGCAGGCCGCCGCCGGCGCCGACATCCTGGCGCCGTCAGACATGATGGACGGCCGCATCGGCCGCCTGCGCGGCGCCCTGGAGGCCGACGGCTGGCAGGACACGATGATCATGTCCTACGCGGCCAAGTACGCCTCGGCCTTCTACGGCCCCTACCGCGACGCCATCGGTTCGGCGAAGCTCTCCGCAGGTCAGGGCGATAAAAAGAGCTACCAGATGGACCCGGCCAACACCGAGGAAGCCATCCGCGAGGTCGCGCTCGACATCGCCGAAGGCGCCGACATGGTCATGGTCAAGCCGGGCCTGCCCTATCTCGATATCCTGCGCCGCCTGGTCGACGAGTTCCGCATGCCCACCTACGCCTTCCAGGTGTCGGGCGAGTACGCGATGATCAAGGCTGCGGGGGCCAACGGCTGGATCGACGAGGAACGCGCTATCCTCGAAAGCCTGGCGGCCTTCAAGCGCGCCGGCGCGGCCGGGATCATCACCTACTTCGCCCCCTGGGCGGCGCAGAAGCTGGGCTGACATGACCGCGCCGAGAACCGCCTTCGCACCAGGACGGTTCTACGGCGCGCCCACCGTCGAGCGGCGGCTGCCGGGCGTTCACCTGGCCCACCTTGCCGCAACCATGAGCGCCGAGCACGTCGACGAGCACAGCCACGACGACGCCCACTTCGTGCTGGCCACCCACGGTCGCTACGAGACCACGGCCTGGGGTCCCGAGACCGAAGGCCCCGTGCTGGTCTACAACCCGCCCGGCGTCGTCCATCGCGACCGGTTCGTCGAGACGGGCGGCTATTTCCTGGCGGTCAGCTTCGGCGCGGACGATTGGCGCGCCCTCGCCGACGGGCGCGAGACGATCGACGCCCTGCGGCTGACCGGCCCGGCCGCCCGCCGCGCGGCGCTGCGCCTGACCCGCTCGCTGCTGTCCGCCGACGCCGAGGCGCTGTCGCTTGAGGGGCTGAGCATGGAGCTGGCGGCGGAGGCCCTGGCTCCCGCGCGGGACGGCGATCACCCGCCGCCCTGGCTGGTCCTGGCCGAGACCTACCTGGCGGACGCGTTCGACCAGCCGATCGGCGTCGCCGACCTGGCCCGAGTGGCCGGCGTGCATCCGGTGCACCTGGCGCGCGGCTATCGCCGCTGGCTGGGCGCGGCGCCGGGCGAGCGGCTGCGGACGCGGCGACTGGAGCGGGCCGCCGATCTTCTGATGAGCGGCCGAGCCTCGATCGGCGAGATCGCCCTGGCGTCGGGCTTCTGCGATCAAAGCCATCTCAATCGCCAGTTCCGCCAGGCCTATGGCGTCACGCCCGGCGAGTTCGCCAGGCTGTGCGGACGCCGGCCGCATGTTTCACGCGTCCAAGACGCGGCTAGCGCCGGCGCCTAGACCAGCGGCGTGTCCATCGGAGTCGCCTTGTCGTGAAACCCTTGCTGCTTACCGCTTTCCTGGCCCTCGCCCCGCTGTCGGCAGCCGGCGCCGCAGACTGGAAGGCCACGCCGCCCGCCGCCGAAGGCCTGTCGGCAAGCAAGCTCGACGCCATGTCGACGGCGATCAAGGCCGGCGAGTTCCAGAAGATCACCAGCGTTCTGATCGCCCGTCACGGCAAGCTGGTGTTCGAGGCCTATTACGACGAGGGCCAGCCGGACGGCGGCGCCGAGGCCCGGCGCAACACCCGTTCGGTGACCAAGACGCTGACCGCCATGCTGGCCGGCGCCGCCATCGACCGCGGCGCGATCCCCAGCGTCGACGCCCCTATCAAGCCCTACCTCAAGGGCCGCCCGCCCGCCGCCGCGCCCGATCCGCGCAAGGACAAGGTCACGGTCGAAGACCTCATGACCATGAGCTCGATCGCCGAGTGCGACGACGACAACCAGTACTCGCGCGGCAACGAAGAGCGGATGTACCTGATCGAGGACTGGATCGGCTTTTATCTCGACCTGCCGGTGCGCGGCTTTCCCGACTGGGTTCAAAAGCCGGCCGACGCGCCTTACGGCCGCAGCTTCTCCTACTGCACGGCGGGCGTGACCACCTTGGGCGCCGTGGTCCAGAGCGCGGTCGGCAAGCCCCTGCCCGCCTTCGCCCGCGAGGTGCTTGGACCGCTGGGGATAGAGGGCGAGCGCTGGCAGATCTCGCCGCTTGGACTGGCGCAGGGCGGCGGCGGGCTTGGCCTGCGCAGCCGCGACCTCTTGAAGCTGGGCCAGCTCTATCTCGACGGCGGCAAGTGGGAGGGCAAGCAGCTGCTGTCCGCGAGCTTCGTGAGCGCCGCCACCAGTCCCCACGCCAACGCCCGCCCGGACACCGACTACGGCTATCTGATCTGGTTGCAGACCTTCGCGGGTCACAAGGCCTGGGTGATGAGCGGCACGGGCGGCAACAAGGTGGCCATCGTGCCCGACCTGGGCGTCGTGGCGGTGATCACCACGACCAATTTCAACGTGCGCCAGCCGCATGCGATCAGCGAGCGGCTGCTGACAGAGCACATCCTGGCGGCCGTGGAGCCCTGAGCGGAGCCGAATCCGCTAGGCTGGCGGCCATGAGCAAGGTCCTCGACATCGTCACCGCCGTCATCCGCGACGAGACCGGCCGCATGCTGCTGGTGCGAAAGCGCGACACGGCGATCTTCATGAAGCCGGGCGGCAAGCGCGACGCCGGCGAGGACGACCTGACCGCCCTGGCGCGTGAACTGGACGAGGAACTGGGCTGCCGGCTGGTCTCGGCCGAGCTGCTGGGCCGCTTCTCGGCGCCGGCGGCCAACGAGGCCGGCTTCACCGTGCAGTCGGCGACCTATCTGGCCGTGGTCGAGGGGCAGATCGCCGCCCGGGCTGAGATCGAGGAGCTGGCCTGGATCGACCCGGCCGCCCCGCCGGCGGGCCTGCCGCTGGCCCCGCTGCTGAAGGACGAGGTCATTCCCGCCCTGCTGGCTCTGGCCTGAGAGTCCAAAACCCGTGCTATAGGGCGGCCATGACGACGATCTACATCGACGCCGACGCCTGCCCCGTGAAGGACGAGACCTACAAGGTCGCGGCCCGCAACGGTCTGAAGACCTATGTCGTCTCCAACAGCTGGATCCGCGTACCCGCCACCCCCGCCATCGAGCAGATCGTGGTCGACGCCGGCCCCGACGTGGCCGACGACTGGATCGCCGAGCGCGCCGGTCCGGGCGACGTGGTGGTGACCAACGACATTCCGCTGGCCGACCGCGTGCTGAAGGCCGGCGGCGCGGCCATCGCGCCCAACGGCCGGGTGTTCACGGCCGACATGATCGGCTCTGCCCTGGCGTCGCGCTCGATCGGCGAGCACCTGCGCTCGATGGGCGAGGTGACCAGCGGCCCCAAGGCCTTTGGCCCGCAGGACCGCAGCAAGTTTCTTCAGGCGCTCGACCAGGCCGTGGTCAAGGCCCGGCGCGTGGTCGTGAAATGATCGAGATCACCTCGTGGCTGCGCATCGACGAGGACGAACTCGTCGAGAAGGCCGCCCGCGCTTCCGGCCCCGGCGGCCAGCACGTCAACAAGACCTCGACGGCGATCGAGCTGCGGTTCGACGTGACCAATTCACCGTCGCTGACCGACGACATCAAGGCGCGCCTCACGGCGCTCGGCGGTAGCCGCATGACGCAGGACGGGGTGCTGGTGCTGTTCGCCCAGGGCCATCGCTCGCAGGAACTGAACCGCCAGGACGCCCGCGAGCGGCTGGTCGAGCTGATCCGCCGGGCGACCGAAAAGCCCAAGCCGCGCCGCCCGACCAAACCCACCTATTCCAGCAAGCTCAAGCGGCTGGAAGGCAAGTCGAAGCGATCAGGCGTGAAGTCGATGCGCGGCCGCGTCCGTCACGACGACTGACCGCGTCGAAGTCAGCTAGTCCGGAAGGATGACGCCGACGCCCAGGCGAGCGCCGTCGGCCTGCTGCTGGACCACGAAGACACCCTCGCCCTGGTCCAGCTGCGTAAGCTGGCCGCCCTCGATGGTTCCGAAAAGATTGGCCAGGACGATGTCGGCCGAGCCCTGGCCGCCATCCTGGACCATCGCGTCCCAGCCCATCATCCGATAGGTCGAACCGCCGGCCTGCACGGCGAAGCCCGTGCCGCCGTCGGCGTAGGCCTGGATGTGCTCGGCGACCTGCTTGACGTTCATATGATGAAGCTCCCCTCGCGCGGCCCCTAGCAGCCGCAGGGCTACACCTTAAGGCGCAAGCTCCTAACCGGAGATTGCACCCAGGCGTAGGCGGAGGGTCTTCAGGCCAGACGTGGGATCGGCGGGCCGAACGAGAGGATCTCGTCCTTCCAGTCTGGCTCGGGGATCAGGCCGCCCAGCATCTTCTTCAGATAGAAGGCCAGGGCCGACTGCTCGTCGGCGCTCAGTTCTGAACAGGCTTCCTGGTGCAACGGCGCCAGTTCGCTCCGGATCTGTTCCAAAAGCGCCGCGCCGGAGTCGGTCAGCCGCACGACCACCTTGCGGCGATCGTTCGGAGCCCCGCCCCGCTCGACCAGGCCGTCGCGGATCAGCCCGTCGATCGACCGGGTCAGCGTCGTGCGGTCGGCGGCCGAAAGCTTGGCCAGCCGCGTCATCGAACACTCGCCGAACCGGGCCAGCGACAGCATCGCCACCCATTTCGGGAACGACAGACCGTGACGCGCAACATGGTCGGCCGCCAAGGCGCGCCGATGCTGCTCGGTCTGATACATCAAATAGCTCAAATAGCTGGGCAGGGGCATGGATTGCCCCTCCCTCAAGTCATGCTCAGGCATGGTGTCCCCCCGCGCCGTGCGCCTTGATCTCACAACCTCTGCTGTCGCGCAATCGCCACGAGGTCCCTAGCCAACGCAGCGTTCACCATGTCGCGAAACGCCTGTCTCGCCCGCACGTTCCGCAGGCGAGAAAGACCCCTCAGAGGCGAACTCAGCGACGGGGCGCCGGAGCGGCCGGAGGCGCGGGCGGAGCCGGCGGCGCGGGCATGCCCCGAATGACGGTGATACGCTTGACGCGGCCGCTGCAGGTCTTCAGCGACAGGCCCGGCGGCAGGCGGGCTTCGCCGCACGCGTCGTCGAGCTGGTCCTGGGTCAGCCCCCGCGCGCCGCTCAGATCGACGCCCTGGAAGCGCACGCCCGAGAAGTCCGCCCCCTTGAAATCGGCCCCGGCGAAGCTCCCGCCCCGCAGGTGCGAGGCCGACAGCGAAGCGTTGCGGAACTGGGCGCGGTCGAAGCGGCCGCCGCTCAGGTTGGAGCCGTTGATCTCGGCGTTGGAGAAGTCGGCGCCGCGCGCGTTCACCGAGCTCAGGTTCGAGCCGTTCAGCTCGGAGTTCGACAGGCGCGCGTCGATCAGGGTGGCGGCCTCGAAGTTGACCCCGTGCATCTCCGACGAGGTCATGTCGGCGCGCGACAGGTTGGCGTTCTGAAAGTTGGCGCCGGCCGACTCCACGCCCGACAGGCGGGCGCCGTTGAAGTTGGCCTTCTGGAAATTGGCGGCCCGCATCTCGGCGCCGCGCAGGTCGGCGCGGGTCAGGTCGGCCGACTCGAAGTTCGAGCCGAAGAACACCGCGCCACGCAGGTCGGCGCCGATCAGGTTGGCCTTGGCGAAGTTGGCGCCGGTGAACTTGGCCCCGGTCATCTTGCGGCCGGCCAGATCGCAGCTGACGCACACCCCGCCCAGAGACACCAGGCGCGCCACGTCCTTGTCCTCGATCGAGGCCTTGGCCTGGGCCTGGCCGGCCAGGGTCGTCAGACCCATGACCAGGGCGGCGGCGAGTGTCATGCCCATGCGGGCCATCGGCGGTCTCCGTTCGGTCGATAAGCGACCTTGCTTGGTAACGGTTTGAGCCGCACACCGCCGCTAGACCACTTAAATCGCGGTAATGACGGGGATTCGTCATCCCCGTCGCCCGCCAAACGCTTGTTGGCATTGGCCTTCGAGCGCCCGCCGCGTCAAACCGCCGCGCGCGATTTCTCGTCAGTAGAACATCACGTCGTCCAGCTCGAACCACAGCTTGGCGCCCGCCGGACGCTCACCCTCGACGCCGACCTGCAACAGGTCGGTCCCGGTGAAGGCCGTCTTGTCGCGGCCGGCCGGCTTGAAGGCCGAGAACGGCAGCTCGACGCTCTTCCACTGCGGACCGGCCTCGACCTTGGTCGTCCAGCGGCCGGTGGCGCCGACCAGGCTGACGATGTAGGCGCCGCCGTCGCCGCGCACGGCCAGCTTCAGGCCCTTGAACGCCGTGGCGTCGGCCGGAACCACCGAGCCGCGGGTCAGCGGCAGCAGAATCCCCGCCGAGGCGTCGTCCTTGGTGGCCATCCGCGCGCCGACGCTCAGCACCTTGCCGCCGCCCTCGCGGTCGATGACCTGCGAGACTTCCAGGCTGCGGTCGCGGCCGCCGTCGAAGTCGTCCAGCCGCAGGGTGTCGAGGCTGGTGCGGCCGTCGGCGCGCTCGAAATCGTCGACCAGGGCCTGGGCCTTCACGGCCGGCGGCGCGATGCGATCGTTAGCGGCCGAGCGCTTGGCGCCCGGGCCAAAGGACAGCTTGCCGTCGATGAACACGCGCTCGACCTTGCGTGCGTCGGAGATCGTCTCCCAGGGCTTGCCGGCCACCAGCACGAAGTCGGCGCGCTTGCCGGCCTCCAGCGTGCCGCGATCGGCCAGCTGGTTCATGGCCCTGGCGCTGCCGGCCGTGCCGATGGTCAAGGCCTGGACGGGGGTCAGGCCGGCCTGGACCAGCAGTTCCAGCTCGCGCTGGGTCGAGGAGCCGTGCGGCGTGCCGGTCATGCCGGCGTCGGTGCCGAGAGCCAGCGGCACGCCGGCGTCGTAGAGAGCCTTGGCGTTGGCCAGGGCGTAGCCGAACTTCAGGCGGCTCTGGCGCGCGCGGGGACTGTCGGGATCGGCCGGCGGCTTGGCGCCCGGCTTGACCGGCTCATAGACCGCCAGGGTCGGGGCGTAGAACAGGCCCGAGGCCTTGATGGCGGCGATGGTCTGCGCGTCGAGCGGCGCATCCTGCAGGCTGTGGGCGATGACGTCGACGCCGCTGGCGGCGGCCACCTTGCCTTGGTCGACGGTGACGGTGTGGGTCAGCACCTTCAGGCCGTACTTGTGGGCCGTGTCGGTCAGCGCCTTCAAGGTCCAGGCGTCCATGCTGGTGTTGTCGGGGGCGCTGCCGTAGCGCCAGCCGTCGGTGAAGGCCTTGATGGCGTCGGGCTTGTAGGCCGCGATGGCCTCGACGGCGGCGCGGGCGCCTTCCGGCGTATCGACCCAGCGGGTGGTGGCCTGGTCGGCCCAGTCGGCGCCGTGGCCGCCGGGCGTGCTGATGCGGGCGACGAAGTTGACGTGCGGCGCGGTCAGGGTCCCCAGCCAGGCCCGGCGCGGCGCGAAGCTCTCCGGCTGCTGGTGGAAGTCGTTCACCGAGGTGACGCCGGCGGCGACATAGGCGTCGGCGATCTTGGGCGTGACGTCCGGAACGCCATTGGGCGTCCAGTGGGTGTGAACGTCGAACAGGCCCGGGATCAGCGCCTCGCCCTTGGCGTCGATGACGGTCGCGCCCCTCGGCGCCTTGACCTTGGGACCGATCGCGAGGATGCGGCCGCCTTCGACCACCAGCGTCCCGCGATACGGCGCCGCGCCCGTGGCGTCGAATATCTCGGCATTGACCACCGCCAGGGGCTGGCCGGCCGCCATGGACGTGGACAGCGCGGCGGCGCAGAGGCCGCCGAGCAGGATGCGGGCGCGGGTCATGGGCGGTCGTTCCTCGTTACAGACCGGGCGCCTTCACACGCGCCCTGACCTCATGACGAACCAGGCGCGCAAAACCAGCAGTCCTCCCCGCCGATCGGCATGCCGGGCGGCAAGGTTTCCACCGCGCCGCTGCGCGGAGCCGCCAGGGCCTTGCGGTCGCCGGAGGTCAGAAGGCGCGCGATGCGGGCGGCCTGGTCGGCCTCCGCCCCCTGCCCTTTCCAGCTCGACAGGGTCTTGGCGTAGCGCAGCAGGGCCGCATCGATCTGGGCCGCGGCGGTGGGCGACAGGGTCTTGTCGTCGAGCGTGGCGACCAGATCGCCGATCAGGCGCGCCCGTACACGTCGACGCAGCTCGCCCGTGCGGCCTTCGGCCTGCGGTCCGCCCGGGGCCACGGCGGCCAGCAAGGCGTCCACGGTCTCGGCGACGTCCAGCTGGCCCGGATCGCGGCGCTTCTGCTCGACCAGGCGGTTGAGGCGCGCAGGCGTCAGCAGCAGCGACAGCGGCAGGTCGGCCGCGGTTTCGGCGGCCGTCGGCAGGTCGAACACCGCCGCGCCCGAGGTCGGGAATATCTCGATGGCGTAGGCCTTGTCGCGCGAGCCCGACATCCCCGACGACAGCAGCGACAGCAACGGGTCGGGCAGGTCCAGCGCGGCCGGATCCAGGGTGCGGACCAGGGCCGCCAGGGCCCGGCGCTGGTCGGCTGCCGGCGTGGCGGGCGCGGTCTCGCGACCGTCGCCGACCACCGCGTAGCCGTAATCGACGCCGCCGACGAACTTCACCGCCGCTTCGACCTGATAGCGATGGAAGAGATAAATGGGCACCAGCGCCCGGCGCAGGTCGGCGGCGGGCGAGCCGGCCGGCACGCTGTTCAGGCCAAAGCGCGACAGGGCGATGCGACGCACCGCCATGACGTTGTCGAGCTCGACCACCGGATCGGCGCCGTTGTCCCACAGCGCGCCGTAGGGCTGGGCCGAGGCTGCGCCGCGGGCGTCGGCGTCGGAAACATAGCGATAGCCCTTGGCCTGGGCTTCGCGGGCCAGCTTGTCGAGACGAGCGGCCTCGTCGCTTCCGGGCGGGCCTTCGGAATACAGCCAGTCGATGGCGAAGGCGTCCCAGGCGCCCACGCCCTTGGCATAGGCGTCGGAGAGGTCGAGGCGGTCGCCGTCGACCTTCACCAGCGGCGCGGGATAGTCCATTACCGAGGCCCGGCCGTACACGCTGCCGGCGAAGTTATGCGACAGGCCGATGGCGTGGCCGATTTCGTGCGCGCCCAGCTGGCGGATGCGGTTCAGCGCGATCTGGATCGGATCGTCCGGACCGCCCTTCCCCGTCTTGTCCGCGCCCAGCAGGCCTTCGAAGATCATCCGGTCCTGGCGGATGCGCAGCGAGCCCAGCTGGACGACGCCGCGAACGATCTCGCCGGTGCGCGGATCGACCACCGTCGTACCGGTCGACCAGCCGCGCGTCTGGCGGTGGATCCAGTTCACAACGTTGTAGCGCGCGTCCATCGGATCGACGCCCTCGGGCAGCGGCTCCACGCGGAAGGCGTCGATATAGCCGGCAGCCTCGAAGGCCTGGTTCCACCAGCGGCCGCCCTCGACAAGGGCGCTGCGCACCGGTTCGGGCGCGCCGCGATCGACGTAGAAGATGATCGGCTTCCTGACCGGCGACCTGGCCGCCGTCGGATCGGTCTTCTCCAGGCGGAAACGGCGCACCAGGCGCTGCACGGTCGGCTGCTCCAGGCCGACCGCATAGTCGGCGAACAGCACCTGGGCCGAGGTGCCGGTGCGCGGATCGAAGAGGCGCGGCGTGAAGCCCGGCCCAGGCAAGCGGATGAAGCTGTGATGGACGCCGAAGGTCACGGCCCGGGCGTCGGGGACGATGCCGGAGACCTCGCCGCCGGGATCGTCGGCGGTGAAGGTCTGGCGGGTCTCGAACTCGAGGTTGTCGGGGAAGACGCCCACATGGCCGAAGTCGACATAGCTGAGGCTCGGCGCGGCCTTGAAGCCGCCCTGCTTGGCCTCCTTCAGCGAACCGGTGATGTTGAAGGCGTCGCGCAGGAGGAAACCGGCGAAGTCGACCGTGAAGCCGCCGTCGGCCGTCTCGCTCGCCACCTCGCCCGACCACACCACCGAGCCGGGGAAGCTGTCGCGCACGGTGCGCTGCTCCTCGACCGTGCCGCCCACGGCGCGGAAGCCGAAGTTCTCGAACTCGGCCAGCACGCGCTTGCCGACGCGGCGGAAGACCAGCACCTGGGTGTCGCCGGTGGCGGCGCGGTCCAGGCCCACCGGCGTCGCGCCGAGGCCGCCGCTGAGGCTGGGTTGATAGAGGAAGCGGCCGGAGATCCCATCGGCGTCCGGCGCCGGCAGGGTGACCAACACCGCGCCCTTGGCGGCGTCGGTCTTGACCGGCAATAGGCTGGGCGCGTTCGCCGGCGCGGCGGCGGCCGGCGCCGGAGCGGCTGCGTGGGCCGAAGCGGCCGACAGCGTCAGGACCGCGAGCGCGCTCGCCATGGCCAAGGCGCGCAGCGACGCGCCGCCGAAGTCCGATTTCCTCATCTGCCCCTCCGATTCCCGCGCAAGTCGCGGCGGGCGACGGTTTCGCCCGAGGCCAGGACAGGCAAGCCTCTTTTTGCTGGAAAGGGCCTCAGCGGATCTCGCGGGCCAAGGCGCGAGCGACGAGTTCGCCGGCCTGCCTGCAACGGTCCAGGGATGGACGACGGACGTCCGCCGGGCGCGGTGCGGTCTGGAGGCGCTGGGGCGTGGGCTGGCTGGAAAGCTGGATCATGAGCCGGCCGTGTCGAAGGTCCTGGCCTCGGCCTCGAACTCCGCTAGCGCCGCCTCGGCGGCGTCGGCCATCCGGGCCCATTCGGAGAGCACAGCGTCGAGATCGAGCGCCCCCGCTTCGGACGCCGCCAGGCCCGCCTCCAGATCGTCGAGCACGGCGTTCCAGTCGCCGCGCAGGCCGCGCACGCCGGCGACGGTGGTCGCCAGCCCGGCCGCCGGGGCGACAAGGTCGTGCAGCGCGATCTCGCGGCGGGTGCGCGGCGTGGGGCTGAACGCCCATTGCTGCGACGGCAGGCCGGTCTTCTCCCAGAGGCGAAGCGACGCGCCGGCCTGCACCTCGGCCACGTCGAGCGCATGCCCCGGGAAGGCGACGTTCTCCAAGGTCGCGCCCTGGCGCGGCGGGACGCGGAAGAGATCGGCGCCGACCGGCAGATCCACGACCTCCCCGACATGCGGCGGCGGCCCTTCGCTGACCAGCGGGAAGCCGAACGGCGTCGAGGCGTTGGCCAGGGTCCACAGCTTGTCGTCGGCGGTGATGTGCAGGTGGAGGGCCGGGTTCGCGGCCGACTGCAGGCGATGCGCGTCGGCGGCCTGCTCCAATTGCAGGCGCCAGAACTGGCGGGCGGCCCCGCCCTTCACCGGCTCCAGCAGCGCCATGCCGTCATCGTCGTAGGAGAGGCAAAGCTCGGGCGCCTCCCGCAGCGAGATCCGCAGGGCGGGGTCGCGCTCGAAGGCGGCGAAGGCGGCGGCGAAGGCTCCGGCCCGGGTCGCGAAGCCACGCATGGCGGCCGCCAGGGCCGTGGCGCGGTCGGCGCGCATGCGCACCTGCAGGCGCAGGGCTTCGAGCGCGGCCGGACGGTCGCCCGACAGCAGCTGGCGATAAAGCGAAGGCGCGACGTCGCGGCCGTAGGAGACGAGATCGCGGGCGAAGGCCGCCATGCCGAGCTGCAGATCCAGCCCCTGCCCTTCCAGCACCGCGTCCAGGTCGGTCCAGGCGCCGATCAGGCGCTGGGCCTCGGCGCACAGCTCTCCGGCTTCGACGGCGCGGGCGCCGCGGCGGGGCTCGAGGGCCGAACCGACCACTTCGCCCAGAAAGTCGACGATGTCAGGGCGGTGGCGCGCGGCGCGAAGGGCCACACGGGTCTCGACGGCGACCCGGCCCAGGGCGGCGACGTCGCGCCAGTCCGCCAGGCCCAGGTCGAAAAGGTTTCCGGAATGGGCGGAGCGTCCGCTGGCGTCGCCCGCGAAGAGCAGAAGCCCGTTCATGGCCGCACCCGCGGCTCAGGACGTCGGTCCTCGATGCTTCGCAACGCCGCTACTCCACGCTGGGGTCGGCGATGGGCCGCTCGCGAGCGTCACGAGCGGCCCCCGCCCCGCATGCGAAGAGCCCCCCAAGACTTCCTCGCGCGCTAATGGCCTGGGGAAACCCGGAGCCGTCATGGCGCGACGGCTCCGGGTCCCTGATCGCTGGACGTCCGCTCTGGAGGCTTTTCGGCCCGGCCGTCCGTGATCTGCGTCAGAATGTCTCAAGCCCTACAGCCCCGCTGTGCAATTTTTCACAGGGGGTTCGAACGGCTCTCAGCGGCGTGAAAGATTGAAGATCGAGACCGGCGGAAAGCTCTTGCGGGGCGTGGTCCGGCCCACGTAGCCGCAGCGATATCGGTCGGCGTGGCGCGTGGCCAGGATGCCCGCCATCGCCTCGCTGACATAGGCCGCGCCCGGCGCCACGTCGGGTTCGATGCGGGCGGCGACGACCACGTGCGCGCCGACCACCGCCTGGGCGCCGGTGATCGGGTTCACCCGCAGATGCACCGGTCCGTAGTGACCCCCGATCCGCAGGGCCAGATGACGCGGCAGCCCCCTGGCCCGAAGGTTCAAGCGGCGATGGGCTTCCAGCAGGACGAGCGCGGCCTCGGCGGCGTCGGCGGGACGATCAAACACCAGGAAGGCGCCGTCGCCCCAGGTCTCGACATGTTCCGGCGGCGCGGAGAGCCCGCGAATGGCCTCGGCCATGCCGGCCATCACCACCTCGAAGAAGGCGGGCACCTGGGCGTCGTGCAGCGCGCCGAACCCCCGCACGTCGATGAACAGCATCGCCTTGACCCCGCGCTGGCCGGCGTCTGGCGAGCGCGGGTCGATGGCGACGGGACCGGGCGCCGGCCGCTCGAACGGCAGGATCGCCTGCGGGCGTCCGGTGTCGCGCCAATAGGCGACGTCGGCCGAAGCGCCGGCGGGACCCACGGCCGGCCGGCCGTCCCACACGGCGACCTGAACCGCCCGCGTCGACAGGCCCTCGGCCCGCAGGATGGCGCAGCCGATCGC
The DNA here is from genome assembly GCA_001449105.1 of Caulobacter vibrioides. Lineage (GTDB taxonomy): Bacteria > Pseudomonadota > Alphaproteobacteria > Caulobacterales > Caulobacteraceae > Caulobacter > Caulobacter vibrioides_C. The sequence continues at coordinate 20,056 of LNIY01000035.1, read as the reverse complement.
GAAGCGGCTGGCGTAGGCGAAGACCTCGTCGTCGCCGGCATAGGGATCGCGGGCGGCGAACCGCACCGACGAGGCCCCGGCCAGGCAGGCCTCAAAGCGTCCGACCCAATCCTCGCCGAACGGGCGGACCGAGGTCTCGACGTACGACGCCAGGGCCAGCGGCGCGACGACGTGCAGCTCTCCGCCCGCCGCCAGCAGGGTCTCGGCCCACAGGATGTCGGCGCCGGCCGCCAGACCCCCGTATCCGAAGCCGATCCTTTGGGTCCTTACGAGATCGGCCATGCCCGCCTTCAGCGCGGCTTCGTCAGCAGGCTCGCGCGCGGCGAACATGTGGCCGGTGAAATGGGCGCTGGCGGGCGGACGCAGGATCTCCAGCCAGGCGGTCGGGGCGCCGATCTCGGCGGCGATCATCGCCAGCTGGCGCAGGGTCGAGGCGTGGCCCGACAGGCTGGACGGCGCGGCGGCGACGGCGGCGGCCAGCATCTCGGCGGCCTCGTCCCGCCGCCCCAGAAGAAACAGCGCCTCGGCCCGACTGGCGCGATCGAAATAGCCGGCCTCGCCCTGCCCGGCGGCGACGCCGGCGTCGAGGGCGGCCTGCGCCAAATCCGCCATCCGGGCCGTGTCGCCGGCCACCAGGCTCATGGTCGCGGCGTTGACCAGCCCATAGCGGCCGCCGCCGTTGGTCGCCGCGGCGACATAGGCGCGCGCCGAAGCGCGGGCGAAAGCCCGACGGCGCGAGGCGTCCGCGGTCAGGGCCACGTCCTTGAGAAGGCGGGCGCCCAGCGCCAGGGCTTCGGGATCTTTGGAGGCGGCCAGGCCCAGGCGCACGAACTCGGCGCGGGCGAAGTCGGTGGCGCCGGCGCGAGCCAGCGAAAGCACGGCCGCATGGGCCAGAGTCAGCGAGCGTTCGCCCTCGTCGAGGGCTCGTCGCGCCAGGTCGTAGGCGGAAAGGTGCTCGCCGCGCCGAAGCAGCGCGGCGAGCTCGTCGAAGGACGCCTTGGCGCTCAGCTTAGGCGCCGACGCCGTTTTCGATCAGCGGATCCAAGTCGATCGGCTGGCCCAGACCGTCGTGCATGAACAGGCTGTAGACGAAGATGCCCATGCGCTTGCACTCGTAGATCACCTTGAACTGCGAGTACGGAACCGGCTCTTGCGCGCCCGGCGGGATGTAGTTGGTCCAGTAGTAGCTGGAGAAGTTCTGGCCCCAGTCGTTCTCGAACGAGATCGGGGTCGGCTGGAAGCCCCAGCCCTTGGAGAGCAGGTCATCGCTGAGGCGGAACTGCAGGACGCAGCGCTGCTTCAGGTCCAGGTCGAGCGGCTCGGGCGGGCTCGGGAACAGGTCCATGAAGCTGAGGTTGCCATCGAAGCCGACGATGATGTCGATGACCAGATCCGGTTCCGGATTGGCGCCGTTGTGGCTGAGCATAGAAAATTCCCCCTGTAGGCGAGTTAACCTAGAGATGAATCGCGTGAAAACGCAACGAAGTCGGGTCTCGCATAACCGTGTAAACGAAGTTTGTTCACTATGGCCGACGCCTCGGAAATTCTTCCCAGGCTGTGCAGCGCCCGGGCGAGAACGTCGAGCTTCTCGGGCGAAAGGCTGTCGCGACGCGGCCCCAGGAAGCCCACGACCTGGTCCGCCCTGCCCTGCTTCAGGTAGGCCAGGCTAAGCAGCCAGTCCTCGATTTCGGCGTCGCCCTTCTTGCCCGTCCGCTTGGCGAGCGACCGCTCGATCTCGCGGGCGGCGGCCTTGGCGGCCTGGGGCTTGCCGTCGATCTCGGCCAGGCGGATCGCCTGCACCCGCAGCTTTCCGCTGAGCCGCGCCATCCAGACATAGACCTCCGGATTGAGCGTCCGCAGGCGCTCGATCCGGCGTTCCGCCTCGGCATGGGCCGCGCGCGCGGTCGCGAGGTCGCCGGCGACGAAGGCGACGTCGAAGGCGTCGAGCTCCACATTGGCCGCATAGTCCAGCCAGGTGGCGTTCTCCGGGTCCAGGGCGGTCAGGTCGCGGAAGCCGCGACGGGCCCCATCGACCAGCCGGCGCGCCTCGTCGACGCGCCCCATGTCCAGGGCACGACGCGCCAGGGCCAGCTGGCCGGCATAGAGCTTGGCGGTCATCGGCCTGTTCTCGGGATCCTTCTTCAGGATGCCGGCGACGATGGACTGGGCGATCGCGCGCTGCTCGTAGGCCTTGTCCACCTGGCCCAGCCGATAGTGGGCGTCCGACAGCCAGGCGTGGACGTCGGCCAGGTCCTTCATCGGCTGGACCGCGCCGGGCGAGGCCTTGACGGCCGCTTCGAAACGGACTCGGGCGTCGTCGAAGACGACCAGGGCGTCCTTGCTGCGCCCCTCGCCCAGCAGCAGCGTCCCGAGGTTGTTGCGGGCGTAGGCGACTTCCATGCGCCAATCCAGGTTGCTCGGATCGAGCCTGGTCAGCCGCTCGGCCAGCTCCCCGTAGCGCCGGAAGCCCACCTCGGCGTCGGCCACCCGCCCCAGCCGCCAGTCGACATAGGCCAGCCAGAAGACGTTCTGCGCGTGGTCGTACAGACGCTCGCCGTCCTGCGGGTTGCGGTTCGACAGGGCCTCGGAAGTCAGCGCCGCCTGCGAGAAGGCCTGGCGGGCGCCCTTCAGATCGCCGCGCTTGTCGCGGATCTCGCCGAGCAGAGTCTGGGCCTTGGCCTGCTGGGAGAGGTCCTCGTCGTCGAGATCGCGGGGATCGACATGGGCGTAGTGGGCCAGGGCCCGGGCGCCGACGCCGTCGAGCACGTCCAGGCGGCCGACCGGTTCCAGCTTCTTGCGCAGGTCGCCCAGCATGTAGGCCACCAGGTCTTCGGCCTCGGCGCGTTGGGCCTCTGCTTCGCGGCGGGCGTCGAAGGCGACCACCGCCAGGGCGCCGGTGACGACGGCGACGCCGAGCGCGCCGGCCGTGGTGGCGGCCATCCAGCGCGAGCGCCGACGGGCGTCGCGCTGGATCAGGTTGTCGAGCCGCACGCCCAGCAGGGCCGCGGCGACCTTCAGAAAGGCCAGGCGACGACCGTCGCCGCCCGGCCGCAAGTCAGCCGCCAGGGGCTCGCCGCCCGGCGGGAAGGCCTCGCGCAGCAGCGGCGGCAGGCAGTCGATGACCTCGCCGCCGCCTTCGGGCGCGTCGACCAGAACGCAGATCACTCGCTGCGGACCATGGGTCGACAGGAAGTGACGGATCTCCTCGCCGACCCACTTCGAGCGGCGGGAAGCCTCGGAAGAGACCACGATCAGGTGCTCGGAACGGTCCAGCGCCTCGCGAATCGCTCCGCCCAGATCGGCGGCCGCCGACAGTTCCGCGCGGTCGCGGAAGATCGGCCGCAACGGACGCGCGTCGGCCGGCCCCACGCCCTTGGGCGGGCGATAGGCTTCCAGCCGCTTGTGCAGCCAGTCGACAAGCTTGCCGTCGCCATGGCTGTAGCTGATGAAGGCCTTGTAGTTTAAGTCCCCCATTGCCCCCTCGACTCTCCCCTTACGCGAACTCAGGAGCGGCGATTATGGACTCTTCCGCGAGCGCCGCCACCGCTGGCGCTTCGAATGCGGCAGGCTTCGGCGATCAGGCCTCCCGTCTGCAGGCCCTGGCCGGTTGTCGCCTGCTGCGTCACATGGCGCCCGCAGAGGTGGAGGCCCTGGCCTCGCGCATCGAGATTCTCTCGGTGCGACGGGGCGCGCGCCTCGTGCAGCGGCACGATCCCGGCGGCGCGATCTATGTCGTCGTGCAAGGCCTGTTGCTGGTGAACCAGTACGCGCGATCGGGCCGCGAAGTCGGCTATCGCCGTCTGCAGCCCGGCTCCTATTTCGGCGAGATCGCCGCCATCGACCGCCTGCCGCGCTCGGCCAACGTCACCGCCCTGACCGAGGCCGTGGTGGGTCGCCTGCCCGAATCGCTGGTCGCCGAGCTGATGTCGGGCTCGCCCAACTTCACCCGCGCGGTGATGGAGGACCTGGCCGCCATGGTCCGGGCGCTGAGCAGCCGGGTGTTCGAGTTGAACGCCGTCTCGGCCCCCTGCCGCGTGCAGATGGAGCTGCTGCGCCTGGCGACCGACGTCGGCATCGAGGATAACCGCGCCATCCTGGCCCGCGCCCCGACCCACGCCGAGATCGCCGTCCTGGCGGGCGCCCAGCGCGAGGCCGTGACCCGCGAGCTGAACCGGCTGGAAGCCCGCAACCTGATCGCCAAGCAGGGCCGCACCCTGAGCATCCTCGACATCGACGGTCTGGTCGCCGAGATCGAGCGCCTGGGCGGCGACGAGCCGGAGCTCTAGTTCCCGGCGCTCTCCTGCAGCGCCCGGGCGACCCCGTTGGTCCAGCCGAAGCCGTCCTGCAGCGGGTACTCCCCGCCCCCGCCGGCCTTGGCTTCCTCGACGTCGTACTTTTCCAGCATCTTGCCGCTGGCCCGGTACTCGCGCTCGACCGTCGCCAGCCAGCGGGTCGAGACCTCCGCCGCCAGGGCGCTCTCGCCGTAGCGACGCAGTCCAGCGACGGCCACCCACTGCAACGGCGCCCAGCCGTTGGGCGTGTCCCACTGCTGGCCGGTGCGGCGGGTGGTGGTGCGCAGGCCGCCGGAGGCCAGCAACTGCGCACGGGTGGCGACCGCCACCGCCTTGGCCTGCTCGGGCGAGGCGGCGCCGACGAACAACGGATAGAGGGTCGCCGCGCTCAAGGCGTCGATCCGCTCGCCGCCCGTCCAGAGGTAGTCGAGATAGACGCCGCGCGAAGCGTCCCACAGCATCGCGTCCATGGCCGCCTTGCGGGCCTTGCCGCGGGCGTCGAACTCGGCGGCGCAGGCGGTGTCGGCGATCCGGGCGCAGCCGGCCGAGATCGCACCTTCCAGGCCGTACATCAGCGCGTTGAGATCGACGGGGACGATGGCCGTCGTGCGGATGGTCTTCAGGTGCTCGCCGTCGGCCATCCAGCGCGAGGAGAAGTCCCAGCCGCTCTCGGCTCCGGCCCGCAGGTCGCGGAACACCTCCGCCGGCGGGCGGCCGGTGGCCAGACAGGCCTCGCGGGCGGTCTCCAGGTCCTCGCGGTAGGACTCGTCGCGCGGCGTGACCCGGTCGTCGTAATAGCGGTTCAGCACCGCCCCGCCCGGCAGGGCCACGATCCGGCGATACGCCTTGCCCGGCGCGACCGACTTCTCGCCGTCCATCCAGAAGGCGTGCTCGCGTCGCATCAGGTCGACCCGGGCCTTGACCACCGCCGGCTCGGTCGCCTCCGACAGGCCGGCCATGGCGTAGAAGAACGGCGGCTGCGAGCGGCTGAGATAGTAGGTGCGCGCGCCGTTGGGGATATGGCCGTAGCCGTCGATCAGGCCGCCGAAGTCGTCGATCATGCTTTCGACCAGATCGCTTCGCCCGTCGAGCTTCAGGCCCAGCATCGTGAAGTAGCTGTCCCAATAGTAGATTTCGCGAAAGCGCCCGCCGGGCACGACGAACGGCTTTTCCATGGCCAGGGCCGAACCGCCGGCCACGGGCTTGACCGGATCGCGGGTCAGGTGCGGCCACAGGGCGGCGATATGGGCCTTCAGGGTGGTGCGGTCCGCGCTGGGCGCGGGCGTCGCCCCGGCCTCCGGCACGACGAAATTGGCGCGCACGAAGCGCCTCAGCTCGGCGTCGGTGAAGCGGGCCTGGGCGCGGTAGTCCCTGAGTATCGCAGCCGGGTCGCGCCGGGGCGCGGCGTCGACGAAGGTCTTGCCGTCCGGGAACAGCCGCCGGGTCTGCACCTGGTGGAACAGCTCCTGGTAAGTGTCCGCCGGCGTTGCGATCTCCGCCGCCGGCGTCTGGGCCAGGGCGAGCGGTGCGCAGGCCGTCCAGGCCGCGGCGGAAACGACGGCGAGCAGGCGGGCGCGGATCATCGGGGCCTCATCGAAAAAGACGCATCGGACAAAAAGAACGCAGGCCGGCAGGGAGGAAGGCCGGCCCGCGCGCAGGGTCTGTTGCAGGTCAGAACCCGCGAGATCGTCAGAAGTTGTAGCCGACGCTCAAGCGCACCGAGCGGCCGAGGATCGGCCGGGCGTTGGCGCCGCTGGTCGAGCGCGGATCGCCCTCGGTCAGGCCGTGGCTGTCGGTGAGATTGTCGCCGGCGATCTGCACGTCGAACTGGCCCACCCGGAAGATCGCGCCGAGATCGAGCTTCTCGTAGCCCTTCAGCACCTGGGTGTTGGCGTTGTCGCCATAGCGGTCGTCGACCGCGCTGAGCGTGCCGTAGAAGGTGGCGTCGACCGTGCCGATGGCCACGTCCCAGCTGGGCGTGAAGCGGATCTGCCAGTCGGGCTGGCGCTGGGCGCTGTTGCCGGCGTTGGCCGGGATCGAGGACTGCTTGATCTCGGTCTTCTGGAAGGTGCCGTTCAGGGCCAGCGACAGGCCGAAGTCCGACTTCCAGCGGCCGTCGAGTTCGATGCCGTGGGCCTTGTTGGTGTTGCTCTCCTGGATGCCGCCGACGTCGGCGAACTTGGCGCCCTTGAACTCGTTGGCGAAGCCGGTGGCGTAGAGCTCGAACGGCCCGCTGCGCAGCTTGTAGCCCAGTTCGTACTGATCGACCTTCAGGGTGTCGGTCAGGTTTTCGCGGAAGTTGTCGAAGCTGGGGAACTTGTAGCCTCGCGAATAGCGCACGAAGACGCCGGAGACGTCGTTCAGGTCGTAGTTGGCGCCGACCGTGTAGGAGGTCTTGCTGTTGCTGTAGTCGGTGGTGCGGATGGCCAGGCCGTCCGGATAGCCGGCGCCGTCGTCGACCACGTAGTCGGTCTTGAACCGCTCGCGGCGCACGCCGAGATCGATGCGCAGGGCTTCGGTGGCCTGCCAGGCGTCTGCCAGATAGAGCGCGTCCACCCGCCCGTCGCCGGCCGACACCAGGCCGTAGTTCCAGCAGCCCGCGCCGCTGCCGGCCGTGGCGAGGTTGGCGCAGCTGACATTGGCCGCCAGGTAGTCGCCGTTGGCTTTCACCTGCATCGGCCGGAAGTTGCCGATGGTCCAGAAGTCGTCCGACGAGAAGCTGGAGGCGTAGTAGCCGGCCGAGATTTCGTGGGCGCCGAAGCTCTTGGAGACGCTGAAGTCGTTGGTCAGCGCCTCGATCTCCTTCTCGACGATCCAGGCGCCCCAGGCCTGCACGTAGTCGTTGGCTCCCAACGTCGTCCCGCCGCGCGTGACCGCCGGACCGCCGATGACGGTCGCCACCGACGAGGCCGTCACCGCCCCGCCATCGGGCACCAGGCCGTAGGTGTTGGCGTCGCCCTTGGTGAAGCTGAAGCGATCGCGCACCGTCCAGCCGTCGCCGAAGTCGTGCTCGAAGCTGCCGCCGGCGACATAGCCCTTCCAGCCGCGGCCGTCGGCGAGATCGAAGCTGCGGGTCGCGCCGTTGGCGTGGACCTGCAGGGTCTGGTGACGCGAAAGCTCGCCCAGCTGGGTGTAGGTCCCCTTGTCGACGCCGGGCACGTTGATCGCGAACGGCAGGTACCAGGCGCCATGGTCGTCGGTGGCGCGGGCGTAGAGGTTGATCTTGCCGTTCTCCAGCTTCTTGGTGAGGTTCACCGTGAACTGCTGGCCCTTCTCGCTGTCGAACTGGGTGTCGCGAATGCCCGGCGAGCGGGCGACGTAGCCGCCGACCATGAAGAACAGGTCGTCCGCCAGCTTGCCGCTGACCATGCCGTCGATGCGGCGCAGGCCGTAGTCCGAGGTCGAGGCCTTCACCAGGCCCTTGGTGTCCTCGCCGCCTTCCTTGAGCATGAAGTTGGTCGTCAGGCCCGGCTGGCCGTTGGAGAAGATCGGGTTGGGGCCGCCGCGCAGGGCTTCCATCCGTGAGATCGTCTCGTCGACGCGGAAGATCGACGAGTTCTCAAGGAACGACAGGGTCGAGGGCGGATAGATCGGCGCGCCCTGCAACTGGATGGTCAGGAACTCGGCGTCGCCGGTGGCGGGAAAGCCGCGCACGAAGACATTCGCTCCCGCAACCCCGCCCGAGGTCTCGACCCAGACGCCTGGCACCAGGGCCAGCAGTTCGGCGCTCGATTTCGGCGAGGCCTTGGTGATGTCGGCGGCGTTAACGGTGCTGACCGCGAAACTGGCCGACAGCTTGTCGATGCCCGCGCCGCCGGGCGTACCGACGACGATGACCTCTTCCACTTCCGAAGGCGCTTCCGGCTGGACCGGCGGCTCAGCGGCGACGGCCGGAGCGGCCTGGCTGGTCGCGCTGGCGGCGACCAGCAGGTCTCGCCCGCGAATGGCGTAGACGCCGCTGGCGGTGGGCTGGGCCACCATGTCCGAGCCGGCCAGCAAACGCTTGAGACCGTCCTGCGCCGAGAAGCTGCCCTTCAGACCGGCGCTGCGCTTGCCGCGGATCTGGGTCTCGTCGAAGGCCAGTTGCTGGCCCGAGGCGCGGCCGAAGGCCCGCAGGGCGCCGCCCAGGTCCTGAGCCGGAATGTCGAAACTGTAGGTCGCGCGCTGCTGGGCGTAGCCGGCTGTCGGCGCGGTCAGGGCCGCCAGGACGGCGGCGGTAGCGGTGGCGGCGCCCCAGACGAGGCGGCGGTCGAAGCTCTTGCGCATCACTTCCCTCCCTCGCGCCGATCATTGTTCTTTGGCGGCGCTTTGGTCAGTGAGACGCCTCAGTCCGCGGAAGACTCACCAGCGCCGCTGATCTTTTTTTGTCCCCGGTTGTTTTGTCCCCGGTCGATCCGCAGCACAGTTTCGCCCGAAGCCGGTTCGGCCCGGACCGGCAGCACGGCCGTCACGCCGTCGACGAAGGCCCGGGTGTCGCCCGAGGTAAAGACGCCGCTGATCTTCAGCCGCCCCACCGCCGGATCGGCGATCCGCAGCTTCTCGCGAGCGTAGCGGTTCACCCGCTCGACGGCGAGGTCCATGGGCTCGTCCTGGAACACCAGCTGGCCGCTTTCCCACGAGGCGGCGCGAGACGGATCGGTGGCCGAGACCACGGTGGTGTCGGACGTCGTCGAGGCAACCAGTTCATGGTCTGGGGTCAGCAGATGTTCGGCCGGCGCGCCGTCGACCTTCAGCGACGGCGGCGGACGCCCGCGAGCGCCCTCCCCGTCCAGCACCGCCACATGGCCTTCGTACAGCACCACGCGCATCTGGCCGGGCAGCTTCTCGACGCTGAACGTCGTACCGGTGGCGACCACCAGCTTGCCGTCGGCGGCCACCGAGAACGGCCGCAGCGGATCCTTGGCCACCGAGAACTTGGCGCGGCCCTCGTCGAGCCACAACCGCCGGCGGCCACCGTCGTAGCGGACGCGCAGCACGGTGGCGGCGTCGAGCGAAGCGCGCGAACCGTCGGGCAGCTCGACGATCCGGCGCTCGCCCTCGGTGGTGCGATAGACGTCGGGCAGGCTGGCGCGCCAGACGAGCCCGCCGCCGGCCAGGGCGGCCACCAGACAGGCGGCGATCGCGCCGCCGATCACCGCGCGACGGCCGGGCTTGCGCGACCACCGCGCCTGCTGGGCGCGGCGCAGGTCTTCCAGGGCCTCGCCGCGCAGGGCGACCATGCCCGGGCTCATGGCCTGGTCGTCCACCGCCCTCCAGGCGCAGACGGCGTCGTCCAGCAGGGCGCGATGCTCGGGATCAGCGGCGAACCAGGCCTCGAGGTCAGCCTGTTCGGCCGGCGACAGCTCGCCCTCGGCCAGGCGCACGCACCAGGCGGCGGCGGCGTCCAGGGCCTCCTCGGGCGAGGTGTCGGTCATGTCGGGCCCGCTCATTCCCCGGCCCTCGTACGCTTGGTCAGATGGCCCATGGCCTTGAGGATGTGTTTCTGCACGCCGCTGGTCGTCATGCCGTAGAGCTGCGCCAGTTCGGCCTGCTTCATGCCCTCCAGCCGAAACAGCAGGAAGATCGCGCGGGTCCGCTCGGGCAGTTCGCGCAGGGCCTCTGACACCTCGCCCAGCCGCTCGCGGCCCATCAGCACCCGGGCGGGATCGAGGGGCTCCAGGTCCAGCGGCTCGGCGCGGGCGGCGGCGCTGTAGCTCGACCGCACGCGCTCGCGGCGGGCGCGGTCGCGCAGCAGGTTGGCGGCCATCTGGAAGATGTAGGCGTCGGCGTTGTCCATCGTCCGCTCGCCGTCGGTCAGAGCCAGCTTGGCGAACAGCTCCTGGGTCATGTCCTCGGCGTCGCTGTGGCTTGCGGCGCGGCGCATGAAGAACGCCATCAGCGCGGGCCGATAGCGCCGATCCAAGCTCCCCAGGTCCTGTTCACTCTTGGCGCGCACGGTCCGTCTCGAAAGCTGTCCCGGAGTGCATGACGCACATCCTCGCCGGATGCACACCGGCGGGCGACGATTTTCTCGCGTCAGGTTCCGGTCAATCGCTTCAGGCGCGTGCGCAGCGGGGTCTCGACCCAGCGCCAGGCGGCCCACGACGCGGCCGGCAGGACGAAGAAGGCCAGCACGCAGAACCACAGCGGCAGGTCGCGTCGCCAGCCGTGCGGATAGATCGAGATCATCACGTACCAGAACGCCCAGTGCAGGGCGTAGAGCGGATAGGACACCCCGCCCAGCCGCTCGCAGAGCCGGGCGATCCGGCCGCCGGGATCATAGGCGCCCAGCAGCACCAGGGCCGGGAACAGCAAGGTGGTGCAGGCGAAATCGTAGAGTCCGTTGACCACCCGGCTCGGCCAGACCGGCAACACCAGCACGACCAGCAGCAGGACGGCCGGCAACCAGATCCTGCGCGCCTCGAAGCCGGTCCTATAGCGCCAGCACATCCAGCCGATGGCGAAGGGATAGGCCGCGCGCAGGACGCCCAGGCCGAACGTCGCCTGGTCCCAGCCGGTCTGCAGCCCGCCCATGCCGATGGACACGAACAGCAGGGCCGCGCCGGCCAGCAGCCCGAACATCACCACCGCCGTGTCGGGTGCGCGGCGGAAGGGGAACCAGGCCAAACTGACCAGCACCTCCAGGCACAACGACCAGGCCAGCGGGTTGAAGGGAAACAGCGACGGGAAGGTCCCCGCTTCCATCGGCGCGAACTTGGGGATCAGCAGCAGGCCCTTGGCGAAGTCGGCCCAGGTCTCGGCGTCGCCCTTGCCGGTCAGCAGCGCGCCGGCGACCGTGGCGATGGCCAGCATGGGCCAGACCCGCACCCAGCGGGCGACGAGGTACTCGCCAAAGCCGATCCGGCGCTGCTCGAAGGCGTGGGCCAGCACGAAGCCGCTGAGGCAGAAGAAGAAATCCACCGCCAGATAGCCGTGGCCGAAATGGCCGCGCCGGCCCGACCAGTCGGCGATGTGATAGAGCAGCACGCCAAGCGCCGCGACGCCGCGCAGCCCGTCCAGGACGGTGAACCGTCCTTCGTCCTTGATCGTCGCAATCGTCACGAGGGTTGTGGTGTCACGATGCGGGGGCGCGGGGCAAGCCTCAGCCCAGCCGCTTGATCGCCGCCTTCAAGGGCCTGGCCACTTCGGCGTAGTCGGCCCAGGCCGTGCTTCTGGCGATCAGCCCGGGCGCGGTGCGGATCGTGAACCGCGTCGGATCGAGGCCGGCCTTCACCTGCGTCCAGTTCAGCGGCATCGACACGGTCGCCCCAGGTCGGGCGCGGGCCGACAGCGGAGCCACCGCCGTGCTCGTGCGGTCGTTGCGCAGGTAGTCGAGGAATATCTTCCCGGCCCTGGCCTTCTTGCTCATGGTGATCAGGTAGCGGTCGGGGTCGTCGGCGGCCATCCGGGCGCAGACCTCGCGCGCGAAGGCCTTGGCCTGGTCCCACGGAACCTTGTCCGACAGCGGCGTAACCACGTGCAGCCCCTTGCCGCCGGTGGTCTTGCAGAAACTGGCCAGGCCCAGCTCCTCCAGTCGGTCGCGCATTTCACGGGCGGCGACGATGACGTCCTCGAAGGTCAGCTCCGGCGCCGGATCGAGGTCGAAGACCAGGCGGCCGGCGACCTCCGGATCGCCCGGCTGGCAGTTCCACGGGTGGATCTCGACGGCGGCGATCTGGGCTGCGGCGACCAGGGCCTCGACACGGTCGAACTTGATGTAGGGCTGGCGGTCGCCGCTGACCGTGACGGTCTCGATCAGCGACGACATCCCGCGCATGGCGTGGCGCTGGAAGAAGGTCTCGCCGTCGATCCCGTCGGGCACGCGGATCACCGAGGCGGGCCGGCCCTTGATATGCGGCAGCATCCACTCGCCGACGGCGGCGTAGTAGCGGGCGAGATCCAGCTTGGTCCCCGGCTCGCCGTCGCCGGCGTCGGGCCACAGCGGCTTGTCGGGCTTGGAGATCGCCACGCCGAGCACGACGCTTTCGGACTTGGACGTAGCGGCCTTAGCCGCCTTGGGCGCCGGTTCGGCCAGCTCCGCCTGGGCGGCCGGCGCCGCATCGGCCTCGACCTCCGAAGCCGGCTTGTCCTCGCGCAGGCCCTTGAAGGCGGCCTGGCGGATCGCGCCCTCGCCGGTGAAGCCGGCATACTCGATCTCGGCCACCAGCTCCGGCTTCACCCAATGGATGTTGGCGGCCTTTCTGGGCGCGCCCGCCCCTTCGAACGGCGAGAGGTCGGTCTCCAGCGCCTTCAGCTTCGGCAGCAGGGTGGCGACCTTGTCCTTGCCGAAACCCGTGCCGATACGGCCCACGTGAACCAGCCTGCCGCCGCGCATCACACCGGCGATCAGCGAACGGAAGGCCGTTCCGGTCGTCGTCCAGCCGCCGATCACCACCTCGTGGCCGGCCCGGCACTTGGACTTGGTCCAGGTCTCGCTGCGACCCGAGCGATAGGTCGCGTCGAGTCGCTTGGAGATGATCCCTTCCAGCTCCAGCTTGCAGGCCGACAGCAGCACCGCGTCGCCCGCCGTCTCGAAGTGGTCGACATAGCGCAGCCGCGCCTCGTCCTGCCCCAGCAGGGCCTTCAGCCGCGCCTTGCGCTCGCGCAGCGGCAGGGCGCGCAGATCCTCGGCCCCTGCGAACAGCAGGTCGAAGGCGAAGAAGATGATTTCGCCCTCCCTGCCCTCGGCCAGCGCCGCCTGCAAGGCCGCGAAGTCGGGCTGGCCGGCCTGGTCCAGCACCACGGCCTCGCCGTCGATGATCGCGTCCGGCAGGTCGGCGGCCGCCTCGGCGAGGCCGGCGAACCGCTCGGTCCAGTCCAGGCCCTTGCGGGTGCGCAGAACCGCCCGGCCGTCCTCGACGCGCAATTGCAGGCGATAGCCGTCGAATTTGATCTCGTGCGCCCAGCCCGCGCCGGCCGGCGGACGGTCTACCGACTTGCACAGCTGCGGTTCGACGAAGCGCGGCATGGCTTCAGACTTGGCCTTGGCCGCCCCTTTCGATGAGGTCGGCGCGAAGCTGCGGGTCTCGTCGGCCTCCCTGGCCAGGGCCTCGCGCTCGGCCTTGGTACGTGACTTCCAGACGGCGTCGGCCTTGCCCTTCGATTTCAGGATGAAAGGCCTGGGCGACTTGCCCTTGCCCGCCGCGATGTCGGCCATGCTTCGGTCCGAGGCGATGGAACGATCCTCCTCCAGGATCGCCGCGCCCTCGCCGGGCCGTGCGGCCTCGTCGGCATGCTTGATCAGCAGCCAGTTGCTGCGCTTGCCTTTTCCGTCCTTGGCGTTGCGGTCCCAGTTCATGCGCACCAGCACCCAACCGCCATGCAGGCGCTCGCCCTCCAGCACGAACTTCAGTTCGCCCTTCTTCAGCGCCTTGCCGATGTCCTCGAAGCCGGGCTCGGGCGCCCAATAGCCGCGGTCCCACAGCTGCACCGTGCCGCCGCCGTACTGGCCCTTGGGGATCGTGCCCTCGAAGTCGCCGTAGTCGAGGGGATGGTCCTCGACCTCGACCGACAGGCGCTTGTCGGCCGGATCGAGCGAAGGTCCCTTGGTCACGGCCCACGACTTCAGCACGCCGTCGACCTCCAGCCGGAAGTCGTAGTGCAGGCGCGTGGCGTCGTGCTTCTGGATGACGAATCGCAGGTGCGGCGCGGCCGCCACCGCGCGCTCGCCGCTGGGTTCGGCGGTCTTCGCGAAGTCGCGCTTGCGGCGATACTCGGTCAGCTGCGACTGGGCCATTTTGCCGATCCTTCTCTGAAAACAAGAGTCTTCGAGCGCGTGAACGGTTCCCCTCCGCGCGTTGACGTGTTTCAGTGGACCAATTGTCAATGACACCGGTTTCCATTAGAGACAGCGCAGGCCCGATGAACGGGCCAGTCATGAGTAATTCGAGGGAGGCTACGCGGCGTGACCGTTTCTGAGGCGCAAAGCGACCTATTCGCACCGGCGTCGATCGCCCCCCAATTCGTTGAAGCCCGGCAGAAGGGCGTTTCGGTTCCCGGCTATCCCGGCGGCGCCCTGCCCCAGACCATGGCCGACGGCTATGCGGTGCAGGACATCGCCATCGACCTGTGGCCCGACGAGCTGGTCGGCTGGAAGGTCGGCCTGGTTCCCCCGCATCACCGCGAGCGCCTGGGCGTCGACCGCCTGGCCGGCTGCATCTTTGCGAAGAACGTCTGGGAGGCCGGCGCCGAGCCGACCCCGTTCCGCGCCATCGCCGGCGGCTTCACCGCCGTCGAGGCCGAGTTCATCATCCGCCTGTCCAAGGACGCCCCCGAGGGCAAGACCGACTGGACGGCGGAAGAAGCCGCCGAATACGTCGGCGAGCTGATCCTGGGCGTCGAAATCGCCGGCAGCCCGCTGAAGACCATCAACGAGCTGGGCCCGCCCATCGTGGTCTCCGACTTCGGCAACAACGACGGCCAGATCCTGGGTCCGGTCATCGAGAACTGGCGCGAGATCGGCTGGGAAGCCATGCCGGCCGAGACCTTCGTCAACGGCGCCAGCGTCGGCAAGGGCGGCGCGACCTCGATCCCCGGCTCGCCCCTGGCGGCCCTGGCCTTCCTGCTCGGCCACGTCGCCTCGCGCGGCCGCCCGCTGAAGAAGGGCATGCTGGTCACCACCGGCGCCAGCACCGGCATCCACGACGTGGCGGCCGGCGACGAGTCGACCATAAGCTTCGGCCCGCTGGGCGAGGTCCGCTGCAGGGCGGTCCCCGCCTGACGGCGGCCAGCCTGACAACAACGAACCAAAACAAAGACTAGGGTAAGGAAGACGAAGTCCATGGACGTATCCGCGGCCCCCGCGCCGTCTGAAAAGATCGGGCGCTATCGCTGGGTGATCGTCAGCCTGCTGTTCGCGGCGATGGTCATCAACTATGTGGACCGGCAGACCATCGGCCTGCTCAAGCCGAACCTCTCCAAGGAGTTCGGCTGGAGCGAGGGCGACTATGCCGACCTCGTCTTCTACTTCCAGCTCTCCTACGCCATCGCCTATCTGGCGTGGGGCAAGATCATGGACAAGATCGGGGCCCGCTGGGGCTTCGGCATCGCGTTCGCTATCTGGCAGATCGCCCACATCGCTCACGCCGGCGCGCGAGGCCTTTCGGGCTTCATCTTCGCCCGCATGGGCCTGGGCATCGGCGAGGCCGGCGGCTTCCCGGGCGGCATCAAGGCCGTGGCCGAGTGGTTCCCCAAGAAGGAACGCGCCTTCGCCACCGGCATCTTCAACGCCGGCACCAACATCGGCGCCATCGTCACCCCGCTGGTCGTGCCGGGCATCACCCTGGCCTTCGGCTGGCAGATGGCCTTCATCGTCACCGGCGTCGCCGGCCTGATCTGGCTGCCGATCTGGCTGCTGGTCTACCGCCGCCCGCGCGAGCACAAAAAGCTGGGCGCGGCCGAACTGGCCCACATCGAGCAGGACCCGGCCGACCCGGTCGAGAAGATCGGCTGGGCCAAGCTGCTGACCAAGCGCGAGACCTGGGCCTACTCGCTGGGCAAGTTCCTGATCGACCCGATCTGGTGGATGTTCCTGTTCTGGCTGCCGGACTTCCTGGGCAAGCGCTACGGCCTTGACCTGAAGACCTTCGGCCCGCCGCTGATCGCCATCTACCTGCTGTCCGACGTCGGCAGCGTCGGAGGCGGCTGGCTGTCGTCGAACCTGATGAAGCGCGGCTGGAGCATCAACGCCGCCCGCAAGACGACCATGCTGGTCTGCGCCCTGCTGGCCGTGCCGGTGATGTTCGCCTCGTTCGCCAGCAACGTCTGGCTGGCCGTGCTGATCATCGGGATCGCGACCGCGGCCCACCAGGGCTTCTCGGCCAACCTCTACACCCTGCCCTCGGACGTCTTCCCGCGCGCCGCCGTCGGCTCGGTCGTCGGCATCGGCGGCATGCTGGGCGCCCTGGGCGGCATGGTGTTCTCCAAGTACATCGGCAAGGTTCTGGAAGACATCGGCACCTACACCCCGATCTTCGTGGTGGCCGGCACCGCCTATCTGGTCGCCCTGCTGGTGGTGCACCTGCTCACCCCCAAGATGGAGCCGGTGAAGATCTGATCTTCGCCACTCCGCTGAAAGCGAGCCCCCGGACGCAGCCGCGCCGGGGGCTTTTTCGTTGTGCATTTCACGCGCCGGCGCCGTGACCTCGCCGCGATCACGGCTTAGATTGGATGCATGACAACGTTGTCTTCCACCACGACCGCTCCGCTCAACGTCGCCCTCGTCGGCTACGGCTATGTCGGCAAGACCTTTCACGCCCCGCTGATCACCACGACGCCGGGCCTCGTCCTGCACACCGTGGTGTCCAGCGACCCGGCCAAGGTGGCGACCGACCATCCCGAGGCCAAGGTCGTCGCCAGCCTCGACGAAGCGCTGGCCGACGCGGCGATCGACCTTGTGGTCATCGCCACGCCCAACGACCTGCACGCGCCGCAGGGCCAGGCGGCCCTCACCGCCGGCAAGCATGTGGTGATCGACAAGCCGTTCACCGTCACCCTCGACGAGGCCCGCGCCCTGATCGCCTCGGCCGAGACCCACGACCGCCTCCTGTCGGTGTTTCACAATCGCCGCTGGGACGCCGATTTCCTGACGCTGAAGGGCCTGATCGCCGACGGCGTTCTAGGCGAGGTGACGCAGTACGAAAGCCACTTCGACCGCTTCCGCCCCGTGGTGCGCGACCGCTGGCGCGAGCGGGCCGGCCCGGGCGCCGGCGCCTGGTTCGACCTGGGCCCCCACCTGCTGGACCAGGCGCTGCAACTGTTCGGCGCGCCGCTGGCGGTCAACGCCGACATCGGGATCCAGCGCCAGGGCGCGGGGGCCGACGACTATTTCCACGTGACGCTGCGCTATCCGGCGCTGCGAGTGATCCTGCACGGCAGCCTGCTGACCGCCGCCGCCGACCTGCGCCTGGCCGTGCATGGGACCAAGGGCAGCTTCGTCAAGCAGGGCCTGGACGCCCAGGAAGACATGCTCAAGCGCGGCCTGACGCCGGCCGACGAGGGCTTCGGCCTCGATCCGCGCCCCGGAACCCTGACCCGCGCCGACGGCGACAGCCTGACCAGCGAGACCTTCGCCGGCCGCCGCGGCGACTACGCGGCCTATTACGCCGGGATCCGCGACGCGATCCTGACCGGCGCGCCCAATCCCGTGCCAGCCCGCGAGGCGCTGCAGGTCATGGAGCTGCTGGACCTGGCGATCCGCTCGGCCGCCGAGCGTCGCGAACTGCCTGTCGAGGCCGCCCGATGAGCCGCGAGGACGACATCGCCCGCATCGCCGCCCAGGAGGCCACGCTGGTCTTCCCGCGCTTCGACCTCGACGCCGCCTGGGCCCTGGGGGCCGGCCTGCGGGATGCGGCCCTGGCCCGCAAGGCGCCGCTGGCCATCGACGTGTCGCTGCGCGACCGGCCGCTGTTCCACGCCGCCCTGCCCGGCTCGACCCACGAGAACGCCGACTGGCTGCGCCGCAAGCGCAACACCGTGCTGCACTTCGACAGGAGCTCCTACGGTATCGGCCTGGCCCTGGCGGCCAAGAACGAGACCCTGGAGGCCAAGCACGGCCTGCCCACCCGCGACTACGCGGCCCACGGCGGCGGTTTCCCGCTGCTGGTGAAGGGCCTGGGCTGCATCGGCGCGGTGACCGTCTCGGGCCTGCCCCAGCGCCAGGACCACGTGCTGGTGGTCGAGGCCCTGGCCCTGGTGCTGGGCAAGGAGCTGGACGACCTGGCGCTGGGCTGACCCCCTCAGTCGCTCCGCGACAGCTCCCCCAAAGGGGGAGCATCTTGAAAAGCGCCGGCGCCAATAGATCCTCCCCCTCTGGGGGAGGTGGCCCGGAGGGCCGGAGGGGGCTTCACCCCCACACACCCACTTTTCCCGCACGGCCTAGCCTCCCCCGCCCGCCGCCCCTAGAAACGGACTCGCCGTTTTCGTGGGGACACCGACATGCGCCGCCGCACCTTCTTCGCCGCCCTGCCCGCCGTCGCCTTCGCCGGCCAGGCCCTGGCCCAGTCGCAGATCCTCACCGGCCCCAATCCCAACCGCAAGCGCCCCGACGTGCACGGCGGCGACCGGGTGGACGGCGCAACCTTCGCTTCGCGTTCGGCCGCCTGGGGCGTCCATGGCGCCGCCGCCACGGCCCACCCGCTGGCGACCCAGGCCGCGATCGCGGTGCTGAAGAAGGGCGGCTCGGCGGCCGACGCGGCCGTGGCCGCCAACGCCATGCTCGGCCTGTGCGAGCCGATCGCCTGCGGCATCGGCGGCGACTGCTACGTGCTGCTCTGGGACCCCAAGACCCGCAAGGTGGTGGGCCTGAACGGTTCGGGCCGCTCGCCCAAGGGCCTGTCGCTGGAGACCGTTCGCGGCCGCGCCAAGGACGGCAAGATCCCCTCCTACGGCACGGTCAGCGTCAGCGTGCCCGGCGCCGTCGACGCCTGGCGGGCCCTGCACGAGCGCTACGGCAAGCTGAAGTGGGCGCAGCTGTTCGAGCCGGCGATCGCCACCGCCGAGGAAGGCCACCCGATCACCCAGAACGTCGCCTTCTACCTGGCCGGCAGCCACCGCCGCTTCACCAACCCGGCCTCCAACATCGAGGAAGTCGAGAACTTCAGGAAGGTCTGGGCGCCCGACGGCAAGACCCCGGTCGAGGGCGAAATCTTCAAGAACCCGGCGCTGGCCCGCACCTATCGCCTGATCGCCCAGGGCGGCGGCCGCGCCTTCTACGAGGGCGAGATCGCCACGACCATCGAGGCCTATTTCAAGCGCATCGGCGGCTGGATGACCAAGGCGGACCTGGCCGCCCACCGCTCGGTCTGGACCACCGTGCACACCACCGGCTATCGCGGCGTCGACGTCCACGCCCTGGGCGACAACACGCAGGGGCTGGCCACCCTGCAGATGCTGAACATCCTCGAGCAGTTCGACGTGGCCGGCATGGGCTTCCAGTCGGCCCAGGCGATCCACCACGCCGTCGAGGCCAAGCGCCTGGCCTACGAGGACCGCGCCCGCTTCTACGCCGACCAGGACTTCTACAAGTCGCCGATCGAGTGGCTGATCTCCAAGGACTACGCCAAGGAGCGCGCCAAGCTGATCCGCCCCGACGCGATCTGGACGCCGTCCTATCCGGGGACCGCGCCCAGCAAGGGCGACACCACCTATTTCACCACCGCCGACAAGGACGGGATGATGGTCTCGATCATCCAGTCGAACTATCGCGGCATGGGCTCGGGCCTAATGCCCGACGGCCTGGGCTTCATGTTCCAGGACCGGGGCGAGCTGTTCGCCCTGACCGACGGCCACCCCAACCTCTACGCCCCCGGCAAGCGCCCCTTCCAGACGATCATCCCCGGCTTCGCCACCCGCAAGGGCGAGCCGTGGCTGAGCTTTGGCGTCATGGGCGGCGACATGCAGCCCCAGGGCCAGACCCAGATCATCAGCAACATGGTCGACTTCGGCCTGGGCGTGCAGGAAGCCGGCGACGCCCCGCGCTGGCACCACGGCGGCTCGCCCGAGCCGACCGGGATCGCCGCCGAGGACGTCAAGGCGCTGGACCTGGAGACCGGCGTGCCGGCCGCGACCCGCAAGGCGCTGGAAGCCATCGGCTGGACCCTCAAGACCGACGCCGGCGGCTACGGCGGCTACCAGGCCATCGAACGCTGGCCGGGGCGCTACGCGGCGGCGACCGAGATGCGCAAGGACGGGGTGGCGCTGGGGTATTGATGGCGCGCTTCGCGCGCCCCCCTCCGGCCCTCCGGGCCACCTCCCCCAGAGGGGGAGGTGGCCCGGAGGGCCGGAGG
>LNIY01000034.1 GCA_001449105.1 Caulobacter vibrioides | reverse complement strand
TAAATAGCCGCCTCCGCCGACACCGGGCGCTAAACGGTGGGGCCGCTCCCCGGTTACGGAGGCGGCTCGGAGCTTCGGCTCTGGTCTTTGACATTGTTGATTTGGAAAGAGAAACGCAGGCGGCGGCGCTCTGGCGATGACCCTTCGAGGTCATCTTAGACGCTGACGAATGCGGTCTCTTGAAGACACCATTTATACGGTGATCGGGTCTTTTGATCTGGTCATTGTGTGATGGGAACTCGTCAAGAAACTATGCAAACCAGATACGCGACTGAGGTTTTCCCCTCGGTCAAATAGCTGGAGTCAATGTCAACTCAACCTGAGAGTTTGATCCTGGCTCAGAGCGAACGCTGGCGGCAGGCCTAACACATGCAAGTCGAACGGATCCTTCGGGATTAGTGGCGGACGGGTGAGTAACACGTGGGAACGTGCCCTTTGGTTCGGAACAACTCAGGGAAACTTGAGCTAATACCGGATGTGCCCTTCGGGGGAAAGATTTATCGCCATTGGAGCGGCCCGCGTCTGATTAGCTAGTTGGTGAGGTAAAGGCTCACCAAGGCGACGATCAGTAGCTGGTCTGAGAGGATGATCAGCCACATTGGGACTGAGACACGGCCCAAACTCCTACGGGAGGCAGCAGTGGGGAATCTTGCGCAATGGGCGAAAGCCTGACGCAGCCATGCCGCGTGAATGATGAAGGTCTTAGGATTGTAAAATTCTTTCACCGGGGACGATAATGACGGTACCCGGAGAAGAAGCCCCGGCTAACTTCGTGCCAGCAGCCGCGGTAATACGAAGGGGGCTAGCGTTGCTCGGAATTACTGGGCGTAAAGGGAGCGTAGGCGGACTGTTTAGTCAGAGGTGAAAGCCCAGGGCTCAACCTTGGAATTGCCTTTGATACTGGCAGTCTTGAGTACGGAAGAGGTATGTGGAACTCCGAGTGTAGAGGTGAAATTCGTAG
Source organism: Caulobacter vibrioides (assembly GCA_001449105.1). Taxonomy (GTDB): domain Bacteria; phylum Pseudomonadota; class Alphaproteobacteria; order Caulobacterales; family Caulobacteraceae; genus Caulobacter; species Caulobacter vibrioides_C. The sequence continues at coordinate 4,462 of LNIY01000034.1, read as the reverse complement.
ATATTCGGAAGAACACCAGTGGCGAAGGCGACATACTGGTCCGTTACTGACGCTGAGGCTCGAAAGCGTGGGGAGCAAACAGGATTAGATACCCTGGTAGTCCACGCTGTAAACGATGAGTGCTAGTTGTCGGCAGGCATGCCTGTCGGTGACGCAGCTAACGCATTAAGCACTCCGCCTGGGGAGTACGGTCGCAAGATTAAAACTCAAAGGAATTGACGGGGGCCCGCACAAGCGGTGGAGCATGTGGTTTAATTCGAAGCAACGCGCAGAACCTTACCACCTTTTGACATGCCTGGACATCCGGAGAGATCCGGCTTTCCCTTCGGGGACTGGGACACAGGTGCTGCATGGCTGTCGTCAGCTCGTGTCGTGAGATGTTGGGTTAAGTCCCGCAACGAGCGCAACCCTCGCTGTTAGTTGCCACCATTCAGTTGGGCACTCTAACAGGACTGCCGGAGTTAATCCGGAGGAAGGCGGGGATGACGTCAAGTCCTCATGGCCCTTACAAGGTGGGCTACACACGTGCTACAATGGCGACTACAGAGGGCTGCAATCCCGCGAGGGGGAGCCAATCCCTAAAAGTCGTCTCAGTTCGGATTGTTCTCTGCAACTCGAGAGCATGAAGTTGGAATCGCTAGTAATCGCGGATCAGCATGCCGCGGTGAATACGTTCCCGGGCCTTGTACACACCGCCCGTCACACCATGGGAGTTGGCTTTACCCGAAGGCGCTGCGCTAACTCGCAAGAGAGGCAGGCGACCACGGTAGGGTCAGCGACTGGGGTGAAGTCGTAACAAGGTAGCCGTAGGGGAACCTGCGGCTGGATCACCTCCTTTCTAAGGATGCTTCTCCAGCCTCTCACGAGGCTATTGAGGCTCCAATTAGTGCGCTAGACGCACACAAATGAGCGGATCGCCGCCGTCTCCGTTTCTCTTTCCACTTGTTTCGAGCCGATCAGGTTCGAAGCACGATCGCGAGCCCTGGAGCGGATCATCTGATCCGATCTGAGCGGCCTATGGGCCCGTAGCTCAGTTGGTTAGAGCGCACGCTTGATAAGCGTGAGGTCATAAGTTCAAGTCTTATCGGGCCTACCACTCTTTCCAAACTTACGGACGCAACCGACCAGCTCTCCTGGGCAAAGCAACTCACACGCAGTGTGAGGGGCCATAGCTCAGTTGGTAGAGCGCCTGCTTTGCAAGCAGGATGTCGTCGGTTCGAATCCGTCTGGCTCCACCATCTCTCTCACCATCCGGGTGATCGAGAGTATCGCGATCGAGGATATCAAGTTTGCAGCTGGCTCCGGCCAGCCTGCGAAGTGACATCGTGAAGGTAGGGTTCAGCCGTCTAGGTTGGACTTAAGAAGACATCATTGTCTGACAAATTGTAAAGCGCATGCGAGCCGTCCCTAGACGGTAAGCGCATGGGTTTTGCTGAGAACGATCAAGCGCATAAGGGCTTCTGACGGATGCCTTGGCATTGAGAGGCGATGAAGGACGTGGCACGCTGCGATAAGAGCCGGGGAGGCGCGAGCACCCTTTGATCCGGCTATCTCCGAATGGGGAAACCCACCTTTACGGTCACCCGACTTAGTTCATCCTCGGATGGACGAAGATCGGTTGGTCGGAAGAGGTATAATGATCTGAATACATAGGGTCATTAAGCAAACCCGGGGAACTGAAACATCTCAGTACCCGGAGGAAAGGACATCAACCGAGACTCCCGTAGTAGTGGCGAGCGAACCGGGACCAGGCCAGTGCTGTCGTGACATAAAGCTGAAGGATCTGGGAAGGTCCGCCATAGTGGGTGATAGCCCCGTAAGCGTCAAATAGCGACAGACTCGAGTAGGGCGGGACACGTGAAATCCTGTCTGAACATGGGGGGACCACCCTCCAAGCCTAAGTACTCCTCAATGACCGATAGCGAACAAGTACCGTGAGGGAAAGGTGAAAAGCACCCCGACAAGGGGAGTGAAACAGATCCTGAAATCGGAAGCCTACAAGCAGTCGGAGCCACCGAGCGTGGTGACGGCGTACCTTTTGTATAATGGGTCAGCGACTTCATGTGCCGTGCAAGCTTAAGCCGTTAGGTGTAGGCGCAGCGAAAGCGAGTCTGAATAGGGCGAATAAGTACGTCGCATGACGACCCGAAACCAGGTGATCTATCCATGAGCAGGTTGAAGGTTGGGTAACACCAACTGGAGGACCGAACCGGTGAATGTTGAAAAATTCTCGGATGACTTGTGGATAGGGGTGAAAGGCCAATCAAACCTGGACATAGCTGGTTCTCCGCGAAAACTATTTAGGTAGTGCCTCAGACGGACTCCTCGGGGGGTAGAGCACTGAATGGATGCGGGCGGCGCGAGCTGTACCAATTCTAATCAAACTCCGAATACCCGAGAGAGATATCTGGGAGACACACGGCGGGTGCTAACGTCCGTCGTGAAAAGGGAAACAACCCTAACCATCATCTAAGGCCCCCAAGTACTGGCTAAGTGGGAAACGATGTGGGTTTGCTTTGACAACCAGGATGTTGGCTTAGAAGCAGCCATCATTTAAAGAAAGCGTAACAGCTCACTGGTCAAGCGAACCTGCGCGGAAAATGTAACGGGGCTAAAGCCAGTCGCCGAAGGTATGGGTTTGCTCTTTGAGCAAGCGGTAGCGGAGCGTTCCGTAAGCCTGTGAAGATGAGGCGTGAGCCTTGTTGGAGGTATCGGAAGTGAGAATGCTGACATGAGTAGCGATAAAGAGGGTGAGAGACCCTCTCGCCGAAAGCCCAAGGGTTCCTGCGTAAAGCTAATCTGCGCAGGGTTAGCCGGCCCCTAAGGCGAGGCCGAAAGGCGTAGTCGATGGGAATCAGGTGAATATTCCTGAGCCAGTTGGAAGTGACGGATCTGGTAAATTGTCGGGGCTTATTGGATTGCTCCCGGCAGTGAACAGGTCCCTGGAAATAACTCCAACGGAGACCGTACCCGAAACCGACACAGGTGGGCAGGTAGAGTATACCAAGGCGCTTGAGAGAACTGTGCTGAAGGAACTCGGCAAATTGCACGCGTAACTTCGGGATAAGCGTGACTCTTCTTTGGGCAACCAGAAAAGAGTGGCACAAGCCAGGGGGTAGCGACTGTTTATCAAAAACACAGGGCTCTGCGAAGCCGCAAGGCGACGTATAGGGTCTGACGCCTGCCCGGTGCCTGAAGGTTAAAAGGAGGGGTGCAAGCTCTGAATTGAAGCCCAGGTAAACGGCGGCCGTAACTATAACGGTCCTAAGGTAGCGAAATTCCTTGTCGGGTAAGTTCCGACCTGCACGAATGGCGTAACGACTTCCCCACTGTCTCCAGCACAGGCTCAGCGAAATTGAATTCCCCGTGAAGATGCGGGGTTCCCGCGGTCAGACGGAAAGACCCTATGAACCTTTACTGCAGCTTCGCCTTGGCGTTAGCAGCAACATGTGTAGGATAGGTGGGAGGCTATGAAACCGGGGCGCCAGTTCCGGTGGAGCCATCCTTGAAATACCACCCTTATTGTTGCTGACGTCTAACCGCGGCCCGTTATCCGGGTCCGGGACATGGCGTGGCGGGCAGTTTGACTGGGGCGGTCGCCTCCCAAAGTGTAACGGAGGCGCGCGATGGTGGGCTCAGACCGGTCGGAAATCGGTCGTCGAGTGCAATGGCATAAGCCCGCCTGACTGCGAGACTGACAAGTCGAGCAGAGACGAAAGTCGGCCATAGTGATCCGGTGGTCCTGCGTGGAAGGGCCATCGCTCAACGAATAAAAGGTACTCTAGGGATAACAGGCTGATTTTGCCCAAGAGTCCATATCGACGGCAAAGTTTGGCACCTCGATGTCGGCTCATCACATCCTGGGGCTGGAGCAGGTCCCAAGGGTTCGGCTGTTCGCCGATTAAAGTGGTACGTGAGCTGGGTTCAGAACGTCGTGAGACAGTTTGGTCCCTATCTGCCGTGGGTGTACGAGACTTGAGAGGATCTGTCCCTAGTACGAGAGGACCGGGATGGACACACCTCTGGTGGACCTGTCATGGCGCCAGCTGTGCAGCAGGGTAGCTAAGTGTGGAATAGATAACCGCTGAAAGCATCTAAGCGGGAAACTAACCTCAAAACAAGGTCTCGCTGAGAGCCGTGGAAGACCACCACGTTGATAGGCCGGGTGTGGAAGTGCGGCGACGCATGGAGCTTACCGGTACTAATAGCTCGATAGGCTTGATCGTTCTTCAGTCAAACCCATGAAGCTTTACAATCGCTTCTGACACTGATGTCTTCTTCTTTGCCTTGCCCTCCCATAAAGAGAGCAAGCAGCATCCTTTTTGCTGACCTGGTGGCTTTGCCGGGGGTTCCCCACCCGATCCCATTCCGAACTCGGTCGTTAAGTCCCCCTGGGCCAATGGTACTTCGTCTCAAGGCGCGGGAGAGTAGGTCGCCGCCAGGTCCGCTAAAAGGATGCATC
>LNIY01000033.1 GCA_001449105.1 Caulobacter vibrioides | reverse complement strand
CAGCAAAAATACCGCAGGCCGACCGTCAGCGACTGGTCCTTGTACTGGCCTTCGAAGGTGCCGGGCTGCAGCGAGTGCGAACCGGTCGACTTCCAGCTGTGGTCGTCGGTGGCGAAGTAACGGTAGGTGACGTCGAGCTTCAGCTTGTCGGTCGCCTTCCAGGCCAGACCGGCGATGCCTTGCCAGGCGATGGCGATATCGTCGTCGTCGACCGTCAGGTTCTGGATGGCCGGGTTGGCCGTGGTGATCGGAGCGCGAACGCCGCTGAACTGGCCCAGGGTCGAGACGTCCAGGCGGTTCACGCCGAGACCGGCGCCGACGAACGGGTTGATCTTGGCGTCCGGCGCGAAGTCGTACAGGACGTTGAACATCAGCGACCAGGACTCGACCGAGCCGTCCGGCGAGCCGCACTTCGGCGCGGCGGCGGTGCGGGTGATGCCCGGGGTGCAGAGGCCGATCGGCTGCTGACGGACGGGGTTGCCGCGGACGCCTTCCAGGTCGCCCGGACGATAGCCGCCTTCGAGTTCAGCGCGCCAGTTCGGGGTGAACTGGTAGCCCAGACGCACGAAGCCGGTCCAATCGGACTCCGACTTCCAGGTCCAGTGGTAGTGAGCGCCGTCCGGAGCGTTGGCGTCCGACTCGCTGTTGATAGCCGTCGGCCAGTGGTAGCCGAGGTCGACCGCGCCGTACCAGCCGGTCTCTTGGGCCGAAGCGCCCGACGCGGCGAACACCGCGGCCAGGGCGGCTCCCGCCAGGAGTTTGAGTTTCATATCAAGAGCCCTCTATTGCCCTGCACGGCCCAACGGCCGAGCATCGTTATACCAAGGCGCGCGTCCCGCGAAAGTGTCGGCTCGGCAACACCGTCCAAAGTTTCACCGAGGCGGAAGTCCCCCGCGACACCTCGCGGTCACACCTTGCGAATTCCCCGGCGCCGAATTCGGCGGCAAGGTCTCCTCGAAAGGCGCCCGCGCCCCTCGGTTCGCACGCAAAGCGTTTCCGCGCAAGGCCTTCCGTAGCGTCCGGCGGGCCTGTGCGGCTGAAAAACAACGCAAATAGCCAAGTTTGAGGCGCGGTGTCGGGATACCCGCCCGTCGAGGCGGCCGACCGCGTCCCGGAGACTTCAGCCGGCGTCGCGCAGCCGGCGGCGACGGCCGCCCAGCGCGTCGGGACGGTTGAGGACCTTGCGGTACTCGTCGCGGCGCTCGTGGATCGAGGCGATGACCAGGCCCATCGGCACGCCGATGTCGACCAGCACGGCCTCCGACAGCTGCAGCGAGGCCTCGATGGTCTCGGGCACGGCGTCGGTGGCGCCAAGCTCATAGAGGCGGGCGGCGTGGCGGGCGTCGCGGGCGCGGGCGACGATGGTCAGGTCCGGGCGATGGCCCCGGGCGGCGGCGACCACCGCCTCGGCCGCCTCGGGGCCGTCCATGGTGACGACCACGGCGCGGGCGTGGTCCAGGCCGCAGCGCTCCAAGAGCTCCACCCGCGCGGCGTCGCCGAAATAGACCCGATGGCCGGCGCGACGGCCCTGCTCGACCAGGCGCGGGTCGCGGTCGACGGCGATCCACGGCAGCTCGTGGCGGTCGAGCATCTCGCCCACCAGGCGGCCGACGCGGCCGAAGCCGACCACCAGCACCTGACCCTTCAGCTCCTCGACCGACAGGTCGACGCCGTCCGGCGCCTCGGTGGTCTCGGCCGGCGCCTTGCGGCCCAGCCGCGCGCCGAGCGCCGTCAGGGCCGGGATCAGGAACATGGTCAGGGTGGCGGCCACCAGCACCGCCTGGCCGACGGCCGGCTCGACCACCTCGGCGTCCATGGCGTTGGCCAGCAGCACGAAGGCGAACTCGCCGCCGGCAGCCAGGGCCAGGGCCGCCTCGCCCGAGGCGCGGTTGGACAGGCCGAACAGCCGGCCCAGGCCGAACACCATCGCCGCCTTGATCGCCACCAGCCCGACCGCGGTGCCCAGCACCAGGGCCGGCGAGGCCACCAGCAGCGACAGGTCCAGGCGGATGCCCAGCGACACGAAGAACAGCGACAGCAAAAGGCCCTTGAACGGCTCGATCTTGACCTCGACCTCGTGGCGATACTCGGTCTCGGCCAGCAGCACGCCGGCGACGAAGGCCCCCAACGCCATCGACAGGCCCGACAGCGAGCTGACCAGGCCCGCGCTGATGATCACCAGCAGGCAGGCGGCCATGAACATCTCTTCGCTCTTGGCCTTGGCCACCGAGCGCATCATCGGCCGCAGCGCCAGGCGCCCGACCAGCACGATCACCCCCAGGCCCACGGCCGCGGGCAGCAGGGCCAAGAGGCCCCGGGCGTCGAACTCGCCATGGCCGCGCCCCAGGATCGCCAGGGTGATCAGGATCGGCGCCACCGCCAGGTCCTGGAACAGGAGCACCGAGAAGGTCGCCCGCCCGCCTTCGGCGTGCAGCCGCTTGCGCTCGGCCAGCACCGGCACGGCGATGGCGGTGGACGACAGGGTCAGCGCCGAGCCGATGGCCAGGGCCGCCACCGGCGTCTGGCCCAGCATCATCGCCACCGCGCCGAGCGCCAGCGAGCAGCCGATCACCTGGGCCGCGCCCAGGCCGAACACGTACTTGCGCAGCAGCCGCAGCCGCTCCCACGACAGCTCCAGCCCGATCATGAACAGCAGGAAGACCACGCCGAACTCGGCCAGCTGGCCGATCTCGTCCGGGTTGTCGACGGTGACGTAGTCCAGCCACGGCGCAACCGCGATCAGCCGGCCCAGGCCGAACGGCCCCAGGATCACCCCGGCCAGCAGGAAGCCGAGGATCGGATTGATGCGAAGGCGCTTGAACAGCGGCGCGACGATCCCGGCCGTGGCCAGGAACAGGACCAGATCCTTGTAGTCCGCCGGTGAAACCTCGTGGTTCAACGCCCCCGCCCCTTCACCATCTCATAAACGCCGCCGTAGTTCAGTCCGCCGCCGCACAGGCAGTCGCCGATCTGCGTCACCCGCCAGCGGCCGCCCGCCCCGATCGCGATGTCGAAGCCGCCGCCGTCGGCGCGGCGGTGGCGGATGACGCCGCCCGCCTCCCGCGCCACGAACATCTCCGCGCCCGTGAAGACGCCGTCGCCCCGCTCGCGCGCATCGGCCGTGCGACCGGGCGCGGCCCTGGCGCCTTCGAAGCGGATCAGCCGCCAGCCGGCGCCCAGGTCGCGGCTCCAGAGATCGACGCGCGCGCCCTCGGTCGCCAGGCGTCCCGACAGCCCTCCGGCCAGCGGGAACGGCGCGCCCTCGACGATCGCCGCCAGTTGGTCGTCATAGGCGGCGCGCACGCAGGCGTCGTCGGCGCAGGCCTCCAGGCGGACCCTCAGTTCGTCGTCGGCGGCGAGCGCGTCTTCCTCGTCGGCGCGGCGCTGGTCGGCCCGCAGGCTCTCGACCGCCCGGGCCTTGGCCGACACCAGCGGGTCGGCGCAGACCAGGCGCGCGGCGCGCTCCGGCAGCGGCCGTCCGGCCAGGACGTAGGGCTTGCAGAAAGCGACCGGCTCGGCGGCTCGCGCATCCGCCGTGAACAGGAAGGGGGAAAGCCCTCCGGAGACCAGCGCGCCCAGGACCCATCCCGCGCACGCGGCCGCCCCAGTCGTTCGCCGGGTTCGAGCCGCGTCTGCGCGCAGGATGGCCATGTCGATCAGTCTCCCGTCTTCAGCCGCACGCCCGGACCGGGCTCGCCGGTCTCCGCCGCCGGGATCAGCACCGCGCCGCCCTCTTCCAGCGCCTCGATGAGGAGCCGTTCGGTGCTATGGTGCAAGGCGTGGCGTTCGGTCTCGAAATCCTTGACCGTGCTGCGCGACACCCCCGCCTTGTCCGCGAGCTCGCCTTGCGACCAGTTGAGCAGCCCGCGGGCGCCCCGACACTGGGCAGGAAGGAGAATTTTTGCGTGTGGCATCTGGCGTCCCACGGGTTCGTCACCCATAATGGTTGAGTACGCCCGAAAAAGATGACCGTCAAGGAGGCCCTTTGCACCATACCTCGCTGATCGCAACCATCGTCGCGGGCCTGGGCCTGGCCTTCGTCTTCGGCGCGCTCGCCAATCGGTTGAAGCTGCCGGTGCTGGTCGGCTACCTGCTGGCGGGCGTCATCGTCGGGCCGTTCACGCCGGGCTATGTCGCCGATCAGCAACTGGCCCCGCAGCTGGCCGAGATCGGCGTCATCCTGCTGATGTTCGGCGTGGGCCTGCACTTCTCGGTCAAGGACCTGATGGCGGTGCGCAAGATCGCCATTCCCGGCGCGGTGGCCCAGATCACCGCCGCCACCCTGATGGGCGTGGGCCTGGCCGTGGCGCTGGGCTGGGGCTGGGGCGCGGGCGTGGTGTTCGGCCTGGCCCTGTCGGTGGCCTCGACCGTGGTGCTGCTGCGCGCCCTGCAGGAGCGCCGGCTGATCGAGACCGACCGCGGCCGCATCGCCGTCGGCTGGCTGATCGTCGAGGACCTGGCCATGGTGCTGGCGCTGGTGCTGCTGCCGGCGCTGTCGGGCGCGCTGGGCGGGATCACCACCGCCCATGGCGCGGGCGGCATCGCCGGCGCCTTCGCCCTGACCATCGGCAAGGTCGCCGCGTTCGTCGCCTTCATGCTGATCGTCGGCCGGCGGGTCATTCCCTGGATCCTGCATCGCATCGCCCACACCGGCTCGCGCGAGCTGTTCCGCCTGGCGGTGCTGGCCATCGCACTGGGGGTGGCGTTCGGCTCGGCCGCGCTGTTCGGCGTGTCCTTCGCCCTGGGGGCCTTCTTCGCCGGCATGATCATGGCCGAAAGCGAGCTGTCGCATCAGGCCGCCAACGAGACCCTGCCGCTGCGCGACGCCTTCGCGGTGCTGTTCTTCGTCTCGATCGGCATGCTGTTCGACCCCATGGTGCTGCTGCGCGAGCCGCTGGCCGTGCTGGCCACCGTGGCGATCATCGTGCTGGGCAAGTCGGTGGCCGCCTACTTCATCGTCGTGGCCTTCAAGCGTCCCAAGAGCGTGGCCCTGACCATCTCGGTCAGCCTGGCCCAGATCGGCGAGTTCTCGTTCATCCTGGCGGGCTTGGGCGTGTCGCTGAAGCTGCTGCCGCCGGAAGGGCGCGACCTGATCCTGGCCGGCGCCATCCTGTCGATCCTGCTCAATCCGCTGCTGTTCGCCTGGCTGGACAAGACCATGGTCAAGGTCTCGGCCCGGGA
>LNIY01000032.1 GCA_001449105.1 Caulobacter vibrioides | reverse complement strand
CATCCCTGTCCGGCCTACATTCCGCAAAATCCCCGCGAAAGCGGGGACCCAGGTGTTTTATCGTCGAGCGCCGTGGGCTTCAGAAAAAGCCTGGGTCCCCGCTTTCGCGGGGATTTTGCGGGTTGAATAACCTCCCCCTGTGGGGGAGGCGATCGCGTCAGCGATCGGTGGGGGGATGATCTTCGGCGTTGCGGAAGCTGAAAAGGTCCCCCCCCCGTCGCCCTTGGCGACCCCTCCCCCAGAGGGGGAGGATCTATTCCACTGCCGCCAGCACTTTCCTGATCGTTTCGACCACCTGGTCGATCTGGGCCTCCTCGATGATCAGCGGTGGGGACAGGGCGATGATGTCGCCGGTGACGCGGATCAGCAGGCCCTGGTCGAAGGCGGCTTCGAAGGCTTCCAGGGCGCGGGCCGTCGGGGCGCCGGGGCGGGGGGAAAGCTCGATGCCGGCGATCAGGCCGAAGTCGCGGATGTCGATCACGTGGCGGGCGTCGGCCAGCGAGTGGATCGCCGCGCGCCAGTAGGGCTCCAGCGCCAGCGCCCGCTCGAACAGGCCCTCGCTTTGATAGATCTCCAGCGTCGCCAGCCCCGCCGCGCAGGCCAGCGGGTGACCCGAATAGGTGTAGCCGTGGAAAAGCTCGATGGGCGCGTCGGCGCCGTCGAGCATGGTCTCGTAGATGGCCGTGCCGGCGGCCACGGCGCCGGCGGGGACGGCGGCGTTGGTCAGGCCCTTAGCCATGCACAGGAGGTCGGGCGTCACGCCGAAGCGGTCGGCGGCGAAGGGCGCGCCGACGCGGCCGAAACCGGTGATCACCTCGTCGAAGATGAGGAGAATGTCGTGCCTGTCGCAGATCGCCCGCAGCTTCTGCAGGTAGCCTTCCGGCGGCACGAGCACGCCCGTGGAGCCGGCGACCGGCTCGACGATGACGGCGGCGATGTTGGAGGCGTCGTGCAGGGCGACGATGCGCTCGAGGTCGTCGGCCAGGTGGGCGCCGTGCCGGGGCAGGCCCTGGCTGAACAGGTTCTCGGGCAGGCCGTGGGTGTGGGGCAGGTGGTCGACGCCGGTGAGCAAGGACCCGAAGTACATGCGGTTCTTGGGGATGCCGCCGACGGAAATGCCGCCGAAGCCGACGCCGTGATAGCCGCGCTCGCGGCCGATCAGCCGGGTCTTGGTCCCCTTGCCGCGGGCCCGATGATAGGCCAGCGCGATCTTCAGCGCCGTGTCGACCGACTCCGAGCCGCTGTTGGTGAAGAAGATGCGGTCCAGGCCCTTGGGCGTCACCTGGGCCAGGCGCGAGGCGAAGGTGAAGGCCAGCGGGTGGCCGAGATTGAAGCTGGGCGCATAGTCCAGCTCGCCGGCCTGTTTGCGGATGGCCTCGGTGATCGCCTCGCGGCCGTGGCCGGCGTTGACGCACCACAGGCCCGAGGTGGCGTCGAGGATCCGGCGGCCCTCGGGCGTCTGATAGTGCATGCCGTGAGCGCTGCCGAGCAGGCGCGGATTGGCCTTGAACCGCCGGTTGGGCGTGAACGGCATCCAGTAGGCGTCGAGGTCGTTGGCGCCGAAATCGGGCATGGCGGGCTCGGGTCTGGTGTTGCGCGATGGTTCGTGCATTGTGATCGCAATTTCACGCGGTCGCGCAACCCTAAACCGTCCAATCCCCGCGAAGGCGGGGATCCAAGCGGCTTTGGAGGCGAAGCCTGGGCGCGCCGCACCTGGATCGGACGTCAGCTTGGATCCCCGCCTTCGCGGGGATGAACGGAGAGGAGGATGTCGGTGAAGGAAGTTCGCACGCGCCGTCCCCTGGCCGATTCCACGGCGGTGCACGACCAGGTCTATGACTCCATTCGCCAGGCGCTGATCACCGGCAAGATCGCCCCGGGCGTGGGAGTGTCCTTGCGCAGCCTTGCGGCCGAACTGGGTGTGTCGCCCATGCCTGTGCGCGACGCCGTGCGGCGGCTGGTCGCCGAGCGGGCCCTGGCGATCAATCCGGCCAACAAGCGCCTGTCGGTGCCTTCGCTGACCGCCGAGCGGCTGGAGCAGCTGGAGCTGGCGCGGCGCTGGATCGAGCCGGAGCTGGCCGCCCGCGCCGCGCCCCGGGCCGACGAGGCCTTGGTGCGCAGGCTGAAGGCCATCGACCTCGATCTGGAAGAAGCCCTGCGGGTGGGCGACGTCGATGGCTACATGGTGGCCAACCACGCCTTCCACTTCGCCATCTACGAGCGGGCCGGGGCCGAGGTGCTGCTGGCCATGGCCGGGGGGCTGTGGCTGCAGATCGGGCCGTTCATGCGGGTAGTGTTCGGCCGGGTGGGCACCGGCAGCCTGCCGGCCGACCGCCATGCCGAAGCGATGGACGCCCTGAAGGCCCGCGACGCCGAGGGCGCCCGCCGGGCCATCGCCGCTGACCTTTCCGAGGGCATGGACAAGATGCGCGCCGCGGTCGAGGCCGGCGCCGGCTTGACAGCCGCTCCGGCGGGGCAAACTGTGATCACAATGTAATGAGGCAGGCTGCGTGACCGTTCCCGCGTCCATCTCCGAACAGCTTCAGCGCCTGGCCCTTCCCGGCCGGGCGGTGATCGACGGCGCGCTGGTCGAGGCGGCCTCGGGCAAGACGTTCCCCAATGTCGGGCCGCGCGACGGCAGGGTGCTGAACCGGGTGGCCGCCTGCGACGTGGCCGATGTCGAGCGGGCCGTGGCCGCCGCCCGCGCCGCCTTCGAGGACGGCCGCTGGCGCGACCTGCATCCGCGCCAGAAGAAGAAGGTGCTGTTCCGCCTGGCCGAGCTGATGGAGCGCGACGCCGAGGCGCTGGCCTTGCTGGAGAGCCTGGACGTCGGCAAGCCGATCCGCGATGCGCGCAGCGTGGACATCCCGCTCGCGATCAACACCACCCGCTGGTACGCCGAGGCGCTGGACAAGGTCTATGGCGAGGTCGGCGCCTCGCCGGCCGATCGCCTGAGCTTCGCCACCCACGAGCCGCTGGGGGTGATCGGGGCGATCGTGCCGTGGAACTTCCCGCTGCACATGGCGATGTGGAAGGTCGCGCCGGCCCTGGCGATGGGCAATTGCGTGGTGCTCAAGCCCGCCGAGCAGTCGCCGCTGACGGCGCTGAAGCTGGGCGAGCTGGCCCTGGAAGCCGGGCTGCCGGCAGGCGTGCTGAACGTCGTTCCGGGCTTCGGGGCGATCGCCGGCCAGGCCCTGGCGCGGTCTATGGACGTCGACATGATCGCCTTCACCGGCTCGGGCCCGACGGGCCGGCGGCTGATGGAATATGCGGCGCAGAGCAACCTGAAACGCGTGTCGCTGGAGCTGGGCGGCAAGTCGCCCCAGATCGTCTTCGCCGACTGCCCGGACCTGGATGCGGCCGCGCAAGCGGCGGCCTGGGGCGTGTTCTATAACCAGGGCGAGGTCTGCACGGCCGCCTCGCGCCTGCTGGTCGAGGCCCCGATCAAGGACGCGTTCCTGGAGAAGGTCGTCGCGGTCGCCCGGACCATCCAGGTCGGCGACCCGCTGGATCCGGAGACCGGCTTTGGGGCCATGGTCAGCGAGCGGCAGATGCAGACCGCGCTTTCCTATATCGACAAGGCCCGCGAGGAAGGCGGCGCGCCGGTGCTGGGCGGCGCCCAGGTGCGCATCGAGACCGGCGGCTTCTATGTCGAGCCGACCATCTTCGACGGCGTGAAGCCGGATCACCGGCTGGCCAGGGAGGAAGTGTTCGGTCCGGTCCTGGGCGTGATGAGCTTCACCGGCGAGGACGAGGCCTTCGCCCTGGCCAACGACACGGTCTATGGCCTCGCCGCGGGCCTGTGGACCAGCGACATAAACCGGGGCCTGAAGGGGGCGCGGAAGCTGAAGGCGGGTCTCGTCTGGGTCAACGGCTGGGACGCCTGCGACATCACCATGCCGTTCGGGGGCTTCAAGCAGTCGGGCTTCGGCCGTGACCGCAGCCTTCATGCGTTGCACAAGTACGCCGACCTGAAGTCGGTGTCCGTAACGCTGAGGTAGCCCGCCATGACCCTGAATCTCGTTGAAACCGAAGCCTTCATCGACGGCCTCTGGATCGAGGGCGAGGCGACCTTCGAGGTGACCAACCCGGCCGACGGGACGGTGATCGCCAGGGTCGCCGACCTGGGCGGCGGCGAGACGCGGGTGGCCATCGAGGCCGCGCACCGGGCCTTTCCGGCCTGGGCGGCCAGGACCGCCAAGGAGCGCGGGGCGATCCTGAGGAAGTGGAGCGACCTGATGCTCGCCCACGCCGACGACCTGGCCCGCCTGATGACCGCCGAGCAGGGCAAGCCGCTGGCGGAGGCCAAGGGCGAGGTGGCCTACGGCGCGTCGTTCATCGACTGGTTCGCCGAGGAGGCCAAGCGCGGCTACGGCCACACCATCCCGACGCCCGATCCCAAGAAGCGCCTGGCCTCGATCAAGCAGCCGATCGGGGTGTGCGCGGCCATCGCGCCGTGGAACTTCCCGATCGCCATGATCACCCGCAAGGTCGGCCCGGCCCTGGCGGCCGGCTGCACGGTGGTGGTCAAGCCGGCCGCCGAGACGCCGCTGTGCGCCCTGGCCATCGCGCGCCTCGCGACGGAGGCGGGCGTGCCGGCTGGCGTGCTCAACGTCGTCACCGGCGTCGACGCCTCGGCGATCGGCAAGGCGCTGTGCGAGGACGGGCGGGTGCGCAAGCTGTCGTTCACCGGCTCGACCCCGGTGGGCAAGGTGCTTTACGGCCAGTGCGCCGGCACGATGAAGAAGCTCTCGCTGGAGCTGGGCGGCAACGCGCCCTTCATCGTCTTCGACGACGCCGACCTGGAGGCCGCCGTCGACGGCGCGATCGCCAGCAAGTACCGCAACACCGGCCAGACCTGCGTCTGCGCCAACCGCCTGATCGTGCAGGCCGGCATCCACGACGCGTTCGTCAAGCGCCTGTCGGAGAAGGTCGCGGCCATGAAGGTCGGTCCGGGCGCGGGCGAGGGCGTGGTGATCGGCCCGCTGATCAACGACAAGGCCATCATCAAGGTCGAGGCCCTGGTGCGCGAGGCGGTGGAGGCCGGGGCGCGGGTCGAGGTCGGCGGCGAGCGCCACGACCTGGGCGGCCTGTTCTACCAGCCGACGGTGCTGTCGGGCGCTACGCCGGACATGCGGCTGTTCAACGAGGAAATCTTCGGTCCGGTCGCGCCGATCGTGAAGTTCCACACCGAGGAGGAGGCGATCCACCTCGCCAACGCCACGCCGTTCGGCCTGGCGGCCTATTTCTACAGCCGCGACGTCGGTCGTTGCTGGCGCGTGGCCGAGGCCATCGAGGCCGGCATGGTCGGGATCAACGAAGGCCTGATCTCGACCGAGGTCGCGCCCTTCGGCGGGGTCAAGGAGTCGGGCCTGGGCCGCGAAGGCAGCTCCGAGGGCCTCGATGAGTATTTCGAGACCAAGTACCTGTGCTTCGGCGGGGTGGGATGAGGAGCGCTGCCGCATACGCGCTCCCTTCCCCCTTGATGGGGGAAGGGCGGGGGATGGGGGTGGAAGCGGTTCGGCTTCGATGGTCTCCGTCGTCCGAGCTCAACTATTTGACGCTGCGTAGCGGACAGGGCGGGGTCACCCCCATCCC
>LNIY01000031.1 GCA_001449105.1 Caulobacter vibrioides | reverse complement strand
AGCCCCGCCGCCCCCCCCCGGCCCTCCGGGCCCCCTCCCCCTGAGGGGGAGGATCTATGAGCGCCGAGCCAAGAAGATGCTCCCCCTCTGGGGGAGCTGTCGCGGAGCGACTGAGGGGGTCTTTGCCTACGTCCCGAACTGCGTGAACGGGACCTTGTTGAACAGCTCCCGCTCGGCCCCGCGCGGATCGTCGGCCATGCGGGTGGTCTCGTCGAACACCAGGGTCTGGCGGCGGGGCAGGGTGTAGGGCTCCCACTTCGGAACGGCCGCGCAGTTGGGATCGCCGGTTCGGGCGAAGGCGACGAAGGCGTCCATCATGGTGTTGGACATCGCCTGGCTGCGGGCGTCGGTCCCGACGATCGCGCCCCTGGCGTCCAGCGTGCCGAACACCAGGCAGATGTCCAGCGTGTGGGGCGCGCCCCAGATCCCGCCGTCCTTGGGCGACTTCCAGTCCAGTTGATACACCCAGGCCGGCGCGCGGGTGGGCGCGCGGGCCTCGGCCTGCAGGATCGCCGCCTTCCACGAGCGGCCCGCCGTCGAGGCGGCGAAATAGACGTCCGACGGCGAATAGTGCGGGTACAGCCTGCGATATGCGGCGACCACCGTGGCCGGGTCGATGTCGATGCGGGCGTTGAACTGGCCCGGCAGCTTGTCGACCACCTGCTCCCAGGTCATGTCGAACACCTTGGGATCGGAGCCGACGAAGCCGCGGGTCTCGTCGTGGGTGTTGCCGCAGATCAGCGGCACGTCGAGGCCGAGCGGCGAGGCGTCGGGGAAGAACGGGTGGCGGGTCAGCGACCGCTCGTCCAGCACCGGCCCCATATAGACCCCGCCGGAGCCGGCCACCGGATCGACGGCCTTCAGGCCGTTCAGCAGCTGGTCGGCGGGCAGGGCGCGCAAGGCCGCCAGATCGTTGACCCCCAGCTTGTCCAGGAACAGCCTGGCCCGCTTGGTGGCGTTGAACGGGCCGCCGGCGGTGACCTGCTGGCCGCTCATGGTCACGGCGCGATGGAAGAGGCCCTTGGCGGCCGGCATGGCCAGCAGGGTGGCGATCTTGGCCCCGCCGCCGGATTGGCCGAACAGCATCACCCGGTCGGGATCGCCGCCGAAGGCCTCGATGTTGTCGCGCACCCATTGCAGGGCCAGGACGAGGTCCAGCTGGCCGACATTGCCGCTGTCGGCGACGCTGGGGTCGTCGAACAGGCGGGCCAGGTACAGGTAGCCGAACGCGTTCAGGCGGTGGTTCACCGTCACCACCACCACGTCGCCGCGCTTGGCCAGCTTTGCGCCGTCGTACCAGGGGCTGCCCCCCGAACCGCCGTTGTAGGCGCCG
Source organism: Caulobacter vibrioides (assembly GCA_001449105.1). Lineage (GTDB taxonomy): Bacteria > Pseudomonadota > Alphaproteobacteria > Caulobacterales > Caulobacteraceae > Caulobacter > Caulobacter vibrioides_C. Next base: position 4,330 of record LNIY01000031.1, on the reverse strand, counting down.
CCGTGGATGTAGAACATCACCGGCCGCTTACCGCCGTCGGCCAGGCCGGACTTGCCCGCTTTGGCGGGCGTCCAGACGTTGAGGAACAGGCAGTCCTCCGAGAGGGTCTCGCCTTCCTCGCCCTTGCCGGTCTGCATCGAGGCCGCGCCGTAGGCCAGGGCGTCGGCGACGCCGGCCCAGGCCTGCGGCTTGCGTGGCGGAGCAAAGCGGTTCGCCCCGCCGGTGTCGGCGCCGTAGCGCAGGCCCTTGAACACATGCACCCCGTCGGCGGTGGTCGCGCCCCGCACCTTGCCGGCGGCGGTGCTCGCGATCGGCGAACGGGCGGGGCTAGCGGGCTTGGCGGCGTAGGCGGGCAGGGCGCCGGCGGCGGCGGCCGCGCCGGCGGCCAGCAGCAGGCTGCGACGATCCATGGTGTTGTCCTCCGGCGCTTCTGACGAGCTTGGCGCTAGGGCTAGCACGAACCATGACACCGGTGACAATCCATTTTGCGCACCCAGATCCTCCCCCTGAAGGGGGAGGTGGTCCGAAGGACCGGAGGGGGAAGTTTCTGATGAGGTCAGTGCGCCCTCGAAGTCAGCAGTCACTTCCCCCTCAGTCGGCTTCGCCGACAGCTCCCCCTTCAGGGGGAGCGTCTGTCATCACCACATCGACGCGGCAGCCCGCGCCGGCCAGGCCTCGTCATAGGCCGGCCCGCCGACCTCGCCGGCGGTGACCGCCGCCAGCATGGCGCCGGCGCTCGGCAGGGTGTTCGGATCCACCTTCGCCTCGGCGTCCCACAGGCCCGCGCGCATCACCGCCCGGGCGCACTGGAAGTAGCACTCCTCGATGGTGACGATCAGCGCCGTGCGCGGGGCCTTGCCGTCGACCGCCAGGCGCGCCAGCAGCACGGGGTCGGCGCTGACCACCGCCCGGCCGTTGACCCGGAAGGTCGTGCCCGAGCCGGGGATCAGGAACAGCAGGGCCACGCGCGGGTCGCGGACGATGTTGCGCAGGCTGTCGATGCGGTTGTTGCCGCGCCGGTCGGGCAGGATCAGCGTGCGGTCGTCGGCGATGGAAACCAGGCCGTGGGCGTCGCCGCGCGGGCTGCAGTCCAGGCCCTCGGGGCCGACCGTGGCCAGGGCCAGGAAAGGCGAGGCCTCGACCAGCCGGCGGTAGTCGGGGGTCAGGCGGTCGCTGACCTTGGCGGTCGAGGCCGCCACGGGCGCTGCGCTGTAGATCGCCTCCAGCGCCTCCAGGGTGTCGATGATCGCCATGCGTCGCTCCCGTCGTTCACGGCAAGCCTAGCAGCGGCGGGCGGCGCCTGTCAGGCCCGGCGGTCCAGCGCCTGCTGGCAGGCCTCGGCCAGGCGGCGCGGCGAGATCGGCTTGTCGACGATGGTGCGGCGGGCGTTGGCCAGCTGATCGGCGTTGCCGGTGACGAACACCGTCGGGATCCGGCCCAGCTTGGCCTCGATGGCCTCGACCGCCTCCAGCCCCGTGCCGCCGATGATGCGGAAGTCGGCGGTGATCAGGTCGGGCGCGCGGGCCAGGGCGCAGATCAGGGCTTCCTGCGGACTGTCGGCGATGTCGAAGCTTGAATAGCCCTGGGCGGCCAACAAAGCCTCGACCTCAAGCGCGATGAGGATCTCGTCCTCGATGATGAGCGCGTGGCCTTGGGACCGTTTCACTGCACTTAACGCCAATCCGCTGTCGTCCCTTGCAAGACTACAACCCGAACTTTCAGTCTGCGCCAATCGATTTCGCGTGACGATCCGCAGAAATGTGTTGCTGCACGCACGGAGGGTAACGCCGCCGTGATGGCGCCGCCCGCACGGCGAGAGCCGGGGCGGGCCGTTTCCCTCCCTGGCCGAAAGCCTTTATGCAAAGGAAAAAACAAGATTGCAGGAGCGCCCACCCCGATGACCCAACCGCTGGTCCTGACCGAGAAACGCGGCCACGTCGCCATCCTGACCCTCAACCGCCCCGAGGCGATGAACGCCCTGGGCGCGCCCGGCGACGGCGACCAGGTCGCCGCCGCCTGCGAGGCGATCAACGACGACCAGGACGTCCGCTGCGTGATCCTGACCGGGGCCGGCAAGGCGTTCTCGGCCGGCGGCGACGTCAAGGCGATGAAGGCCCGCGAGGGCGCGTTCGGCGGCAACGGCGTGGCCGTGCGCGACGGCTACCGCAAGAACATCCACCGCATCGTGCGGGCCATCTACGGCCTGGAGGTCCCCTCGATCGCGGCGGTCAACGGCGCGGCCATCGGCCTGGGCTGCGACGTGGCCTGCATGACCGACATCCGCATCGCCGCCGACACCGCCCGCTTCGGCGTGACCTTCCTGAAGCTGGGCCTGATCCCCGGCGACGGCGGCGCCTGGCTGATGCCGCGCACCGTGGGCATGAGCCGGGCGGCCGAGCTGCTGTTCACCGGCGACGTCATCGACGCGGCCAAGGCGGCCGAGTGGGGCCTGATCAGCCGCGCCGTGCCCTCGGCCGACCTGATGGGCGAGGCCCTGGCCCTGGCCGAAAGGATCGCGCAACAGCCGCCGCACGCCTTGCGCATGGCCAAGAGTCTGCTCAAGCACGGCCAGACGGCGAGCTATGACACCCTGATGGAGATGAGCGCCGCCGCTCAGGCCATCGCACACCACACCGAGGACCACATGGAAGGCGTCGACGCCATTCTCGAAAAGCGCCAACCCATGTTCCGGGGCGCCTGAGGCATGGGCAAGGAAGCGCGGGCCTGGGGCCAGCTCACCGACGGCGAAAGCGACGGCAAGCTCCTGTGGGAGCCGCCCAAGCTGATCTTCCGCGGGGCCGTGCGCGGCATCTACCAGGGCCATGCCCTGCGTGGGATCCGCGCCGAGGGCGCCGACGTCGTCCTGTCCGACGGCACGCGCTTCACCCTCGACCCCGGCCAGGCCGACAAGTGGGTTCACGCCATCCTCAATCCGCCCACCCGGCTGGACAAGCTGGGCGTGAAGCCGGGCATGAAGGTGGCGGTCGACGGCGTCGACGACGAGGCCTTCCTCGACGAGCTGGCCGACCGCGTCGAGGCCGAGGTCGGACCCGGCGAGGACTTCGAGGACCTGGACCTGCTGTTCCTGGCCGCCGACGACCTGGGGCAGCTGGATCGCCTGGAGGACCTGCAGGGCGCCCTGGCCGAGAAGGGGGCGATCTGGGTCGTCTCGCAGAAGGGCAAGACCGCGCCGCTGAAGGACGTCGACGTCATGGCGGCCGCGCGCGGCGTGGGCCTGGTCGACACCAAGGTCTGCGCCTTCTCCAAGACCCACACGGCTCTGCGGTTCGTGCGGCGCAAGGACTAGAGCGATGATCGTCGGGCGTCGCGCGGGCCTGCTGGAGATCGCCTTCGCGCTGCGCGGATCGATCCTGCCCAGCATCGCCGGGCGGCTGGCGGTGCTGCTGCTGGTGTCGGTCGGCGCGGTGCTGACGGCCCAGCGCTGGCCGGCGGCGCTGGAGCGGCTGAACGCGCTGCCCTTCACGCTGATCGGCCTGTCCCTGTCGATCTTCATGAGCTTCCGGAACAACGCCTGCTACGACCGCTGGTGGGAGGCGCGAAAGCTCTGGGGCGGCCTGATCATCGCCGCCCGCAGCTTCGCGCGGCAGACGCAAGGGCTGCCGGCGCAAGCGCGCGAGCCGCTGCTGCTGGGCCTGGCGGGGTTCGCCGGTGGGCTGGCGGCGCGACTGCGGGGCGCCGACGAGCGGGCGGCGATCGCGCGCTGGCGCGAGATCCCCGGCCTGGCCGTCGCGCCCAATCCCACCGACGCGGCGCTGGCCGCGGTCGGCGCCGACTGCGCGCGGCTGGAAGGGCAGGGCGCGCTGACCCCGATCCACCTGTCGGTGCTGGAGGCCAGGCTGACCGAGCTCAGCCACGTCCAGGCCGCGTGCGAGCGGATCAAGGCCACGCCGTCGCCCTTCTCCTATTCGCTGATGCTGCACCGAACGGCGCACGTCTTCTGCCTGCTGCTGCCGTTCGCCCTGGCCCATGCGCTGGGGTGGTGGACGCCGGCCCTGGTGCTGCTGATCGGCTACACCTTCTTCGGCCTCGACGCCCTGGGCGACCAGCTGGAGGATCCGTTCGGCCTGGAAGACAACGATCTGCCGCTGGACGCCATGGTCCGCACGATCGAGCGCGACCTGCTGTTCTCGCTGGGGCGGGAAGACCTGCCGCCGGTCATCGAGGCCAAGGGGTATCGGCTGACCTAGGGGGGGACCCCTTCGGTCAGGAAGACCCCCTCAGTCGCTCCGCGACAGCTCCCCCAGAGGGGGAGCATCTAAAGCGCCAAGATCCTCCCCCTCTGGGGGAGGTGGCCCAGAGGGCCGGAGGG
>LNIY01000030.1 GCA_001449105.1 Caulobacter vibrioides | reverse complement strand
ATCAGGACCCTCCCCCTGAAGGGGGAGGTGTCGGCGAAGCCGACGGAGGGGGAAGTGTGTCCCCACCTCGGCAGCCCCTTCCCCCTCCGGCCCTCCGGGCCACCTCCCCCTTCAGGGGGAGGGTTCTCATGATCGACCCCCAACGCGTCGCCGCCGACCCGGCGATCTCGGCCTTCGTCACGGCCAACGCCGGTTCGGGCAAGACCAAGACCCTGATCGACCGGGTCGCGCGCCTCCTGCTGGGCGGCGCCGAGCCGGCGGCGATCCTCTGCGTGACCTACACCAAGGCCGCCGCCGCCGAGATGCAGCACCGGCTGTTCGATCGCCTGGGCAAGTGGTGCGTCACGCCCGACGAGGCCCTGCGCGCCGAGATCGCCGGCCTCGTCGACCGGCCGGAAAGCGAGTTCGACGCGCTCGCCCTGTCGAAGGCCCGCAGCCTGTTCGCCAAGGCGCTGGAAACGCCCGGCGGCCTGAAGATCCAGACCATCCACGCCTTCTGCGAAAAGCTGCTGCGGCGCTTCCCGATCGAGGCGGGGGTTTCGCCGGGCTTCGAGGTCATGGACGACAGCGCCTCGGCCGCCGTGGCCCAGGCCGCGCTGCACAAGCTGGCCGCCTTCGTCACCGCCACCGACAACGAATTCTCCCAGGCCTACGCCCGCTTCTCGGTGGCGCTGGACTTCGCCTCGTTCGAGGCGATGTTCGCCACCTTCGAGCACCAGCGCGCCAACATCGCCGGCTATCTGGACCGCCACGGCGGCCTCGAAGGCGTGATCGCCGACATCTGGAACGTGTGCGGCTTTGCCGAACCGACCACCGCCGAGGAGATCGCGGCCCAGGCCATGGACGACATGGACGCCACGCTGTGGCGCTCGATCGCCGACGTGCTGTCGGGCGGCGGCAAGACCGACATCAAGTGCGCCGACCAGATGCGGGCGGTGGCGAGCGACCCCGCCGCCACGCTCGACGAGGCCCTGGCCGTCCTGTTCACCGAGAAGGGCGTCGGCACGCCCGCGACCTGGCCGGCCAAGACCTCGGGCCTGAAGAGCCGCGAGGACCTGCGCGAACGGCTGCTGGCCGAGCAGGAACGCCTGGGCGAGGCCCGCGAATGGCTGCGCGCGGCCAAGGTGGCCGAGGACAGCGTCGCGGCCATGCGGCTGGCGGCGCTGTATCTGGCCGAGTTCATCGCCGAGAAGAAGGCGCAGGGGGCCCTCGACTTCTCCGACCTGATCGAGAAGACCCGCGACCTGCTGACCAAGCGCGTCGACGCGGCCTGGGTGCTCTACAAGCTGGACGGCGGGGTTTCCCACATCCTGCTCGACGAGGCCCAGGACACCGCCCCCGAGCAGTGGGAGATCCTGTCGGCCCTGACCGAGGACTTCTTCGCCGGAGCCGGGGCGCCGGGCCGCGACGGCAAGGCCGCCGACGGCCGCACCCTGTTCATCGTCGGCGACGAGAAGCAGTCGATCTATTCCTTCCAGGGCGCCCAGCCCGAGCGCCTGCTGATCGAGACGCAGGACTACATCGCCCGCATCGAGGCCGTCGGCCGGGTGGGCCGGGCCGTGCCGCTGTCGACCTCGTACCGCTCGACCCGGCAGGTGCTGGACTTCGTCGACGCGCTGTTCGAGGCGCCCGACGCGCGCCTGGGCCTGGCGCCCACCGGCGAGGACATCCCCGCGCACGTGGCCTTCCGCAAGGACCATCCGGGTTGCGTCGACCTATGGCCGCTGGAGCGCGAACCGGTGGCCGCCGAGCGCGAGGCCTGGGACGCCCCGCTCGACATCGAGACCGAGCAGGGCGCCAACCGGCGCCTGGCCGAAAAGATCGCCGCCGAGATCAAGGCCCTGGTCGAGCGCGGCGACGCGGTGTTCGACAAGGACGCCCGCGCCTGGCGCCCGGCCCACTACGGCGACGTGCTGGTGCTGGTGCGGCGGCGCAAGGCGCTGTTCGAGGAGGTGCTGCGGGCGCTGAAGCGGCGCGGCGTGCCGGTGGCCGGCGCCGACCGGCTGTCGCTGTCGGCCCACATCGTCTTCGACGACCTGCTGGCGCTTGGCCGCTTCTGCCTGTTCCCGGACGATGATCTGACGCTGGCGGCGCTGCTGAAGAGCCCGTTCTGCGCCCTGACCGACGACGACCTTTACGCCCTGGCCAAGGGGCGTGGAAAGACGACGCTGTGGAGCGCGCTGGCCGCCCGCGCCGACGAGCGGCTCGCCTGGCGCGAGGCCCACGCCCTGCTCGACTGGGCCCTGACCGCCCGCCGTCGCCGCCAGCCCTATGAATTCTACGCCCTGTTCCTGGGCAAGCTCGACATCAACGGCGTCAGCAACCGCGCCCGCGCCCTGACCCGCCTGGGCGAAGAGGCCGCCGACGCGCTGGACGAGTTCCTGGCCCAGATCACCAACGCCGAGGCTCGCGGCGTGCGGGATCTGGAGACCCTGGTCGCCGAATTCGCCGCGCTCGACATCGTGGTCAAGCGCGAGATGGAGGGCGTGCGCCGGCAGGTGCGGGTGATGACCGCCCACGGCGCCAAGGGCCTGGAGGCGCCGATCGTCTTCCTGCCCGAGACGACGATGAAGGGCGGGGCGCGCGGCTCGCCGCTGCTGGCCACCGCCGACAAGGGCTTTCTGTGGTGCGCCTCGGGCAAGTACGACTGCGAGGCCTCGGCGGCGGCGCGGCGCCTGCGCGAGGACAAGGCCCAGCAGGAGGCCTACCGCCTGCTTTATGTGGGCCTGACCCGGGCCCGAGACCGCCTGGTGCTGTGCGGCCGCATCGACGCCCGCACCAAGGACGAGAACGTCGGCGGCTGGTATGCGGCCGCCCGCGCCGCCTTCGCCCATCCCAGGGTCGAGGGCGACGTGCGGACGATCGACGAAGAGACCGGGATCCTGCGCTACGGCCCCGATCCGCTGCCGGCTCCGCCGGCGGCCGAACTGGTCGAGCCGCCGCCCGTCCCCCTCCCCGCCTGGGCGCGCAAGGCCGCCGACCCGGTCTCGGCCGGCGCCCGCTGGGCCGCGCCCTCGGCGCTGGAGGCCGAGGAGGAGGCTGTCGGCTCGGCGCCGTCGCCGCTGGCGAAGATCGAGGGCCTGGGCCGCTATCGCCGGGGCGAGATCATCCACCGGCTGCTGCAGCTGCTGCCCGACATCGCGCCGGCCGCTCGCCGCGCCGCCGCCGCGCGCCTGCTGGCGGCCGAGCGCGGCCTGACCGACGCCCAGCAGGCCGAGATGACCGCCGCCGCCTTCGGCGTGCTGGAGGACGACCGCTTCGCCGCCGTGTTCGGCCCCGGATCGCGAGCGGAGGCGTCGCTGGCCGGGGCCGCCGCCCAGCTGCCGGCGGGCATGGCGATCTCGGGCCGGGTCGACCGGCTGGTGGTCGGTCCCGACCGGGTGCTGGTGGTCGATTACAAGACCAACCGCCCCTCGCCCGACCGCATCGAGGACGCCGATCCGGCCTATCTTTCGCAGATGGCGGTCTATGCCGCGGTGCTGGCCGAGATATTCCCGGGACGCCGGATCGAGGCCGCGATCGTGTGGACGGATGGCCCCAAACTGATGGCCGTTCCAGAAAACGTGCGGGCGGCGGCTCTTTCACGCCTCTTCTGAGTTATTGCCGGACGCGCCACCCGCGCCTACATCTTCGAGCAAGAGGCGGTTGGAACCGCCACTGTTCTCAATTCCGCGCCGCGATCCCCCCGACCCGCCGCGCCAGCCAGGAGCCAGACCATGAGCACCGTTGCGGTGACCGACGCCACCTTCGAAAAAGACGTCCTGCAAGCCGAGGGCCCCGTGCTCGTCGACTTCTGGGCCACGTGGTGCGGCCCGTGCAAGCAGATCGCCCCGGCGCTGGAGCAGATCTCCGAGGAACTCGCCGACCAGGTCGTGGTCGCCAAGATCGACATCGACGACAACCAGATGACCCCCGCCCGCTACGGCGTGCGCGGCATCCCGACCATGATGCTGTTCCGCGGCGGCCAGATGACCTCGATGAAGGTCGGCGCCATGCCCAAGAGCAAGATCGTCGAGTGGCTGGCGGAAGCCGGCGTCAAGCAGACCGCCTGAGCGGACGCTTCCTCGACCTGACGAAGAGCCCCGGTCGGAAACGGCCGGGGCTTTTTCTATGAAATCCTCCCCCTTCAGGGGGAGCGTCTGATCAGAACCCCCGCAATTCCCCCCAGGCCTCGAAATCATCCCGCCGCGAGCGCCACTGGTTCACCGTCGCGGTCTCGTCGGCGACGCCCAGCGCCATGCCCGAGAACACCATGTGATCGTCCGGCAGGCCCAGGAACTCGGCCGAGAGGGCGCCGTAGGCCGACCAGAACTCCTGGGCGCAGGTGGCCAGGCCCGCCTCCGTCGCCAGCAGCATCACCGTCTGCATGTACATGCCCAGGTCCGACCACTGCGGCGGGCCGAGGTTGCGGTCGATGGAGAAAAACAGGCCCACCGGCGCGCCGAAGAACTCGGCGTTGCGGGCGAACTGCCGCAGGCGGCCGATCTTGTCGTCGCGTGGGATCGCAAGGGCGCCGTAGAGATCCTCGCCCACCTGGAAGCGGCGGGTGCGGAACGGCTCCCAGAGATTGGCCGGATAGACCGCGTACTGCGCCTCGTCGGGCGAACCCAGGCGGGCGGCGACCCTGGCCTTGAAGTCGGCCAGAACGTCGCCGGAAATGGCGTGCGCCTTCCACGGCTGGAGATTTCCGCCGGACGGCGCGCGGGCCGCGGCCTTCAGGATCTCCCGCACCGTTTCGCCCGGCACCGGATCGGCCTTGAAGGCCCGCGCCGAGAACCGCCGCGCCACCGCCTCGGACACGCTCATAGTCTCCGGCATCAAGGCCTCCCTAACCAACGCACCCTATCGAGCGTCTCCATCGTTGGTTAGCATCCGGCCGCAAGGTCAAGGCAAGGGGCGTGCGGTTTTGAAGGTCTTGTTGCGCAACATCTTCCTGGCGCTGTTCATCGTGCTGATCGCCGGCCCGATCCTGGCGGTGCTGGTCTATCGCTTCGTGCCGGTGCCGGCGACGCCGCTGATGGTCATCCGCGCCGTCGAGGGCAAGGGCTGGGACCACCGCTGGCGGCCGCTGTCGAAGGTCTCGCCCAGCCTGCCGCGCGCCCTGATCGCCGCCGAGGACGCCCGCTTCTGCGAGCACCACGGCTTCGACGTCGACGCCCTGCAGAAGGCCTACGCCAACAACGAGAAGGGCAAGAAGATCCGCGGCGGCTCGACCATCAGCCAGCAGACCGCCAAGAACGTCTTCCTGTGGCCGGACCGCTCCTACCTGCGCAAGGGCCTGGAGGCGTGGTTCACGGTGCTTATCGAGATCGGCTGGGGCAAGCAGCGGATCATGGAGGTCTATCTGAACTCCATCGAATTCGGCCCCGGCATCTATGGCGCCGAGGCCGCCGCCCAGCGCTATTTCGGCGTCAGCGCCGCCAAGCTGACCCCGGCCCAGTCGGCGCGGCTGGCGGCGATCCTGCCCAGCCCCCTGAAGTGGAAGGCGGTCAAACCCGGACGCTATGTGCAGAAGCGCTCGCGCCGGATCGGCGCGGCTTCGGGCACGGTGCGCCGCGACGGCCTCGAAGCCTGCGTGATCTGAAGACGACAAGAACAAGAGGGAAGGCAACGACAATGGCCATCGCACCCGGCCCCACGCTGGAGACCGCCCGCCTGATCCTGCGTCCGACCGGCGCGCAGGACCTCGACGGCTGGGCGCAGTTGATGGGCGACGCCGAGGCCGCCCAGTATATCGGCGGCTACCAGAGCCGGGAGGCCGCCTGGCGCGGCATGGCCAGCATGGCCGGCTCGTGGGCGATCAACGGTTTCGGCATGTTCTCGCTGATCGAGCGCCAGACCGGGCAATGGGTCGGACGCATCGGCCCATGGCGGCCGGAAGGCTGGCCCGGCACGGAGGTCGGCTGGGGCCTGCTGCGCAGCGCCTGGGGCAAGGGCTATGCGGTCGAGGCCGCCCAGGCCGCCATCGACTGGGCCTTCGATAGCCTGGGCTGGGACGAGGTGATCCACTGCATCCACCCGGAGAACACGCCCTCGCAGCAGGTGGCGGCGCGGTTGGGGTCGAGGAACCGGGGCCCGCATCCCCTGCCCGCGCCGTACCAGGACCTTCCCAATGAGGTGTGGGGGCAGACGAAGGCGGAGTGGAAGGGGCGGTAATCCTAGCTCCTCCCCCGCAAGCGGGGGAGGGGGACCGCGAAGCGGTGGAGGGG
>LNIY01000029.1 GCA_001449105.1 Caulobacter vibrioides | reverse complement strand
GCCCCCGCCCGTCGTCAAGGCGCCGCCGGCCCCGCCGCCCATCACCCTGTCGAGCAAGGTGGTCGAGCGCGCCAGCGCCTTCCGCGGCTACATGCAGCGCGCCGGCGCCATCGACGCCAACTTCCAGAACGGTGAGCAGATCCAGGCCTCGCTGAAGGTCGGCGTCGGCTACGAGCAGAAGCACTTCCTCAGCGGCGCCATGTCGTACGGCGCGGTGCTGGCCCTGCAGGACCCGACCTTCGTGGCCTCGGTGCGCGCCTTCGCCGCCGATCCGGCCCAGCGCCAGCAGGTCATTCATCAGTTGATCGCCGACCCGGCCTACGCCGTCGGCTTCAAGGGCAGCGACACCGCCGCGGCCCGCATCATCGACACCCTCGGCGCCGACGGCCTCAAGGTCTACCAGGCCGGCAAGAAGGTGAAGCAGTCGGCCTACGACGTGCAGCGCGTGGCCTGGTCCAAGGGCTTCGTGACCGACCGCGACGCCCGCCTGGCCTACGCCAAGACCGCCTCGGCGGTCCCGGCCCTGGCCGACACCGCCGACGTGGCCCAGCTGCAGCAGGCCGCCCTGACGCCGGTCGCCGCCCCCGCCGCCCCGGCGCCGGCCGCCGCCAACATCGACGCCGCCCTCGACGGGACCGCCTCGGCCGGTCCGCGCTCGGCCCCGCCGCCGTACCGTCCGCTGGTCATCCGCAGCATGGCCGTGGCCGCCCTGGCCGCCCTCGGCGCGGCCGGCGACGAGAACCTGGCCACCATCGACGCCATCATGGCCGAACCCAGCAGCGCCTCGTGCCTGAACATGGCCAAGCTGAACCTGTACCAGTGCCTGGCCGTGTCCAAGCCGCACTACGAGGACATCTTCTGCCTGGGCCAGCACATCATGATCGACACCGGCGCCTGCGTCATCAAGGCCTCGGGCGCGCCGATGCCCTACGAGCCGCCGCCCCCGCCGCCGCCGGAAAAGCCGGTCGCCAAGAAGAAGACGACCGCCAAGCCCGCGGCCGTGAAGAAGAAGAAAGCCTGATCCAGCCATCCCCGGCTGACGACGAGAGGGCCGCCGGATTGCACCGGCGGCCCTCTTCGTGTATTGGGCGCCCTCCTGAAAACGTCGACCGAGCGGGGCAATCCGGTCCTGTGCGGCGATTTCGCATTCCGGGGGCATGGGCCCTCAAGAGAGAACACACATGGCCGAGATCATCCTGAAAGTCGAAATCCGTGAACGCGCCGGCACCGGCGGCGCTCGCGAAACCCGCCGCGCCGGCCTGGTCCCGGGCGTCCTGTACGGCGGCGACAAGGATCCCGTGAACGTCGCGGTGAAGACCAACGAATTCCGCAAGGCTCTCTACACCGGCAAGCTGCTCGGCCACCTGGTCACGCTGCAGCACGGCGAAGACAAGCAATCGGTCATCGCCAAGTCGATCCAGTTCCACCCGGTCACCGACGAGCCGATCCACTTCGACCTGTACCGCGTCAGCGAGCACCAGCTGATCAAGATCGAAGTGCCGGTCCACTTCAAGAACCACGAAACCTCGATCGGCCTGAAGAAGGGCGGTTCGCTGGAAGTGATCCGTCACACCGTCGAGCTGGCCTGCCCGGCCGACCAGATCCCCGAAGAGCTGGTCATCGACCTGGCCTCGCACGACATCGGCGACACCATCCGCATCTCGGAAGTGAAGCTGCCGGAAGGCGTGAAGCCGGCCGTCGAGCGCGACTTCGTGATCGCGACCCTGAAGGCCTCGTCGGCCGCCCAGTCGGACGCCGGCGACACCACCGTCGAAGGCTGATCCGGGCTCGGTCTTCCGACCGAACTGATCTAGGAAGCGGGCGGGCCTTCGGGTCCGCCCGTTTTCGTTTGGGGCTCCGCCCTCGCCCTTCGACAGGCTCAGGGTGAGGGCTACTGGAAGGCCCGCTCGAAATCCTCATCCCGAGCTTGTCGAAGGACGAGGATTTCACTCCACCATTTCAGGACCGCGCCATGCTGATCCTCGCCGGCCTCGGCAATCCCGAAGCCAAGTACGAGAAGAACCGCCACAACGTCGGCTTCATGGCCGTCGACGCCATCGCCCGGAAGTGGGGCACGGCGCCCTGGCGCGCGCGCTTCCAGGGGCTGGCCTGCGAGGGCCAGGTCGACACCCCGAACGGCCCGGTCAAGCTGCTGCTGCTCAAGCCCAAGACCTATTACAACGAGGCCGGGCGCGCCGTGGGCGAGGCGATGAAGTTCTTCAAGCTGGCGCCGGCCGACGTCATCGTCTTCCACGACGAGATCGACATGGCCCCGGGGCGCTTTCGGATGAAGGCCGGCGGCGGGGCCGCGGGCAACAACGGCATCCGCTCGGTGACCAGCCAGATCGGCGACGCCTTCCGCCGAGGTCGCATCGGGGTGGGCCATCCCGGCGACAAGGCCATGGTCATGCACTACGTGCTGGGCGACTTCCACAAGGTCGAGCACCAGTGGCTGGACCCGCTGCTGGACGCGGTGACCGACGCCCTGCCCTTCGCCGCCGCCGGCGACGACGAGCGCTACCAGGCCGAGGTCCTGCGCCTGGCCCCCTCCCCCAAGGCCGACCCGAAGAAGCCGCGCGGGGAGTAGGCCATGATCCCTCTCTCCGAGAGAGAGGGAGGGGCCCGCGCCGCAGGCGTGGGAGGGTGAGAGGTTTCACCGCGGGCCGGAAAGACCTCCGTCAAATTCCGATTTCTGGACCGTCGTCCCGGCCGGAGCGAAACGCGGAGCCGGGACCCGGGGGACAAGGCGCGGCGATCCGGTAACATCAAACGAAAGGGGCCGACGCGGTGCGACGGCCCCTGGGTCCCGGATAAGCGCTGCGCGCTTTCCGGGATGACGATGGTGCTCGCGAGAGGTCGTAACCTCTCACCCTCCCACCGCTGCGCGGCGGGCCCCTCCCTCTCTCGAAGAGAGAGGGATCAGACCCTAGAACCGGTACTGAAGCCCCAGGTTAAACTGTCGGCCGGTGTGGGTGTAGACGAAGGTGCTGTCGCGGTCGGAGTCGATGTACTGGCGGTTGAAGCGGTCGAAGATGTTCAGGCCCTCCAGCGACAGCTTCAGGCGATCGTTGATCTGGTACGAGGCGGCCATGTCGAAGGTCAGGTTCTCGTCGTAGCCCTCGACGTCCTGCAGCGGGTTGTTGGCCGGCAGGGCGACGATCGACTTGTCGCGGTACGAGGCCGAGACGCGGGCGCTGAACTTGGCGTCCTCGTAGTAGAGCGTGGCGTTGTAGGCGGTCTTGGACAGGCCCACGAGGTCGTTGGTGGTCACCCCGCCAGCCGCCAGGAAGTAGTCGATCTGGGAGTCGACATAGGTGTAGTTCACCAGCGCGCCGGTGTGGCGCAGGAAGCCCGGCAGGAAGGTGAACGACTGCTGGTAGTTGATCTCGAAGCCCTTCAGCGGGCCGCCGGGGGTGTTGACCGGGCGGGTCACGGTGATCGGGGTGTTGTCGGGATCGACGCCCGAGGTCCCGATCAGCGACAGCGGCAGGCCGGTCTCGCGGAAGGTCATCTGCTGGGACTGGTTCTGCACGTAGGTGGCGATGTCCTTGTAGAACACGCCCACGCCCAGCACCGAGCCCGGGGCGAAGTACCATTCGGCGCCCAGGTCCACCGTCGTGGCGCGGATCGGGTCGAGATCGGGGTTGCCCGAGGCGATCGACGGCGTGCCGGTCAGGTTCAGGCTGCCGCCAGGGGTCAGGAAGCCCAGGTCCGGACGCGACACCACCTTGGCGGCCGAGAAGCGCACCACCAGGTCGTCGCGCAGGTCGACGGCGAAGTTCAGCGACGGCAGCACGTCGTGATAGCTGTTCTCGGCGGTCACCTGCTGGGGCGAGGCGCCGATCTGGTAGCCGCGCGACTGCAGGTCGGTCTGGGCGATGCGGAAGCCCACGTCGCCGCGCACCGGAACACCGCCGATCACCGTCCGCAGGTCGGCCTGCAGATAGGCCGAGGTGACCTTCTCCTCCACCCGGCGGATGCCGCCGTAGTTGGGCACGAGCGCGTACATGCCGCTGTCGCTGTAGAGGTTCTGGCTGGAGACGAACTTGTCGTAGTCGATGGTCGCCCAGGACGTGGGGAAGACGCCGCTCTTGATGCCGTTGCCGCCGAAGCCGTCGACCACCTTGGTCACCGCCTTCAGCTCGGCCGAGGTCAGGGTCGGCACCAGGAAGTTGTTGGCGCGCTGGCGGGCCGAGGTGTCGAACGAGAACTCGTGGTGGTGGGCGCCGACCTTGATCGTCAGGTCGTCGTCGACGGCCCAGGCCAGGTTCAGCTCGGCGGTCTTGTAGATGTTGGTGGTGAAGATCTGCTGCAGCCGCACCTCGGCGTTGGGGGCGCCGAAGCTGTAGAGGCCGGCGTCGGTCACGTCGAAGCCGTGGGTGATCTTGGGCTGGTCGCGATCGTCGCGGAAGTCGATGGTCATGCTCGTGTTGGGACGCTGGAACATGATCGTCGTGGTCATCGGCTGGTCGTAGTCGGACTTCGAATAGCCGATCAGGCCCGAGATGGTGATGTTGTCGGTCAGCTCGTGCTTGCCGTTGAAGGTGTACTGCTGGAAGGCGTTCTGGAACTCGTCGTGCTGGGTGTCGGAGCGCACGTCGACGCCGTCGAAGCGGGCATAGGCCACGTCGTAGACCGGCAGGCCGTTGTTCACCCCGGCGGTGTGGCTGGTGCCGGCCTCGCGCAGGATCAGCTCGCGGATGGCCGTCTGCGGCTTGCCGTTCTGGCTGATGGCGCGGGCGAACGAGAAGCCTTCCAGCCAGTTCTCCTCGCGCACCACGTCATAGTTCGAATAGAGCGCGTCGAAGCCGAACGAGGTGCGGTCGCTGGGCTTCCATTGCAGGGCCAGGGTGGCGCCGGTGCGCTCCTGGTCGTGGTGGAAGCGGCCGTAGCGCGGCAGGCGCGGGAAGAACACGGTCGAGCGGTTGCCCAGGTCGAACAGCGTGTCATTGGCGGCCGGGCGCGGCACGCCGGTGGCGCAGTTGGCCGCATCGGTGCCGTTGGCGGCGTTGAAGGCGGGGTTCGGTATGGGACGGCCCACGGGCGTGCAGAAGCCGCCGTCGACGGTGGCCGGGTTCCAGCCGCCCGAGCCCCACTGGTCCTCGAGGAACTTGCGCTTGCTCCAGGCCAGCGAGGCCTGGGCCCCGAACTGGCCCCAGGCGGTGTCCCAGCGGTCGCCGACCACGGCGCTGAACTTCTTGTCCATCTTCTCGGACAGGTCGTTGTAGCCCAGCGAGCCGCCGACCACGATGGTGCGGCCCTTCTGGTCGAGCGGCTTGGCGATGTCGAGGTCGACCGTGGCGCCCAGCGAGCCCTCGATCACTTCGGCCTGGGCGGTCTTGCGCACGGCGATGCCGCTGAACAGCTCCGAGGCGAAGGTGTTGAAGTCGAAGCCGCGGCCCAGGTTCGCGCCGCGGTCGCTGGTGGTGGCGCCGCTGGTCGACTGGGCCTCCATGCCGTTGATGCGCACGCGGGTGAAGTTCGGCGGCAGGCCGCGCACGGTGATGGTGCGGCCCTCGCCCGCCACGCGGGTGATCGACACCCCGGGCACGCGCTGGATCGACTCGGCGAGGTTGGCGTCGGGGAAGTCGGCGATGTCCTCGGCCTTGATGGCGTCGACCACGCCCGAGGACTGGCGCTTGACGTTCAGCGCGCTCTTCAGGCTCTCGCGGAAGCCGGTGACGATCACCTCCTCCACGGCGTTCTCGGTGGTCTCGCCGGAGGGCTGGGCCGGGGCCTGCGCCTGGGCGTTCGCCGCGCCGGCCGCCAGCGCGGCCGACATCAGGACCGCAAGGGAACAGCCCGTCCGCAGGCTGCGGCCACGCGAACCATACAAGGACGACGACGACATAGGTCCCTCCTGACGGCGGTGTCTCCGTGGACCCGCCCTTATGTTTCCAACCCAAGCGCCGGTTTGCCCGGTCTGCTTATGTCAACTGCGATATATTCCCACATTGTGGATTACACTCTCGCAATATAACGACATTAGGCAGACACAGGATGGACACGCAAGGGCCGGCGTAGCGGCGATCGGCGGGAAAACGCCGTGACAGCTTGCCGCAGGGGCGTGCGGCGATTGACGGCCGGTTCCCCGCGCCACACATAGCCGTGACCTTGCTGGAGACCCCTCGATGATCCCCGTCATTGGCCTGTCGCTGATCTTCTCGATCGCCCTCTGCGTCCACGTGGTGCGCTCGGGGCAGGCGATGTACTGGCTGCTCATCATCCTGATGTTCCAGCCGCTGGGCGGGATCGTGTACCTGCTGGCCATCGTGGCGCCGGAGTTCATGGGCGGCGGCAAGGCCCAGCAGATGAAGGCGGCCGCCCGCCAGGCGCTGGATCCGCAGCGCGAGTACCGCGAGGCCGGCCGCGACGCCGAGGACGCCCCGACCGTCACCAACCTCTCGCGCCTGGCCGCCGCCGCCA
>LNIY01000028.1 GCA_001449105.1 Caulobacter vibrioides | reverse complement strand
AGGAGAGGGGTTGGCGGAAGCTGGCTTGGCGTGGTGGGGCGGTAACCGGCTGGCGCCGGCCCCCCCCGGCCGTCTGGCCCCCCCCCCCCAGGGGGGAGGGATCTACAAGTGAGGTGCCCCCCCTTTGGGGGGGGCGCCCGCGGGCCGGGGGGGGGGTCTGCGGCGGCGGGTCTTGAACCCGCCGCCCGCCCGCGCTCAAACTCCACCCCATGAGCGACACCCCCCTGCACCGCCTGGACGCCCTGGAGCTGGTCAAGCTCGGCAAGTCGGCGATCACGGTGGGCGGGCTGACGACGGGGATCGTCATCGTCGTGGCGGCCCTGCTGGCCGCGCGGCTGGCGGCGGCGGGGCTGAGGCGCCTGCGGGCGCGGGCGGCCGACAGCGCGCCGTCGCTCTACATCGTCGAGAAGCTGACGACCTACGGCCTGGTGCTGGTCGGCTTCCTGGCAGCCCTGTCGACCATGGGCATCGACCTGACCTCGCTGACGGTGTTCGCAGGCGCGGTCGGTGTGGGCGTCGGCCTGGGCCTGCAAGGGGTGATCAAGGACTTCGCCTCGGGCGTCAGCCTGGTGTTCGAGCGGCTGGTGGCGGTGGGCGACTTCGTGGAGCTGTCGAACGGCTCGCGCGGAGTGGTGCACGAGATCGGGCCGCGCGCCACGCGCATCCGCACCAACGACGCCACCGACGTGATCGTGCCCAACTCGGTGCTGGTCAACGACCAGGTGATCAACTGGACCCTGCGCGGCACAACCCGCCGCATCCGCGTGCCGTTCGTCACCGCCTTCGGGGTCGACAAGGAGCTGGTGCGCGAGGCGGTGCTGAAGGCTGCCCGCAGCGTGCCCTTCACCAGCGCCGACGACGCCGTGCGCCGCACCCAGGTGTGGCTGGTGGGCTATGGCGAGCACGCCCTGAAGTTCGAGCTGATCGTCTGGCCGACGGTCGAGGCGGTGCGCCGGCCGGCGGCGATCTTCGCGGCCTATACCTGGGCCATCGATGACGCCCTGCGCGGGGCCGGGATCGAGATCCCCTATCCGCAGCGCGACGTGCGCCTGCGCGGTCTTTTCGGAGAAGAGGGCGAGGACGCCCGCGCCGCCCTGCGCCTGGAGCCGCGCGCGGCGCGCAAGGGCCGGGGCAAGGCCGCCGCCCACGTCTCGCAGAACGACGCCGCCGACGAGCTGGGCCGCGAGGATCCCGACGAGGCGCCGCCCACGAGAACCCCTCCTCCTTGATGGGGGCAGGGGAGCTTGACCCAGCGCCACCCTTGACCCCCTCGCGCCCGCGCCGCAGTCTTCTCGCAACTGCGAAATAAGAACTAGGGAAGACGCGCATGAAGACCGCCCGAGGCTTCTTCAAACCCCTGGCCATCGGCGCGCCGGCGCCGTGGCGCGAGCTTCCCGCCCGCGTCGAGCGGATGATCCACTTCGTGCCGCCGCACCTGGAGAAGGTGCGGGCCAAGGTCGGCGAGATCGCGCCGACCGTCGACGTCATCCTGGCCAATCTGGAGGACGCCATTCCCGCCGACGCCAAGGGCGCGGCCCTGGCCGGGACGATCGCGATGTCGCGCGAGGTCGACTTCAAGGCGCTGGGCGTGGGCCTGTGGGTGCGGATCAACTGCCTCAACTCGCCCTGGCATCTCGACGAGGTGGCGACCCTGGTCGAGAAGGCGGGCGATCGCATCGACGTCATCATGGTCCCCAAGGTCGAGGGGCCGTGGGACATCTTCTACATCGACCAGCTCCTGGCCTCGCTGGAGGCCAAGCACGGGGTGACCCGACCCATCTTGCTGCACGCCATCCTGGAGACGGCCGAAGGGGTGATGAACGTCGAGCAGATCGCCGGCGCCAGCCCACGCATGCAAGGGATCAGCCTGGGTCCAGCCGACCTGGCCGCCAGCCGGGCGATGAAGACCACGAGGGTCGGCGGCGGCCATCCGGGCTATCGCGTGATCGAAGATCCGCATACGGACGGATCGTCCCGCGCCAGCGTGCAGCAGGACCTCTGGCACTACACCTTCGCCAAGATGGTCGACGCCTGCGCGGCCCACGGGATCAAGCCGTTCTACGGTCCGTTCGGGGCGATCGACGATCCGGTCGCCTGCGAGCAGCAGTTCCGCAACGCCTTCCTGATGGGCTGCGCCGGGGCCTGGAGTCTGCACCCCAGCCAGATCGCCATCGCCAAGACGGTGTTCAGCCCCGATCCCGCCGAGGTGGCCTTCGCCAGGCGCATCCTGGAGGCCATGCCCGACGGTTCGGGCGTGGCGATGATCGACGGCAAGATGCAGGACGACGCCACTTGGAAACAGGCCAAGGTAATGGTCGACTGCGCCCGCCAGATCGCCGCCAAGGACGCGGAGTACGCGGCGCTCTACGGGTTCTGAGACGCCGCCCCCGAGTCCCGCCGATATCGCGACCCAAGTCGGACGCTGCCGCAGACCGCGCCCTCTCTCTTAGAGAGAGGGCTTGGAGAGAGCGGCTTTTCGAGCTGGGGCGCATCAAGGCGCTTGACGAGGCGGTCGCGCGAAAATCACATCGCGTCTCTACTGGGGGTGGTGATGATGAAGTCGGTGTTCCTGGGCGGCGTGACGGCGCTGGCCCTTCTCGGATTGTCCGCTTGCGGCAGCATGCCGACCGCGCCGCTCAATGCCGCGCCCAGCCTGACGCCCGAGCAGCGGGCGGGCGATCCTAGCGTGCCGTTCTCGGGCGTGATCACCGCGGTCGGCCCGGCGACGATCGCCAGCCAGCCCGTCGGCAAGGGGGGGACGCTGATCAAGTCGGCCTATCGCTACAGGCACACCGCCGAACTGGTCGAGGACGTGGTCGGCTTCAGCATCACGGTGCCGGGCGTCCAGGCGCCCAAGGGAGCTCCGGGATACTATGCCGGGACCTTCCGGGCCTTCAGCCAGCGCGGCGTGGGCGAACCGTCCGAGCTGTGGTGCTTCCTGCCCAAGGTGGTGGGCGGCAAGCGCGACAACATCTGCCTGCTGCGCGGAGCCAACGGCGTGGCGGCCATCGCGCCGACCCGCATGAACCCGTGGCTCTGGACCCAGTTCAGCCCGGCCTCCGGCAGTTTCGACTATACCCACGCGCCGGTCTTCGAACTGCGGCCGGTCGAGATCCCCGCCGAGCTTCAGCTCGAATACCGCTTCGCCGGCTGGCAGGGAGACAAGGCGCGGATCGCGGCGTTCGCCGGGGGACGCGAGGTCGAGACCACCGTCCTGCCTCGCCAGGCCGACGGCAGGTTCGTGCTGAAGACGGTGGCCGGCGCCGTCTCGCTCAGCGCCGCGCCGGGCAGTCCCGACCAGGTGGTGGTCGCCAGCGCGCCTTAGGGATGGGCGACGGTTTTCCGAACCGGCGATTGACAACCGCTTTTGCTCAAAGTTAGCATAAGTCCAGTCGCTGGATAGACCGGCGACTGACATCGGCGTGAGGGAGTCTCATGCGCTTCGACTATCTCGTCCTGATCGGACGCTTCCAGCCGTTCCATAACGGCCATGCCTCGGTGCTGCGGCACGCCCTGCGCCTAGCGCGCAAGGTCATCGTCCTGACCGGCAGCGCCGGCCAGCCCCGCACCATCCGCAACCCCTTCAACGCCGCCGAGCGGGCGGTGATGATCCGCGCCGCCGCCGGCGAGGACGCCGCCCGCGTGATCGTCCGCCCGCTGCGCGACCGCCTCTATGGCGAGACCCTGTGGGTCGGCGACGTGCAGCGGACCGTCGCCGAGGCCGCGGCTGAGGACGGCGCGGGCGAGGGGGCGCCAAGGGACGTAAAAGTAGGCCTGATCGGCCGCAACAAGGACGGCGCAACCGCCGCCTATCTGGCCGCCTTTCCGCAGTGGGAGCTGGTCGACGTGCAGCACGCCGACGTGCTGTCGGCCACAGAGCTGCGCGACTGGCTGCTGACCGGCGAGGCCGGCGGCCTGCGACTGGTCGAGGCCAACGTGCCGGGACCCGTGTTCGAAATGCTCAGCGCGTTCCGCGACGGCTCGCCCGCCTACGCCCAGCTGGCGCGCGAGCACGCCTTCATCAAGACCTATCGCCAGGCCTGGGCCGCCGCGCCCTACGCCCCGACCTTCGTCACCGCCGACGCGGTGGTCGTCCATTCCGGCCACGTGCTGCTGGTACGCCGCCGGGCCGAGCCGGGCAGGGGCCTGTGGGCTCTGCCCGGCGGCTTCGTGAACCAGGGCGAGACCGTGCAGGAGGCGGCGATCCGCGAGCTGCAGGAAGAGACGAGGGCCAAGATCCCGCCGGCCGTGCTGCGCGGTTCGATCAAGGCCGGCCGGGTGTTCGACCATCCCGACCGCTCGCTGCGCGGCCGCACCATCACCCATGCCTTCCACTTCGACTTCCCCGCCGGCCCGCTGCCGCGCGTGAAGGGCGCCGACGACGCCGAGCAGGCGCGCTGGGTCCCGATCAGCGAGGCGCTCCTGATGGAAGAGCAGTTCTTCGAGGACCACTTCCACATCCTCGAGCACTTCGTCGGCGCCTGACGCCGCCCTCAAATCTGTCCCGAAAGACGAGACGGTCAATCCGCGTGAAGGAGCTTCCGCGATGTTCGACAACCTGATCCTCGACACCGACAGCTACAAGGCCAGCCACTGGCTGCAGTATCCGCCCGGCGCGACGGGCGCCTTCTTCTATGTGGAGAGCCGGGGCGGGCGCTATGACCGCACGGTCTTCTTCGGCTTGCAGGCGATCCTGAAGACGGCGCTGGCGAACCCCGTCACCCACGCCATGGTCGACGAGGCCGCGCAACTGCTGGCCGCGCACGGCGAGCCGTTCAACGAGGCCGGCTGGCGGCGGATCGTCGACGTCCACGGCGGCCGCCTGCCGGTGCGCATCCGCGCCGTGCCGGAGGGGACGGTGGTTCCGACGCACCAGGCGCTGATGACCATCGAGAACACCGATCCGGAGTGCTTCTGGCTGCCGTCCTACCTGGAGACCCTGCTGCTGCGGGTCTGGTATCCGGTGACCGTCGCCACGACGAGCTGGGGCGTCAAGCAGACGATCCGCGCGACGCTGGAAAAGACCAGCGACGATGCGGCGGGCCAGCTGCCGTTCAAGCTGCACGACTTCGGGGCGCGGGGCGTCTCCAGCAAGGAGAGCGCGGCGCTGGGGGGCCTGGCCCACCTCGTCAACTTCCTGGGCAGCGACACCCTGGCCGCCGTGCAGGCGGGCCGGGCCTGGTACAACGAGCCGATGGCGGCCTTCTCCATCCCCGCCGCCGAGCACAGCACCATCACCAGCTGGGGTCGCGATCGCGAGGCCGACGCCTATCGCAACATGCTCACGCAGTTCGGCAAGCCGGGCGCGCTGTTCTCGGTGGTGTCCGACAGCTACGACCTGTTCGAGGCGATCAGCCGGATCTGGGGCCAGGAACTGCGCGAGGCGGTGATCGCCAGCGGCGCGACGGTAGTGATCCGTCCCGACTCCGGTGACCCGGTCACGATCGTCGCCGAGACCCTGAAGCGCCTGGACGAGGCCTTCGGCAGCACGGTCAACGCCAAGGGCTACAAGGTGCTGAACCACGTGCGGGTGATCCAGGGCGACGGGGTCAATCCGGTCAGCATCGCCGCGATCCTGGAACGCGTGATCGCCGATGGCTTTTCCGCCGACAACATCGCCTTCGGCATGGGCGGCGGTTTGCTGCAGCAGCTCGACCGCGACACTCAGCGCTTCGCCCTGAAGTGCTCGGCCGCCAAGGTCGACGGCGTCTGGATCGACGTCAACAAGAACCCCGTCACCGATCCTGGCAAGCGCTCCAAGGCCGGTCGGCTGATGCTCCAGCGCAATGCGGCGGGCGACTACCGCACGGTCGCCGTCGCCGAGGGCGAGGCCGCGCCCGAAGGCTGGACCGACGCCATGGTCACGGTGTGGGAGGACGGCGCGCTGCTGGTCGACCATAAGCTGGCCGAGGTGCGGGCGCGCAGCGAGCTGAGGTGACACCCGTCCCGTAAAACCCTCGCGAAAGCGGGGATCCGCTTTCGCGAGGGTTTTACGGATTGGGGATGGCTTCAGGCCTTGGCCGCCAGGCGCTTGACCAGGGCGTGGGCGACGCCCTCGCTGCTGGCGGGGTTCTGGCCGGTGATCAGGGCGCCGTCCTCGACGACGTAGGGACCCCAGTCCGGACCCTTCTCGTAGAGGCCGCCGCTTTCCTGAAGCATGTCCTCGACCAGAAACGGCACGATGTCGGTCAGCTCGACGGCGTCCTCCTCGCCGTTGGTGAAGCCGGTGACCTTGCGGCCGGCCACCAGCGGGCGGCCGTCGGCGGCCTTGACGTGGCGAAGGGCGCCGGGCGCGTGGCAGACCAGGGCCTGGGGCTTGTCGGCGCGGTCGAAGGCCTCGAGCAGAGCGACCGAGACGGGCGATTCCGCCAGGTCCCACAGCGGCCCGTGGCCGCCGGGATAGAAGACCGCGTCGAAGTCGGCGGCGTTCACGTCGGCCAGCGCAACGGTGTGGGCCAGGGCCTCCAGCGCGGCTTCGTCGGCCTGGAAGCGGCGGGTCATGTCGGTCTGGAAGTCGGGCAGGTCGCTCTTGGGATCAAGCGGCGGCTGGCCGCCCTTGGGCGAGGCCAGCACGAGCTGCGCGCCGGCGTCCTTGAACACGTAGTAGGGCGCGGCCAGCTCCTCCAGCCAGAAGCCGGTCTTCTTGCCGGTGTCGCCGAGGGCGTCGTGCGAGGTGAGGACGATGAGGATCTTCATGGCGGGCTCTTTGCTGCAAGCGGCGGTCTCGCCGGCATATGGGGTGCGCGGACGCACGCCGAAACGCCTGAAACACCGCTTGGAGCCCATGCTGGCGACAACCGGATCACTTGTAGGGCTGTCTCTTATACACATCT
>LNIY01000027.1 GCA_001449105.1 Caulobacter vibrioides | reverse complement strand
TTCTTTTTTTTTTTTACACGAGGAGGCCAGCATGGTTCTGCTCGTGCGTTTCTGGGGGGCGGGAAGGTTTAAGGAGACCCCGCGGGGGGGGGGGGGCCCCGCCCCCCCCCCCCCCCCCCCGTGGGGGAGGGGCCCCGGAGGGCCGGAGGGGGCCGGCGCAGCCGGTGGATCCCCCCTTCGCCCTCCTCGTCTCCGAACGCGGGACCCGCCGCCTCGCCGCCGTCGACGCCGCCGCACGGCGCCTGGGCCTGTCCGCCGGCCAGAAGGCGGCCGACGCCCTGGCGCTGGTTCCGCAGCTGGTCACCGCCGATCACGACCCCGACGCCGGCCGGCGGGCGCTGGAGAGCCTTTGCGACTGGTGCGTGCGGTTCTCGCCGGCCGTGGCGGTGGACGGCGAGGACGGCCTGCTGCTCGACATCACCGGGACCGACCACCTGTGGGGCGGCGAGGAAGCCATGCTGGCCGACCTGCTGGAGCGGCTGGAGCGCTGGGGCGTGCCGGCGCGCGGGGCGATCGCCGACACCGCCGGCGCGGCCTGGGCCCTGGCTCGCTATGGAGAGGCGCGCTTCGCACGGGGCCCGGCGGTGGTCGCGCCCGGCGGCCAGCGCGAGGCCCTGGCCGACCTGCCGGTGGCGGCCCTGCGGCTGGACGAGGCCGCCCAGGCCCAGCTGCCGCGCCTGGGCCTGCATCGCGTGGGCCAGCTCTACGCCCTGCCGCGCGCCCAGATGGCCAAGCGCTTCGGCCTTTCCTTCACCCAGCGGCTGGACCAGGCCCTGGGCGCGGCGGGCGAGGCTTTGGCCTTCCGCCGTCCGGCCAGCCCGGGGTTCGAGCGCCTGGCCTTCTTCGAGCCGATCAGCGCGCCCGACGACCTGGCCCGGGTGGCCGCCGGCGTTCTGGCCCTGATCTGCAAGCGGCTGGAGGGCGAGGGGCGCGGCGCCAAGCGCTTCGAGGTCGTGTTCCACCGCCTGGACGGCAAGGCCTTTCCCGTGCCGGTCGGCCTGGCGAGGCCGGGGCGGGACGCTGTGCGGCTGGCCAAACTGGTCGCGCCCAAGCTCGACCTCGTCGATCCGGGCTTCGGGATCGACGTGATCACCGTCCATGCCCATGCGGTCGAGGCCCTGGCGCAGGGGCAGGGCCGGATCGACGCCGAGCTCGACGCGGCCGAGGCCCTGGCGCCGCTGGTCGACCGGCTGGTCAACCGGCTGGGCGAGGGGCGGGTCTGGCGCCCCGATCCGGTGGAGAGCCACGTGCCCGAGCGCGCGGTGGCCCGCGCCGCGCCCCTGGCCGCGCCGGCGACCGCCCGGCCGTGGAATCCCGACCTGCCGCGCCCCACGCGCCTGCTCAAGCGGCCCGAGCCGATCGAGGTGCTGGCCAAGCTGCCCGACGACCCGCCGCTGCGCTTCACCTGGCGCAATCGACATCACCGCGTGCGCGCCGCCGAGGGGCCCGAACGCATCGGCCAGGAATGGTGGCGCGGCGACTTCGACGACACAGGGCCGGGCAGGATCCGCGACTACTACCGGGTGGAGGACGAGGCCGGCGGCCGGTTCTGGATCTATCGGCAAGGGCTCTATGGCGACGATGCTTCGCCGAAGTGGTGGCTGCATGGCCTGTTGGGGTAGGGCCTCAAAGACCCTCCCCCTGAAGGGGGAGGTGTCGGCGAAGCCGACGGAGGGGGAAGCGACTTCCCATGTCCGCGGTCGCGCTGCCCTTATCAGGAACTTCCCCCTCCGGCCCTCCGGGCCACCTCCCCCTTCAGGGGGAGGGCCTTGGAGCTTGCTCCTCCCCCGTGAAACGGGGGAGGGGGACCACGAAGTGGTGGAGGGGGCGAGACTGGGCTCAGCGCCGGCCGTCGCCCCTTCCGTCACGCCGCGTATCCGCAGCGCGCCGCCTTCCCCGTTTCTCGGGCAAGGCGCGGGGGCCGCCCCATGACCCACGCCTACGCCGAGCTCCAGGCCACCACCAACTTCTCGTTCCTGCGCGGCGCCTCGCGCGCCGAGGAGCTGATGCTGACCGCCGAGGCCCTGGGCCTTTCCGCCGTGGGGGTGGTCGACCGCAACAGCCTGGCCGGTGTGGTGCGCGCCTGGACGGCGGCCAAGAAACTGAAGGTCCGCGCCCTGGCCGGCTGTCGCCTCGACTTTGCCGATGGGACGCCGAGCCTGCTCTGCTACCCCTCCGACCGCGAGGCCTTCGCCCGGCTGACCCGGCTGCTCACCGTGGGCCAGCGACGGGCGGGGAAGGGCGAGTGCATCCTGTCGTGGGCCGACTTCGCCGAGCATGCCGAGGGCCAGCTGGTGCTGGTCGTGCCGCCCGAGACGATCGACGCGGCCTTCGAGGCCGACCTGCATCGCATCGCCGCGGCGCTGAAGGGCCGGGTGTGGCTGGCGGCCAGCCGCGCCTACGCCGCCCGCGACCTCAAGCGCCTTTCTCGGCTGGACGCCCTGGGCGAGGCGGCCGGGGCGCCGATGGCAGCCACCAACGACGTGCTCTATCACGGCCCCGAGCGGCGGCCGCTGCAGGACGTGATCACCTGCGTGCGCGAGCACTGCACGATCCAGGAGGCCGGTTTCCGGCTGGAGGCCAACGCCGAGCGCCACATCAAGGCCCCGGCCGAGATGGCGCGCCTCTTCGAGCGCTGGCCAAGGGCGATCGCGCGCACCGTCGAGATCGTCGACCGCATAGGCTTCGACCTCAAGGACCTCAAGGAAGAGTACCCCGACGAACCGGTGCCGCCGGGCAAGACCTCGATGCAGCACCTGGCCGACCTGACCTGGGCCGGGGCGGCCTGGCGCTATCCGGGCGGCGTGCCGGAAAAGGTCGAGGCGCAGCTGAAGGAAGAGCTGCGGCTGATCGCCAAGATGGACTACCCCAACTACTTCATCACCGTGCACGACATCGTGCGCGAGGCGCGGTCGATGGGGATCCTGTGCCAGGGGCGGGGTTCGGCGGCCAATTCCTCGGTCTGCTTCTGCCTGGGGGTGACGGCCATCGACCCCACCGAGCACCGGCTGCTGTTCACCCGCTTCATCTCCGAGAACCGCGGCGAGCCGCCCGACATCGACGTCGACTTCGAGCACGAGCGGCGCGAGGAGGTGATGCAGTACGTCTACAAGCGCTATGGCCGGGAATATGCGGCCATCTGCGGCACGGTGATCCACTACCGCCCGCGCAGCGCCATCCGCGACGTCGGCAAGGCCTTGGGCCTGACCGAGGACGTCACCAGCCTGCTGGCCGGCACGGTCTGGGGCAGCTGGGGCGACGGCCTGCCCGAGGAGCACCTGAAGAACGCAGGCCTGGATCCCAAGGCGCCGGAGATCGCCCGCGCCGTGGCCCTGGCCACCGAGCTGATGGGTTTTCCCCGCCACCTGTCGCAGCACGTGGGCGGCTTCGTGCTGACCAAGCGGCGGCTGGACGAGACCGTGCCGATCGGCAACGCGGCGATGAAGGACCGCACCTTCATCGAGTGGGACAAGGACGACATCGACAGTCTGTCGCTGATGAAGGTCGACGTGCTGGCGCTGGGCATGCTGACGGCGATCCAGCGGGCCTTCGGCATGCTGCGCGCCGATCACGGCGAGCCGATCCATGACCTGGCCGACGTGCCCAAGGAGGTGGCGGGCGTCTACGACATGCTGTGCGTGGCCGACAGCATCGGGGTCTTCCAGGTGGAGAGCCGGGCGCAGATGTCGATGCTGCCCAGGCTGAAGCCGCGCCGGTTCTACGACCTGGTGATCGAGGTGGCGATCGTACGCCCGGGGCCGATCCAGGGCGACATGGTGCATCCCTACCTGAAGCGGCGGAACGGGATCGAACCGGTCGAGTGGCCGCATCCGTCGCCCGAGCATGGGCCGAAGAACGAGCTGCAGGAGATTCTCGGCGACACCTACGGCGTGCCGCTGTTCCAGGAGCAGGCCATGAGTCTTGCCATCGAGGCGGCCAAGTTCACGCCCGACGAGGCCGACGGTCTGCGCAAGGCCATGGCCACCTTCCGCAACCTGGGCACGCCGGCCGAGTATCGCGACAAGTTCGTCGAGGGCATGGTGCGGCGCGGCTATCTGCGGGACTTCGCCGAGCGCTGCTTCAAGCAGATCGAGGGCTTTGGCCACTACGGCTTTCCGGAAAGCCACGCGGCCAGCTTCGCCAAGCTCGTCTACATCTCGGCCTGGATCAAATGGGCTTGGCCGGACGTGTTCTGCGCGGCCCTGATCAACTCCCAGCCGATGGGCTTCTACCAGCCCTCGCAGCTGGTGCGCGACGCACGCGAGCACGGGGTCGAGGTACGGCCGCCGGACGTGATGGCGAGCGACTGGGATTGTACTTTGGAGGTCTCCAGCTCCTCCCTCGCGTCAGCGGGGGAGGGGGACCGCGAAGCGGTGGAGGGGGCGAGACCGGGCTCGGCGCTTCGTCCCTCGCCCCCTCCGTCACGGTGCGTATCCGCACCGCGCCACCTCCCCCGTTTCTCGGGGGAGGAGCGACGGGACCCCCGCAAGGTCTCCTGCGAAAAGACCCGCCCGCGCTGGAAGGCGCTTCGCCTGGGGCTGCGCCAGATCAAGGGCCTCAAGGAAGTCGACGTCCAGGCCCTGGTGAAGGCCCGTGACGAAGGCGCGCGCACGCCGGCCGAGTTCGCGCAGGGCGGGGTGCCGCAGCGGGCGCTGGAACTGCTGGCCGAGGCCGACGCCTTCGCCTCGGTGGGGCTGTCGCGGCGCGAGGCGCTGTGGGCGGTCAAGGGGCTGAAGGGCGAGCACAAGGCGCCGGCGCAGGCCCCGCTGCTGGCGGGCCTGCCGCTGTTCGAGGACAAGGTCGCGTTGCCGGCCATGGGCGCGCCGCAGGAGGTGGCCGAGGACTACCGCACCACCAGTCTTTCCCTGAAGGCCCACCCGTGCGGCTTCTACCGGCCGATGCTGCGGGACATGGGCGCGGTGACCGCCGACCAGTTGCCCAGGTTCAGGAACGGCCAGAAGGTGTCGGTCGGGGGCCTCGTCCTGATCCGCCAGCGGCCGGGCACGGCCAAGGGCGTGGTGTTCGTCACCCTGGAGGACGAGACCGGCGTGGCCAACGCCGTGGTCTGGAAGGACCGCTTCGAGGCCGACCGCAACGTGGTGATGACCGCCTCGTTCCTGGTGGTGCACGGCCGCGTGCAGGCGGCCGAGGGCGTGATCCACATAGTCGCCGAGGGCTTCACCGACCTGTCGGCGCAGCTGTCGACCCTGCGGGACGAGCCCGGCGCGCCGGCCCCGAGGGTGCGCCAGAAGGTGTCCGGCCGGCTGCTGCGGAGCCGGGATTTCCATTGAGGAGGAGGGCTTGGTTTCTCTCCCCGTAAAATCCCCGCGAAAGCGGGGACCCAGGCTTTTTCTGAAACCCACGGCGCTCGACGATAAAACGCCTGGGCCCCGCTTTCGCGGGGGTTTTACGGATGTTGGGCAAGTTTCCCGCTTGTCCGAGCGGGGAAAGCTCAGACCGACGCCTTCTCCGCCGTCGTCGCCCTCAGCCGCTCGACCAGAGCGAACAGCTGCGCGCGCACGCCGAACTCGTCGCCGGCCAGGGCGGCGGTCTCCAGGCTCGCCAGGGTCGCCTCGTCGATGCGCGGGGCGGGCACGACCGGCGTGGCCTCGATCACCCCGGCCGACTTCGGCGCGGCGGTCTCGTTGATGTCGACCAGTTCCTCGGTCAGCTTTTCGCCGGGGCGGAGGCCGGTGATGCGGATCTCGATGTCCTTGCCGGGGACAAGGCCCTGCAGCTCGATCATCCGGCGGGCCAGGTCGATGATCTTCACCGGCTCGCCCATCTCCAGCGTCAGCACGCCGGCCGGCGGCGCGGCGTCGGCGGCCGACTGGGCCACGGCCCGCAGCACCAGCGACACCGCCTCGGGGATGGTCATGAAGTAGCGCTCGACATTGGCGTCGGTCAGGGTGACCGGGCCGCCGCGGGCGATCTGGTGGCGGAACACCGGCACCACCGACCCGGCCGAGCCCAGCACGTTGCCGAAGCGCACCACGCCGACCCGCATCTCGCCGCCGCCGCCGAACTGGCGCGCCACGGCCTCGGCCACGCGCTTGGTGGCGCCCATGACGCTGGACGGGGCCACGGCCTTGTCGGTCGAGATCAGGGCGAAGTGCGACGCGCCGGCGGCCTTGGCGGCCTTGGCCACGTTGCGGGTGCCCAGCACGTTGGTGCGCACGCCCTCGCACGGGTGGCCCTCGACCATCGGCACGTGCTTGAGGGCGGCGGCATGGAAGACGATGTCGGGCTGCTCGGCGGCCAGCAGGCGGGTGACGCGATCGGCGTCGCGCACGTCGCACAGGGCCTCGCGGCGCGGCAGCTGCGGCCAGGCTTCGGCGATCTCGCGGTCGACCAGGAACAGGTTCGCCTCGGAGGCGTCGACCAGGGTCAGGTGGGCCGCGCCGCTGGCGGCGATCTGGCGGCACAGCTCCGAGCCGATGCTGCCGCCGGCGCCGGTGACCAGCACGCGGCGGCCGCTGACCAGGGCGCGGACCGGCGCGGGGTCGAGGCGCACGGGCGCACGGCTCAGCAGTTCCTCGAGGCTGATCTCGCGCAGGGCGGCGGCGGTGGGGCCTTCGCCCATCTCGACCACGCCCTGGCGGCGCAGCAGGCGCACGCCTTCGCTCTTCAGTCGGCCCAGGCGTTCGGCCCCGAAGGCGCCCAAGGGAGCCTCGGCCAGGAACAGCACGGCGGCCGGCGACAGGCCGCCGTCGTTGAGCTGGCGCATGACGGCGTCGAACCGGTCGATGGCGCCCAGCACGCAGACGCCGCGGATCTCGTCGCCGGTCTCGCGGGCCTCGGGGGTCAGCAGGCCGACCACTGCGTAGCGTTCGGCCAGGGTCGGGTCGCGCAGGAAGGTCTCGGCCTCGCCCGCCGTGCCGACGATCAGCAGACGGGGCAGGGCCGGGT
>LNIY01000026.1 GCA_001449105.1 Caulobacter vibrioides | reverse complement strand
CCTCCGGGCCACCTCCCCCAAAGGGGGAGCATCTGCGCCGCGATAGATCCTCCCCCTCTGGGGGAGGTGGCCCGGAGGGCCGGAGGGGGTCACCCCGGAACCGCGTCGAAGGCCATGGTCAGGCGGCGTTTGTCGCCGGTGAACGGCACGGTGCCGTGCCACATGTAGGACGGGAACAGCACCAGCGTGCCCGGCGCCGGCTTCACGGCGTGCTCGGCTTGGAGCTTCGGCGAGGTGGCGCAGCCGGGCTGGCCGAACTTGATCCAGCCTTCGCGCCTGCCCTCGTCGTCCACGCCCGGCGGCAGGTCGATGTAGAAGGCCGACGACACCCAGCCCTGCGGGTGGACGTGGTCGGTGTGGAAGCCGTTGGGCTTTAGGCTGACCGACCAGCCGCCCTGCACCACCGCCTTGCCGGTGCGGCGGACGCGAAGGGGGTCGCTCCCCTCGCCGATCTCGGCGGCGTAGCGCTCGACGGCAGCGCGGGCGCTGGCGAAGAAGGCCTGGAAGACCGGCTCCTGCGAGGTGTGCAGCGACTGCACCTGGGCCCCGCCGCGCAGGGACTGCTGAAGCGGATGGGTCTCAAGGTCGTGCAGCTGCCCCAGGCGCCGGCGCAGGTCGGCCAGGAAACTTTCCAGGTCGCTCCAGCCGTCCGGCGTCGGCAGGGTGTAGGGCCGCACGAAGGCGCCGTAATCGTAGAGCGCGCCGTAGCGGGGATCGCCGAGGATCCGCCAGGCGACGGCCTGCAGCGACAGGGCGTGCTGGTCGTAGGGAAAGGCCTGCAGCACCGAGCCCGCCACCGACGAGGCGGAGGCTGCGTCGCCGACGGCCAGCAGGGACTCGGCCAGGCTCTTGAGCACGGGCGCGGCGCCGGGGGCCAGTCGCGCGGCGGCCTCGGCATGGGCCAGAGCCTCCCTCGCCTCGCCCAGTTCGGCGGCGGCGTGGGCGGCGGTGACCAGCAGGTGCAGGTCGCCGGGATGGCCGCGCAAGCCCGCGCGCAGGGTGTCGAGCGCCCGGGGCAACTGGCCGGCGAACTCCTCGACCAGGGCCAGGACGTGCAGCAGGCGCGGATCGGACTGCCGCGCCAGGGCCGCCTTCAGCGGCGCGACCGCATGGTCGAGATCGGCGGTGCGCATCCAGCGCAGCTGGGCCAAATCGCGGTGGGCGTCGACGAAGGCCGGGCGGCGGGCGATCGCGCCCTGGAAGATCGTCTCGGCCTCGTCGTAGCGGTGCTGGAACTGCACCGCCCGGGCCAGGACCAGCCAGGCCTCCGGCGCATCGAGGCCCAGGCTCATGGCCTTGCGGACCGCGGCCTCGGCTTCCGGCTGGCGTCCGAGATCGCCGTTGGTGGCGGCCAGATTGTACCAGGCCAGACGGTCCTGCGGCGCGCCGCGCGCGGCCCGCTCGTTGAACGGCAGGGCCTCGGCGTGACGGCCCAGGCCCTTCAAGGCGGCGGCGTGCACGATCAGCAGGCCCGGCATGGCGGTCGGCCGCGCCGCGCCGGCCGCGGTCAGGGAGACCGCCTGCTCGGCCTGGCCGCGGCCGAGCAGGTCCCAGGCTTGCTGGACCAGGCCTTGGTTCATCGCCGCTTGGTCTGGCGGCGGGCGAACGGGTTCTGTTCGGCCTCGTCCTCGGAGAAGCCGAACTTGGCGAAGCCGGCCTGCATCTCGGGGCTGAGCGGCGCCTCGATGTGCAGCATTCCGGCGCTGGGGTGCGGCAGCAGGATCGAGCGCGCGTGCAGCTGCAGCTTCAGCCCCTCCGACAGCGGCGCGGACTTCTCGTCGCCGTACTTGGGATCGCCCAGGATCGGGTGGCCGATGGCCTTCATGTGGGCGCGCAGCTGGTGGGTGCGGCCGGTGTGCGGACGCAGGGCCATGAACGATGCGCGCGGACCCGCGCGGCTGATGGTGACGAACTCGGTCTCGGCCGGCGAGGCGTCCTTGTCCTTGGGATCGGCGGGCACGACGATCTCGCGGTCGTTGACGCCGCGCTTGGCCAGGTGCAGCTCGATGACGCCCTCGGTCGGGTGCGGGTTGCCCACGACGATGGCCCAGTAGGTCTTCTGCGCCTTGCGCTTGGCGAAGGCGCCCGACAACTTAGCCGCGGCGGCCGGGCTCTTGCCCAGCAGCAGCACGCCGGAGGTGTCGCGGTCGAGGCGGTGGACCAGGCGCGGGCGATCGACGCCCTCGCCCCAGGCGCTGAGCAGCTTGTCGATGTGCTTGGTGGTCTTGGTGCCGCCCTGCACGGCCAGGCCGGCCGGCTTGTTGAGGGCCAGGACGTCCTCGTCCTCGTACAGCACCAGCGAGCGGGCGTAGGCGATGTCGCGCGCCGACAGCTTGCCCTTGTCGGCCGGATCGGGCGCGTCGGGCAGCGGCGGCACGCGGATCTGGCTGCCGGCGGCCAGCTTGGTGTCGGCCTTGGCGCGCGAGCCGTCGACCCGGACCTGGCCCGAACGGAACAGCTTGTTGAGCTGGACGTGATTGAGGTGCGGCCAACGGCGCTTGAACCAGCGATCGAGGCGGACCCCGTCCTCGCCCCCGTCGACGTACAGGGTGCGGACTTCTTTCATGCGGCGAACATCCTGCGGGCGAGAGTGAGGCCCGCGAAAAGGGCCGCGAGCGCGAAGATCACGCTGACGGCGGTATAGGTGAAGGCCGAGCCGTAGGCGCGCTTCTCGATCATGAGCGCGGTCTCCAGCGAGAAGGCCGAAAAGGTAGTGAAGCCACCCAGCACGCCGGTGGCTAGCAGCACCCTGAGGGTGTCCTGCTGACCGGTCGCGCGGAACGCCAGCCAGCCCGTGACGGCGCCCATCAGGAAGCCGCCGACGACGTTGACGGTGAGCGTGCCCCAAGGCCAGCCGGGACCGATCCAGCGCAGCGCGGCCACACCCACGAGATAGCGGGCGACGGAGCCGGCGGCGCCGCCCACGGCGACGAGAAGCACCTTGGTCATAGGCCCCTTATGCGCCGAGCGGCCCTGATCGCCAAGGTGGGAACGCCAAGGCCGGCTTGACCTTGGCTTTATCGGCTGACTAGCGTCGCGCGCTTCACTCTCGCGGAGATGGCATGCGCCGCCTGCTCGTCCTGGTTCTGATGCTCGCCGCCTCGCCAGCCCTGGCGCGACAGGCGCCCCGTCCCGAGCCCACCACGCGCATCGTCGTCTACGGACCGCCGCCCGGCGTCGCCCGGTGCGAGGGACGCAATGTCGGCATCACCACGAACGCGCCGTTCCATCCCGAAGCCGTCACCTATCACGAGGGCGCGACGTCGGCCGCGACGGTCGCCGGGGTGGTGTTCGGCATCGACGCCGAAGGCGATCCGGTCGACATCAAGGCCATGCCGGGCCGCGTCGCCACGACGGACCTGATGGCCGCCTTCGCGAGGTGGCGCTTCATGGCCGGGCCGCCTGCCCGCAATTGCCACGTGGAGGTCTCGCGCACCGTCACGCCCCTGGCCCAGGCGACCACCGCCTCGCTGCTGGAGATCGTCGCCCAACGACCGCGCGAGCCGCTGGCCGAGGTGCGCAGGGCCATCCTGGCCCGCGGCGACTGCGGCGGGGCTTCGCCCCCGCCGGCCCAGATCAGCCACCCCGACCTGCGCGGCTTCGAGGGGCGCGATTTCGTCGGCCCGTGGGCGGGTCTGCTCTACGACATCGACGCCGAGGGCGTGGTGCGCAACGTGCGCGTGGCGACCCAGGGCGGCGATCCGGTCCTGGCCGAGATGGGCGCGGCGGCGGTGGCTCAGTCGCGCTACTATCCGGGCCGTCCGGTCGCCGGCTGCTACGGAAGCTTCTCGGCCAAGCCCAAGCCCGCCAAGGCCCCGGCGCGAACCGCGCCCAAGCCCGCCGCCCGATCCGAGGAGCGCTCCCAGCCCAGGCAGGAGGCTCGCCCCGAGCCCCCTTGCCGGATCGACCAGGCGGGGCTGAACCTGTCGTTCGCCGACATCTACCCGCCCGCGCTGCTGCGCGAGCAGGTGCAGGGTTGGGCGCGGGTGCGCTTCGACATCAGCTCGTCGGGACAGGTGACTTCGCTGGAGGTGCTGGAGGCCCAGCCGCTGGAGGCGTTCGGTCAGGCGGCGCGCACCATGCTCGCCCGCGCCCGTCCAGCGGCCGGTCTGCGCGGTCAGAACAGGTGCGAGATGCCGGTCGCCTTCTCGCTTCCCGGCGGCGCGAACCCTTAACGGCTCGAAACCAAAAAGGCCCTTATGCGGCAAGGCTTTGCGACAGGGTAAACGCACGCTCAACCCTCTTCCTGCACGCCGGATTAACGGCGGTGGCGCAACCTAGGGGCTCCACTCGCGAATCCCACGGTCAGATGCCCGCCTCCCTGCCTCCCAAGGACGACACGACCGAACGCCTGGCGCTGCCGCCGGCGATGCTGAACCGCCTGGCCGGGTCGGACCTGGTCGGCCGCGGCGCGGTGAACGTCATCAGCATCAAGGCCGTCCGCCGCTGGGCCGGCGACTGGTGGGACCAGAAGCGCACCGACGTCTGGACCTATGTCGAGCGCAAGCTGAACGAACATCTGGACCGGGCCGACCTGCGCGGCCGGGTCAGCGAGGACGACTTCCTGATCGCCACGCACAACGACCAGGGCCTGTCGGCCCAGGCCGCCAGCGTCCGCATCCTTGAGGACGTGCTGACCCACCTGCTGGGCGCGGCCGAGCTGCGCGACATCGGCGTGCGCTCGGTGATCGGCATCGAGGCCGGCGGCGTCGTCTGCCGCCAGATCGATCCGGCCGTGGTGCTGGCCGCCCGCGCCCGCCGCGACTCCGAACGCTCGCCGTTCCGCACCGACATCGACGTCAGCGACGAGATGCGCCGCACCCCGGTGGCCTTCACCACCAGCGGCGGCGCGGCCCTGCGCGTCGACTTCGCGCTGGAGCACGTGATCGGCCTGCGCCGCAACGTCACCACCGCCATCCGCGTCGAGCCGATCGTCACGCACCTGGGGACCGGCCGCTCGATCAGCGGTCGCGCGATCACCAAGCTGGCCGACAAGGACATCGCCTTCATCGACGAGGCGACGCTGCGCTACGGCGCGGCCTTCGCCAAGGCCGCCCAAGGCAACGAACGTCCCGACCTGATCCTGCCGGCCTCGTTCCGCACCCTGGGCACCCAGCGCGGCCGCGACCTGCTGACCGGCACCTCGGGCCTGTCGCTGGCCCTGCTGCGCGGCGGCGTGATGATCGAGCTGGTGGACGTCACCCGCGGCACCCCCGCCGGACGCCTGCTGGAAGTGGTCGGCCTGCTGAAGGCCCTGACCCGCGGCGTCATCGCTCGCGTGCCGCCGGACAAGGAAGCCTTCAAGCACCTACGCGACGCCCGCCTGGCCGGCCTGACGCTGGACGCCTGCGACCTGGGCGGCCCGGCCGAGAAGATCGCCATGGACATCATGGCCTTCGGCCGCGAGGCGCGCGGCCTGGCGCCGATGGTCAGCCTGCAGGGCCTGCCGGCGGAAGGTTACTTCGCCGCCGCCGAGACCGCCGGCCTCAGCCACGCCTCGCTGCGGGCGGCCCACCCCTACGCGGCGCGCAACGCGGCCTGATCTCTTTCTCCGTAAAACCCCCGCGAAAGCGGGGCCCAGGTGTCTTATCGTCGAGCGCCTCGGGTTTCAGAAAAAGCCTGGGTCCCCGCTTTCGCGGGGATTTTACGGCTGGGGGGATCGCCCTCAGACGCGGCCCATGCCCTTGCCGATGGTGTTGACGACGCTCTGGGCGTCGTAGGCCTCGCCCGGCGGGCGCGGTCCCTTGCCGAACACGACTTCCAGCGTGGTGCTCAGCGCCGGCCCCGGGCCGAGGTTGAAGCTCGTGCCCACGCCCAGGCCCACGGCCGAGCGACGGCCGTAGCTGCCCGAACCGCCGCCAACCGAGAAGGTGGGGCCGCCCCCGCCGCCGGTCGACTGGGTGACGCGGTCGGCGACCCGGAACCACGGATAGCCGTCGGCCAGGGCCAGTTCGGCCGCGCGCAGCAGGGCGTAGTCGGTGACCTGTCCCAACGGCGCGCCGGGACCGCCCCGGAAAGTCACGCGGTAGCGGCCGTCCTCCATCTTGTACTGGGTGAAGCCGACGTCTGTGGCGTTGGCCTGCGGCCGGTAGACGGTGGGCTGGGCGGTGGCGCAGGCCCCCAGGATGAGGGCGCAGGCGACAAGAGCGAGCGGAGTCTTCATGGCGTTTCTCCCTTGCCTCTCAAACGGCCCGGCCAAGTTCAGCGTTCCGGGAGCGCCAAGTCCAGCTTTTCCAGCACGGCCTTGAAGTCGTCCGGCAGCGGAGCCTCGATCCGCCGCTCGCCGCCTTCAGGGTGCGGGAACACCAGCCGGGCGGCGTGCAGCATCAGGCGCGGGACCGGCGCGCCGGCCAGCATCAGCGCCCCGCCATAGCGGCTGTCGCCGGCGATCGGCCGCCCGATCGAGGCCATGTGGACGCGCAGCTGGTGCATGCGGCCGGTGTCGGGCGAAAGCTCCACCAGCGCGGCCTGGGCGTTAGCGGCCAGGGTGCGATAGCGGCTGCGGGCGGTCTCGGCGTCGGGGTGGTCGTCCTCGCAGACGCGCATATAGGCCTCGCGGCCGATCGACTCGCGGCGCAGCGCCTTGTCGATCTGGCCGCCGCGCGGCTCGGGCGCGCCGGGCGCGACGATGGCCAGGTAGGTCTTGCGGAAGCGCTTGCCCATAAGGGCCTTGCCCAGGAAGGTCGCCGCCGGCTTGGTGCGGGCCGTAAGGATCACGCCCGAGGTGTCGCGGTCGAGGCGATGGATCAGGCGCGGACGCGGCCGGTCGCGGCGCGCCAGCGCCCACAGCAGGTCGTCCAGCGTGTGCGCCTTGATGCGTCCGCCCTGGCTGGAGAGGCCCGCGGGCTTGTTCAGCACGAAGACGCTGTCGTCCTCGTGGATCACCAGCGAGCGCGTGAAGGCGATCTCGTCGGGCGTCAGCTCGATCGGGGTGTCGGAAGCCTTGGGCTTGGGC
>LNIY01000025.1 GCA_001449105.1 Caulobacter vibrioides | reverse complement strand
GCGTCTTGGCGCCGATGCGGCCCACCGCGGCGGCGTCCTCCATGTGGGCGATGCCGGCCACCAGGGTGGTGAACACCAGCGGCGCGATGATCATCTTGATCAGCCGCAGGAAGATGTCGGTGATCAGGCCAAGGCTCGAGGCGGCCGACTTGGCCCCTTCGGCGTCCAGGAACTGGTTGCACCCCCAGCCGACGAGGATCCCCAGCACCATCGCGCCGATGATCAGATAGGCGAAGCGTTTGTTCATCGAGCAGCCTTTGCGCACGCGGCGAACGCGCCGGGCGTCGCCGGGACGTCCGTGAAGCGCGTGAATTTTGGGAAAAGGGAACGACAGCGGGCGCGGCGAGGCCGGCCCGTCGGTGTCGGAGGCGCTTGAAGCGCTAGGTCAGGACGCGGCGGCCTTCTGCAGGCGCTCGTAGCGGCTCAGGAGGCGCTCCCAGGTGACGCGCTTGATCGGCTCGCCACGGCGCAGCTTGGTCCAGGTCGTCTCGCTGATGCCGTAGACGTTGTTGAGGTGCTCGCGGGTGATGGCGGGCAGGCGGCTCTTCAATCGCTCGAAATGTTCGGCGGGGATCTGGATCACGTCCGGCATGGCGGTCCCGTAGCTCTGTTCAGGAGGCCGACATGAGCGGCCCGCATCTATCAAGACGCAGGCCATCGGCGGTTCCTCACGTCCGAAAGCAAAAATTTTTCCCCTTACCGATCCGTGACTTGGGTCTACGGCAAAAAGATGTCTGGAAGGTGTGGGGTCGCAAACAGGCTGCGTCTTGAGGATCGGAAGCGCGAGGGGCGCGACCCAAATCCTAAGGGGATGCAAGCGATGCGATCGAGGATGTTCAAGCGGATGATGGCCGGCGGCTGCGCGTATGGCGCGCTGATGCTCGGCGTCGCCCACGCCCAGGAGGCGACCGCCCCCGAAGAGCCCCAGGCCGTCGAGGCCGTGGTCGTCACCGGCTCGCGCATCGCCCGCCAGGACTATGTGGCCAACAGCCCGATCCAGACCGTCGGCGCCGCCGCCATCGAGGCCACCGGCCAGGTGACGGTCGAAAAGGCCCTGTCGCAGATGCCCCAGTTCACCGGCTCGTTCGGCCAGGGCAACACCGGCTCGACCAGCACGGGCCTCAACGGCGGCCAGTCCTACGCCAGCCTTCGCGGCCTCGGCGCCAAGCGCACCCTCATCCTGCTGGACGGCCGCCGCCTGCAGCCGTCCAACCCCGACGGTTCGGTCGACCTCAACATCATCCCCGAAGCCCTGATCGAGAACGTCGAAGTCATCACCGGCGGCGCTTCCACCGCCTACGGCTCGGACGCCACCGCCGGCGTGGTCAACTTCAAGCTCAAGCGCACCTTCAACGGCCTGACCGCCGACGCCCAGTACGGCATCTCGGAAAAGGGCGACGCGGAGTCGTTCCGGTTCTCGATCACCGGCGGCTCGGACTTTGCCGAGGGCAAGGGCCGGGCGGTGCTGTCGTTCGACTACACCAACCGCGACCGGGCCCTGCAGAGCGCCCGCGACTACTACATCTTCCGCACCTCGGCGCCGGGCCTGTCGACCATCCCGCAGGGCACGGTGCTGTTCGGCGCCAACCTGCCGACCCTGGCCTCGATCAACACCCTGTTCCAGGGCAGCTACGGCACCGCCGCCCTGACCGGCAACGCCGCCGGCCGCTATACCGGCCAGATCGGCTTCAACACCGACCAGACCCTGTTCTCGACCTCGGGCGTGCCGGTCCTGAACTTCCGCGACCCGCAGACCGACAACGCCTACATCGTCAACGCCAACGCCGCCGGCACCTCGCAGCAGGTCAACTTCGGCTACAACGGCAGCTCGATGCAGTCGGACCTCGACCGCTACGCCGTGTTCGCCAAGGTCGACTACGACCTGACCGACAATCTGAAGTTCTTCTCGCAGTTCACCTTCACCGACTACGTCTCGGTGGGTGTGTCGAACCCGACCCTGGCCTCGAACGTCTACGGCCTGACGGTGCCGGTCTCCAACCCGTTCGTCCCGGCCGACTTCCGTCCGATCCTGGCCTCGCGCCCCACCCCGAACGCCGCCTTCACCTTCTACAAGGCGCTCGATATCCTGGGTCCGCGCATCCAGAAGTACAGCTACGACGTCTTCCAGTTCACCAACGGCCTGTCGGGTGAAACCGGCTTCAAGGACTGGACCTGGGACGGCTACGTCTCGTTCAGCCGCGCCAAGTTCGACAACGAGCAGACCGGCGGCGCCAGCGCCAGCGCCATCTCGCGCCTGCTCAACAGCCCGACGGGCGGCACGGAATACTGCGCCGGCGGCTGGAACCCCTTCGGCAACCTGACCCCGTCGGCCGAGTGCGCGCGCTACATGTCGCGCCGCACCCTGAACCAGAACACCCTTGAGCAGCGCATGGTCGAGGTGAACGTCTCCGGTTCGCTGTTCGACCTGCCGGCCGGCACGGTGAAGTTCGCCGCCGGTACGGACTACCGCTCCAACGAATACACCTTCAAGCCCGACGCCCAGCTGAACCAGCCCGACGGCACCAGCGACATCCTGGGCTACAGCGTGCTGCGCGACGCCGCCGGCTCGGTCGACACCTACGAGGTCTACGGCGAGCTGCTGGTGCCGATCGTCAAGGACCTGCCCTTCATCCAGGAGTTCAACCTCGACCTCGGCTACCGCTATTCCGACTACAGCTCGGTGGGCGGGGTGCAGACCTA
The DNA here is from genome assembly GCA_001449105.1 of Caulobacter vibrioides. Taxonomy (GTDB): domain Bacteria; phylum Pseudomonadota; class Alphaproteobacteria; order Caulobacterales; family Caulobacteraceae; genus Caulobacter; species Caulobacter vibrioides_C. Next base: position 4,260 of record LNIY01000025.1, on the reverse strand, counting down.
CAAGGCCGACTTCGACTGGAAGATCGTCGAGCCCGTGCGCCTGCGCGGCGGCTACAACCGCGCCATCCGCGCCCCCAGCGTCGGCGAGCTCTACGCGCCGGTCTCCACGGGTTCGGTGGCCATCGGCACGGCATCGTCGACCACCACCAACGGCGACCCCTGCGACGTGCGCTCGTCCTGGCGGACCGGCGCCAACGCCGCGGCGGTGCGCAGCCTCTGCCTGGCGCAGGGCGTGCCGACGGCGATCATCGACAGCTACCAGCTGGGCACGGCCCAGGTGTTCGCCCTCACCGGCGGCAACCCGGACCTGCAGGAAGAGACCGCCGACACCTACTCGTTCGGCGCCGTCCTGCGCTCGCCGTTCGAGCACCCGCTGCTCAGCCGCCTGACGGCCTCGGTCGACTGGTACGACATCAAGGTCAAGGACGCGATCGGCAGCCTGTCGATCGTCAACGCCTTCCAGTTCTGCTTCAACTCGGGCGGCTCCAACCCGACCTACGACCCGAGCAACTACTACTGCTCGCTGCTGACCCGTAACTCGGCCAGCGGCGTGCCGACCAACCCCGTGCAGCCGCTGCTGAACCTGGGCCAGTTCCAGACCACCGGCGTCGACGTGCAGGTCGACTGGAGCTTCGACTTCGCCGACAGCGCGCTGGACATGATCCCGGGTTCGTTCGCCCTGAACGTGGCCATGGGCTACACCGACAAGTTCAAGATCCAGAACCTGCCGGGCGCGCCGGTCTACGACTATGTCGGCACGATCGGCACGGGCGTGGAAAGCACCGCCGGCACCGCCCACCCGAAGTGGAAGTCGGTCACCTCGGGCACCTACACCTGGGGTCCGGCGAGCCTGGGCCTGCGCTGGCGCTGGATCGAGGCCATGGAGAACTCGGCCAAGGTCGTCACCCCGACCAGCACCTCGCGCGGCGTGAAGGCCTACAACGCCTTCGACCTCAACGGCCGCGTCGAGCTGCCCTGGGACACCGCCCTGCGCTTCGGCGTCAACAACCTGTTCGACAAGGCCCCGCCGCAGGTGGGCGACACCGAGGGCAACTACGACCCGCAGAACTACGACGTGCTCGGCCGCTCCTACTACGTGGGCATCCGCAAGCGCTTCTAGTTGAGGCCTGAACCACCCGGGCGCGCTTCTCCCCCTTTGCGCGCCCGGCGCTCGCCGCCCAGTCAGCCCCGGCGGCGGCGAGGAGGGGCGCCGGTCTTGGCGGGCCGGCGCCCTTTTCGCGTTGGAGACTTCTTCACTCCCGTCATTCCCGCCCTTGTGGCGGAACCCCTCTGTCAGCCGCAAGGGTGGTCGGGGGGCGGATCGTCAACGATCCGCTGGCGCTTCACGTGCTAGCGGAACTACGGGGTCCCGCCACAAGGGCGGGAATGACGGGAGGTTGGGGTTAGGTTGGATCGTCATCCACGAACCTGCCGCTCCCCAATCCGCCCAATCGATGAAAAATCGGCCCAAGCGCTGACTGTTGATCGGCTCTAGTGCGTCAGCAGGCTCGCCGCCGCCAGGGCCGCGGCCGCCAAGCCGGCGCCGCCGATGGCGAGCACCTTGAGCTCCCGCCATGCCGAGGCCGAAGGCGGGTCCCAGCTGGCGATCTCGGCGTCGACCGCGCTCACCGCCTCGAAGGCGTCGCGACGGCGGGGATGGGCCACCCAGGTCTCGAATTCTTCGCGGTCGCCTTCACCGGCCTCGGGCGAGCGCAGGCGCTCCAGCCAGGCGGCGGCTTCGCGGACGTCGTCTTCGGTGCGGGTCATGGGCTGCTCCTTGGGCGGCGATCATGCCGCTGGGTGTTGCGCCGGTGTTTCGTGCAGGACGCGTCGCGCAAGGCGGGAGAAGGCGGCTGTCGCGAAACCGCAACCCGCGCGCAATACTGGCGAAACCGAAAGCCGCCATGCCGCCCCGTCTGATGCCTATGCGCGGGGGCGTGCTCATGGACTTCCTGGAACAGACCCAGTTTCACAATCGCATCTGCGACGAGCTGGAGGCCGCGATGGCGGACGGCCGCTCCGTCGACGCCGCCGCCGTGCGCGCCGAGCGGACCTGCGCGGCCGGCCAATGGCTGCACGGCGAGGGCCACAAGCGCATGCCCGGCAGCCATCTGCACCTGCACTGCCTGGAGGCCCATCGCGACTTCCACCGCATCGCCGGCCAGGTGGCCGAGCAGATCAACCGCGGCGCGACGTCCGACGCCCGCCGGGCGATCCGCAACGGCGGGGCCCTGGCCGGCGCCAAGGCCGAACTCGCCGCCGCCTTCCGCAAGATGCGCGTCGCGATGGAGGCGTCGGCGGGGTAGGGTGGGCCCATGCCCGAGGACTATCGACCAGCATCCGAGTTCCTGAACGCGGTCATCGCCGAAACGGAGTCTGTCTCCGAGGGACAGCGGGCCGAAGAAAACCTGCGCCAGCTCATAGCGCTGACCCGCGACGCCGATCGCTCGAACCGCGATTGGGCCACGCTTCTTCTCGCGCAGGCGGAGATCGATACGCCGAACGTCCGCGAAGCCCTGGTTCAGGCCGCGACGTTCGATGACGACGATGTCGTCAGGGGCGAGGCGACCCTGGGTTTGGCGACGAGGGACGTGAGGCTCGCGCTGCCATTGATTCAAGACGCGCTGCGCGGGGGAAGCGTGACGGTGCCGATACTCGAAGCGGCCGTCCTATGCGCCCATCCCTCGCTCATTCCCGACCTGCGCGTTTGGGCCCAGCCCTCGGACCACGCCTACGCGGACGAACTGGCGGCGGCCGCCCTCGTTGCGTGCGAGAGGGCGGCGTCGGCGACCGATCGCTCCGAGCCCTAGTTTTCTTACAGCCCCGTCCACCCGCCGCCGATCGCCTGCACCAGGGCCACGGCCGCCGTCTGGCGCGAGACACGGGCGCTCGCCAGGTCGCGGCGGGCCGAGAGGGCCGAGGCCTGGGCGGTGACGACGTCGGTATAGGCCACCTGGCCGGCGCGATACTGGTTCAGCAGCATCTGCTCGGTCTGGTCGGCGGCCTTGGAGGCGGTTTCCAGCAGGGCGTACTGGCGCTCGAGCACCCGCACCGCCGTCAGCTGGTTCTCGACGTCCTGGAACGCCGTCAGGGCGGTCTGGCGGTAGTTCGCGGCCGCGGCGTCGTAGGAGGCGCGGGCCTGGGCGACCTGGGCCTTGCGGGCGCCGGCGTCGAACAGGGTCTGGGCCGCGGCCAGGCCCAGCGACCAGGTGTTGGCCGAGGCCGAGAACAGGTCGCCCAGCACGCTGGCGGTCGAGCTGCCCGATCCGCTGAGGGTGAAGGTCGGGAAGTAGGCGGCCCGGGCCACGCCGATCTGGGCGTTGGCGGCGGCCACGCGGCGCTCGGCGGCGGCGACGTCGGGGCGGCGCTCCAGCAGGGTCGAGGGCAGGCCGGTCGGGATCTCCGGCACGGCGGCGGTCCAGTTCGGATCGGCGGCGATGCGGAAGCCGCTGGCCGGCTGTCCGACCAGCACGGCGATGGCGTTCTCGTAAGTGGCGCGGGTCTGGGTCAGGCCCTCGAGGCTGGACTGGGCGTTGGCCAGGGTGGTCTGGGCCTGCAGCACGTCCGAGCGCGGGGCGATGCCGGCGTCGTAACGGTTCTGGGTGATCTTCAGGGCGCGCTGGTAGCCGTCGACCGTGGCCTGGACGAGGGCGGTCTCGATGTCGCTCTGGCGCAGACCGAGGTAGTTGGTCGCCAGCTCGCCCTGGGCCGACAGCTGGGCGGCCGCCAGGTCGGCGGCGCTGGCCTGGGCGCTGGCGTCCGCATTGCCTATCGAGGCGCGGATGCGGCCCCAGACGTCGGGCTCCCAGCTAGCGCCGATGCTGGCCGAATAGCGCTTGGTGTCGCCCGAGCTGGTGGCCCCGCCGGCGCCAGGCGCGCTGCTGGTTCCGCCGCCGCCCGAGCGCGTGCCCGAGGCCGACAGGTCGACGCTGGGGAACAGCGAGGCGCGCTGCTCGCGCACCAGGGCGCGGGCCTGGCGATAGGCGGCCTCGGCGGCGGCGATGGTCTGGTTGTCCACCTTCACCCGCTCGGCCAGGGCGTTCAGCTGGGGATCGCCCAGCAGGGTCCACCAGTCGCCGCGATCCAGGTGATCGGACGGCGTGGCGGCCTTCCAGCCGTCCATGGCCTTCCAGGTCGAGGGCGTCGGCGAGGCGAGCCTGGGCGTCTCGTAGGCCGGCGTCGTCGAGCAGGCGGCGACACCAAGCATCAGGGGGGCCAGGAGGGGGAGGGCGGTCAGCAGGCTGTCTCTTATACACATCT
>LNIY01000024.1 GCA_001449105.1 Caulobacter vibrioides | reverse complement strand
CCCACCCCCCCCCCCCCGTGTCCTCCCCTCCCCTCTTCGCCGGCAGCGCCAGATGTGTATAAGAGCCGGGCCCCCGCCCGCCCCCGCCGCCGCACCCCTCTGAGGTGACGCCGCCCCCGCCGCCGATCGAAGCGATCCGGCCGCGGGTCTAGGGAACGGTGATCGACACGTTGGTCGGCGTCGACAGCACGCCCTGGATCTGACAGTTGCTGCCTGGCGCGCCCGTGCCGAACGACTGGTAGGGGATCGTCAGGGTGTTGGCGGCGTCGTTCCACTGGGCCTGGATCGTGTCGCGGCAGTTGCTGAAGATCGTGACGAAGGTGAAGTTGGCGATGTCGAGCCCGGTGGCCACGCCGCCGGTCGAGGCGTTGACGCTCACCGACCATGCCGGGCTGAAGGTCGGAACGATCAGGCCGCACGGATAGCTCGACGGCGTCAGCGATCCCGACGGAAAGGTCATGGTCGAGCTGGTGATCACGGTGTTCAGCGTCAGCGTGCAGGTGTAGCCCGGCGAGCCGTCGGTCCAGTAGGTGATCGTGCCGCTCAGCGGAGCGGGAGAGCCGACGGGCGCGAACGTGTCGGCATTGGCGGCCCAGGCCGCGCCCATCGCCAGCGCGGACACGAGCGCGGCGCATAGAACCTTCTTCATCGCGATCCTCCCTGGGCGCATTCGCGCCGTTGCATCCCTATGGTTGCAACTTTCATCAATGTGAATTGTGAGTCCAGGGGAAATCCGCCGCCGGTCGCGCGGGCCGGCGGCGGTGGTGGACGCGCGTCAGTCGCCCTTCAGCTTGCGATCGAAGAAGTCCAGATGCGTCTTCATCACGTGCAGGCCCTTGGACCGGCTGCGGATCACGCTGTGGCGCTCGCCCGGATACAGCATGGTCTCGAAGGCGACGCCTTTCTTCTGCAAGGCCGCCAGAACGCGGGTGCTGTTCTCGAAGATCACGTTGTCGTCGGCCATGCCGTGGATCAGCATCAGGCTGCCGGGCTTCAGCTTGTCCATCCGGTTCAGGAAGTCCGAAGCCGCATAGCCGGCCTTGTTCTCGTCCGGCTTGCCCATGAACTGCTCGGTGTAGTGGGTGTCGTAGAGGCCCCACTCGGTGGGCGGCGCGCCCGAGACGCCGGCCTTGAAGGGCGTGCCCTCGGCGGTCAGCATCATCAGGGTCATGAAGCCGCCGTAGGACCAGCCCATCACGCCCAGGCGATCGGGGTCGACATAGGGCAGGGTCTTCAGGAAGGCCGCGCCGACGAACTGGTCCTCGACCTCGACCGTGCCCATGCGGCGGTCCAGCGCCGTCTTGAAGGCCAGCGAGCGGTTGGACGAGCCGCGGTTGTCGAGCTTGAACACCACGTAGCCGGCGTTGGCGAAGGCCTCGTCGCTGACGTTCCAGCTCTTCGTCACGCGCTGGGCGTGCGGGCCGCCATAGACCGAGACGATCACCGGATACTTCTTGCCGGCGTCGAAGCCGGCCGGCTTCAGCAGCGAGTAGTGCAGGGCCTGGCCGTCGGCGGCCTTCAGCGCGCCGAACTCCGGAACCAGGTGGTCGCCGGCGTAGGGCGCGTAGGGGTGGGCCTCGTCGAGCCTGTTCTCCTCGATCCAGCGCACGCGCTTGCCGGCCGGATCGTAGAGCGCCGTCTGCGGCGGGGTCTTCGGGTCCGAATAGGAGCCGACGAAGGCGCCGGTGGCGGCGACCTTTGTGGTCCACCAGCCGCCGGCCGGGGTCATGGCCTTGGGCGCGGCGGGCTTGGTGTAGGACACCGAATAGAGCCGGCGCTCGATCGGGGTGTCGATCGAGGCGCTGAAGAACACCAGGCCGCGCTTCTCGTCGACCTCGTCCACCGCCTCGACCTTGTCGACCGGCCAGTCGCCCTTGGTCACCTGCGCCAGCAGCTTGCCGTCGGCGGTGTAGTGGTAGAGGTGCTTGTTGCCCGACCGCTCCGACGACCACAGGAAGCTGCCGTCCTTCAGCGGGCGGAAATCGTCGTGCAGTTCCACCCAGTGCGGGTCGGTCTCGGTCAGGATCGTCTTGCCCCCAATCTGGCCCTGGCCGCTGGCCGGGCTGAAGGCGATCAGGTCGAGGGTCCTCTGGTCGCGGCTCTGGCGCTGGACGTAAAGGGTCTTGCCGTCCTTGGACCAGGCCACGCGGGCCAGGTAGATGTCCTTGTTCGCGCCCAGGTCGATCTGCACGACCTTGCCCGAGGCCAGGTCCCTGACGAACAGGTCGACGATGGCGTTCGGCCGGCCGGCGCGCGGATAGCGCTGGTCGATCACGGTCGCGCCCGACGGGCCGATGTCGGCGCGCGGCACGATGTCGACGCCGCTCTCGTCGACGCGGGTGTAGGCGATCAGGCGCTCGTCCGGCGACCACCAGTAGCCGGTGTCGCGGTCCATCTCCTCCTGGGCGATGAACTCGGCCATGCCGAACGACAGGGCGCCCTTGCCCTCGGCGGTGATCGCCGTCTCCTCGCCGCCGGTCAGCGGGCGGACATAGAGGTTCTGGTCGCGCACGTACGAGACGAACTTGCCCTTGGGCGAGACCTTGGCGTCGACCTCGTCGCCCGGGGTCTGCGTCAGGCGCGTGACCTTGCCGTCGGCGACGCTGTCGACATAGAGGTCGCCGTCCAGCGGCACGAGCACGAAGCGGCCCTCGCTGTCCCAGCTGTATTCGACGACGCCGCGGGCCAGCACCCGGGCGCGCTCGCGACGGGCCAACTCGGCTTCCGACAGCGCCTTGTCGCCCGACGACAGGGCGTTGGCGTCGATCAGCCGGTAGGGCTCGCCGCCCTTCACGTCGACCGCCCACAGGTCCTGCACGTTGGCCGCGTCGGGCTTGGCCTTCAGATAGGTCACCCGCTTGCCGTCCGGCGACAGCGCCACGCCCTTGGCGGTCGGACCGTTGATGTCCGGATCGGAGAACAGGCGCTCGGGGGTGAGTTTTTCGGCCATCACGGGAGAGGCCAGGGCGAGACAGGCCGAGATGGCCAGGAGCGAGGGACGGATCATGGCGCGGACGCTAGAGCGCAGCGTGGCCGTTGTCAGCCCCCGTGAGTGCGATCCGAAGCTCTGCTTGAGAATCGTTACAATATAACATAACGGAAATGCATCGCGCGGATGGGCTCAGGCGAGCCGCCGCATCTCTCTTGCCATTTCCTTCCCGGACAGCGTGCCCCCTTGCGTAGATTCCTGCTCGCCTTCGCCTCGCTCCTGCCGCTCGCGGCCGTTCCCGCCCACGCGGAGGAGGGCGGCGAGACCCCCACCGCCGTTCAGCCCGTCCTCGTCGAGGGCGCCCAGGACGAGCTTGGTCCCGTCCTGACCGCGTCGCGCTCGGTCCTGGCCGGCGAGGCGCTGGTCCGGGCGCGGGCCGCGAGCCTGGGCGAAACCCTGGCCAAGATCCCGGGCGTGCAGAACAGCGCCTTCGGTCCAGCCGCCGGCCGTCCGGAGATCCGGGGGCAGTCGGGCCCCCGGGTGGCGCTGCTGGTCAACGGCATGCCCTCGCGCGACGCCTCGTCGCTGTCGGGCGATCACGCCGCCCCGATCGAGCCGTTCCTGGCCGACCGCATCGTCGTCTCGAAGGGACCGGCCACGGTGCTCAACGGCGGAGCGGCCATCGGCGGCTCGGTCGATGTCATCGACGGCCGCATTCCGACCCGCGTGCCCGATCAGGCTTTCTCGGGGCGGGCGGAGATCAGCGGCGGCTACAACACCGGCTCGGCCGCCATGGCGCGGCTGGACGGCGGCCAGGGCGAGTGGGCCTGGCATCTGGACGCCCTCTATCGCGACGTTCCGGACCTCCACATTCCCTCGGGCTCGAAGGACGCGGCCTGCCGCACCTGGAAGTCGCTGGTGTCCAGCACCTACGTCCAGACCCTGTGCCAGGTGCGTCTCTCCAACCCGACCTGGGTGCGCGACCCGGCCACCGGCCTGTGGGTCGACGGCACCCCGCCCGAGCGCCAGGTCATCACCGACCGCAATCCCGGCGCCGACGGGCGGCTGTCCAACAGCGGCCTGACCACCAAGGTCTTCACCCTGGGCGGCGGCCGGATCACCGCCGACGGCTATTTCGGCGCGGCCGTGCAGCGCTATGTCAGCGACTACGGCGTGCCAGGCTTCGCCTACATCACCTCCAGCCACCCGCAGCCGTCGCCGATCGGCCTGCGGGTCCGATCCATCCGCTACGACGTCAAGGCCGGCCTGACGCCCGACGCCCTGGGTGTGGCGCGCATCGACATCGCCGTGTCGCGCACCGAGGGCGACGATCGCGAGGTCATCGACGGCCAGGCCCACACCCGCCTGCGCAACGAGGCCGACGACCTGCGGATCGACGTCGCCCACAAGCCCTTCGCGGGCTTCACGGGCCTGGTCGGCGTGCAGGCCAGCCAGCGCGATCTCTTCACCGATGGCGACAAGGCCTACCTGCCGTCGGTCGCCACCCGCGAGGACGCCATCTACTGGGCCGAGCAGTTCGCCTGGCGCGCCCTGACCGTGAAGGCGGGCGCCCGCGCCGGCCGCACGCGCTACAACGTGGACGAGGCCACGATCCGTCCCGGCCGTGGGCTGGGTTCGCTGGCCAAGGACCGCGCCTACTCGACCACCGACCTGTCGGGGTCGGTGCGCTACGACGTGCTGAAGAGCCTGTTCGTCGAGGCCCGCTATGACGAGACCGAGCGCGCCCCGTCGCTGATCGAGCTCTACGCGAATGGCGACCACTTCGGCATCCTCACCGAGGAGCAGGGCGACTACCGCCTCAAGGTCGAACGGGCCAAGAACGCCGAGCTGGGCGCTGGCTTCCAGAAGGGCCGCTATCGCCTGTCGGCCGCCGTCTACCGCACCGACTACGATAACTACCTCTATCTCGGGAACACCGGCGTCTCGCGTACCCTGCCGGTGCGCGAATGGCGCCAGGGCGACACCAGGATCGAGGGGCTGGAGATCGAGGGCTCGGTCGCGTTCCAGGGAACGGCCGTCGGCGACTTCGTGCTCGGCGGCTTCGTCGACCGGGTGCGCAGCAAGCCGCGCTTCACCCTGCCGGACGGCTACAGCCCCTTCACCTCGTCCAAAACGACCGCCGCCTGGGACAAGGAATACTTCCGGCGCAATCTCGACGGCGACTATCTGCCGCGCATGCCGGTCTCACGCTTCGGCGGCGATGTGTCCTGGTCGCGGGGCGTCTGGAGCGCCAGCCTGGGCGCTGTCCGTTACGAGAAGCAGGACCGCGTCGCCAAGAACGAAGCCCCCAGCGCCGCCTATACCCTCGTCGACGCTCACGTCGCCTACGGCTTCGAAGCCCGGGGCGCGCGCTGGGAGGCCTTCGTCGACGCCACCAACCTGCTGGACGAGGAGGCCCGCGCTCACAACTCGTTCCTGCGCTACCGCGCCCCGATGGCGGGCCGGGCGGCGCGCCTGGGGCTGCGGGCGCGGTTCTGAGGGCCGCCTCCTTCTATCGTCATCCCGGCCGCAGCGTAGCGGAGAGCCGGGACCCAGGGGGCGCCGCAATGCATCGGCGACCGTCGGCGGCTGCGGACACCCCGCGTGGGCGGCCCCTGGGTCCCGGGTCTGCGGAGCGCTTTCGCGCTCCTCCGCCCGGGATGACGACAAGAAGGCGCTACTTCGAAAACCGCCGTCTCAGCCAATCGATGATAGCCGCGTTCACCTCGGCTGGCTTCTCCTGCTGGGTCCAGTGGCCGCTGCCCTCGACCAGCACCTTCTCCAGGTCGTCGATCTGGTCGCCCATGCGGTCGGCGAGGGAGGGCGGCAGCACCACGTCGTGCTCGGCCATGATCATCAGGCAGGGGATGCCGTCGATGCGGCGGGGCAGGGGTTCGGACCGTTCCCAGTTGCGGGTGAAGTTGCGGTACCAGTTGATCGGGCCGGTGAAGCCGCCGGCCTCGAAGGCCTCCACATAGACCGCCCGCTCTTCGTCGCTCAGGAACTGCTTGTCGTCGGTGGCCGGGTCGTAGTGCTCCAGCGCCAGCTGCAGGGCCAGCGAACGCCGCTCGGCCGGGCGCGAGGAGAAGCCGACCACGCTGTCGCCGGGCAGGCGCATGAAGAAGCGCATGGTCTTGTCCACGTCCCGGGCGAACAGGGCGTCGGCCTCCCCGGGCGTCTGGAAGTGGACGATGTACATGTCCGGGCCGTAGGCGGCCTTGAACATCTCGATGGGATCGATCGGCAGGCGCGGCACGAACGGCGTGTTCAGGCCGATGATCCCAGCCACGCGGTCCGGGTGCAGCAGCGGCATGGCCCAGACGACGATGCCGCCCCAGTCGTGGCCGCAGAAGATCGCCTTTTCGACGCCCAGGTGGTCGAGCAGGGCCACGAGGTCGCCGGTCAGGTGCTCCATGTCGTAGTCGGTGACGGCCGCCGGCTTGTCGGTGAGGCCGTAGCCGCGCTGGTCGGGGGCGATCACCCAATGGCCGGCCTCGGCGAGGGCTGCGACCTGATGTCGCCATGAATAGGCCAGCTCTGGAAAGCCGTGGGAGAAGACGATGGGAACGCCCTGGCGCGGTCCGGCCTCGTAATAGGCCATCCGCAAGCCGTTGATGTCGGCGAACTGCGGCTGCGGCCAGGTCTGCGCGACGGCCATAGGCGTCTCCCTTGTTATGTTATCGCTGGTCAGATTGCGGGGGCGTGATCGACCGGGCAAGCGATAAAGGGTTCCCGTCGAGGCGGACGGGAGTAGAAGGCGCCCATGACTTCCGCCGCTCCTGCTTCCCCCTCCGCCACGCCCTGGCGGCTCGTCCTGCTTTTGGGGGCGCTGACGGCCTTCGCGCCGATGTCGATCGACATGTACCTGTCCAGTTTCCCGGCCATCGGCAAGACGCTGAACGCCGGGCCCGAGCAGGTGCAGCTGACCCTGGCGACCTTCTTCGCCGGCATGGCCATCGGCCAGTTCCTCTATGGCCCGGCGTCCGACCGCCTGGGCCGCCGCGCGCCGATCCTGCTGGGCGTCGTCATCTACACCGTGGCTTCGCTGACCTGCGCCCTGGCCCCGAGCATCGATGTGCTGCTGGGCGCCCGCTTCGTCCAGGCTCTGGGCGGCTGCGCTGGGGCGGTGGTGGCCCGGGCGGTGGTGCGCGACCGCTTCGACCACGCCGAGACCGCGCGGGTTCTGTCGCTGATGACCCTGATCATGGGGCTCGCGCCCGTGCTCGCCCCGCAGCTGGGGGGAGTGATCTTCGCCCTGGCCGGCTGGCGGGCGGTGTTCGCGGTGATGGCGCTGTTCGGTCTGGCCATCGGCCTGTGGGTGCTGCTGGGCCTCAAGGAGTCGCGCTCGGAAGAGACGGCCGCCCAGGCCCGGGCCGAGAATCCGCTGCGCGCCTTCGGCCTGCTGCTGCGCAAGAAGCGCCTGCTGGGCTACGGCATCGCCGGCGCGCTGAACGGCTCTGTGCTGTTCACCTACATCTCGACCTCGCCGGACCTGGTGATGGGCACGTATGGCCACTCGCCGCTGGTCTTCAATATCGTCTTCGCGGCGAACGCCGTCGGCATCATCGGCGCCAGCCAGATCAACCGCCTGCTGCTGCGCCGCTTCAAGCCCGACGAGGTGCTGACCCGCGCCAGCCTGATCTCGACGGCCCTGGCGCTGGTTCTGACCTTCTTCGCCTGGACGGGTATCGGCGGGGAATGGACCGTTCTGCCGATGCTGTTCCTGGCGCTGTCGACCTATGGCCTGATGTCGGGCAACACCATGGCCGGCGCGCTCAGCGTCGACCCGCGCCGGGCCGGTTCGATCTCGGCCCTGATGGGCGGGGTCTCGTTTGGAGCCGGCGCGGTGGCCGCCTGGGCCGCCGGCCTGCTGCACGACGGCACTCCGCGCCCGGTGGCGATGGTGATGTTCGCCTGCCTCGTCGGCTCGGGCCTGGCGATCTTCCTGCTGGCCGTGCCGAGGAAGCCGGCTGCGGGCTAACTCCAGATCCGTCGTCATCCCGGCCGTAGCGAAGCGAAGAGCCGGGACCCAGGGGACTGGGCTCTGCATATGGATCTTCCACCCGGCGACGGCCGACGCATTGCCGGCCGCTCCTGGGTCCCGGGTCTACGGCCCGCTTCGCGGTCCTTCGCCCGGGATGACGACTGAAGGGGGGCCTAAGGCCCCGTCGGCCTCAGGCCGAACCAGCCGCCGTCGGCGTCGAACAGCACGTCGAAGCGGCGCAGCGCGTGACGGCCGGTGTTCACGAACGCCGTCGGCATCGGCGAGTTGACCAGCACCTGGGTCGGGGCCGCGGGATCGCCTTGTCCCACCGTGAAGGCGAAGGTTGAGATCGGCTCCGTCGGCACGGTGATGGTCACCGTCTGGCCGTCCGCCAGCACCTTGGACTGGGCCTTGTCGTTGTTGTTGGTCTGCGTCCGGGTCTTCAGCGCGGCCGGGTCGGCGACGCCCAGGTACATGGTCGGGATGCCGGTATCGATCAGCAGGGCGCCGGGCTGGGCGGGCAGGGGGCCCGCCGCCACCTGCATCGGCGCCTGCGGCCAGTCCAGTGGTCCATGCGGGCCCTGGGCCCCCAGCTTCACGAACCGGAAGTCGCCGGTGTTGGCCGGCGTCAGGCCCACATGCACGCCGTCGCGGGTCACCACATAGCCCCGGCGATAGGTCGCCTGCGCGATCGGCCGGCCGTCGATGGCGGACAGGTTCAGCAGCGGGTTCTTCTCCGGCGTGCCCTGGGTCTGGCCGTTGCCCTCGCGGCCGAAGCCGACGCCCATGTAGGCGATGCCCTTGGGCATGCTGATCGTGGCTTTCGGCGCCGCGCAGGTCCCGGGCGAGGTCTTCACGTCATAGCCGGGGCAGTTCAGCTCGGTGTCGACCACCAGGATCGGAACCTGGGCCCGCGCCAGCTCGACGCCGCCCGGATCGACGAAAGCGACAGTGCTCGGGATCCAGCGGCCCACCCATAGCCGCTTGCTGCTGCTCAGGAACTCCCAGCCGCGCGGATAGGCCTTGGCCTTGTCGGCCGACCAGCCGGGCAGGGCCGCCGCGGAGATCACCACCCCGGTCGAGCCGGTGTCCATCACCACCGGCGGCGGGGTGTAGGCCCCCAGCGGTCCATCCAGGCGCAGCGCCACGGTGGGCGGGCCCTCGAACGGGGCCTGTCCGGCGGCCCAGGGCGTGAAGGGGATGAAGCGGCCCTGGTCGAAGGGCTTCAGGTCGGGTCCGGCCTGGGAGCAGGCCTGGGTCGCCAGCGTCGCCGAGGCCAGGGCCGCCGCCACGCCGCATTGAAGGATCCGAACCGGTCGCATGAAGTCTGTCCTCCGTGGGTGGAGTTCACATCAGTTCATGCAACTTAGAATGCTCTCGCTCGCCGTTTGCAAGCGGAGCTGGATCAGGTCTGGTCGGCGACCTTGCCGGCGCTCCAGGCCAGGGCCAGCCAGCCGGCCAGGAAGGCGACGCCGCCGATCGGCGTGATCGCGCCCAGGATGCGCGGACCGCCGAAGGCCATGGCGTAGAGGGTGCCCGAGAACACCAGCGTCCCCAGCAGGAAGAGGCCGGCGGCCAGGCCCCCCGAGCGTCCCGTAGCGCGCGCCACGGCGAAGGCGGCGAACACCGCCAGGGCGTGGGTCATCTCGTAGAGCGCGCCGGTCTTCAGCAGTTCGGCGGGCCGGGCCTCCTGCACGCCGTGGGCGGCGAAGGCTCCGACGGCCACCGAGACTAAGCCGCTGAGGGCGGCCAGGCGCAGGTACAGCTTCGGGGTCCAGATCTTCGCCATGGGCCTAGCGGTGCTTCTCGTGCTGCGTCACTTCGTCGGGCTTGATGTCGATGACGCTCGGCGCGGCGGCGTTGTATTGCTCGGTCTTGTGCAGGTCCATGACGACGCTGCGGTGGCCTTCCCAGATCATGTGCAGGGCGACGTAGAGCACGATGGCCAGGCCAACGAAGCCGATCCAGCGGTGCTTGTGCAGCAGCTTGGCGATGGCGTTGGCGGCCAGGCCCATCAGGGCGATCGACAGCAGAAGGCCGAAGACCAGGATGCCCGGGTGCTCGCGGGCGGCGCCGGCCACGGCCAGCACGTTGTCCAGCGACATCGAGACGTCGGCGATCAGCACCTGCAGGAAGGCGCTCTTGAAGCTCTTGGCCGGCTTGGCGCGCGGCTCGGTGGCCGGGTCGCTGTCGAGCACGGCGGCGGCGTCGGCCTCGTCGCCGTGGGCCTGGTCGCGCAGCTCGCGCCACATCTTCCAGCACACCCACAGCAGCAGCAGCCCGCCGGCCAGCAGCAGGCCCACCACGCCCAGCAGCCAGGTGGTGATCAGCGCGAAGCCGATCCGCAGCACCACGGCCGCGCCCAGCCCGTAGAGGATGACCTTCTTGCGGTCCTTCACCGGCAGGCCGCCGGCCGCCAGGCCCACGGCCACGGCGTTGTCGCCGGCCAGGACGAGGTCGATCATCAGGACCTGGAGGAAGGCGGCGGCGGGGCCGTCGGGCGTGAAGAGCGTTTCGAGCATGCGGTCTCAATGAGGCAGGCGGCGCGCCCTGGCAAGGGCCGGAGAGGGGGCCGGAAACGAAAGCGGCGCGCCCTGCTGGAGGACGCGCCGCTGAGGCTGGAGGCGTTGGCCGATCCTAGTGGACCGGCTCGGGCTCGCGATGGGTTTCGACGGTCGTTTCTGTCGCCGGCTCCACATGCGCCGTCTCGCTGACGTGCTGCACCTGGGGGCTGTCGTCGGCGGGTGCGGGGAAGGGCTCGTGCTCGGCCGCCTCGGCGGCGGCCTCCTCGGCCTTGGCCTCCTGGTGATGGTTGAACATCGCCGTGGCGGCGGCCCCGGCGATCGCGCCGCCGGCGGCGGCCACCATCGGGTTCACATAGGCCACGTCCTGGGCCTTGGGCGTGTCGAACTCCGGCTCGTTGCGGCCGTAGTCGTGCAGGGTGCGGAACTTGCGGCGGCGCTCGGCCCGCTCCTTGGCCTTGGCGGCGTTGCGCGAGATCGCGACCAGGATGATCAGCGCCAGCAGGACGAGGCCCGCGCCCAGCAGCGACTTGCCCGGAACCTTGCCGATTCCCGGCACGTCGTACTGGGTGTCGAGGAAGGCCGGCAGCTTGAAGCCGGCGGCGGCTTCCTTGGCCTTTTCCGGCACGGCGGCGACCTGCTTGGTGATCGCGCCCAGCGAGAACGGCTGGGCGGGCTTGGCGCCGTCCAGCGAGGCGCCGAACGAGGTGGTCAGCTGGCCCTTGGCGTCCGGCGTCGGCTTGACCTGCCAGGCGAAGGTGGTCGGCTCGCCCGGCTTGACGGTCGCGGTCTGGCGGCCGTTCGGGGTGATCTCGTAGCCCTGGCCTTCCAGGTCGGCGTAGGCGCTGACCTTCTTGGCCGGCTTGCCGATGCCCAGCTTGGCGGCCTGCTGCTTGATCATGTCGCCCAGCGTGGCCGGCAGCGACAGGGTGACCTGGCCTTCCTTGCCGGTCTTCAGGCTCTCGGCGGTGGCCAGCACCGCGCCGCTGGTGGCGGCGGGGGCGACGGCGGCCTGCAGCTTCTCGACCTTGGGCGGCAGCTTGGCGGCGGCGGGCGCGGCCTGTGCGGCGGCGGCGATCGCCGGGGTCGGGGCCTTGGCCACGACGGCGGGCTTGGCGGGCGGAGCGACCGGCTTCAGGGCCGGGGCCTGGGCCACGGTCTTGGGCGCCGGCGCGGGCGCGGCCTTCACCGGAGCCGGCGCGGGCTTGGCCGCGACGACAGCCGGCTTGGGCGCGGGCTTGGCCACGATCGGAGCCGGCCGGGCCGCGACCGGCGCGGGACGCGCGGCGGCGACCTGGGCCGGGCGGGCGTGATGCGGCTTGGGATGCGGACGGGCCGCCGGCTTGCCTTCACCCGGATTGGCGATCGGGCGCATGGCGGTGACCAGCGTGCCGTCGGCGCGGCGCCAGGTCTTCAGCCGCGAATCGGCGGACGACGAGACCGCGACCGGCTTGGGCTGGGCGATCGGGCCGCCCAGCAGGCCGTCGGCCGGCGGCGCCTCGGCGGCGGGCGCCGCGCCCGCCAGGTCGGCGCGGTCCGGTCCATGGCTTCCAGGCGGCGGAGCTTCCTCGGCCGGCTGGCTCAAGGTCGGCTGGGTGTCCGCCGGCTCCTTGGCGCTGCAGCCCGCCAGGGCCAGCACGAAAACGGCGGACGAGGCCAAGGCCGCCGTCCGGAACTTCGTCTGCAACATCGGGTCCCCCGATCCCATGCTTCAAATCCTCCGCGAGCAAGGCTCGCGGAGTTACTCGTCCGCGAGGAAAACACGTCGTTGCGACGAAATCAAAACGGTTAATCGGGATTCACGAACCGATTTCCCCCGTGGCGCGAACTCGCGCCGTTTCATAGAGCGCGATCGCCGCCGCCGCGGACACGTTCAGGCTCTCGAAGCCGCCCGGCATGGGGATTTTTCCCATGGCGTCGCAGTGCTCGGCGACCAGGCGGCGCACGCCTTCGCCTTCCGAGCCCAGCACCAGCACGGTCGGGCCGCCGTCCAGCACCTCTTCCAGGCTCTGTTCGGCCTCGCCGGCCAGCGCCACCGCCCGCCAGCCCAGTTCCGCCAGCTCCTCCAGGGCCCGCGAAAGATTGACCACGCGCGCGTAGGGCACCTTGTCGACCGCGCCGACGGCGGTCTTGGCCAGCACGCCCGAGAGGGCGGGGGCGTGGCGGTCCTGCAGCACCGCGCCCTTCACCCCGAAGGCGGCGGCCGAGCGGAAGATGGCGCCGACGTTCTGGGGATCGGTGATCTGGTCGAGCATGACGATCACGCCCTTCGCCGGGGTCCCCAGTTCGGCCAGCGACAGCGGCTCGGGCTCGGCGACCTTCATGGCGATTCCCTGGTGCACCGCGCCCTGGGGCAGAAGCCTGGCGATGTCGCCCGCCTCGAGGATCTGCAGCGCGGGGTGGCGCTGGAGATTCGGCGCGAGTCGCTTGGCCCGGTCCGGAGTGACCAAAAGGCGCTTCGCGGGGGGTCTGCCAGGGTTGGAAAGCGCCGATTCCACGGCGTGATTCCCCCAGATCCACTCCTTGTCGTCGCCCGAGGCCTTGGAAAAAGTCTTGTTTTTCTGAGGCTTGGAGTGAATTTCACGTTCTGGCGCTTTTGGCCTTCTACGGTCGTTGCGTTCAGAATGAGAGGACACTATAAGACGCGCTCCGATTTGGGGGCCACGAGGTTCCGCGAGCCGGTCCGGCGGTGCTTAAGCACAGTCCGTTCCTGCTCAAAGAGCTTTTGTTCTTCGATCCACAACGGCCTGTTTGACACGGCCGCCAAGATCGAAGATATGGCCGCCTCTTCCGGAGTTCACATCGCGCCGTGGGGGAATGTCCCGAGCGGCAAAGGGGGCGGACTGTAAATCCGCTGCGAAAGCTTCGAAGGTTCGAGTCCTTCTTCCCCCACCACGCGCGATGAACTGAACGTCCGGAAGGAGGGCTTAAGGCCCCCGAGCCAAGAGACGGGAGCCGATCGCGACCCCGCAACCAGTTTTAGCTAGGCCCGGTTTTGGCTAGGCCCAGTTCGAGCTTAGTCGGCGGGTATAGCACAATGGTAGTGCAGCAGCCTTCCAAGCTGAGGATGCGGGTTCGATTCCCGCTACCCGCTCCAGCTCCCCCAAGACGTTACCTGTAACAATCAGCCGCCGGCGCGAAGGTAGAGACGATGGCCAAGGAAAAGTTCGAACGCAATAAGCCGCACTGCAACATCGGCACCATCGGTCACGTTGACCATGGCAAGACGACGCTGACGGCCGCGATCACGATCACGCTGGCGAAGTCGGGCGGCGCGACCGCCAAGAACTACGCCGACATCGACGCCGCGCCGGAAGAAAAGGCCCGCGGCATCACGATCAACACCGCCCACGTCGAGTACGAGACGGCCAACCGTCACTATGCTCACGTCGACTGCCCCGGCCACGCCGACTACGTGAAGAACATGATCACGGGCGCGGCGCAGATGGACGGCGCGATCCTGGTGGTTTCGGCCGCCGACGGCCCGATGCCGCAGACGCGCGAGCACATCCTGCTGGCCCGTCAGGTCGGCGTGCCGGCCCTGGTCGTGTTCATGAACAAGGTCGACATGGTCGACGACGAAGAGCTGCTCGAGCTCGTCGAAATGGAAGTTCGTGAGCTGCTGTCGTCCTACCAGTTCCCGGGCGACGACATTCCGATCACCAAGGGTTCGGCCCTGGCCGCGGTCGAAGGCCGTGACGCCAACATCGGCGAAGAGAAGATCCTCGAGCTGATGGCTTCGGTCGACGCCTACATCCCGCAGCCGGAACGCCCGATCGATCAGGCCTTCCTGATGCCGGTCGAAGACGTGTTCTCGATCTCGGGCCGCGGCACCGTGGTGACCGGTCGCGTCGAGCGCGGCATCGTGAAGGTCGGTGAAGAAGTCGAAATCGTCGGCATCCGTCCGGTCCAGAAGACGACCTGCACGGGCGTCGAAATGTTCCGCAAGCTGCTGGACCAAGGTCAAGCCGGCGACAACGTGGGCGTGCTGCTGCGCGGCACCAAGCGTGAAGACGTCGAGCGCGGCCAGGTGCTGTGCAAGCCGGGTTCGATCACCCCGCACACCAAGTTCGTGGCCGAAGCCTACATCCTGACCAAGGAAGAAGGCGGTCGTCACACCCCGTTCTTCACCAACTACCGTCCGCAGTTCTACTTCCGCACCACCGACGTGACCGGCATCATCAAGCTGCGCGAAGGCGTGGAAATGATCATGCCGGGCGACAACGCCGAGCTGGACGTCGAGCTGATCACCCCGATCGCCATGGAAGAGAAGCTCCGCTTCGCCATCCGTGAAGGCGGCCGCACCGTCGGCGCCGGCGTCGTCGCCAAGATCGTCGAGTAATCGATCGATCTAGCTTCGGCTAAGACAAGCGAAGGCCCCGGAGGGAAACCTCCGGGGCCTTTTCTTTTGTCGCTGCATCAGCCCTCTCCCAGTGGGAGAGGGAGGGGCCCGCGCGTAGCGTGGGAGGGTGAGGGGTTACGCCGCCGGCCGGCGTGCCGGCACGCCGTCTACAGTCCCTAACCCCTCATCCGACGGTCTTCGACCGCCACCTTCTCCCTCCAGGGAGAAGGATCAGGAAGCGCGGACGGGGATAGAGCAGCTTGGATCCCCGGCGCTCAGCGAAGTGGGGAAGGGGTAAGGGGGAGAGCCGTGTCCGCCTGCGGCGGCCCCCTCAGTCGCTGCGCGACAGCTCCCCCAGAGGGGGAGCATCTGCGCCGAGATCCTCCCCCCTTTTTGGGGGGCAACGCAGAGGGCCGGAAGGGGGCGGCTTTAAGCCGTCGCCGGCTCCAGTTCCGCCGGTTTCGACCGCCAGCCGCGTTCCAGGCTCCAGGCGGCGATGCCAAGCCAGAGAAGGCCCAGGAACGCATGTCCCCGCTGCCAGAAGCCGACGTCATTGCCTGTGCGGACGTTCCAGACGCCCGTCAGCAGGGCCAGGACCAGCAGCAGGCCGAAGAACCAGCCCAGCGAGAAGTGCGCCAGGCGCCGGTAGCCCGGCCTGCCCCACAGGGCCCAGGCGGTGAACAGGGGTGCGAACTGGATGGCCAGGCCGACGCCGCAGGCCCGGTGCATCGGGTCGGGCCAGTGGAAGATCCCGGCGAAGAAGGCCCCCAGGCCCGTCATCGCCACCCACAGGCCGGCGAAGGCCGAGACCTGCCGGCGGCCGCCCGCCTTCTCCAGGGCATGGGCGAAGCCGGCCCCGGCGAACAGCCCCGCCGCGCCGGCCAGCATCATGCCGAGATTGAAGATTTCCGGGGTCGGGGCCGCCGGGCCGCCCAGCTCGCTGATGAACTGGGCGCCGGGGTCGAAGCCGGGGAACAGCCTCTGGGCCAGCCACACGTCGGCGACCATCACCAGCGGCGTGATCACGCCGAGCCTGAGGAGCGCGCCCACGCTGGCCACCAGATTCCCTCTCGATAAGGACGAAGGGGTAAAGTCGGCCTCTCCGTCTCTTCGGTCAATGGGTCGCTCAGCGCGCGGCCGAGGACGGATGCCCCTTGGGCGCGAAGGTCGAGCCGAAGAAGTCGCCGGGGTTCCAGGTCGGACGCTCGGCGGCGTCGGCCAGCTCGTGGGCGATCTCGTAGTTGACCAGGGCGAACCTGGCGGCCGCCTGGTAGTCGATCGGCTGCTTCAGGTCGTCGTTCGGCTTGTGATAGTGCGTGGCCAGGAAGTCCTTGAAGGCCTTCTCGCCGCCGTTCTTGAAGCCGGTCATCAGGAACACCGAAGGCACGCCCTGCTCGACGAAGCGATAGTGGTCGCTGCGGGTGAAGAGGCCTTCCTCGGGCATGGGGTCGGGCGACAGCGCGATGTCGACGCCGCCGGCGGCCCTGGCCACGATCGGGCCGATGCTGGAGCGGTCGGCCCCGAAGGCCACCACGTCGGTGAACGGATACAGCAGCACCGGCATGTCCAGATTGACGTCGGCGGCGAGGTCCGCCTTCGGCACGGTCGGATTGTGCGCGAAGTACTCCGAGCCGATCAGGCCCTTCTCCTCGGCGGTGACGGCCAGCAGCAGGATCGAGCGCTTGGGGCGGGCCTTGGCGCTGGTGAAGCCGCGACCGACCTCGAGCAGGGTGGCGATGCCGCTGGCGTTGTCCAGGGCGCCGTTATAGATCGCGTCCTCGCCCAGCTTGGGGTTCTCCTTGATCCCTTCGTGGTCGAGGTGGGCGCTGAGCACGATGGTCTCCGCCTTCAGCGTCGGGTCCGAACCCTCGATCAGGCCGGCGACGTTGCTGCTGCGGCGCTGCTCGATCTGGCTCTTCAGGGCCAGGCTAGCGGTCGTCGGCAGGGCGAAGCCCGCGACCTTGCCTTCAGGGGTGTCGGCGGCCGCGTAGGCGGCCTCCAGGCGCGCCGCGGCCGAGCCGAACAGCTTCTGGCCGCCCTTGACGCTGATCGACGCCAGGCCCGGAGCCGCGCCGCCGCGCACGAAGGGCGCGCCCTCCGGCGTGTTCCAGGTCATGCGCCATTCGCGGGCGCCGGCGACGCCGCGGGCGAACGGGCGGCGCTTCTCGCTGGCGGGCGTGCCCAGGGTCAGCACGCCGACCGCGCCGCGCCGGGCGGCCTCGGCCCGCTTGACGCCGGCCGAGCCGTAGTGGGCGCGTTCCTCGGTCTGGAAGCCCTTGGGCGCGCCCGACAGCACCACGACGATCTTGCCGGCCACGTCCAGGCCCGCGAAGTCGTCGCGACCGCGCTCGGGGGCGCTGATCCCGTAGCCGACGAACACCAGGGGGGCGTTCAGGCCGAGCTCGGCCTTGTCGGCCTGCGGACTGGGCAGGAAGTCCTCGCCATAGACCAGCGGGACGGACGCGCCGGCGCCCTCGACGACCTTGATCTCGCCGTCGCTCGCCGGGCGGTAGGCGACCAGCGGCACAGTCTGCAGGTAGGAGCCGGCGTCGCCGGCGGGCTTCAGGCCCAGCAGGGCGAACTGCGTGGCGACGTAGTTGGCGGCCAGGTCGTAGCCGCGCGTGCCCGCCTCGCGGCCCTCCATCAGGTCGTCGGCCAGGAAGGCCATGTGCGCGCGGATCGCGTCGGGCGAGGGGACGAAGGCGTCCTTGGGAGCGGCGAGGGCGGGATGGGCGACCAGCAGAAGGGCGGCGCTGAGGCAGGCGGCGCGGCGCGAGAAGGGCATTCGTACAGGTTCCAGGCGCGGCGGATCCGCGGAGCCGGCGACCTTGCAGAGGGCTGGGCGGCTTGTCGAGCAAGCTCTGCCGCCGGGCGACGTTTTGTCCGCGATCAGAGTGGTCGCGTTGGTAACCTTAACGAGAAAAATTCTCTACATAATTGGGTAAGGTCGATGGAAATTCACCCTATTTATGAAGATCCGCTTAACCGAACCCCGTCAGCTTCGCGATACGACAGGGGAAACGGTTCATGCAGGCCTTTTCGATCTCCGCCGCGGGCATGGGCGCCGCCGCCGGCCGGCTGGCCGCCAGCGCTCAGCGCGTGGGGAGCGATGCTGGACTTGCCGCCAAGACGGATCTCGCCGCCGAGCGCGTCGAGCAGGTCTCGGCGCGAACCGACTTCTCCGCCAACGCCGCGGTGCTTCGCACCGCCGACGCCATGACCGGCGTCCTGCTGGACCTTCTGGCCTAGCAGTCCTCCGGTCATTGTCCGCGCCCGCCTCGCGTCCCCCCCTGCGAAGGGCGCGGATACGCCGCCTCCTGGATTTTCCCCTAGTCTTTCCAGGAGGCGGCGACCCTATCGCCTTCCGATCCAGCTTAGCGCCAGTTGCTCTTCAGAGCCTGGGCCTCGCCGGCCGCGTCCAGCGGCGCGCCCTGGATCATGCCGTCGACCACGGCCATGACCGCCTGCGGCGTCTCCGAGGCCGCCTGGCGGTACTCGCCGCCGGTCGCGGGCGCCGTCGCTGGGGACGAGGCCAGGACGCGCCAGGCGCCGTCGGCCCGGCAGGCCACGCCCGCCTGGTCCTGTCCCTGGAAGGTGCGGCACCAGCGGCCGGCCTGGCTCTTGAAGGTCACGCCGATCCGCACCGGGCCCTGGCCTTGCGCGGCCGCGCCGTCCTCCAGCGCCCGGGCCAGCGGGCCGACGGCCATCGGCGGCTCGGCGGCGCGGCCGTCGGCGGTCGGCGGCGAGGGCAGCGCCAGGCGGCCGATCGCCAGGCCCGCCACCAGGCAGGCGGCCATGGCCGCCCAGGCCGGCGGCTTGCGGAAGGCCGGGCGGCCGGCGACCGGCGTCGCGGGCTTCTGGACCTTGGCCTTGTCCTTATGCTTTTCCTTCGGCCTGGGCTGGGGGAAAGCGATCACCTCGGCCGGCTTACCGCCCGCAGTCACCGAGGCCTTCAGGCCCGGAGGAACCGGTTCGCGCAGCACCCCGGCATGGGCGCCCGACAGCAGCCGGCGCAGGTCGCGCTGGGCCTGGATCCTGGCGGCCAGGGCCGGATCCTTGGTCATGGCGGCGGTGATCCTGGCCATGGCCTCGGGCGGCAGCTCGCCGTCCACATAGGCGAAGACCTCTTCGTCGCTCACGGTCATGGCCTGGCTCCTTGGTCGATCAGTGCGGCCTGCAGGGCCGTGCGGCCGCGCGCGAGGCGGCTGGTGAGGGTTCCCATCGGGATGTCGAGACTGTCGGCGGCTTCCTGGTAGGACAGACCCTCGATCAGCACCAGGGCCACGGCGATCCGCTGGTCCTCGGGCAGGGCCTCCAGCGCCGCCTCGACGGCGGTCAGGGCCAGGCGTCCGTCCAGCGACGGCGCGGCCGGATCGGCGGCGTGCACGCCCGCTTCGGGCGGCGCCAGCACGCGGCCGCGCCTGGCGCGGCTTCTGCTTTCATCGATCCAGGCGTTGCGCATGATCCGAAACATCCAGCTGTCTTGACGCGTGCCTTCCCGCCACTGGTCGCGGCGCGCCAGGGCGCGCTCCACGGTCAGCTGCGTCAGGTCGTCGGCGTCGGCGGGGTCCCGGGTCAGCACCCGCGCCATGCGGCGAAGCCGCGGCAGCAGGTCCAGCATGTCCTTTTGAAACGAATCCAAGGTCCGCCTACGTCGCCTAAGGGAAGAAACGCGCCGCTTCCGGCGTTTAATCCATGAACCGGATAATTATTCCACTCCGCGCGGGTTCCGGCCATCGTTCTCGCGCGGCAAGTTTCGGAGATCGCGTTGCGGAAGAAAGTCCACGCCCTGGTCGTCGCGGCCTGCGTCCTGGCCCTCGCGCCGGCGGCGGACGCCCAGCTTCTGCCGGGCGGGCTGCCGTCGCTGCCCAACCGGCTGCCGGTGGTCTCGGACGTGGTCGACGGGACCGATGAGCTGACGACGCGGACCACGCAGGGCGTGCGCGACCTGGCCGGGCTCGAGCGGCTCAAGGCCCTTCTGCGCGCCAATCCCCGTGTGCTGGAGCCCGACGACCAGGGGCGGCCGGTCGTACGCGGCGAGGTGCTGGCCGTCTCGCCCCGTCCCGAGGCCCTCCAGCGCGCCCTGGCCGCCGGCTTCGTCGAGGCGCGGCGGGAACGGGCCGGCGATCTCGGCATCGAGCTGGTGACGCTGACGCCGCCGCGCGGCATGGACGCCCGCGAGGCGGTGCGACGCCTGCGGGCGCTGGATCCGTCCGGCGACTACGATTTCAATCACATCTATGCCGGCGCCGGGGTGTTTGCGATGGCCGGCCATGTCGCGGCGGCTCCGGCCGTCGGCGGCGCGAACGGCGTGCGGGTGGGGCTGGTCGACGGCGGCGTCGATACGGGGCATCCGGACTTTCGCGGCGTCGCCATCGAGCAGCGCGGCTTTGCCAAGGGCGCGCCCAAGGCCGGGGCGCACGGCACGGCGGCCGCCTCGCTGATCGCGGCGCGGGACTATGGCGCGGCCGGACCCGGCGCGCGGCTGCTGGCGGCCGACGTCTATGGCGCGGGAGCGACCGGCGGCTCGGCCTCGGCGATCGTCGGAGCGCTCTCGTGGATGAGCGCGGCCAAGGTCCCGGTGGTCAATGTCAGCCTGGTGGGCCCGGACAACGGCGCGCTGCGGGCGGCGGTGAAGGCGCTGGTCGGGCAGGGCGTGCTGGTGGTGGCGGCCGTGGGCAACGACGGTCCGGCCGCGCCGCCGCTCTATCCGGCCTCCTATCCAGGCGTGGTGGCGGTCACCGGCGTGGACGGCAAGGGCAGGGCGCTGCCCGAGGCCGGCGCCAACGGCCAGGTGGCGTTCGCGGCCCTGGCCGCGGGGGTGAGGGCGGCGGCGCCCGGCGGACGCAGGGCCAGCCTGCGGGGCACCTCGTTCGCCGCGCCCGTGGTGGCCGGGCGGCTGGCCCGCCTGACCGCGGCGCCGGATCCGGCCAAGGCCCGGGCGGCGGTCGCCGCGCTGGGGCGGCAGGCCAGGGACCTGGGGCCGCCGGGGCCCGACAGGACGTTCGGCGCGGGGCAGGTCGACGCGGCTCGCTGAAAAAGTTCGCGGCGATGGAAGAAAGCCGGAAGCGGCGTCGTTGGACGGGTCAGGAGGCGAAAAGACGCCCCACGAGAATGACCCTTCAAGGAGACGTCCCATGCGCAAGATTTCGTTCCTCGTCACCGCCGCTTCGGCCGCTGTCCTGCTGACCGCGCCCCTGGCCCAGGCCCAGATCCTGGGCGGCTCGGGCGGCGGCGGTCTGACCGGCGGCCTCACGGGCGGCGCGGGCGGGCTGGGCGGCCAGCTCGGCGGCGCCGGCGGCCTGGGCGGAGGCCTGACCTCGCCCGACGCCAGCGGCCTGGGCTCAGGCGTTCGCGGCGCGACCAGCCGCGTCCGCGACCGGGCCGGCGAGACCACGTCGAGCGTCCGCGGCAAGGCCCGCGACGCCGCCGGCCGTACGCGCGGCGCCGCCGAAGGCGCGGTGGGCACGGCCCGCAACGCCGCTTCGAGCGCCAAGGCCGGCGGTTCGGCCGAAGGTTCGGGCTCCGGCGCGGCCTCGGCGACCGCCGGCCAGCTGAGCGGCGCCCTGGCCGGCTCGGGTTCGGGCTCCGGCGCAGGGACGATCTCGGCCCCGGACACCAGCGGCCTGACCTCGACCGTTTCGGGGACGGCCTCGAACGCCGGCGCGCGGGCGCAGGGCGCCGCCGCCTCGGCGCGTGACCGGGCCGCGGGTGCGGCCGGCCGGGCGACCGGCGCAGCCCGCAACGCCGCCGGCTCGGCCCGCGACGCGGCCGCCTCGACCAATGCGACCGGCGACGGCGCGTTGAGCGGCGCGGGCTCGGTCAGCCGCGACGGCGCCTCGGGCTCGGCCAACGGTTCGGGCTCGTCCGGCGCCTCGACCAGCAAGGGTTCGACGGGCCAGTCCGGCTCGCTGGGCCTGTCGGGCTCGGCCTCGCGCAGCGGCGTCTCCGGTTCGGCCAACGGCGCCGGCTCGGCCGACGTCAAGACCGGCAACAACTGAGCCGGCTCGCTCCGTCGATCCCGGGGCGGCTTCGGCCGCCCCGCCCCAAAAGAAAAGGCGGCGTCCTTGCGGGCGCCGCCTTCGTCTTGTTCAGCCCTCGGCCGATCAGCTGTCGAGGAAGCTGCGCAGCTTCCGCGAGCGGCTGGGGTGCTTGAGCTTCCGCAGGGCCTTGGCCTCGATCTGACGGATGCGTTCGCGGGTCACCGAGAACTGCTGGCCGACTTCTTCCAGCGTGTGGTCGGTGTTCATGCCGATGCCGAAGCGCATACGCAGCACGCGCTCTTCACGCGGGGTCAGCGAGGCCAGCACGCGGGTGGTGGTTTCCCGCAGGTTGCTCTGGATGGCCGCGTCGATCGGCAGGACGGCGTTCTTGTCCTCGATGAAGTCACCCAGGTGGCTGTCTTCCTCGTCGCCGATCGGCGTTTCGAGCGAGATCGGCTCCTTGGCGATCTTCAGGACCTTGCGCACCTTCTCCAGCGGCATGGCCAGCTTTTCGGCCAGCTCTTCCGGGGTTGGCTCGCGGCCGATCTCGTGCAGCATCTGGCGGCTGGTGCGGACGATCTTGTTGATCGTCTCGATCATGTGGACCGGGATGCGGATGGTGCGCGCCTGGTCGGCGATCGAGCGGGTGATGGCCTGACGGATCCACCAGGTGGCGTAGGTCGAGAACTTGTAGCCGCGACGGTACTCGAACTTGTCGACCGCCTTCATCAGGCCGATGTTGCCTTCCTGGATCAGGTCCAGGAACTGCAGGCCGCGGTTGGTGTACTTCTTGGCGATCGAGATCACGAGGCGCAGGTTGGCCTCGACCATTTCCTTCTTGGCCTGACGGGCCTCGCGCTCGCCCTTCTGCACGGTCTGGACGATGCGGCGGTAGTCGTCGATCGGCACGCCGGTCTCGGTGGCCAGGGCCGCGATCTCGCCGCGGATATCGGTCACCGACTGGCTGTCGTTCTCGACGAACTTGGTCCAGCGCACGCCCATGCCCTTGACCTGTTCCGACCAGGTCGGGTTCAGCTCCGAGCCGAAATAGGCCTTGAGGAACTCGCTGCGGCTGATGCCGTAGCTGTCGGCCAGGCGCAGCAGGCGGCCTTCAAGGCCGATCAGGCGCTTGTTGATCGCATAGAGCTGCTCGACCAGCGCCTCGATGCGGTTGTTGTTCAGTTTCAGCGTCTTCAGGTGCTGGATGATCGTCGCCGACAGGCCCTCGTAGGCCTTGCGGTCGGCGTCGCTGAGGTCGTCGCCCTTCAGGCGGCTGCCGACCAGCTTGTCCTGCAGCTTGCGGAAGGTCTCGAACTCGCTGGCGATGGCGTCGAGGATGGCCATGACGCCTTCGCGCAGCTCGCCTTCCATGGCGCTGACGGTCGGGCCGGCGCCATCGTCGAAGTCGTCGTCGTCCTCGCCTTCGCCCTCGGGCTTGGCCTCGCCGGCCTCGTCGTCGACGGGCTCGGCCGGACCTTCGTCGTCCTCGGCCGCGGGCTGGGCCGCGCCGCCGTTGATGGCCGCGTAGGTGCCTTCCAGGTCGATGACTTCACGCAGCAGGATGCGGCCGGTGCTGAGTTCCTCGCGCCACACCATGATGGCTTCGAAGGTCAGGGCGCTTTCGCAGAGGCCGCGGATCATCGTGTCGCGGCCGGCCTCGATGCGCTTGGCGATGGCGATTTCGCCTTCGCGCGACAGCAGCTCGACCGAGCCCATCTCGCGCAGGTACATGCGCACGGGGTCGTCGGTGCGGTCGTAGGCGGCCGGCTTGTCGCTGGTGATGACCGTGGTGTTCTCGTCGCGGGTGGCGACCTCGCCGCCCTCGGCGTTCTCGGCGTCTTCCTCGGCCTCGACGACGTTGACGCCCATCTCGCTGAGCATGGCCAGGGTGTCTTCGATGGCGTCGGGGCTGACTTCTTCCGACGGCAGCACCTTGTTCAGCTCGTCCATCGTGACGTAGCCGCGGGCTTTCGCCTGCTTGATGAACTTCTTTACGCCGGCGTCGGTCAGGTCGAGCAGCGGACCATCACCACCGGTGGTTTCGGGCGCTTCGGTCTCGGCCGTGGAATTGTTGCTCATCAAGCTCTCCGAAATCGGCGCCGGCTCCTTGCGAGAGAGACGGGCCGAGAATGCCTCAACATGTCTTCGGCCTTCCGCGGATCCTCGCGAGTTCGGGCCGTCGACTGCTTCCTCAAGGGTTAGGACCCCGCTGCGCAGGCGCTCCAGGTGACCAGCAGGATCAGCGAAAAAATTTTCGACGTTCTGTGAACTAACGCACGAAGAGCCACGGGGTAACGCTCCGCGCAAAGAGGGCGGAGGGCGGCGGCTTCGAGCGCGGCGTTCATGAACGTCGATCTTTCGGACCGACGACCGCTGGGACCTGTCGCTGCGAGGATGACATCCTGTTTCAAGCAGGGCGCGCGCTGTGCGTTGGCGGCCCGATCGATGTCAAATCAGCTGCGTGGCAAATCCTTGAGTCGGCAAATGGCCGTGGGTGACGCCTGTGTCAAGATGGAGAGGGCGAGAAGGGGCGTTTCTTTGGGTTTTGAGGGCCGTAGCCGCCTTCGGCGGCCCCCTCAGTCGCTCCGCGACAGCTCCCCCAGAGGGGAGCATCTGGCGCTGATAAATCCTCCCCCTCTGGGGGAGGATCCTCATGAATGCTCCCACCTTCCGTAAAATCCCCGCGAAAGCGGGGACCCAGGCTTTTTCTGAAACGCGTGGTGCTCGACGATAAAACACCTGGGTCCCCGCTTTCGCGGGGATTTTACGGAGTGGGGACGGCCGGCTGACCTCGTAACCCCTCACCCTCCCAGGCTGTCGCCTGGGCCCCTCCCTCTCCCTCCTGGAGAGGGTCTTTGAGAGCTCCCAACGAAAAAGCCGCCCGGATGGCTCCGGGCGGCTTCTTTTGTCTCGAAGGACGAGCGCTGCTTAGGCGTAGCTTTGCAGCGGGCGCACTTCCAGGGCTTCGGCCGGGGCCGAGGAGATGGCCTGGGCGGCGGCCAGCGCGCCGGCGCTGGTGGTGTAGTAGGGCACCTTCATCATCAGGGCGGTGCGGCGGATCTCGAAGCTGTCTTCGAGGGCCTGCTTGCCTTCGGTGGTGTTGAACACCAGCTGCACGCCGCCGTTCTTCATCACGTCGACGATGTTGGGACGGCCTTCCAGCACCTTCTTGACCAGCTCGACCTCGACGCCTTGCTCGGCGAGGTAGGCGCGGGTGCCGACGGTGGAGATCACCTTGAAGCCGGCCGCTTGCAGCAGGCGCACCGGCTCGACGATCCACGGACGGTCGCTTTCCTTGACCGACACGAACGCCGTGCCCGAGGTCGGCAGCTTCACGCCGCCGCCCAGCTGGCTCTTGGCGAAGGCGCGGGCGAAGGCCGGAGCCAGGCTGGTTTCGCCTTCACGGATCCAGTCGAGGCCCATGACCTCGCCGGTCGAGCGCATTTCCGGGCCGAGCACCGTGTCGACGCCGGCGAAGCGGGCGAACGGGAAGACGGCTTCCTTGACCGCGATGTGGTCGTAGGGCTCGTCCTTCAGGCCGAACTCGGCAAGCTTGGCGCCGGCCATCAGCTTGGCGGCGATGGCGGCGACAGGTTGCCCAATGGTCTTGGCCACGAACGGCACCGTGCGCGAGGCGCGCGGGTTCACTTCCAGCACGTAGATGCGCGGGGCGTCCGAGTGCGGCTCCTCGATGGCGAACTGCACGTTCATCAGGCCGCGCACGTTGAGGGCCAGGGCCATCTGCACGGTCTGGCGCTTCAGCTCCTCGACGGTCTCGGCCTTCAGCGAGAAGGGCGGCATCGAGCAGGCGCTGTCGCCCGAGTGGACGCCGGCCTCCTCGATGTGCTCCAGCACGCCGGCCACGAACACGCTTTCGCCGTCGCACAGGGCGTCGACGTCGACCTCGGTGGCGCGGCTCAGATAGTGGTCGAGCAGGATCGGGTGCTCGAGCGAAATCTCGCCGGCGCCGGCGATGTAGCGCTCCATGGCCTCGTGATCACGGATGATCTCCATGCCCCGCCCGCCCAGCACGTAGGACGGACGCATCACGAACGGGAAGCCGATCTTGTCGCCCGCGGCGCGGGCCTCGTCCCAGCTGCGGGCGATGGCGTTTTCCGGCTGGGCGATATCGAGGCCGTTCAGCAGTTGCTGGAAGCGCTCGCGGTCCTCGGCCAGGTCGATGGCGTCCGGGCTGGTGCCCAGGATCGGCACGCCGGCTTCTTCCAGGGCGTGGGCCAGCTTCAGCGGGGTCTGGCCGCCGAACTGGACGATGACGCCGGCCAGCTCGCCGTTGCCCATCTCGACGTGCAGCAGCTCCAGCACGTCCTCGGCCGTCAGCGGCTCGAAGTACAGGCGGTCGGAGGTGTCGTAGTCGGTCGAGACGGTCTCGGGGTTGCAGTTGACCATGATCGACTCCACGCCGATCTGGTCGAGCGCGAAGGCGGCGTGGCAGCAGCAGTAGTCGAACTCGATGCCCTGGCCGATCCGGTTGGGACCGCCGCCGAGGATGACGGCCTTCTTGCGGTCGGACGGCTCGCTTTCGCACTCGGGGATCTGGCCCAGGGCGCCGAACTCGTAGGTCGAGTACATGTAGGGCGTCGAGGCCAGGAACTCGCCGGCGCAGCTGTCGATGCGCTTGAAGACCGGGCGGACGTTCAGGGCCTGGCGGGCGGCGCGGACGGCCTTTTCGGTCGAGGCGGTCAGCTTGGCCAGACGCGCGTCGGAGAAGCCCTGGGCCTTCAGCTCGCGGAAGCCCTGGGCGGTAGCGGGCAGGCCGCCGGCGCGCACGAGGCCTTCCTGGCGGACGATTTCGGCGATCTGGCGCAGGAACCACGGCTCGTAGCTGCACGCGGCGTTGACCTCTTCGACGGTCAGGCCGTGGCGGAAGGCCTGGGCGATGACGCGCAGGCGGTCGGGGGTGGGCACGCCCAGGGCGCGGACGACCGCGGCCTTGCCGGTGTCGGGATCGTCGGCGCCGTGGATCTCCACTTCGTCGAAGCCGGCCAGGCCGGTCTCCAGGCCACGCAGGGCCTTCTGGACGCTTTCCTTGAAGGTGCGGCCGATGGCCATCACTTCACCGACCGACTTCATGGCCGTGGTCAGCAGGGGCTCGCTGCCCGGGTACTTCTCGAAGGCGAAGCGCGGGATCTTGGTGACGACGTAGTCGATCGACGGCTCGAACGAGGCCGGGGTGGCGCCGCCGGTGATGTCGTTCTGCAGTTCGTCCAGCGTGTAGCCGACGGCCAGGCGCGCGGCGACCTTGGCGATCGGAAAGCCGGTGGCCTTGGAGGCGAGGGCGGACGAGCGCGACACGCGCGGGTTCATCTCGATGACGACCATGCGGCCGTCGGCCGGGTTGACCGCGAACTGGACGTTCGAACCGCCGGTCTCGACGCCGATCTCGCGCAGCACGGCGATCGAGGCCGCGCGCATCCACTGGTATTCCTTGTCCGTCAGGGTCAGAGCCGGGGCGACGGTGATGCTGTCGCCGGTGTGGACGCCCATCGGGTCGATGTTCTCGATCGAGCAGACGATGATGCAGTTGTCCGCGGTGTCGCGGACCACTTCCATCTCGTATTCCTTCCAGCCCAGCACGCTCTCTTCGATGAGCACCTCGGTGGTCGGCGACAGGTCCAGGCCGCGCTCGACGATCTCCTTGAACTCTTCGAGGTTGTAGGCGATGCCGCCGCCGGTGCCGGCCAGGGTGAAGGACGGGCGGATGATCGCCGGCAGGCCGACGAAGTCCAGGCCTTCCATGGCTTCGTCCATGGTGTGGGCGGCCTTGGAGCGGGGGCTCTCGAGGCCCAGCTTGTCCATGGCGTCGCGGAACTTCTGGCGGTCCTCGGCCTTGTCGATGACCTCGGCCTTGGCGCCGATCATCTCGACGCCGAACTTCTTCAGGACGCCGGCTTCCTCGAGGGCGAGGGCGGTGTTCAGCGCGGTCTGGCCGCCCATGGTCGGGAGGAGGGCGTCGGGGCGCTCCTTCTCGATGATCTTGGCGACCATGTCGGGGGTGATCGGCTCGATGTAGGTCGCGTCGGCCACGTCCGGATCGGTCATGATCGTGGCCGGGTTCGAGTTGACCAGGATGATCCGGTAGCCCTCGGCGCGCAGCGCCTTGCAGGCCTGGACGCCCGAATAGTCGAACTCGCAGGCCTGACCGATGACGATGGGCCCAGCGCCGATGATCAGGATCGAGGAGAGGTCGGTACGTTTGGGCATGGCTAACTCGCGCAAAGACACGGTCGCGCACATCCGCGCGCCCGCTGTCGACCATCTTGCAGGTTAAGCCGCCCCTTTAGAGACGGAGTCAGGTCGGCGCAACCCCAGAGTCGGCCCAAACCCCGCGAGTCTGGAAAAGCGCTGTTAGCGGTGTGGCTTAGCGGCCGGTCTTGGCCGGCGGCGCGGGTACGACAGGGGGCTCGGCGGGGGCGGCCGCGACGCTCCAGGCCCAGCCGGCGACGGCGCGGTCGTAGCCCATGCGGAAAAGGGCCTTGCGGTTGGCGGCGGCGAAGTCGAGGCCCGAGGTGTCGGCTTCGGCGGCGTCGGGAATGGCGCTGTAGAACAGCTGTCCGCCGTTACGCTGGGCGAAGCTGGCGCTGGCGGCCAGGTGGGTGCGGATCAGCGACTTGCTCATGGTCTGCCATGAGCGGCCGACGATCGACAGGGCGCCGCCCTTGGTGAAGCCGAAGACGCCGCCGACCTGGCCGTTGACGACGACGAAGATCCGGCCGGGCTTGGCCGTGCCGCGCTCGGCGGTCCACAGCAGCAGCGACTCGGGCGCGACGAAGAACGGGATGGTCACCCCGCCGTCGACGTGCATCTCCGACAGCCGCCGGCCGTGGCCCTCGACCTGGATCAGGGCGGGCGGGAAGACGCCGGGAATGCTGGCCGAGGCCACCAGCACGTCGCGGAACAGCTCGCGAGAGGCCTCGTCGCCCTTGGAGGCGATGGCGCCCATGTCCCAGATCACCGTCTCCTCGGTGTCGAGGTTGGTGGTGGCGATCAGCAGGCGGCGGCCGCGGGCGTGCTCGGCGGCGATGGCCTGCATCATGTTGGCGTCGGCGTACTTGTCGACCAGGCCGCTCAGGGCGCGGCTGTCGTAGAAGCTGGGATGGAAGAGCACGCCCAGGCCCCGCGGCTGCAGGATCCGGTCGACGGCGTCGCCGGTGTAGACCTCGGCCAGGCGTTCGTCCCAGGTGGGGCCCAGGAAGGCGAAGGGGGCGGTGAGGGCGCCGGTGGAGACCCCGGTGACGATGTCGAACTCGGGCCGCTCGCCGCTCTTGGTCCAGCCGGTGATGACGCCCGCGCCATAGGCCCCGTTGGAGCCGCCGCCCGACAGGGCCAGGACGTCGAAGGTCTTCTGGTGGCGGGCGCGGTTGCGGGCGGCGTCGGCGAAGCGGATGCCGGCGGCGCTGTCGCTGGCGTTGAAGCGGATGTCCGACAGGCCCGACGGCGGCGGGCCGGCCAGGTCGCTGGCCTTGAAGGCGTCGCGCGAGACCGAGCCGCAGGCGGTCAGGGCCATCAGGGCGAGGGCGGCGAGGGCGAGGCGGATCGGACGCATGAGGGGCCGGAGGTGATCGAACGGCGCGAACCTAGGCCTGGCGGCGGGCGGCGTC
Source organism: Caulobacter vibrioides (assembly GCA_001449105.1). GTDB lineage: Bacteria > Pseudomonadota > Alphaproteobacteria > Caulobacterales > Caulobacteraceae > Caulobacter > Caulobacter vibrioides_C. The sequence continues at coordinate 78,339 of LNIY01000024.1, read as the reverse complement.
CACCCAATGGCGCGCTCGAACAAAACAGGGTCCGAAAACGCAAAACGGGCCGGCGCTAGGCCGGCCCGTTCGGGTCGCTTGGACAGCGCGGCTTTTAGGCCGACTGCAGCTGGCCGGCCGAGACCTTGCCGCTGCGGCGGTCTTGTTCCAGCTCGTAGCTGACCTTCTGGCCTTCGTTCAGCGAGGTCATGCCGGCGCGCTCGACGGCCGAGATGTGAACGAAGACGTCGTTGCCGCCGTCTTCAGGTTGGATGAAGCCGAAGCCCTTGGTGCCGTTGAACCATTTCACGGTGCCGATAGCCATTGGGGTAGTCCTTTAGATCGTAGTGCAGGGCGCCTCACGACGTGGGCCGGGAAGCGATCAATTTCGTTGGAGGTCGGAGGGCTGGCCCGGCGCTTCTTCATGAAAGAAGCATGGAATAGCATATCGAGCGGCAGCGAATTCGATGCGATGCTTGTAGTCCGTCGCTAAATTACATGCAAGCGATATATCGGGATTTTATTTTTTGCCCCTCAAGCATGACCTTTGAAGCTCTTCGGGCGTTGTGGTTATCAACATTGCTGAATTGAGTGGAACGTGGCCATGACGTTGATCGACCGTATCCCCAATCTGAAGGACGCCGAGCTGGCCCAACTGCTCAGCAACGTGCGCCGCCTGGACGTCAGCGGGACCCCGGAGGAACGTCGCCGCGCGGCCGAGGTTGCCCCCCACCTGGAGCGCGAGGCCTCGCGCCGGCGCGAGCGCGTGCTGATGGCCCGTCGCGCGGCGACCGCGCGCTTCTAATAAGGAGTTGCGGCGGCTACGCGCTTCTAAAAGGCGGCTGCCGCGCGCCCCGGGGAACCTTACGCATCGAAATCGTCTTGATCAGGTCGTTATTGCGAGTCAATCTCAATAACGACCTTGAGTCCTGGAGGCGATCATGGTGTTGCGGATGACGGGGACGCGCTGGCTGGCCTTGATGATGCAGGCCGAGCGAGCCGGCGGCGAAGACCGGCCCGACAGCGAATGGCTGATGTACGGCCCGTCGGAAGAAGAGGACGACGGCGAGATCCTCGCGGGAGAGTAGCCACGCTCTTCGCGGACCTTCTCGCTCTCTCTCTCTCTCTGGGATTGGTTGCGTCAGCGGGCTGGGTGCGAAAGGCGATCGGCCATGACCGCTGGGCGCAGCTCCTGCAGCTTATGGGTTGAGCGGGAATTGGTGCTCGTATAGGGCGAGGCGGGCCGTCGCGCCGAGTGTGTGGCGTTCGATGCGTGCCCGAAGGGGACCCAAATGGGCGTCATCGCTACTGCTTTCGCCAACCTCGGGCAATTGCTCGACACCACTGCGAACCTGCTCTACCGGGGCATCGCCCAGGGCGTGGAGCGTCCGCTCGATCAGAAGCTCCTGGAACGCGTGAGCGTCGCCGATTTCGGCGCCAAGGGCGACAACATCACCGACGATACGGCCGCCATCAACGCCGCCGTCGCCTGGTGCAATAGCCAGACCTTTCCGCGCGAACTGTACTTCCCGCCGGGCCAGTACCGGATGACCGCGGCCATGACGCCGATCAGCAAGCCGCTGGTGCTGGCCGGCGACGGGCCGCGTTGCGCGATCCTGGTGTTCTCGGGCGGCGGATACGACTGCATCACCTTCGCTGGCGTCACCTCGCGCGTGGCCAACGGCGGCGTGCGCGGAATGGGGTTTTACTGTTCGGACATGACCGGAGGGACCTTCCTGACCGTGGACTGGGCGCAGGACATGGTCTTCCGCGACATCCTGGTCGCGGGCGCCTACAACTTCGCCTATGTCCGGCAGGCCGGAAACACCACCTTCGACTGCATCGACGCCCAGCCGATCCGCGGAGCCTATGGCCTGAAATGGTATGGGACCGGCGCTACCCGAAACGGCGAACAGGACAAGTCCGACGTCCTGGAGATGAAATCGACCATCCTGGGCGGCAATCTCGTGCCTAACGAAAGGGCGGGCACGGTGGACCTGATCTGGTTGGACGGGTTCGTGCAGACGTTCAACTTCCACCGCCTGCAGCTGTTCAATTCGAAGCACGCGATCTACACCAGCAACACGCCAGGGTTGGCTTATCCCCATATTCCGAGCTTCGTGATCGGGTCGGATCTCGAGATCGAGAACAGCACCGAGGACGGCATTCACGCCGAAGTGCTGAATACGATGAATGTGTCGGGCCTGTTTTGCGCCGGCAGCGTCATGAAGTCGGGGATCTATCTGGGTCCCTATGCGAGCATGATCAGCCTGACGGGCGGACGGTCCAATACCCACGCCCTGCACGGGGTGCACATCGACGGGGCGTGCAATGTCACGCTCACGGGGATGGCGTTGTTCAACAACTCGCACCAGACGCACGGGGTCGCGTCCGGCGTTCGCGTGGTGGCGGGGACGATGGTCGCGCTGGTCGGTTGTACGGCCGGGGCGCCGGCCGGCGCCGGCACGTTCGACAATCATCAGGCCTACGGGATCGACAACGTCGGCGGCCTGCGTGTCAGCGCGGTCGCCACCGACTTCAACGGCAACGTGGTGGCCGGCAAGAACGGCGCGCTGGAGAGCGCGGCCTGCTTCGGTCTCTAGGCCGTCGCCCGGAATGGGTGATCGGGGGAGGGGGCGTGGTCACGCCTCCTCCGGCCCTTCAGGCGTAGCGATCGCGCGGAGCCTCACCCCGGCTCAAACGCCAGCGTCCGGGCGAAGAACGGAAGAACGCGGGCTTCGACGCGGCCGCCCGGCGTCCAGTGCCGCTCGCCCCACCAGCCGCGGTACTCCTCGGCCTCGTTGGGCACGCCGAACTCCTCCAGCAGGCCCGCGAAGGCGCGGTTGGACACCACGTGGTCGGCGTTGCCGTCGAAGCGGCCCCAGTCGAACATCAGGCCGCGCAGGCTCTTGAGCTCGGTGGCGTGGACCGGCAGCAGGCGGTCGAGCAGGAAGGCGTTCTGCAGTTTCGCCGTCAGCACCGGATCGGTGGCCAGGGTCTCGCCCCGGCCGCCGGCGGGCAGGTCGGCATAGAGCGGGGGCTTGTCCGGATTGGGCAGGAAGGCCTGGTACATCCCCAGGAACACCCGCGAGAAGCCGTCGTCGCCGAGGTCGTCCAGCGACCTTGCGCCGGCCAGCCGCTCGAAATTCGGCCGCGAATTCATGGTCTGGAGGCCGACGCCCGTGCCCACGGGATGCAGGGCGTAGACCGATCCGAACACTCCCGGCGCCACCATGGCCGTGCGGATCGCGCCATATCCGCCCATGCGGTCGCCGAGCAGGCCGCGCGCCTCGGGGCGGGGCAGGGTGCGCAAGCGGCCGTCGACGGCGGCCACCAGATCCTTGGTCAGAAAGCCCGTCCAGTCGCCGGTGACCGGCGAGGTGGCGTAGAACGAACTGCCGGTCGGGGTCGAGAAGTCGGCCGAGACCAGTATCAGCGGCGCGACCGTTCCTTGGGCGATCGCCCGGTCGAGCACCGCCTTGGCGCCGTCGCGGTCGAAGATCGCCCGGTGGCCGTCGAACAGGTTGGGCAGGAAGTAGACGACCGGATAGCGGCGAGCGCCCGTCTCATAGCCTTCGGGCAGATAGGCCGTGACCTTGCGGACCGGCGAGACCCCGACCTTGGCGCCGTCGAAGCGTTTCGAGGCGACCTCGAAATCGACCAGCCTGCCCTCGGCCCGCGCGGCCATCGGCGCGAGGGCGAGGAGAAGGACGAGACACGACCACAGCACGCCACGCATTCGCACCGCTCCCCCGTCTGACACTGGGCGAACGATGTTCGATCTATGCGTGTGTCGGATTTACGGCGACGCTCAGGTTGGCGACGCTCAGGTCGGCGAGCCTCAGGTCAGGGCCTTGCGGGCGGCTTCCCAATATTGGGCGCCGGTGATCAGGGTGACGATGGCGGCCACCCAGAGCAGGCCGTGGACGGCCCAGGAGACCGGTTCGATGACGGCCGGGTCCTGCGGCAGGTTGAACGCGCCCCAGGAGACCACGACCAGTTCGCCGCCGATGGCCACCAGCTGGAGGGTGGTCTTCCACTTGGCCAGCAGGGTGACCGGCAGCTTGATCCCCTTGCCCGCGCCGACCTCGCGCAGGGCGCTGACGGCGAATTCGCGGAACAGGATCAGGCCGGCGGGCAGGATGACCAGCGGGTTGGGACCCAGGGCCATCAGGCCCAACAGGGCGCCGCAGACCAGGATCTTGTCGCCGATCGGGTCGAGAATCGCGCCCCAGATGCTGACCGCGTCGAGCTTTCGGGCCAGCCAGCCGTCGAAGAAGTCGGTGATCGCGGCGACCGCGAAGGCCCAGAACGCCCAGCGCTGCAGCGAGAACTGCTGGTCGGCCGTCAACTGTTCGCTGAACCACGGCACGCCGCCGGCGGCGGCCGCCAGGGCCACGAACATGAAGAGGGCGATGACCAGGCGGGCGGAGGTCAGGATGTTGGGCAGGGCTTTCATGGCGCCGTTCTAACGCATGAGCGCGGGAGAGGGCTATGGCGCATGCGCGCGAACGGCCAAGCCTGTTTCCTCACGGGGCGAAGGTCTCGCTGTTGTCCATGCGCACGTTGCGGACGGCGCGATAGGCGTCTTCGCCGGCCCGGTCGCCCTCGGGCAGGAAGTTCAGCAGCAGCGAGCGCCGCCGCGCGCCCGAGACGTTGCGCGTGGCGCCGTGCAGCAGGTCGGCGTCGAACACCAGGATGTCGCCGGCCTGGCCCGCCAGGGTCTGGGACAGGGCCTCGTCGGGCTCTCCCGGGTCGAGCGGGCGCGGGACGACCCGGGTGGCGCCGTTGGCCGGGCCATAGTCGTCGAGAAAGACCATGGCCGAGGCGGCGCGCAGGCCGGCGCCGTCGCGGTGCAGGGGCTGGTGGCCGCCGTCCTCCAGCGGCTCGCGGCCCTCGACCTGGGCCAGGAAGAAGGGGCCGCCCAGAATTCGCGCCGCCGTCGCCAACAGCACCGGCAGTCGGCAGGTCTCGCGCACCGTCGGATCCAGGTCGACCAGGGCGTGTCGCCAGCCGGGCGCCTTGGGGGCGGCCCATTGCTCGTCAGTCCCGACACCCGTGTCGAAGGCCGCGCGCAGCGGCGCGCGCCAGGCCTCCGGCACGGCGCCGCGCAGCAGCAGATAGCCATCGCGGTCCAGAAGGGCGGCCTGATCCGCGGCCAGCGAGTCGACCTTGGTCGGCGTCAAAGCGGTACTCATCGAGGTTGCGTAGGGCTCAACCCAGGGGATCGCAAGCGCGCCGCGCACGTAAGGCCTCGCGGGTAAAAATGGGCGATGGCGGCGGTGGCGCTTGGGGGCGGCCGATCCCAGATAGGACGCGGGGCGTATAGTGTAACACCTAGTGGAGTAGAGCCTCATGAGCACGGAATTCGCGAACAAGGTCGCCCTGGTCACCGGCGGCGCCTCGGGCATCGGCGAAGCGGTGGTGCGCGAACTGGCGGCGGGCGGCGCCAAGGTGGTGATCGCCGACTTCAACCTCGACGCCGCGCAGGCGCTGGCGAAGGAAGTCGGTTCGGCCAGCGCCTTCAAGGTGGACGTGGCCGATCCCGTCCAGGTCGAGGCCATGGTCAAGTTCGCGGTCGACACCTACGGCGCCTTGCATCTGGCGGTGAACAACGCCGGCATCGGCGGCCCCAACGTGCCGACGGCCGACTATCCGCTCGACCAGTGGCGGCGCGTGGTCGATGTCGACCTCAACAGCGTGCTCTATTCGATGAAGTACGAGATCCCGGCCCTGCTGGCGGCCGGCGGCGGGTCGATCGTCAACATGGCCTCGATCCTGGGCACGCACGGCTGGGCCGGCTCCAGCGCCTATGTCTCGTCCAAGCACGCGGTGGTCGGCATGACCAAGACGGCCGCCATCGAGTACGCCCCGCGGGGCGTGCGCATCAACGCCGTCGGTCCGGGCTTCATTGAGACCCCGCTGATCCATTCGGAGATGACCGACGAGGCCCGCGCCGGCCTGATCGGCCTGCATCCGGCCGGGCGCCTGGGCCGTCCGGAAGAGGTTTCGGCCCTGACCTGCTTCCTGCTGTCGGACCGCGCCTCGTTCATCACCGGCAGCTACCACCTGGTGGACGGCGGGTTCTCGGCTCGCTGACGGATCGGCCCCGCCGTTCGCGCGGCGGGGCAATCCTCTTCCTTGAAACGAGGTTCGCGCGAAGAAATCTCATTGGTTTTGGCGAATTTCCTGTTTGGCGTGGGTGATTTTCTTCCCTCGGATGGTTGACGTGGCGGGCTCGGGGAGCCAAGCCGTGGTCAAGTTTCCGAGGACGCCATGACCGCCAGCGCCGATCCGACCGCCAATTCCACCCGCCGCGTGCTGCTGGCCAGCCTGGTGGGCACGGCGGTGGAGTTCTACGACTTCTACATCTACGCCACGGCCGCCTCGCTGGTGTTCGGGCCGCTGTTCTTCCCCGCCAGTTCGGTGTCGGCCCAGCAGATGGCCTCGTTCGCCACCCTGGCGGTGGCTTTCTTCGCGCGGCCGGTGGGCGCGATCGCCTTCGGCCATTTCGGCGACCGCATCGGACGCAAGTCGACCCTGGTGGCGTCGCTGATGCTGATGGGCGGCTCGACCCTGCTGATCGCCTTCCTGCCGACCTACCAGATGGCCGGCTGGCTGGCGCCGGCGCTGCTGTGCGTGCTGCGGTTCGGCCAGGGTTTCGGCCTGGGCGGCGAGTGGGGCGGTGCGGCGCTGCTGGCCGTCGAGAACGCCCCTCCCGGCTGGAAGGCCCGCTTCGGCATGTTCCCGCAGCTGGGGGCGCCGGTGGGGTTCATCGCCGCCAACGGCCTGTTCCTGATCCTGGGCCTGGTGCTGAGCTCCGAGCAGTTCATGGCCTGGGGCTGGCGCCTGCCGTTCCTGGCCAGCGCCATCCTGGTGGGCCTTGGCCTGTGGGTGCGGCTGAAGCTGACCGAAACGCCGGCCTTCGCCGCGGCCCTGGCCCACGAGCCGCCGCCGGCCGTGCCGTTCGCCGAGTTGGTCAAGCGCCACTGGAAGCAGACCGTGGGCGGCACCTTCGCCGTCGTCTGCTGTTTTGCGCTGTTCTACCTGACCACGGCCTTCGCGCTGGGCTACGGGGTCAAGACCCTTGGCTATGACCGCGAGGTGTTCCTGGGCGTGCAACTGCTGGCCATCCTGTTCATGGCCGGCGGCATCGTCGCCTCGGGCTACTGGTCGGACGCGACGACGCCGCGCCGGGTGCTGATCGCCGGCTGCGCCATGACCCTGGCCGTCGGCGCGCTGCTGCCGGTGATGATGGGCGCCGGCTCGCTGGTCCTGATCTGCGCCTTCCTGTCGCTGGCCCTGCTGGCCATGGGCTTCGTCTACGGCCCGCTGGGCTCGTGGCTGCCCGAGCTGTTTCCGGCCCGGGTGCGCTACACCGGCTCCTCGATGGCCTTCAACATCGGCGGCGTCATCGGCGGCGGCCTGACGCCGATCGTCGCCACGGCGCTGGCCGAGCGGAGCGGTCTGGTCTCGGTCGGGATCTACCTGGCGGCCGCGGCGGGGATGAGCCTTGTCGCCTTGGTGCTGCTGAAGACCCGCATCGACGCATAACGGGGGTTTCTTACCGGGTGACAGCGTCGACGCATCGCGTAAGGTCGCGTCATCCGGGCAGGGGGAGCAGGGCATGGCGGGGCAGACGAACGGCGCGATCCTTGGGGCTGTCCGCAACCTCCCGGCCGCCGCCGCGTAAATCCGCCCATGGCGTCCAATCCCTCCGAGACCCCGGCGACGTCGCACCGGGGCCTGCGCAGCTCGGTCCGCGGCCTGCTGGTGCTGCTGACCGTCAGCCTGCTGGTGCCGGCCCTGGCGGCCACGGCCCTGCTGCTCGAGCGCTCCAACCGCCAGAGCCGCGACCAACTGGAAGAACAGCTGCTGGCCACCGCCCGGGCGCTGTCGGGCGCGGTCGACCGGCAGGTGGCCGAGGGCGTGGCCGTGGCCGAGACCCTGGCCACCGACCAGGCCTTGCTGAACGGCGACTGGAAGGCCTTCGACCTGCGGGCCCGGCGGGCCACGCTCAATCGTCCCGGCTGGGTGGTGGTGACGGCCGCCGACGGCCAGCAGCGGGTCAACACCCTGGTCCCCTGGGGCTCGGCCCTGCCCAAGACCCCGCCGCCGGCCTACATGGTCGCCGCCCGTGCGGCCGGCCGGACCCAGGTCTCGGACCTGCGCATGGGGGCCATGGCCCAGCGCCACGTGGTGACGGTGGGCGCGCCGGTCGACATCGAGGGCCAGCCCTATGTGGTCTCCTACGTGGTCGAGGCGGCCAGCTTCACCTCGGTGTTCCGCCAGCAGCGCGCGCCGGAAAGCTGGGTGGCCACCATCCTCGACAACCAGCGCAAGGTGATCGCCCGCTCGGTGCGCAACGAGCGCTTCACCGGGGCCAGCGCCTCGCCCGACATGACCCGCAACCTGGCCCGCGCGAACGAGGGGGTCAGCAAGAGCGTGTCGCTCGACAACGTGAAGACCCGCGTGGCCTACACCCGCTCGCCGCGCACCGGCTGGACGCTGGTGGTGGCCATCCCCCGCGCCGATGTCGCCAAGGTGGGGGTGGCCGCGGCCTGGGGCACGGCGGCGATCTTCCCGCTGCTGCTGCTGCTGGGGGTGAGCATGGCGCTGTTTCTGGCCAACCGCATCAACCGCGAGGTGGTGGGCCTGGTCGAGGACGCCGGCGCGATCGGCGAGGGCCGGCCGCTGGACGCCGGCAAGCGGGGCGGCCTGGCCGAGATCGCCGCGGTGCGCGAGGCCCTGGTGGCGGCCTCGCACGAGCTGGAGGCCCGCGAGGCGCGCCAGGCGGTGATGATCAACGAGCTGAATCATCGCGTGAAGAACAACCTGGCCACCGTGCAGTCGCTGGCCCGCCAGACCTTCGCCAAGCTGGACGCCGAGCAGGTGCGGATCTTCACCGAGCGGCTGGTGGCGTTTTCGGCGGCGCATGACCTCCTGACCCGCACCGGCTGGAACGAGGCCGACCTGACCGACGTGGCGGCCATCTGCGTGCGCGCCCACGGCGAGGGGATCGACGCGGAAGGGCCAGGTGTGGCGCTGAGCCCGCACGTGGCGGTGTCGCTGTCGATGGTGCTGCACGAACTGGCCACCAACAGCGCCAAGTACGGCGCGCTGTCGGCGCCCGAGGGGCGGGTGAGACTGCGCTGGAGCGTCGACCAGGACGCCCGCCAGCTGCGCCTGACCTGGAGCGAGAGCGGCGGCCCGGCGGTCAGCCAGCCCGAGCGTTTCGGCTTCGGGGCGCGGCTGATCGAGAACCTGACCCAGCGCGAACTGAAGGGCCGCTCGCGCTTCGACTTCCGCGCCGACGGCCTGGTGTTCGAGGCCTGGCTGCCGCTGGCCTCGGTGCAGCGCTGGAGCAACGACTTCTAGGAAGCCCGCGGAGGACTTTCGCCCTCCGCGGCGAGGGTCGCCTCAGAGCGCCTGTTCGATCCAGCCCGTACCCGTGGCGGGCCTGCCTTGGAAACTGCCCTCGGCCGAGGCGATCCCCTCGTAGATCGAGCCGGTCGGCAGGGGGAACTCCTGGTCGGCCACCAGGGCCTTGAAGTTCAGCACCGCGTCGAAGCCGGCGATGTCGAGCTGGTAGTCGAGATAGTAGGTCACCTTCGAGGCCGGGCTGGTCCACGGGCGCTCGGCGGTCATGACGCCGGGCACGACGTACATCCGGCCTTCGGGATCCTGCAAGGTGACCTCGCAGGCGACCGGTTCGCCGGGCTTGGGCGGCAGGTTGCCGCCGGACAGCACGTAGTGGTTCGACAGCGACCAGCCATTGTCGAGCTGGGCGTTCTGCAGGATCCACTTCACCGGCTTCTGGGCGGTGCCGAAGAAGCCGTACTCGTGGTCCATCCAGGTCTTGCCCTCGACCTCGAATATCTCGCCGTCGATGGTGATCGTGCCGGCGGCGGCGATGTTGGTCAGCGAGTAGTAGTAGTTGCCGGTCTGCAGGTGCGAGCCGCTGGCCGGCGGTAGGATCTGGGTGACGCCGGTGCCCCAGACCACGAAGGGCGCGCCCTTCTGCGACAGGGTCAGGTCGAAGACGATCTCGGTGTCGGTGGCGTCGTCGGTCAGCTTGGCGACCACGGCCATGTTCTGGGTCGGGTCGCCCCAGGCCGCGTCCATGGTGATGTAGGTGTGGACCGCCTCGGCCATGGCGCCGGCGCCCTTGCCGTTGATGACGATGTGCGGCGGCGAGGTGTAGCCGCGGCCCGGGTTGGTCAGCTGGATCGACAGGATCGCGCCGGTGGTCGGATCGACCAGCGGCCAGGCGATGGCCTGGGAGCCGCCGCCGCCGGTCACGGTGACGGTGGTCGCCACAGGATCGTAGCCCGAGCCGGGATTGGTGACCTTGATGGCGGTCAGCCGGCTGTTCGGATCGCCCAGGCGCACGCGCCAGTCGCGATTGACGTCGTGCTCGGCCCAGGTCGCCGGATCATAGCCGGCGGGCGGGGTGAAGGTGGTGGTGCGCTGGTAGTGCTTCTGCGCCGCCACGTCGGTCAGCATGATCTGCGAGAAGCCGAAGCCCCGACCCTGGAACGAGGCGGCGTTGATCTCGAAGCCGAACACCCGGTCGCCGGCCTTCAGCGTGCCGATGTGCCACCACCACTCGGTAGGCGCGTCGCGGTGCAGGTAGTGATCGGCCGGCAGGCGGATCACCGACAGCTCGGACGGGATCGGCTTGGGCGCGTCGGTGTCGGTGTAGGTGTCCGGGCACGCCTGGGCGAGCGGACGCGCGAAGCCGCGGCCCCGCAGGAACGGCAGAATGGTCATGGCGATGTTTCCCCCAAACGGCTCCGGCGCGGCGCGTCGGTCGCGCCACGTGGCAGGTTGCATGCTTTTCCAGAGCGGCCTGAGGTTGCGTTCGGCGAACGGCGTTGTCAATCGCGGCGGGCGCGGTTTGGGTAGGCCGATCAGCCCTTGCGGAAGAAGGCGTGGATGCGCTCGGCCAGGGCCTGGCTGACGCCGTCGACCTTCACGAGGTCCTCGACGCTGGCCCGCCCGACGCCCTTGGCCGAGCCGAAGGCGTGCAGCAGGGCCTTCTTGCGGCCGGGACCGACGCCCTCGATCTCGTCGAGCGGGTTCTTCTTCAGGTCCATGCTGCGGCGGGTGCGGTGGGCGCCGATGGCGAAGCGGTGAGCCTCGTCGCGCAGGCGCTGCAGGTAGTACAGAACCGGCGACTTGGGCTCGAGCATGAACGGCGTCTGGCCCGGAATGAAGAACCGCTCCAGCCCAGCGTCGCGGTCCGGACCCTTGGCGACGCCGACGACGGCGATGTCGTCGACGCCCAGGTCGGCCATGATCTCCAGCGCCGCGTCGAGCTGGCCCTTGCCGCCGTCGACCAGGACGAGGTCGGGGCGGTTGGCGTCGTCGCCTTCCTCCTCCTCCTTGACCAGGCGGGAGAAGCGCCGCTTCAGCACCTCCTTCATCATGCCGTAGTCGTCGCCGGGCGTGAGCTCTGTCGAGCGGATGTTGAACTTGCGGTACTGGCCCTTCATGAAGCCTTCCGGCCCGGCCACGATCATGCCGCCGACTGCGTTCGTGCCCTGGATGTGGCTGTTGTCGTAGACCTCGATCCGCTCGGGCGGGGCGTCCAGCTTGAAGGCCTCGGCGACGCCGACCAGCAGCTTGGTCTGGGCGCTGCCCTCGGCCATTCGGCGGCCCAGGGCCTCGCGGGCGTTGGTCAGGGCGTGGCCGACCAGGTCGGCCTTCTCGCCGCGCTTGGGGACGGCGATCTCGACCTTGCGGCCGCTCTTCAGGGCGAAGGCCTCGGTCAAGAGGTCCGCGTCGGCCGGCTGGACGTTGGCCAGGATCAGGCGCGGGATCGGCTTGTCGTCGTAGAACTGGCCCAGGAACGCGGTGATGATCCGCTGCTCCTCGGTGACGCCTTCCTCTTCGTCTTCGGCCGCGCCGGTGATGCGGGGGAAGTAGGCGTGGTTGCCCCAGTTCTGGCCGGCCCGGAAGAAGAACACCTGCACGCAGGCCTGGCCGCCCTCGACGTGCAGGGCCACGACGTCGGCCTCGTCCACGGTCTCGGGATTGATCTGACTTTCCTGGGCGACGGCGGCGAGCGCGCGGATCCGATCGCGAAGCCTTGCAGCGCGCTCGAACTCCAGGTCCTCGGCGGCTTCCTCCATCTGCTTGGCCATCGACGCCATCACGGCGCGTGACTTGCCTCTCAGGAAAGCTTCGGCCTGGTCGACCAGGGCGCCGTAGTCCTCCAGGCTGATCAGGCCGGTGCAGGGCGCGGCGCAGCGCTTGATCTGGTGCAGCATGCAGGGGCGGTCGCGCGTCTCGTAGACGCTGTCGCTGCACGAGCGCAGCAGGAACGCTTTCTGCAGGGTGTTGAGCGTGCGGTTCACCGCCCAGGCGCTGGCGAACGGCCCGAAATAGTCGCCCTTGATCGCATGGGCGCCGCGGTGCTTGCGCAGCTGGGCGGCGTCGTGGTCGCGGCGGATGAGGATCTCGGGAAAGCTCTTGTCGTCGCGCAGCAGCACGTTGAAGCGCGGCTTCAGCTGCTTGATCAGGTTGATCTCGAGCAGCAGGGCGTCGGCTTCGGTGCGGGTGGTGACGAACTCCATCGCCCGCGTGGCGTCGACCATGTGGGCGATGCGGTTGGTGTGGAAGCGGCCTTGCGCGTACTGCACCACGCGCTTCTTCAGGCTTTTCGCCTTGCCGACGTACAGCACCTCGCCGGCGTCGCCGATCATCCGGTAGACGCCCGGCCCGTCGGGCAGGCGCGTGACCTCGTCCTTGATCAGGGCGGCGCCGGAATGCTTCGGCGGTTCGGCGGGGGAGGGGATGTCGGCGGTGGTGTCGGTCACGGAGGCAGATATAGGCGAGTCCGGCGGAGTCAGCGACGTTCGAGGCTGTGTCGGATGCGCGCGATGACGACGGCGTCGCCTTGCTGTCGATACTGCACGACGTAGCCATGGGCGCCGAAGGGAATGTAGAGCTCGCGCATGCCATGACCTTTGCGACGGCCACGGTCCGGAAATTCCCCGAGCGAGCCAACGCTTCTCATGATGACGTCTATGGCGCGATCGGCCGCCGATGGCGCTCGGCTCACGAGCCAACGGCGCAACTTCATAAGGTCACGCCTGGCGCGCTGATCGAACTCGATGGATATCATCCGCGCGCTTTGATCTTTGGCTCCGGCGGCGGCAGTTCCTCTTCGGTGTCCCAGGAGGCGACCCAACGCTGGACGTCCTGAAACGGAATGCCGCCTTCACGCAGCGTTTGGTCCGCTTGAGCGCGCAGTTCACGCCAGTAGGCGTCGTCGTCGGTATATCCCCAGTCCTCGTCGGATATCACGTGAAGCGCGTCGATCGCATAGGTGTCGATGTCCTTGCCCTCGGCTTCGGCGGCCGCTTTGAGGCGGGCGGCGAGCGCAGCTGGGATGTTGAGGCTCACGGTCATGTTCTTATGATGTTCCAATCGCTGTTTGTCGTCAATCATCGGGGGCTGTATGACCCCGCCCCATGACCACCCGCTCTCTCTTCGTCACCCCGCTCTATGAAGCCAGCCTGTCCGGCGAGAAGGACTTCGAGACCTTCATCGACGACCTGCACGACGCCTGCATCGCCGTGGCCGAGGACGACGAGGCCGGCCAGGCCTGGGCCGAGCGCAAGGGCTACCTGGGCTACACCTCCTACGCCTCGCTGGACGACCTGCCCCAGCGCGACAGCCTGTTCGCCGAGCTGAAGAAGAAGCTCGACAAGCATGCCGCAGCCTTCGCCAAGGACCTGCGGTTCGACCTGGCCGGCGGCAAGCTGGTGATGGACAGCTTCTGGATCAACATTCTCGATCCGGGCGGCCAGCACACCGGCCACATCCATCCCCACAGCGTGATCTCGGGCACGGTCTACGTGACCATTCCGCCGGGCGCTTCGGCCCTGAAGTTCGAGGATCCGCGCCTGCCGATGATGATGGCCGCGCCGACGCGCCAGGACGACGCGCCGGAGACCCTGCAGCCCTTCGTCTACGTCCAGCCCGAGCCGGGCTCGATCCTGATGTGGGAGAGCTGGCTGCGCCACGAGGTGACGCCCAACCAGGCCGAGGAGCAGCGGATCAGCGTCAGCTTCAACTACGCCTGGCGCTGAACCGGCCGGCGTGTGCGAAAGCGCACAAAAATTTAGCCTTCACCTTCAGTATCGCTTAGGTAGTATCTAGCCTCGGGGAACATTGTTCGGGGAGGCTGCTATGGGCGGTCCGTGTGGGCGTGTGCGCGATCGGCGCTTCATGTTGTCGACAGGGGCGCTGAGCGCCGCCCTGGCGTCGCTGGCCTTGCAGGCGGGAAGCGCCGCGGCGCAGGACCGGCTTGTCGACAATCCGCGCCTTCTGGGCGCGCCGATCGAGCAGGGGGCGCAGAACCCGTCCCTGAAGGCGACGACCAATCTGCTGGCCATCACCGGCACCGCCTCGGGCGACAGGAGCTACGTCATCCCGCCGGCGACCACGCCGATCACGGGCGACAGGCGGCTGGCCCTGAACATCGTCTACACCGACGGCCGGCTCTACAACCCCGCCAACGGCCGCTACGACAAGGTCCACCTGCGCAGCTACAACGGCACCGACGTCTCGCCGACCACGCCCTATGTGGCGCCGACGATCCTGACGCGGCCGGGCGAGACGGTGCGGGTGGCGCTGGACAACCGGCTGCCGGCCGATCCCAGCTGCACCGATCCCAACTGGCTGATCAATGTGCCGCACTGCTACAACGGCACTAACCTGCACAGCCACGGCCTGTGGGTCAGCCCGACCGGAAACAGCGACAACGTGCTGCTGTCGATCAATCCCGGGGTGAAGTTCGAGTACGAATACAACATCCCGCGCGACCATCCGGCCGGCACCTTCTGGTACCATACCCACCGTCACGGCTCGACGGCGCTGCAGGTCTCCAGCGGCATGGCCGGGGCCCTGGTCATCAAGGGCGACCGCAAGCCGACGCCGAGCGCCAACGGCGACCTCGACACCCTGCTCTACAAGAACGGCGCGCCGATCCCGGAAAAGCTGCTGGTGTTCCAGCAGATCCAGTACGCCTGCCTCGACAAGAGCGGCAACATCAAGGTCAGGACCGACGCCAAGGGCAACGTGGTCGAGTGGGTCTGCGATCCCGGCGACACCGGCGTGATCGAGTTCTACAGCGACGCCAACGGCAACGGCTTCGGACCCGGCAGCTGGGGCCAGTCGGGCCGCTACACCAGCATCAACGGCCAGGTGCTGGCCACCCTGCCGGCCAGGCAGGGCGAGCTGGCCCGCTGGCGGATGATCCACGCCGGCGTGCGCGACACCATCTCGCTGCAGTTCGTGAAGATGGCTGATGGCGGTCCGGCGGCCATGGAGCGCCTGGCGGCGGCCGACGGCCCGGCCTTCCAGAAGACCTACTGCATCGGCGATCCCGTGCCGTTCTACATCGTCGCCGACGACGGCCTGACCGACGCCCAGGCGCGCAAGACCACGGTGGTCACCCTGCAGCCGGGCTATCGCAACGACCTGCTGGTGGTTTTCCCCAAGGCCGGCAACTACTGCATGCTCGACGCCGACACCGCGCCCAGCGCCACGGTCAACAGCATCGCCGTCGGCACGCGCCTGCTGGGCAAGGTCAGCGTCTCGCCCGGCCAGGAGGTCAAGGACATCCCCGCCTTCGTCACAGGCGAGCTGGTGGCCGCGGCCAACGCCCAGATGCCGGCCGACGTGAAGGCCAGCGTCATCGCCGACCTGAGGAACGGCCTGAAGCTGACCCGCTTCGTGCCGCACCCGACGATCACCGAAGCCGAGATCAAGGGCTCGGAGACCGAGAAGGTGCTCTTCAACATCGCCATTCCCGGCCAGAACACCAACATGCCGGTGCAGTTCGAGGTGGGGTCGCAGGACTACGCGCCGCGTCCCTATTCGCCCGACCGCGTCGACCGCACCCTGGTGCTGGGCACGGCCCAGGAGTGGGAACTGCGCTCGGAGTTCGTCAGCCACCCGTTCCACATCCACGTGAACCCGTTCCAGATCGTCAAGATCCTGGATCCGACCGGCAAGGACGTCAGCGCGCCCGGCGCGGTGGACGACTTCGGTCCCGGGCCGCCCGACCCGCAGTATCCGGGCCTGAAGGGCGCCTGGAAGGACACCCTGTGGGTCAAGAGCGTGCAGAAGACCGACAACGGTCCGTACCTGCCCTACACCCTGATCGTGCGCACCCGCTACCAGCGCTACATCGGCGAGTACGTCCTGCACTGCCACATCCTCGACCACGAGGACCAGGGCATGATGCAGAACGTCCAGATCGTGCTGCCCGACGGCACCGGCGGCGTCTCCCACGGCCACCACTGACGACTGCCTGGCGCGGCCTTTCGGGGCCGCGCCGCTCGGCTTTTCGCGCCTGTTCCTTTCCGATCCCCAGAGTTCGATCCCCAGAGAGAGTCCGTGACATGACCCAGGATCCCACCGCCGCCGGCCCCTTTTCCGCTCCGTCGCGCCGCGACCTGATGGCGGGCGGCGCCGCCGTCGTGGGCGCCATGGCCGCGGGCCAGGCGCTGGCCCAGCCCGCCGCGCCGACCAAGGCCCGCTGGCGGCGCTGGAACGTCGCCAGCCCCGAGGGCAAGCGCGCCCTGGCCAGCTACGCCCGGGCCATCGACATCATGCTCAAGCTGCCGCCCGAGCATCCCTACAACTGGTACAACCACGCCCTGACCCACACGATCGACTGCCCGCACGGCAACTGGTGGTTCGTGGTCTGGCACCGGGGCTATGTCGGCTGGTTCGAGCAGGTGGTCCGAAAGCTCAGCGGCGACAACAGCTTCGCCTTCCCCTACTGGGACTGGACGGCCAGCCCGGTGGTGCCGGCCGAGATGTTCCAGGGCGTGCTCAATCCCAGCACCTATCCGGGCTACATCCAGAGCCTGGACGCCTTCAATCGCACCTTCGGGCCGGTGCTCGAGAAGTTCTGGAACGGTCTCAGCAGCGCCCAGACCCAGCAACTGCTGATCCGCGGCCTGCGCTTCCCGGCCGACCTGATCTTCGACATCGGACCCAAGGGCGGCCCGATGTTCTTCGCGCCGCCGAATTCGCGCGGCTCGACCCCGCAGCGGCCGGGCTTCGACGACATCACCAACCGCGCCGTCTCGTCCTGGATGCTCGACAACGCCCTGGCGCCGCGCGACTTCATCGGCTTCGCCAGCCCCAAGTCGCAGTTCCACAGCAGCATCACCGGCTTCGGCGTGATGGAGGGCCAACCGCACAACAAGGTGCACAACTGCGTCGGCGGCATCTGGACCGACCCCAACGGCAAGACGACCTATGGCGACGGCTTCATGCAGTCGAACCTGTCGCCGGTGGATCCCCTGTTCTTCCTGCACCACGCCAACATCGACCGCATCTGGGACCTCTGGACGCGCAAGCAGCAGGGCTACGGCTATCCGACCCTGCCCGACGACAACCCCAACTACCTGAACCCGCGCGGCGACCTGGGCCAGTGGCGGGCCGAGCCGTTCCTGTTCTTCCGCAACGCCGACGGCCAGCCGCTGCCGCCCGCCCAGCAGGTGGCCGGGGCCTACGAGACCATCGGCGCCTTCGACTACGACTATCAGCCGGGCTCGGGCGAGAACGTCGTGCCGCCGCCGCGTCCGGCCGGCCGGCTGAAGGCGGCCGTGGCCCCCAAGCCCCAGCAGTTCGTGGCCAAGCTGAAGGTGCCCACCCAGGCCAGCATCGCCTCGGGCGACGTCGCGGTGCCCAAGGCCCTGCTGACCGAGGCGGTCAAGGTGGACGGACCCAAGCTGCTGGCCACCCTGACGGTGGAGCTGCCGCCGTTCGAGCACGGCCACGACCTGGCGGTGGGGGGCAACACGCCCGAGGGCGAGACGGTGGGCGTCAATTCGCCCGGCTTCGTCACGACCCTGTCGATGTTCGGCCAGCACCTGGTGACCCGTCCCGTGACCTTCACCGTCCCGATCTCGCCGCCGCTGGCCAAGCTGGCCATGGCCAAGGGGTTGGGCGCGGCCGCCTCGGACGCGGGCCTGAACATCCGCCTGGTGCGCCTGAAGCCGCCGGTGCTGTCGAACACCGGGCCGTCCCACGACCACGGGCCGGCTCCGGGCGCGACCGTGGCCGCGCCGCAGCTTCTGAACGTCGAGGTCAAGGCCTACTGAGGCGGGTGAAGAGGGAGGATGGCCATGACCCTGGCCGGCAAGTGGACCTATCGCAGCTACCTGAACAATCCCGAGCTGGTCGGCGACGACGCCCAGACCGCGCTCAGCCTGATCTTCGGCGAGGGGGTGTTCACCTTCGAGACCCCGACGTCGCGCGTCATCCTGGGCACGCTCGACATGGGCGGCGGCTATGTGCTGGACCTGAAGGGGACGGTCGATCCCGACTGCGACGGACCCTCGACCATCGCCATCAAGGGCTTTGGCCGTGACGGCACGCCGACGGCGGGCTGGGAGTACGACTATCATGGCTGGCCGGGCTACATGTGGCCCGACGGCGTGGACCAGGTTCCGTCGATCGTCGGCACCATCGTGCGGGCCAAGCCGCACAACGGCGAGCCGGCCGGGGTGACGGCCTCGTTCATCGCGGTGGCCCAATGACCACCCAGCCGCTTCCGCCGTTCACGGTAGGCATCGTCCTCTATCCGGGCGTCGACATCCTGGACGTCGCCGGGCCGCACGAGGTGTTCGCCTTCTTCGACGGGACGGTGATCGGCCGGACCATCCAGGTGGCGACGGTGGCGGCGAGCACCGACCCGATCCAGACCTCGGGCGTGCTGAAGGTGGTGGCGCAGTACGAGTACGACGCCGCCCCGCACATCGACATGCTGTTCGTGCCCGGCGCCGGGAACGGCCTGCAGGACGCCATCGGCGATGCGGCGCTGCTCGACTTCCTGAGCGATCGCGCCGGCAAGGCGCGCTACGTGGTCTCGGTCTGCACGGGCGGCCTGCTGCTGGCCTCGGCGGGCTTGCTGGACGGCTACAAGGCCACCACCCACTGGGGCTTCATCGAGTGCCTGAAGCTGTTCCCCAAGGTGACGGTGGTCAATGGCTGTCCGCGCTGGATCAAGGACGGCAACCGCATCACCGGGGCGGGCATATCGTCGTCGATCGACGAGTCGCTGTTCATGGTCCAGACGATCGTCACTGACCTCGCCGGCGGTTCGGACGCGGAAGAAAAGGCGCAGCTGGCCTCGCAGCAGGCGCAGCTGTCGATCCAGTACAATCCCGACCCGCCGTTCCCCGGCGGTGATCCATGCTCGGTCGACTATGAGGTGTTCGAACCGGTGAACGCGGGCATGGCCGACTTCAGGGCCGCCCTCGACAAGGCGATCGAGGCGCGACTGCATCCGGCGACCAAGTCCTACAAGGCGACGGTCGAGGCCTGACGACGGGGAAGGGCGAGGCGCTGGGGGCGCGCACATTGTCGCAAGCGGCGTTTTGCGGGACGCCTAACCTTGCCACGGCTATGGTCGCGCACAATTTGCGCTGATATGGCTCGCTTCGAGTCGTCCTCGCCCTTTCACCCCCGTCTTCGCCGTCGCTCTCGCGACGCGCCCGAGTTTTAGCCATGCAGTCGCCGGTCAAAGCCATCATCCTCAGCGCCGGACAGGGCAAGCGCCTGTCGCCGCTGACGGACACCCGCCCCAAGTGCCTGGTGGACCTGTCGGGCCGCTCGGTCCTGGAATGGCAGATCCGCCACCTGCACCGCGCCGGCGTCACCGAGGTGGTGGTCGTCACCGGCTTCGCCGCCGACCTGGTCGAGGCGGAACTGGCCAAGCTGCGCCTGCCGGGCCTGACCCTGCGTACGCTCTTCAATCCGTTCTACAGCGTCAGCGACAACCTGGCCTCGGTGTGGATGGCGCGCGGCGAGATGCAGGGCTCGTTCCTGCTGCTGAACGGCGACACCCTGTTCGAGCCGGCCATCGCCGAGCGCCTGCTGTCGGCCCCGTCGGCGCCGATCACGGTGACCATCGACCGCAAGGACGGCTATGACGCCGATGACATGAAGGTGCGCACGGAAGGCTCTTCCCTGCGCGAGATCGGCAAGACGATCACTGAGTACGACGCCGAGTCGATCGGCTTCCTGCGCTTCGAACCGGAAGGCGCGGCCCTGTTCACCGACATCGTCGAACGCTCGCTGCGCACGCCCGAGGGCCTGCGCCGCTGGTACCTGTCGGCCATCGACCAGATCGCCCGCGCCCACGACGCCGTGGCCGTGCGCTCGATCCAGGGCCTGGATTGGGCCGAGATGGACTTTCCCGAGGACCTGCCGAAGAACCGCGAGCTGGCCGCCCGCTGGGCCGTGGCCGAGGCGACCCCGGCCTGAGGCGAGGGCGCCCTGCGTCCGTAAGCGTCACCACCCGCCCGCGCCGTGCGCAGGCGGGCGATTGGCGCGTCGTTTTGGCGGATCGGCGTTCCCTCAAAGAATGTGTCATGCGTTGATGCGATCATAGGTTGCGCGAGCTTCGTCGCGCCGCCCTGATCGAGGATGCGCTCATGCAACAGACCGGCGCCCTGAAACTGACCGTCTACAAGCCCGACATCGTGGCCGACGGCCAGGTCGGGTTCGAGTACGAGCTGACCCTGGTGATCCCTGACGACAAGGTCTCGGCCGCCGGCGAGGGCGCGCCGGAAGCGGGCTCGACGGCGCGCTGCGAGGTCGTGCCGGTGAAGGGCGAACTGTCGTTCCCCAATCCCGCCGCGCCGGTGATCTCGCCGTTCACGGGGCTATTGTTCATCTATGACAACGCTCCGGCCATCGGCTTTCCGCTGACCATCATGGCCCAGAGCACGAGCGACGCGCTGCTGAAGTTCAGCATGAACCTGTGCTTCCCGGCCTCGCCGGTCGACGTCTACAGCGGCGCGATCGTGTTCGGCGACTGGCCGGGCCCGCTCAGCAACGTCACCGCCGCCTTCCTGGCTCCGCAGGCCTAGGGACGATCGACATTCAGCAGTTCTGACCTTTTCTCCGAGCGTCCCCGCGAAGGCGGGGACCCAAGCTGAGCTTGGAGATGATCCAAGGCTTAGCCATGCCCTGAAAGCCGGCTTGGGTCCCCGCCTTCGCGGGGATTGGGCGGGTTGGGACCGGCAAGCCCTTGAATGTCGATCCGCCCTAGGGGCGATCGACATGCAATATCCGAGACGAAAACCTCGTCCTTCGACAGGCTCAGGATGAGGTTTTCGACTGCCGCCGCGTGCCTTGGTCCTCATCCTGAGCTTGTCGAAGGACGAGGACCACGCACTGGGCCCGAATGTCGATCGCTCAGGGCCGCGACGGCAGGACCCGCACGCCGATCTGGTTGGCCACGGGTCGCTCGCGCCCCGGCACGCCGGTGTGGATCGGCGAGTTCAGAACGCGGGGGCGGCCGAAGCCGTCGTCGACCGCCAGGGTGGTCGAGCCGCCGCCGTCGAGATTGATGGCGTCGGCCGCGCCCAGGTCGCGGAAGAAGGCGGTCAGCTCGGCCAGGGTGGCGCCCTCGCTGATCACGGTCTGGCGGCCGTCGACCACCACCAGCCAGCCCGTACGACCGTCGGCCGAGACGCCGAAGGCGGTGCGCGGATGGCGATCGCGGGCGTATTTGGGGCCGGCGTTCTGGAACGACTGCTCGGCGCCGTCGACCAGCAGGACGGGTCCAGCGGCCACCGCATCGACGACGTCCCAGCGGCAGGTCGCGCCCGAGCGGATCTCGACGAACGAGGGGTGGATGCAGAGGATGGCGTTGACCCGGGGATCGATCTCGGGGTCGTCCGGCGGGGCCACCTCGCGGCCGCCGACGATCACCTTGCCGACCGGATCGACGTGCTCGCCGGCATGCGGGATGAAGTCGTCGCCGCCGGGCGTGCCGGCCTTGAATGGCACGAAATAGCTGGCGTTGACGGCCAGGAGGGCGCCCGAGGCGGTCACGAACTCCGAGGTCGTGCGGGCGTGGTACTGCCCCGCGCCGTCATTGGGCGGGGAGACGAACAGCTCGACCTTGGGATCGGCCAGGTCCAGCTGGACCACGTGATAGACCTGCCGTAGCGGGTTCTCGCGGGTCTCGCTCCAATAGGTCACGCCCGGCGACAGGACGCTCGAGGCGCTGCGGCTGAAAGCGGCCTTGGGCGAGGCGGGCAGATCGACGCTGGCGCAGGCCGACAGCAGAAGCAGGGCGCCCAGGACGGCGGCGCGGCGAAGGAAAGACGGCACGAGACAGACTTCGAACAAGGCGAAAACAAAGGCGGCCGCCGTCGGTGCGGACGGCGGCGATGGCCGGCACATAGGTCCGCAGCCGGTCGCATGCAAAGCCGAACGCCGTGTTTTGTCGTTGTGTGACCGGAGAGCCTCAGGCCCGCTGGACGAAGAGCTGGCGCATCACCTCGGGCTGGCGCGAGATGTCGGCGACGCTGTAGCCGTCGAGAACGGCCAGGAAGGCGCGGGTCGCCTCGGCCAGCATCCTTGGCAGGCCGCAGCCCGGGGCGGCCACGCAACTGGAGCAATCGACGAGGTCGAAGCCGCCCTCGGTCTCGCGCACCAGGGCGCCGACGTTCACCTGGTCGGCGGGAAGGGCCAGCCGCAGGCCGCCGCCACGTCCGCGCACCGTCTCGACGAAGCCGGCGGCCGCCAGTTGCTGCACCACCTTCATCAGGTGGTTCTGCGAGATGTCGTAGGCGCGGGCGATCTCGGCGATCGAGGCCAGGCGGCCTTCCTGGTTGGCCAGGTAGATGACCGTCCGCACCGCGTAGTCGGTGTAGCGGGTGAGCTTCATCGGCTCCCCTTAAGGGTTCGGCGCGGCGGATAAACCATGCATTCCAATTGCATGTTTTAGGTCGCGAGAATAGATGCATTATAGATGAATGAATTGAGGGCGTCATGTCCGCCAACCCCGTCTTCGACTTCGACGACACCGTCCTGCCGGCGCTGCTGACCGGCTTTTACGCCGCCGTGCGCAAGGATCCGCAGCTGGGTCCCGTCTTCGCCGGCGCGGTGGAGCACTGGGACGAACATCTCGACCGGCTGGCCGACTTCTGGTCGTCGGTGATGCGCGCCTCGGCCCGCTACAAGGGCAATCCGCTGGCGGCGCACATGAAGCACGTCGAGCGCATAGAGCCGGCCATGTTCGACCGCTGGCTGGCGCTGTGGCGCGAGGCGACCGACGCGTTCGTTCCGCCCCGCCACGCGGCCGAGCTGCAGGAGAAGGCCGAGCGCATGGCCCGGAACCTGAGCGGCGCGCTGGAAAGCCGCCGTCCGGCGCCCGACGCGCCCTACCGCTCGACCCCGGTGTTCGACGAGACGACCCTGCCCGAGGGCCTGCGCCGCGATCACAGCACCCGGGCCGGCGTCTGGGGCGTGATCCGCCTGATCGAGGGCCGGCTGGTCCTGCACTACGACGACGCCGACACCCCGTCGGTCGAACTGAGCCCCGGCGTGCGCGGTCTGGTGCGGCCGCAGCAGATCCATCGGGTCGAGCCCCTCGGGCCGATCCGCATGCAGGTGGACTTCTACGACCGCGAGCCGGCGTCGGCCGCCTGACGCCTCACACCCTGTTTTCCAAGGAGCAACACCATGCCCAAGCCGCTGAGCGCGGAGACGATCGCCTGCGTGAAGGCCACGGCCCCCGCCGTCGCCGCCGTCGCGCCGCAGATCACCAAGGCCATGTACGGCCGGCTGTTCCAGGACGCCCACATCAAGGCGCTGTTCAACCACGCCAACCAGGCCACGGGTAAGCAGCACCACGCCCTGGCCGGCGCCATCGTGGCCTACGCCCAGAACATCGAGAACCTGGAAGTGCTGGGTCCGGCGGTCGAGCGGATGGCCCAGAAGCACATCGGCTACAACATCCTGCCCGAGCACTATCCCTACGTGGCCAAGGCCCTGCTGGGCGCTATCGGCGACGTGCTGGGCGAGGCGGCGACCGACGAGGTGCTGGCCGCCTGGGGCGAGGCCTACTGGTTCCTGGCCGACCTGCTGAAGGATCGCGAGCAGGCGATCCGCGACGAGATCGAGGCCGCTTCGGGCGGCTGGACCGGCTGGCGTCCGTTCGTAGTCGCCGAGAAGACGGTCGAGAGCACCCTGATCACCTCGTTCGTGCTGCGGCCCGTCGACGGCGGCAAGGTGCTGCGCCACAAGCCCGGCCAGTACCTGACCTTCCGGCTGGACACGCCCGACCGGGGCGAGATCAAGCGCCACTACTCGATCTCGAACGCGCCGAACGACGAGGCCTATCGCATCTCTGTCAAGCGCGAGGACGGCGGGCAGGGCGGTTCGCGCTTCCTGCACGATCTCGTCGAGGTGGGGACGGTGCTGGAGACGACGCCGCCGGCCGGCGAGTTCTTCCTGCCGCAGGCGCCGGAGCGGCCGGTGGTGCTGCTGTCTGGCGGCGTAGGCCTGACGCCGATGGTGGCCATGCTGGAGACCATCGCCCAGAGGCATCCGCAGTTGGAGACGGCCTTCGTGCACGGCGCGCTGGACGGTCCCAGCCACGCCATGGACGGCCACGTCCGGGCCCTGGCCAAGGCCCACGGCAAGACCTCGGTGGCCACCTTCTACGCCAGGCCGGCGGCCAATGACGAAGCCGGCCGCACCCACGACCACGACGGCCTGATCACCGTCGACTGGCTGAAGGCCAACACCCCGTTCGAGGCCGCCGATTTCTTCCTGTGCGGTCCCAGGCCGTTCCTGAAGGCCTTCGTCGGCGGGCTGTCGCGGGCCGGGGTGGCGTCCGAGCGTATCCACTACGAGTTCTTCGGCCCGGCCGATGAGGCCCTGGCCGTCTGAGCGCGCGTGTCCCTTCCTTCCTGAACGCGGCCGCCGAGCGGCCGAAGGAGCCTGTCATGGACTATGTCTCCACCACGTCGCCGACCTACGCCTTCTATGAAGGGACCTCCTGGGAGCCGCCCGCGCCGCGCGCGCGGACGGTCCCGGCGGCGGTCGAAGCCGCGCCCCGTGCGCCCCAGGCGCCGGAGCCCTCGACGCCCGACCTGCCCAAGGCCGTGGGCTGGATGATCGTCGGCGCCTATGGCGCCATCCTCGGGGCGTTCGGCCTGGCCTTCCTCGGCGACGCCGAGGTCGGGCTGGTGCTGGGGGTCTGCGCCGCTTACCTGGCCGTCTATCTGGGCGTGCCGGCCGTGATCCTGCGCATGGAGCCCAAGGCGGAGACCCGGCCGGATCTGGCCGACTTCCTCCGCCAGGGGCTGTCCACCTGGACCGGCCGGGTCGGCGCCGGCTCGGCCCTGGCCCAGATCCTGACCATCCCGGTCGCCCTGGCCGTCGCCGCGGCGGGCTTGGGGATCATCGTGCGGCTCAGCGCCTGAAACCCCGCGCAATTGGACGGAACGGCGGAGCCTTTCGTCCAATCGTCGCGCCGGCCGGGCGGTCTAGCCTTCCAGGAGCAACAACGTGAGTGACGTCCGATGCCGACCTGGCTGCCCAGCCTGATCACCGCCACGCCCGAGGAGGGCTATGACCTGGCCGTCAAGCTGTCGCGCATGGCGGTCAAGAAGACGCAGGCCTCCGACGAGGTTCGCGCCCGGCTGCGGGCGATCTACGAGAACGACGCGCAGGCTTTGGTGGCCGTGTCGCACGTGGTCGCCGTGAACTTCGCCACCGTGGCGGCGGCGAACGGCTACTGGCGCTAGGCCGTCTCGCCGACGATCCGGCGCACCAGGTCGAGGTCGGCGGGTTTGTCGACGTCGACGGCGGCCAGGCCGTCCTGCGCACGCACGGCGGCGGCCTTGACGCCGGCCAGCAGGCCCAGGCGCGCGATGGCCTCGTCGAGGGTCAGCAGGCCCAGCAGGTAGCGGACCAGCAGGCCCGGGCCGAGCATGGCGGCGATCTTCCAGGGCTGCTTGCGGTTCTGCTCGACGCGGCGCCACAGGGCGATGGCGGGCAGGGCGGCCTCGCTGCGGAACAGGAAGAGGTTGCAGCCCGAGAAGCGGCCGTCGCGGAACGCAAGATAGGTGCGCTTGGTGTCGGGGGCGGCCGCACGGACGCGCTCCTCCGGGGCCAGCATCAGGGCGACGTCGGCGCCGGCCGGGGCGTCGGCCAGGAACTGGGTGATCCACTCGGGCTTCAGCAGCGCGTGGTCGACCGTGGTGATCAGCAGCGGAAAGCCCAGGGTCTCGGCGCCTTCGCGGACGCTCTGGCTGGGACCTTCGGTCGAGGCGGCGATGGCGCGAACGCCTTGGGGCAGGGCCTGGGCGATGGCCGCGTCGGAGGTCGAGACGCCGATGGCCTGCGCGCCCGCCGCCTGGACGGCGCCCAGCACGCGGTCGAGCAGGGTGCGCCCCTCCAGCGTGATCAGGCCCTTGTGCGAGACGCCGGCATAGGCCGCGGCGCTGTCGATCTCGCCCGGCCGCGAGCCGGCCAGGACCAGAGCCTTGAACGGCTGGCTCACCTAGAGCGCCTTCTCATAGATGCGATAGGTCTTGTAGACCTGCGAGCCGATGGCCTCGGCGATGCGACGCATGGGCATGTTCTCTTCCAGCACCCACGAGATTTCGAACCGCTCGTAGCCCAGCGCGAGCGCCGAGGTGCGGCCCGCGTGCATCATCTGGAACGGCAGCATGCGGCCGCGGATGCTCTCGGCGAACTTGCGCTTCACGCCCATCAGCGGGATGCGGGCCGACTTCACGCGCTTGACCTTCAGCCGCCACAGCAGCTTGGCCCAGCCGAACGGCAGCAGCTTGCCGTCGAGATCGGCGATGGCCTCGTTGACGTTGGGCAGGAACACCAGGAAGCCGGCGGCCTCGCCGTCGATCTCGGCGAACCAGGTCAGGCGCTTGTCGATCACGGCCTTGAGGGCCTTGGCCAGCTGGGCGGTCTCGGCCTCGGTGGTGGGGGTGAAGCCCCAGTTGTCCTTCCAGGCGTCGTTGAGGATGTCGGTCAGGGTGACCACTTCCTCGTCGTAGCGGCTCATGTCCAGCTGGCGCAGCACCACGCCCTCGGCCGGCGGCCGCTCGGCCCGGCGACGCACGGCCGGCGGCAGGTCGACGTGCATCGGCGCGTAGTAGGCGTAGACGTCCTTGGCCTTGGCGTAGCCCTGCTGCTCGACGCGGCCCCCGGCATAGGCCGGATCATGGCCCATCATCACCATCGGCGGAGTGTCGAAGCCGTCGACCAGCAGGCCGACCTCCTCGTTGATCGACAGGTTGAACGGACCCATCACGTGGGTGCGGCCGCGCTCGCGCAGCCAGGCCTCGGCCGTGAGCAGCAGGGCGGCGAAGACCTCGGCGTCGTCCTCGGCGGCGATCAGGCCGAAGTGGCCGTCCAGGCGCCCGGGCGTCTTCTGCGGGGTCAGCTCGTCGATCTGGGCGCTGATCCGGCCGACGTCGCGGCCGCCGCGCACGGCCAGGAACAGCTGCACCTCGGCGTGCTGGAAGAACGGGTTGGTCTTGGGCGACAGGGCCTCGGTCCGCTCCAGGGTCAGCGGCGTGATCCAGTGGGGGTCCTTGGCGTTGAGGCGCGCGGGCAGGGCGATGAAGCGCTTCAGCTCATCGGGCGTGCGCACGGGCAGGACCGAGATCGCCTCGGACGCGGAATCGAAAGGCATCATCCCTCCAGGGACACGAAGGCGCGCACGGCGAGGGCGGCGAAGACGACGGGGGCGGCCCAGGCGGCCAGGATCGGCGACAGCGAGCCGGATTCGCCCAGGGCCGACAGCAGGCCGTCGGCGACCAGGAACAGCAGGCCGGCGGCCAGGCCCGTGGTCAGCAGGACCGCGCCCTGGCCGCTGCGGAAGTTGGCCCAGGCCACCGGGGCGCTGAGCAGCAGCATGACCAGCGCCGCGATCGGGCCGGAGAAGGCCGTCTGCAGGCGGGTGGCGTAGAAGCTCTGCGGGCGGTCGGAGCCGCCGTTCTCCAGCGCGCGGCGGGCCGAGGCGGCGGACGGGGCGGGGGCGTCGGCGAACAGCGCCTGCACATCGGCCGGACGCAGGGCCGTGGGCCAGGTGGCCGAGGCGGCGGTCATCGGCTCGACCCGGTCGCCCAGATAGCGCGTGGTCACTGGCGATTGCAGCCGCCAGGCGCCGTTCTGGAACTGGGCCGACGGGGCGACGACGCGCTCGGTCAGGGCGCCGGAGTTGTCGCGGCGATAGATGGTCAGCTCGGTCAGGCGCGCGCCGTTGGCGGTCGCTTCCTTGGCGGTGACCAGGTCCTCGCCGGCGCGGAAGGTGCGCGCGGCGGCGGGCTTGCGCTCGGCGACCGGCGTGGTGGCGGCCCACCAGGCGCTGAGCGTCGGATCGGTGCGCGGCGAGACCACCTGGGCGCACAGGGCGTCGAGCGCCAGCACGGCGATCGCCACCGGAACGGCCATGGCGACGATGCGATAGCCCGAGATGCCGGCGGCGCGCATGGCCACCACGGCGTTCTCGCGGGCCAGCTGCGAGAAGGCGAACAGGCCGCCGGCCAGCACCGCCAGGGGCGCGACCTGCTGGAACAGGGCCGGGGCGCGCAGGGCGGCGTAGTAGGCGACCCCGCCGACGCCGAGGCCGCGATCGAGGATGTCGGTGGTGACTTCCAGCAGGTCGAGGATCTGCAGGATGGCCATCAGGATCAGGACGGCGCCGAGCGCGCGGGTGGCGACGGTGCGCAGGACGTAGAGCTGCAGCTTCATGCGGCGCGCTCCTTGCGCTGGAACGGCTTGAGGGCGCGGCGGAACTGGGCGCTCATGGCCAGGACGAGGCGCGAGATCGGGGTGTCGCCGGGCCGCGTGCGGCTGCCGACGAACAGCCAGACGGCCAGGCCCGTGAAGATCAGGAACGGCAGGCCGACGGCGGGCAGCGAGGCGATGCGGCCGGATTCGGCCAGGCTCTGGCCCAGCAGCAGGCTGTGCTGGAAGGCCAGCAGCAGCACCCCGGCCAGCAGCAGGCCCGGCGCGCGGTTGCCGCGCTTGGCGGCCAGGCCCAGCGGGAAGGCCAGCAGCGGCAGGAACGGCAGGAAGGCGGCGCGGGCGATACGCCCGTAGAACTCGGCCATCAGCGTGGCCTTGGGCACGACCGGATTGGGCGACTTGGCCTGGTGCAGCAGCTCGCCCAGGGTCAGCTCGCGCTCGTCGCCGCCGCGGGCCCGCAGCAGGCTGGCGGCGGCCTTCAGCGGGGCCTCGGTGGTCAGGTCGTCGAAGGCCAGGCTCCGGTAGTTGCCGCGTGCGTCGCTGCCGATGCGGCGGCCCGACTTCAGGCGCATGGTCACGGTCTTGCCGTCGGCCGAGACTTGAAGCGTGGCGCTGGCGGCGGTGATCAGCTCCTCGTGGCCGGCCGCGTCGGGGCGGCGGATGAAGACGCGGGTCAGGCGCTGGCCGGCGAGGTCGGCGCTGTCGGCGGTCATCAGCGAGCCGTCGTCGTCGATGAAGGCCCCGCCCGAGAGGCGACCGTTCCAGCCGGCGTTGACGGCGGCGTGCATCACGGCGCGATAGGCGTAGCGGCTGTAGGGCTGGACGTAGCCGAACACCGCGACGCTGAAGATGCTGAGCGCCAGGCCGATGCAGACGAAGGGCGCGGCGATGCGCTCCAGCGACTGGCCGCCGGCCAGCAGGGCGTCGATCTCCGAGCCGTCCGACAGCTTGCTGATGACGATGAACAGGGCGACGAAGAACGCCACCGGCAGGGCCAGGCCCAGATAGTGCGGCAAGAGGTTCAAGGCCAGCTGGGTGACGTAGTCGAAGCGGGCGGCGCTTTGCGATAGGAGGTCGAGCAGGCGCAGCACGCGCTCGAGCAGCAGGGCCACCACGGTCAGGCCAAGGCATCCGGCCAGCGGCCAGCCCAGCAGGCGCAGCAGGTAGCGGTCGATCAGGCCCATGGCCGTCAGCCGCCGCACGTCGAACTTCTTCTTCAGCTTGCTCACGCGGCGGACCACGCGGCTGCGAAATCGTCGGCGAGGCGCTCGACGGCGGCGTCGTCCAGCGCGACGGCCGAGCCGAGCGCCGGGGCGGCGGGCCAACCGGTGTCAGGGAAGCTCTGCCCCTCGTGTTCGCGCGCGCCCTCGTAGCGGGGCAGGACGTGGAAATGGACGTCGCGGTCGACCATCATCAGCATCAGATAGTTGATCTTCTCGTAGGCGATCCTGGCCTTCAGCAGGCGTTCGATTCCGGCGACGGCGATCCCCATGTCGGCGAAGGCCTCGGGACTCAGATCCGAGAACGCCTGCACGGGTTCCTTGCATACCAGGACGAGAGACCCGAAAGTCGGCTGCTTGGGACGTACAAGGACCAACCAGTGGTCGGTTTCGGCCACTTTCGAGCGTGGGTAGCCGAATGCGAGGGCTGTGGGGTTGGGCATGCGGCAACCGATACTTCAGGCGAGTCTGCGGGCGCTGATCGCGTCGGGGCGACAATAGGGACACGGCCTTTTACATGGAAGCACGAACCGTTCTTCCAGGCCTTGCGGCGCTAGGGACGCTGCTGGGCTTGCTGGGGATGGCGACGCCGGCGGCGGCGAAGCAGGATTGCGTGGGCCGGGACACCGGCGTGCGGCTGACCGTGGAGGTCGGCCGCCTGAAGTCCGAGACGGGCGAGGTGACGGTCACGGTCTATCCGTCCGACCCGAGTCGCTTCCTGGCGCCGCGCGGCAAGCTGCTGCGCCTGCGGGTCCCGGCCAGCGCGCCGACCACCGAGGCCTGCTTCAACCTGCCGAAGGCCGACATCTATGCGGTGGCCGTCTATCACGACGCCAACGGCAACCATGATTTCGACCGCAACGCGGTGGGGGTGCCGACCGAAGGCTACGGCTTTTCGAACGACGCCCCCTCGCGCTTCGGCGTGCCGTCGTTCGATTCCGCGCGGTTCAACGTGAACTCCGGGGAGAACACCATTCGCGTGCGGATGCGCTACGGGAAGTAGGGATAGATCCTCCCCCTGGAGGGGGAGGTGGCCCGAAGGGCCGGAGGGGGAAGTCCCTTCTGAAGTCGGTTCGATCGCGAGGGCGGCAGTCACGTCCCCCTCCGTCGGCTGCGCCGACACCTCCCCCTTCAGGGGAGGGTCTAAGCGAGCGAGTACCGGCCCAGCTCGCGGATGCCGCCCGTGGCCGGGTCCAGCCCTCGGGCGATGACCCGCAGCGAATAGCCGCCGTCGCGCGGTTCGATCTCCAGCGCGTGCCAGCGCGCGGGCGAGTGGCCGCCGATCCAGGCCGAGGCCGACGGCACGCCCAGCACGGGAATGGTGCGGCCGTCAGGGCCGGGAACGTTCGCGATCAGCGACTGGTGGGCGTGGCCGTGCAGCACCAGGTCGGCGCCCCGGCGGGCGAGCACCGCGCGCAGCCCGGCCTGGTCGTCCAGCTCCTTGCGGCCGGTGACCGCGCCGGCGGTGGGCGGATGGTGCAGTAGCACCACCTTGAAGCGGTCGGCATGAGCCGGATCGGCCAGCAGGGCCTCGAGCCGTTCGAGCTGCCGCTCGCCCAGGCGGCCGGTGGCCAGGTGCAGGGCGGTGGGTACGGCCGAGCACAGGTTGATGATCGCCACGGGGCCGCGCAGGCGCACCTGCGGGAAGGCGGCGTCCTCGTCGTCGCCCAGCCAGGCGGTCCAGGGGGCGAAGCGGGCTTGGTCGGTCTCGCCGACCAGGGCGTCGTGGTTGCCGGGGCTGACGGTCACGGTCTCGGCGGGGCCGAGACTTTCAAGCCAGCGACGGGCGGCCGAGATTTCTATTTCCGAGGCGAAGTTGGTGAGATCGCCGGTAATCGCCACATGGTCGGGGGCGTGGGCCTTCAGGTCGGCGACCAGGGCTTCGAGGACTTCCGGACGATGGATCTTGTGCTTGCGACGCCAGGCGATGCGGCTGAGCAGCCGCTTGGAGGCCAGGTCGCGCCAGCCGAACGCGCCCGGCGGCGGCGGCAGGTGAGGGTCCGACAGATGGGCGAGGCGGAATATCGACAAGAGGGACCAGCGCGATTGTGGCGAATTTCGGCGAAGCTGCTTATCAATCGCCTCGGCTTTCAAGGGGTTTAAGTACCGGTGACCGGCGAAATCAATCCAGTCGTTCCGCGCGCCGTGACGGTGGGCGCCAGCGAGGCGCGGATCTGGGGCATGACCTCGGGCGAGCGGCTGTCGCGCATCTATCGCCGGATCGGCGTTCCGGAAGTCGCGAACGAGGGCGGTGACGCGATCGCGGTCCATGCCGGCTGGGTGTTCGACGAGTCGCTGATCAAGGCCCTGGCCGGCCGGCCATGGGCGGTGCTGATCGACGACGCGGGCGCGCCGACGGCGGTGAACGCGCCGGCCGAGGTCGCGCAAGGCGCGGTCGCGGCCCTGGCCGAAGGCAAGGATCCCTCGACGATCGACGCCCGCTTTACCCGCCTGACGGCGCTGGAGTTGGGCTCGGCCTACAACAGCGCCCTGCGCAAGCGCGAGCCGCCGGTGCTGGAGCGCCTGACCAAGGACAGCGTGCGCGCGGTCGAGAAGCGCCTGTTCCAGGGCTCGTACAAGGGCGTCACCGATCTGGTCACCAAGTACGTCTGGCCGACCCCGGCGCGGATCGTCACCCGCTGGTGCGCCCTTGCCAAGATGACGCCGAACCAGGTGACCTTCATCGGCTTCCTGCTGACAATCGCCGCCTTCGTGCTGTTCTGGCGCGGCCACTTCGGCTGGGGCCTGGTCTGCGCCTGGATCATGACCTTCCTCGACACCGTCGACGGCAAGCTGGCCCGCGTGACCCTGACCTCGTCCAAGTGGGGCAATGTCTTCGACCACGGCATCGACCTGGTGCACCCGCCGTTCTGGTGGTGGGCCTGGTACGTCGGCGTGTTCGCCGTCGGCCTGTCGATGCCTTACGCGCCGTGGCTGCTGGCCATCGTCGTCGGCGGCTACGTGGCCCAGCGGGTGGAGGAGGGGATCTTCCTGTCGCTCTTCAAGCTGGAGATGCACGCCTGGCGGCCGTTCGACAGCTTCTTCCGGCTGATCACCGCCCGCCGCAACCCGAACCTGATCCTGCTGACCGGCAGCGTGCTGGTCGGCCGGCCCGACATCGGCTTCGTGCTGGTGGCGGTCTGGACGGCGATCTGCTTCCTGGTCCACGCCCTGCAGATCGTGCAGGGCGCGCTCGCGCCGAAGGGCTCGATCCAGTCCTGGCTGTCGCGCTGATGCGCGTCGGCGTCGTCAGGAACCCGCGTAGCCACGCCAACCAGGGCCGGGTGCATGCGCCCACGCCGCAGGGCGTGCGCGTGGTCGAGCCGGCGACGCGCGAGGCGCTGGGCGAGGAACTGGCCCGCTTCGCCGAGGAGAAGATCGACCTGCTGGTCATCGACGGCGGCGACGGAACGGTGCGCGACGTCCTGGGCCTGACGCCCTCGACCTTCGGCGACGACATGCCGATGCTGGCGATCCTGCCGTCGGGCAAGACCAACGTGCTGGCCATCGACCTGGGCGCGCCGCGCGACTGGCGGCTGGAGGAGGCCCTGGTCGCCGCCGCCCAGGCCGAGCCTCGGGTGAAGATCCGCGCTCCGCTCGAGGTGCGCTTCGCCGACGGCCGTCCGCCGCTGCGGGGCTTCTTCTTCGGGCTGGGCGCGCTTGTGCGGGCCACGGCCCTGTCCAAGCGCGTCAACCGCATGGGCGTGTTCCAGAGCCTGTCGGTGGCGGTGACCCTGGCCGGCGCCACCCTGGGCGCGCTGTTCGGCGGCGCCCGCGACCAATGGCGCCAGGGCGTGGCGGTGAAGGTGGCCATGGACGGCGAAGCCCAGCCCGCTGGCGAGCGCTTCGTGCTGCTGGCCACGGCGCTGAAGCGCCTGCCGTTCGATCTCAAGCCCTTCGGCCCGCCGCGGGAGGGGTTGAAGGTGCTGGATGTCGATGCACCGCCCCAGCGCCTGCTGCGGATGCTGCCGACCGTGCTGTCGGGCAAGTCCAAGCCGATCCTGGAGACGCGCGGCTATCGCCGACGCGATCCGGCCGCGCTCTATGCCTCGGGCCAGTTCGACTTCGTGCTCGACGGCGAGGTGTTCGAGGGCGGCAAGCTGGCCCTGGCCCTGGGCGCGCCGCTGCGGTTCGTGGTCGGATGAGCGCGGTCCGGCCGCTGGTCGAGGCCGAACTGGCGCAGCCGATCCCGGCGCCGATCCGCGCCTTCGCCGAACACCTGACGGGCCTGTTTCCGACCGCGCGGGCGGTGCTGTTCTACGGCTCGATCCTGCGCACGGGCGACCTTTCGGGCGTTCTCGATTTCTACGTCCTGACCGAGCGGCCGCCGCGCGGCCTGCGCGGCGTGGCCACCCGCATATTGTGGCCCGACGTCAGCTATCATGAGCTGGAGCACGAGGGCCTCACCCTGCGGGCCAAGGTCGCCTCGATGACCCTGTCGCGGTTTTCGCAGGCGGTGAGGGGCAGGGGGATCGACACCACCCTGTGGACCCGCTTCGTGCAGCCCTCGGGCCTCGTCTGGGCCGCCGACGAGGCCGCGCGCGAGGCGGTGGTCGAGGCCGTCCGCCGCGCCGCCCGCACCGCCGCCCGTTTCGCCACGGCGCTCGGCCCCGAGGACGGGCCGCCGGAAGCCTACTGGACGGCGCTGTTCCAGGAGACCTACGCCGCCGAGTTCCGGGTCGAGAAGGCCGGCCGCGAGGCCTCGATCCTGGCGTTCGATCCGGCGCACTACCAGCGCCTGCTGCCGGCCTGCTGGGCCGATGACGGCCGGTTCGACGGCGAGGGCAGGCCCGCGCCCGAGATGTCGCCCGTCGAGCGCAAGCGCCTGACGGCAGCCTGGCGGCTGCGGCGCAATCTCGGCAAGTCGCTGAACGTGGCGCGCCTGGTCAAAGCGGCCTTCACCTTCCAGGGCGCGGCCCGCTACGCCGCCTGGAAGATCGAGCGCCATACCGGCTTCAAGGTGGTGCTGACCCCCTGGCGCGAGCGCCATCCGGTGCTGGCCGCGCCGGGCATCCTGCTGGGCCTGTGGAAGTGGCGCAGGACGCGAGGCGGCTAGGGCTTGGGATCGTCGGCCGCCTCGGTGATCCGTGGAGGCCAGTCGCCATCGCGGGGCGACAGAAGTTGCGGTGGATCGAGATACTGCATTTCGAACCTGACCTGGACATCGCCTTCCACCTTGAAGGGGAGGCGGGTCATCAGCTTGAGCGCCGAAGGCCCGAAGCCGTACTCGCCTTCCTCGCGCACCAGGTCGCAGGTCGAGGCGACCTCTCCCTCGGCGGGCTTGCAGACGAGATAGGCGCTGCCGTTCTTGCCAATTCTGCGCGCTCGGTCGGGATACAGCGTTTCCGCGCGATCGCTGGGGATCGTCCAGGTTCCCTGGGGCGAGACGATGGTCAGGCCGAGCCTGGTCCGAGGCGTGGGTATCTGGTCGGCGGACGCGTCCTGGGAGACGGCGACCGTCAACGTCAGGCCGGCGACCAGGGCGGTGGCGAAGCGGATGCCGAGGCAGGCGCGCACGATGCTCTCACTGCAATTGTCGCGACAGTGAAGCTGAAGCCGCGCGTGGCTGTCCAGCCCCCTCGCGGCAAAGAAAAAGCCCCGGCCTTGCGACCGGGGCTTCGTTCTTTCGGCGGTGCGCTCGCCCTTAAGCGAAGGCGCGCTGCTGGCCGTCGATGACGCCGAGCGCCGTGCCGACTTCGGCGAACACCTTGAGGACCTGGTCGATCTGCTCGTGGGTGTGGGCGGCGCTGATGCTGGCGCGCAGCAGCGGGCGGCTGTCGGGCGTGGCCGGCGGCAGGGCGAGGTTCAGGTAGACGCCCGACTGCAGCAGGCCGTTCCACATGGCGATGGCGCGCTCGACGTCGGGCATGGTGGCCGCGACGATCGGGCTGGCGGCCGGGCCGGTGACGAAGCCCAGCGCGGTGAGGCCGTCGTACAGGCGGCAGGCGTTGCTGTTCAGCTGCTCGCGCAGCTGCGGCTTGGCGATCATCTGCTCCAGCGCCACCAGGGTCGAGGCGACCACGGCCGGCGGCAGCGAGGCGGTGAACATGTACGGGCGGCAGATCACCCGCATGACTTCGAAGTCGTCCAGGCTGGACACGCAGAAGCCGCCGATGGCGCCCAGGCTCTTGGAGAAGGTGCCGACGATGAAGTCGACGTCGTCTTCCACGCCCGCGGCCTCGGCCAGGCCCCGGCCGGTGGCGCCGAGCACGCCCATCGAGTGGGCCTCGTCGACCAGCAGGTAGCCGCCCATCTCGCGCTTAACGGCGGCGATTTCCTTGAGCGGCGCGGTGTCGCCGATCATCGAATAGATGCCTTCGACGACGATCAGGCGCTCGCCCGGGACGTCCTTGAGGCGACGCAGGCGCTTGGCCAGGTCTTCGGGATCGTTGTGGCGGAAGCGGATGACCTCGGCGTGGCCCAGGCGCGAGCCGTCATAGATCGAGGCGTGGCTGTCGGCGTCGAGGATCAGGTGGTCGCCGCGGCCGACCAGGGTCGACAGGACGCCCAGGTTGGCCTGATAGCCGGTGGTGAACACCATGGCGTGCTTGCGGCCGTAGAACTTGGCCAGCGCTGTCTCCAGGGCCACGTGGGCCTCGAAGCTGCCGTTGGCGATGCGGGAACCGGTGGTGCCGGTGCCACGTTCCTGGACGGCCTTGACCGAGGCGGCGATCGCCTTCTCGTCAAAGGTCAGGCCCAGATAGTTGTTGGTGCCCAGCAGGATGGTGGGACGACCGTCGACGATGCCCTCGGTCGGCGAGACCACGGCGTCGAAACGGACGGTGAACGGGTCGGCGCCCGCTTGCTGGATGGCCTTGTACGCGTCGCGATAGGCCAGGTGCTTGTCGAACAGACCCATCGGTCAAGCCTTGGTTCGGAGATCGTTGATCAGTTTGGAGAGGTCGCCGGCGGTTTCCACCGAGGCGAGGCGATCGAGCGGGATGGATATGTCGAAGGCGTCTTCGAGCTCCATCACGATGTTCATCAGGGCGAGGGAATCCACGGCCAGGTCGCGGCCGATGTGGGTGTCGTTCGTCACCTCGACCGTCCGGCCGAGCACCTTGCTCGTCGCCAGCCCGATCTCACGCAAACTCAGATCTGTCACTGTATCCATGCCAAACGCCAGACGCCCCCGTCAAAGCACTGTGACCGCACCGTAACAGTGTCTCTGTCAGATATCTGCCACAATTGAACTAGTCGCTGTATTTTTTCGACAACCAGCCGGCCGACCGATACCAGTCGACGGTGTCGCCGAAGCCGCGGGCAACATCGTGACGACTCGGCGACGACGCAAGGGATGGATCGTCCGAAAACGCCCAATCTGCATGCGACAGTTCGCGCGCCTTGCCTGATCCGAACACCGAGGGTTGTTTTGAGAGCTTACTCGCCAGATCGGCGATGCTTCCGGCCGCGCGGATCAGCCCTTCGGGCACCCGCAGCAGGCGGGGCGCCGGCGAGCCGACGGCGGCCGCGGCGGCGCCCATGATCTCGGTCCAGGCGTAGCCGTCGGGGCGCGCGTCGCAGATCGAGGCCAGGCCCGTGCGGCCGGCGGCCACGAGGTCGAGGATCTGGGCGGCGGCGTCGCGCACCTCGATCATCGCCACGCGCGAGGCCGGCGACAGCACGGGCAGGACGCGGCTGCCCTGCGCGGCGGCGAACAGGCCGACGGTCTCGCGGTCGCCGGGGCCGTAGATGGCCGGCGGGCGGACGATCAGGGCGTCGGGCGCGACGGCCAGCACCGCCTCCTCGCCCGCGCGCTTGCTGGCGGCGTAGTCGGAGAGCTGCGGCTCGCGCGCGGCGAGGCTGGAAACCAGCACGAAGCGGGCCCCGGCACGCGTCGCGGCCTTAGCTGACGCCCGGGCGCCGTCGACATTGACCTTGTCGAAGGCCGCGCGGTCGGCCGCCTTGATCAGGCCGGCCAGGTGGACCACCACCCCGGCGCCGTCGCACAGGCGATCCAGGGCCGTGGCGTTGGACAGGTCCCCCAGCACGACCTGCGGCTCGATCCCGCGCCAGAACGGCGAGATCGGGTCGCGACGCGACAGGATGCGGGGCGTCAGGCCCCGTTCGGCGATGGCGCGCACCAGGTGCTGGCCGAGGAAGCCGGTGGCGCCGGTGACGGCGATGGTCCCGGCGCTTTCCACCTCAGGCGCGCTCGTAGGCGCCGGCGAGGTAGGCGGCCTTGGCCTTGGAGCGGCTGAGCTTGCCCGACGAGGTCTGGGGCAGGGCGTGGGCGCCGACCAGCTTGACCTGGGTCTCGACGCCATGGCGCGAGCGCAGCACGCCGGCCACGGTCTCGACTAGGGCCGCGCGGCTGTCGGCGTCGCCGCCGCGGGCCTGGACCAGGATGGTGACGATCTCTTCTTCCGCCGCGTCGCCGGGGACGGAGAAGGCGGCCACGTCGCCGCTGCGCAGGCCGGGGACCTCGCGCTCGGCGGTCCATTCCAGGTCCTGCGGCCAGATGTTGCGCCCGTTGAGGATGATCAGGTCCTTGGCGCGGCCGGTGATGACGATCTCGTCCTCGACCAGGAAGCCGAGGTCGCCGGTGTCGAGCCAGCCGTCGGCGTCCAGCACGCGGGCGGTTTCCTCGGGCTGCTCGAAGTAGCCGCCCATGAGGCTGGGACCCCTGGCGAAGATGCGGCCGACGTGGCGCTCGGCCACCGGCTTGCCGTCGGCGTCGCGGACTTCCAGCTGGTGGTGGGGCAGGGCGGGGCCGCAGCGGGCGAAGGCTCGGGCGCGGGGGGCGTCGGCGCCGACCGTGACGGCCAGGTCGTCGCGCTCAAGGCGCTCGATGTCGAGGATCTCGACGCGCAGGCCCTTGCCCAGCGGGGCCATCGACAGGGCCAGGGTCGCCTCGGCCATGCCGTAGCTGGCCACATAGGCCTTTTCCGAGAAGCCGACGGCGGCGAAGCGCTCGGCGAAGGCCTCGACCGGGGCGGTGCGGATCATGTCGCCGCCCAGGCCCGCGCTGCGCCAGCGCGACAGGTCCAGGTGCTCGATCGAGGCGGCCTCGGCGCGGCGGGCGCAGAGCTCGTAGCCGAAGGTCGGGCTGTAGGCGATCGTGCCGCCGTTGCGGCTGATCAGGTCGAGCCACAGCAGCGGCCGGCGCACGAAGGCGCCGGTGGGCAGCAGGTCGACGCTCATCTGGCTGGTCAGGGGGCTGAGCAGGAAGCCGATCAGGCCCATGTCGTGATAGAGCGGCAGCCACGAGACGGCGCGGTCTTCCGGCTTGACCTGCAACCCGTCGCGCGTGATCGCCACGGCGTTGGCCATCAGGGCCTTGTGGGTCACCAGGACGCCGGTGGGGAAGCGGGTGCTGCCCGACGAGAACTGCAGGTAGCAGGGGTGCTCGGGCGTGATCTCCGGCAGGGCCGCGCCGGCGTCTTCCGGCAGAGCGGACAGCGGGGCGGCGAAGTCGAGGCCGGCGGCGTCGCCGATCTGCGTCAGCCACTCGGCCATGCCGGCCGGACCGATCAGGATGCGGGCGTGGGCCGAGGCGCACATGCGGCCGATCTGCTCGATATAGGCCTCGCGGCCGCCCAGCGGCGCGGGCAGGGGCAGGGGGGCCGGGACCAGGCCCGCGTACTGGCAGGCGAAGAAGGCGCGCACGAAGTCGCCGTCGGTCTCGGCGATCAGGGCGACGCTGTCGCCGACCTTTACACCCCCTGGGGCGCCGACGGCGAGCAGGCGGCGGGCCAGGCCCTGGGCCTGTTCGCGCAAGGTCGCGTAGGTCAGGGCCTCGACCAGTTCGCCGCGCAGCGAATGCAGGTTGATCCCGGTCTCGCCGGTCGCGGCGAAATCCAGGGCGGCGGTCAGGGTCGGGAAGTCGGCGAGACGGACGGTCCTGCCGGAAGCGGTGGGCGTATTCATTGCGGATCGCCTTTGCGCTCGTTCCGGGGTTCCGCGCAAGTCTGTTCAAGCGGCAGAGCGCTTTTGTCCTCGCGCTCGGCGGCGGCTTCCGCAGCGAGACGCGACCGGAGGGTGATGAACATGCCGATCGCCATGCAGGTCGAGGCCAGGACCAGCGCGGCGCCCGCCCCGGTCAGGTCGAAGACCTGCAGCAGCGGCACGAGAGCGGCGAAATAGATCGCGATGACCACGATGCGCACGCGCAGGGCCGCGCCGGCCGCGTGCATCGAGACCAGCATCGGCTCGATCGGCAAGGCCATGATGCTGATGGCGGCCGCGGCGACCTGCCAGCTCATGATGCCGGCGGCCGAGGCGTACTCGGCGCCCATGATCATGGTCAGCAGCCAGGGGCCGGCCAGCAGGCAGACCGCCAGCAGCACCCCGGCGACGCCGCCGCCGATCAGGGCGATCTGGCGGGCCAGGCGCAGCATGGCCGCATCGTCCTTTTGCGCGCGCAGGCGGGCGAACTCGGGATGCAGGGCCGGCAGCATCAGGCGGGCGGGCTTGGCCATGCCGTCGGCCACCTGTCGGCCGACGCGCCACATGGCGGCCTGGGCGGGGCCGACCAGCGCGCCGATGGCCAGGGTCAGCACGTGGGTGAAGCCGACCTCGATGGTGCTGCTGAAATTGGTCGCCCAGGCGAAGCGCCAGACGCCGGGCAGGCCCGCGCCAAGGGGGCCAAAGAGGCTGAAGCCGTCCAGCAGGCCGCGCTGCAGCAGGCTCCAGACCGCGATAATGGCGACATAGACGAACGAGGCCACGGTGCCGGCCGCCCAGGCCAGCAGGAACATCTCGATCGGCGCGTCCATCGAAGCGGCGATCGCGCAGCCGATCAGGCGCACCGCCGAGGAGACCACCTGCTCGGCGGCCAGCATGCGGAAGCGGTCGAACAGGCGCAGCAGGCCCACGCCCGTGGCCGAGGTCATGACCCCGATCGACAGGCAGTAGAGCGCGGCCTCCGGCGCCAGCTCGTCGGGCCAGCCCATGTAGTGGCTGAACAGCAGGCTGCCGCCCACGCCGA
Source organism: Caulobacter vibrioides (assembly GCA_001449105.1). GTDB lineage: Bacteria > Pseudomonadota > Alphaproteobacteria > Caulobacterales > Caulobacteraceae > Caulobacter > Caulobacter vibrioides_C. The sequence continues at coordinate 37,647 of LNIY01000024.1, read as the reverse complement.
TGGCCACGCCGATCACCGCGCCGATGCCGTCGAGCACCAGGGCCAGGCGCATCACCTGCTGGAAGGTCTTGCGGTCGCCGTCCATCAGCGGCTTGGCGCCGTACTGCACGACGGTCTGCCAGGACTGGAACTTGGCCATCTCGCCCAGGGCCTGGGCGAAGGCGTTGATCAGGGTCAGGAAGCCGAAGACCTCGATGCCGAGACTGCGGGTGGTGACGGCGATATAGGCCAGGCCGACGATGGCGTTGAGACCGCGACCGCTGAGCAGGGCGCCCACATTGGCCAGCATCCGGGTCAGGGGATTGACCTTCGCGTCCTTTGGGGACGCGTCCTGGGAGGCGGAGCTCATCGGTCGAGAACGGCCAGGCGGTCGACGATGGCGCGGGCGGCGCGCTGCGACGAGGGAGTGTCGGTCAGGTCGAAGGTCTGGGCCACGCCCGTGCGCTGGGCGTCCAGGAAGTCGCCGTGGCCGGCGATGGCGGCGGCGACCGCGTCGCAGATCCCGTCGGCGGTCTCGCGCACCGGGCCGTACAGCCAGTGATGGAAGCTCTCGTCGCCCTTCCAGTCGGCCCGTGACGGATTGAGGAACAGGCAGGGCTTGGGCGTGCGCAGGAACTCGTAGACCTGGCTGGAGACGTCGCCGAGATAGAGATCGGCCAGGCGGGTATAGGTCATGTCGAAGGCGGCCGGGCCGCCGAGATCGAGGTGGATGCGCGGATGGCCCTCGAAGCTCGCCACCGCGCGGCGATCGGCTTCGGACGCGGTCTCGAACAGGCGCACATGCGGGGCGAAGATCAGGTTGAACCGCTCGTCGTCGGCGAACTGCTCGAGGATCGACAGGCCGAAGGCGCTCCACGAGCCGAGGGCGGCATGGAAGTGCGGATTGTAGACGACCGTCGGCAGGGCCTGGGCGAAGGCGGGCGTCACGCTGGGCGGCAGGGCGTCGACCAGGTCGAACTTCGGATAGCCGACCATGGCGCAGGCTTCCGGGCGGACCCAGCCCTCGTCGACCATCCGGTCGCGCTGCTTGGGGCCGGCGGCCATCACCAGGTCGAAGACCCGCAGGCGCGGCTCGAACGGACCGCCGCGATCGCCGGCGCCGTGCTGGGTGTAGACGAGGGCGGTGCGGCGGACGCCCAGCTTGCGCAGAAGGGCGGTGGTGCGCTCGGGCGTGACCACGGCGTCGTAGGTCGACAGCCGGCCGGCGTTCAGGGCCAGCATCAGGGCCTTGGGCGGCGGGGCGTTCTTCGACATCCGCCGCAGCCAGGCCGGCGGCAGCAGGCGCAGGGTGACGGGCGCGCCGCCCAGGGCGTCGAGCATGCCCTGGATGTAGTCGAGGTGGCCGGCCGAGGTGGCGGCGATCTCGACGCGGATCTCCGGCCAGTCGCGAGCCATGGCCACGGCGATCGACAGGCTGTGCCACACCTGGTGCGGCTGGGCGATGTAGAGGAAGCAGACGCGCGTGGCGCGGGCGCGCTGCTGGTCGAGGAGGCCGAGGCCGTTCATGGGGCGGTCGACCTAGCGGGGCTGGACGCGGGTGCGGACGCGGCCCTTGAAGACCACGCGATCGCCCTTGTCGCTGACGCTGTAGCTGTCGGCGCTGACATTGCCGCGCGGGCCGGCGCCGGCCACCGGCGCGCCGCCGACGACCTCGCCGGTCTTGGTGTCGATGCGGGCTTCCTGCGAGGCGAACTGGTAGCCCTGGCCGTTGTCGATCTTCACGTCCTGGGTCAGCACCAGCAGGTTCTGGGCCTCCTGGTAGACGCCGTCCTTGGAGGTGACCTTGCTGGCGTCGGGCGCGCCGTAGCCGCGCACCAGGGTCGGCTCGACCAGCTTGACCTTGTTGGGATCGGTCGCGTCGCGCTCGGCGCGGCGTGCGGTGATCAGGAAGGCGCGGCCGTCGCGCATGGCGCCGGTGAAGCGCGGATTGTCCATGGCCAGCGGCGCGGCGGTCTGGGCCCGGGCGGCGTTGCGGGCGTCGAGCATGCGGTAGGCCGTCTGGCCGATCACCGTCAGCGACACGCCGGCGGCCAGCACCAGCAGGCCCGCGCGCGCCCAGCGCGCCGAGCGCCGACGCCGGTTGCGGCGGGGCTTCTTGGCGGGAGCGGCTGAGAGGGCGGCGGTGGTCATGCGGGCGGACGATCCAGAACGGACGCCATGGATAGTCTTCAACGCGCCCCAGGCCAAAGCGGTTTTTCTGAAGACGAGTACGGGCTGTTACCGTGACCGTCCCCGCGCGGTGACCGGCCAGATGGCGACCAGCGCGTCGTCCTCGACCACGTGATAGGCGTCGTAGAGGTTGACGGTCGGATCGCAGTGCGGGGCGGCCAGGGTGACGCGGGCGCCGAGCGGCGGAGGCGAGCCCGACGACGGGACCAGGGCCCCGTGCTCGTCGCCCATGAAGAAGTAGCGCGAGCCCTCCGGCGCGCCGGCCACCACCTGGGGCGGATCCGCGTCGGTCGACATCGCCTTGAAGCCGGCGTCGACCGTGACCATGCCAGGGCTGTTGGCGCTGACCACGCGGGCGTCGATGAACAGCGAGCGCCGGTAGGGGCTGGCGTCCGCGCCTTCTCCCGCGAGGTCGCAGGCCAGGTACTGGTCGTCCATGAACACGTAGGAGCCGACCTGCAGCTCGGTGAAGATGCCGAGCTCGGCGTCGATGCGGTGCGAGCCGGTGCCTGAGCCGGAAACGATCGGCGGCGCGCCGCCGGCGGCGGTCAGGGCGGCGATGACCTCGCGGATATAGGCCCCGCGATCCTCCAGGGCCGTCTTGCGAACATCGAAGGCTTCGATGTGCTGCTGGACGCCGCAATAGCATTGCAGGCCGGCGTAGGTGAGGCCGGCCTGGGCCTTGATGGCCTCGAACAGGGCGACGGCCGCGTCGGGCGAGGCGACGCCTGTGCGGTGGATGCCGGGGTCCAGATCGATCAGAACCTCCAGCGGCTTGCCGGCTTCGGCGGCGGCCGCGCCGAGGGCGGCGACGTTGTCGGGGTGGTCGACGACGACCTTCAGGCCTTCGGTGGCGAGGTTCAGCGCGACCAGGCGGGCGATGGCCGGGGGCGAGACCACGGGCGAGGTGATCAGCAGGCCGCTCGACACGCCCTGCGCCGCCAGGGCCTCGGCCTCGCCAATCTTGGCGCAGCACAGGCCCAAGGCGCCGGCTTCCAGCTGCAGGCGGGCGATGTCGGCGCTCTTGTGGGTCTTGGCGTGGGGGCGAAGCTTCAGGCCCTTGCTCGCGGCGAAGGCGGCCATGGTCGCGATGTTGGCGGTCAGGGCCGCGCGGTCGACGACCAGGACGGGCGTGTTGAGCTGCTCGCGGGAGCCGGGGCGGCCGACCAGATCGGCGTGCAGGGCGATGTCGCTCATGGATCAGATCCCCAGCAGTTGGGTCAGGTGGGCGTTGGCGAACTTGGCGGACGGATCCCAGGCCTGGCGCACCCGCAGGAAGTCGCCCGCGCGGGGATAGAGGCGATGGACGTCGGCGGGGGTCAAGGTGTGGCGCTTGGCCCAGTGCGGCCGCCCGCCGCCGGCGGCGAGCACAGGCTCGACCTCGGCGAAGGCCGGTTTCCACGGCATCTTGGCGTACTGGTGGAACGAGATCGAGGCGCCCTGGCCGATGTGGAAGGGGCTGAGCCAGATGTCGTCGCCCGCCACGAGGCGGAACTCGAACGGGAAGGTGATCGGCAGCCGGCGCTTGCGGATATGGGCCATGGCCGCCTTCAGGGTGGGCAGGCCGGCCTCGCGGGGCAGCTCGTACTCCATCTCCTCGAAGCGCACGTTCCGCTCGGAGGGGAACACCTCGTAGGCCGGGCCGGCGCGGCGGGCGGGCTTGCCGGCGACCTTCATCATCAGCTTCTGCAAGGGCGCGGTCAGGACGGGCAGGGCGGCGCACAGGTCGCAGATCGTACGGAAGGTGTCCTCGTCGCCTTCGCCGCTCTTGCCCAGGGCCGCGTCGGCGGCCTCGGCCGGGACGGGGTGCAGGGTCTTGAAGATGACGTCGTCGCTGTAGGGAAAGACCCAGAACTCCATGTGCCGGGTGGCGGCGGCCAGTTCGTCGATCCGTTCGAACACTTCGGCCAACGGCATGCGGCTGACGCGCTCTTCCAGGCAGTAGGCCGGGACCACGTTGATGCGGATGGCGACGGCCACGCCCAGCAGGCCGAGCGACAGGCGCTGGGCCTGGTAGAGCTCGGGCTCCAGGCCGGGACCGCATTCGACGAGGCGGCCGTCGGCGGTGATCAGCCGAAAGCCCAGGGTCTGGGTCGACAGGCTGCCCAGCTCCGCGCCGGTGCCGTGGGTGCCGGTGGCCGTGGCGCCGGCCAGGGACTGGGGATTGATGTCGCCCTGATTGATCAGCGACAGGCCTTCGGCCCAGAGGGCGGCGGTCAGGCGCTTGAGGCTCCAGCCGGCGGGGGCCCAGACGGTCTGGCGGTCGGGAGCGATCTCGACGGCGCCTTCAAGCTCCGACAGGTCGAGCAGCAGGCCGCCCGTCTCGCACAGCGGCATGAAGGAGTGGCCGGCGCCGACCACGCGGACCTTGTCGGCCTCGCGGACCAGCCGCGACAGCTCGTCAAGCGTGCGGGGTCTTGCGATCCTGCCGGGCGTGGCCGCCACGCTGCCCGACCAGTTCTTCCAGCCCTCCATCGGCGTTCCCCCGCTGCGATGGACTGACGATAGTAAAAACTATCGTTATTGCAAGTCGGTGTTATGTGATCGTTTTTGAGGCCCTCTCCCTGTGGGAGAGGTGTCGGCGAAGCCGACGGAGAGGGGAATGGCTGCGAAGTCAGCGGAAGCTGAAAACGGCCCCCCTCCGGCCCTTCGGGCCACCTCCCCCAGAGGGGGAGGATCTTAGAGCTCGGTATCGAAGGTCTCGAAATAGCAGTCGAACAGCCGGCCGATCTCTCGCGCCAGGGCCTCGGCGTCCTGTTCCGGTTCCTCGACGGCCATTTCGGTGGCGGCGTAGGTCAGCTCGACCATCATCCGCGTGGCGGTGCGGATCCGGATGGGGGGCACGGTGGGAAACCGTGCGGCCAGCACTTCGCCAAACTGGCCGGCGACCATGTCGCGCGAGGCGAAGCGCAGCTGCTGCAGCATCGGCACCGCCCGCAGCGCCCGGCCGATGGCCGCGCCGCCGGGAAAACGGCGGGTCATGTCGATGACGTCGGTCAGCAGGGCGGCGGTCTTGGCCACGCGCTCGGACGCGGTGTCGCCCTCCAGGCCGCCGGCCGCCATCCAGGCGAACACGGCCTCGTCCTGCAGCCGCATCAGCCGGTCGCCCAGCTCTTTCAGGATCGCGTACTTGTTGGGGAAGTAGCGATAGAGCGCCGGCGGGGTCAGGCCCGCCCGCTTGCAGATGGCGTTGGTGGTCAGCTGCTCGAAGCCGGACTCGATCAGCAGCTCGCCGGCGGTGACCAGAACCACCTCGTAGGTGTCCTGGGCGCGCGCCTGGGTCGGGCGCAGCTTGGCGTCGAGCGGGATGTCGGCGGCCGGATCGACCGTCGGCTTCGGCATGGAGGTCTCCTGTGACGTCCCAGACCTAGAGCGCTTCTGGCCGGATGCCAATGTTCGCTCATTGCCAAAGCTTAACGGGACTTGGCGCGCGCGCCGGGTCACGGTCTCGGCCATCGCTGGGGGCGGCGAGCGTGGGGAGTTAAGTTTATGATCGATCGTCGCGGCCTGTTCGCCGCCGCCGGGGCGCTGTGCGCCGCGCCCGGCCTGTCCTTCGCGGCTGCGCCGGCCAGGCTGGGACCCGACAATCCGGCGGTCGACGCCTTCGTCGCCGAACAGAAGTTCCAGGGCGTGGTGATGATCGGACGCAAGGGCAAGGCGTCCTATGTCCGCGCCTTCGGTTCGGCCGACATCGAGGCCGGCAAGCCCGCCACACGCGATACGGTCTACTGCGTCGCCTCGATCTCGAAGTGGCTGACCACGATCGCGGTGCTGCGGCTGGTGGAGCAGGGCAAGCTTTCCCTCGACGCGCCGATCGCCACGTGGCTGCCGGACCAGCGACCCGACACCGGCAAGACGGTGACGCTGACGCACCTGCTGTCCAACACCAGCGGCATTCCCAACGGCTTCATGCCGGCCCTCAAGGCCGATCCGGACCTCCTGAAGAAGAACCTGTCGGCCGCCGAGTCCGTGAAGGCCTTCGCCCAGGGCGATCCGCTGTTCGCGCCGGGGACGAAGTTCGACTACCACCCGGTCAACTGGTTCGTGGTCAGCGCCATCGTCGAGGCCGTAACCGGCAAGCCGTTCCTGGCGGTGGTGAAGGACCTGACGACCGATCCCCTCAAGATGGCTCACACCCGGGCGGGCCTCGGCGTCGACGTCGAACCGGACGTGGCCGTCTCCTACTATGCCGGGCCGCCCCTGGCGCGGCGGGCCAATCCGCGGATGGACGTCATGGCCGCCAGCGGCGGCTATTTCAGCACGGTCGACGACCTGCTGGTCGCCGCGCACGTCGTCTTCGACACGCCTTTCCTCAGCGAGGCTTCGCGCAAGGCGCTGACCACCATTCTCGTGCCCGAGCAGGACTATGCGCTGGGCGGCCGGGTGCGGAGTCCGACGATCGGCGGCCAGGTCAAGCTGGCGGCCTGGGAGACCGGGCGCACGGCCGGCTACCGCTCGGTGCTGGGCCACCGACTGGATACCGGCGACACGGTGGTGATCCTCAACAACACCGACCTGTCGCAGAAGGCGCTGGATCTCTTCGCCGACAAGCTGCTTGGGGCCGCGCCGCGTCCCTGACGAGGGGATTTCCGCCCTGGCTGACGACTGCTGACAAAAGTGGGCGCCGAGCGGGGTTCTCCACCGGAAGAGCGATGCTATGACAAGCACGCCTTAGGGGAGAATCCTGCTCATGATCCGCAGCCTGCTGACCGCCGTCGCCGCCTCCGCCCTGCTCGTGGGCGCGGCCCAAGCCCAGGACGTCAAGACCGCCGAGGCGCTGCGCGACAAGGCCCTGAACGACCGCCTGGCCTGGGACATCACCGAGGACCTGACCACCAACATCGGTCCGCGTCTCGTCGGCTCGCCGGGCATGGAGCGCGCCAAGGACTGGGGCGTGGCCAAGTTCAAGGCGCTGGGCTTCACCAACATCAAGGTCGACCAGTTCGCCAAGCCCTCGTGGACGCGCGGCGAAGAGAGCGCCGAGCTGGTCGCGCCCTATCCGATGAAGCTGTCGATCGTGGGCCTTGGCCGCACCATCCCGACGCCGGCCGAAGGTATCGAGGCCGAAGTCGCCCTGTTCTCGACCTATGCCGAGATGGTCGCCGCGCCGGCCGCCGCCATCAAGGGCAAGATCGTCGTCATCACCCAGCCGATGGTTCGCGCCCAGGACGGAGCCGGCTACGGGATCGCCGGCATCTCGCGTCGCGCCGGCCCGGTCGAGGCCGCCAAGCGCGGGGCCGTGGGCCTGCTGATCCGTTCGGTCTCGACCTCCAGCTCGACCGTGCCGCACACCGGCGTGACCACCAACGGCGCCGACGTGGTCACCATCCCGGCCGCCGCCCTGGGCGTGCCTGAGGCCGAGCAGCTGGAGCGCCTGGCCAAGAAGGGTCCGCTGCGCATCAAGCTGAAGCTGGCCTCGAGCGTCGACGCCGGCGACGTGGCCTGGAACATCTCGGCCGACATCAAGGGCTCGGAAAAGCCCGACGAGGTGATCGTCATCGGCGGCCACCTCGACAGCTGGGACGTCGGCACCGGCGCCTTCGACGACGCGGCCGGCATCGCCATCACCACGGCCGCCGCCAAGCTGATCGGCGAGCTGCCCAAGCATCCCAAGCGCACCATTCGCGTGGTGATGTGGGGCTCCGAGGAGAGCGGCGGCTCGTCCGACGCCTTCCTGGCGGCCAACAAGGTCAACCTGGAGAAGCTCGTCCTGGCCGGCGAGAGCGACACCGGCGCGGACCGCATCTACAGCCTGCAGCTGCCCAAGGGCTCGGAAGGCCATCCGGCCATGAAGACGGCCATCCAGGTGCTGAGCCCGCTGAAGGTCTATTTCGACAAGAACCCGGCCGCGCACGGCGGGGCCGACATCGGCGGCATCGAAGGCGCGGGCGTGCCGGTGGTGAACCTGAACCAGGACGCCAGCCGCTACTTCGACTACCACCACACCGCAGACGACACCCTGGACAAGGTGGACCCGATCCAGCTGGCCCAGAACGTCGCCGCCTGGACGAGCTTCATCTACCTGGTGGCAGACAGCGACATCGACTTCCGCGCCCTGAGCGCCGCCGAGCCGGCCCAGGCGGGGCACTGAGGCTTAAGCCGCACCCCTTTGTCGTCATCCCGGAAGCCGCGCAGCGGCTATCCGGGACCCAGGGGACTGGGCTCAGCGGTTGGGCTGGGCGCCCAGCGGTCGCCGACGCATAGCGGCGGCCCCTGGGTCCCGGCTCTACGCTTCGCTTCGGCCGGGATGACGAGCGAAGCTAAACACTCCCCGCGCGTGCGACGCGTCGCCGCGACCGTCGGGTGAGTCAAAAGGTCGCGAAGCGCGGCCGTTCATACTTTATGTGCTCATCCACAGATTTGCGGCGCCGCATCATCGCGGCCCAAAGCCCCGGCGGCGCAGGGAAAACGCGCCGTAAACCCTGACGGCGCAAGGCGGCGAGGCGTTAACGCCTGTCCCAGAATGGTGCGCGTCTTGGTTGCCGAGCCGTAACGCGACGGCCTCTTCGTTATGACGGCATTAACGACCTTCGGGCCTTTCTACGCCTCCGTAGGCGCTTCGCCCGAAACCGCTCCGTCGTCGAACGACGGTCGGGCCGGAAGAGGCTCCCAAGGGTTCCGTTTTTCTAGTGTCTGATGGTGGAGGACGCTTATGCCCGCGGCAGTGCGGGGGGGACCGCGCAAGCCAGCGCGCCCCCGGGCCGAAGCGCCCGCAGGTCCGAACAAGGCTCGCCCGGCTCAGCAACAGCAGCCGGCGGGAAAGCTGCATGCCGCGCGCGGCGGCGTCGGCGTGTCGCCGGGCCTGGCCCTGGGCGTCGCCGGCGGCGCCCTCGCGCTGGCCCTGGTCGTCACCCTGGCCACCGGCCACCGCGCCGAGCGCCTGGGCCAGGCCATGGTCCACGGCGTCGACGGCGAGTTCGCCAACCTGGGCTTCAAGCTGAAGGCCGTGCACGTGACCGGCGCCTCGGCCACGGCCCAGGCCGACATCCTGAAGGCCACCGGCCTCTATCAGGACCAGCCCACGCTGGGCATGGACCTGGTGGATCTGAAGTCCCGCGTCGAAGGCGTGGGCTGGGTGAAGTCGGCCAAGGTGGTTCGCCTGCTGCCCGACACCGTGATGATCGCCGTCGAGGAGCGCCCGGCCCTGGCCGTGTGGCAGCACTCCGGCCGCCTGAAGGTGATCGACGCCGAGGGGCGCATCATCCGCGAGGCCGACGCCGCGCGCTTCCCGCACCTGCCGCTGGTGGTGGGGCAGGGCGCCGACCAGGCCGCGGGAAACATCCTGCCGGCGGTCAACGCCCGGCCGCGCCTGCGCGATCGCCTGGAAGCGCTGGTGCGCGTCGACGATCGTCGCTGGGACCTGAGATTGAAGGACGGCTCGCTGATCCAGCTGCCGGCCATTGACGAAGAATCCGCGTTGATTCAATTGGATCAACTGGACCAGCGGCAACGCATCCTCGATCTCGGCTTCGCGCGCATCGACCTGCGCGATCCCGAGATGGTGGCGATCCGGCCTCGCGACACCGTGCTGCCCGGGCAGCCGGTGGCCAACGGGGCTTAAGAACAGAAACGATGGACTGAGGTGACCCTGACCATGTCGCGACTTGAGGACCGGAGACAGGCCCGTGACGGCCTGAAGGCGACGCTCGTGCGTCAGCCCGCGGTCGCGGCCGTGGACCTGGGGGCGTCGAAAGTCACGTGCTTCATCATGAAGGCGGACGGCGTCCACCGCGACAACCGCACCCTGACGACCGCCGGTGTCGGCTACGTTCAGTCGCGCGGCGTGCGCGGCGGGGCGATCGTCAATCTGGACGAGGCCGCGCAAGCGATCGCGCAAGCCGTGGAGCGCGCCGAGACGGTCGCCGGCGTCAGCGTCCAGGGCGTGTCGGTCTGTACGGCCGGCGGCCAGCTGGCCAGCCATCGCGTCCAGACCCAGGTTTCGCTGGGCGCCCGGCCCATCGCCGATGGGGATCTGTCGCGCGCCATCTCTTCGGCCCTGGCGCAGGTGCGCCTGCCGGGCCGCAAGCCGATCCACCTGCTGCCGATCGCCTGGTCGGTCGACGGCCAGAAGGGCATCCGCGACCCGCGCGCCATGTTCGGCCGCTCGCTCGGCCTGGAGCTGCTGGTCGTCTCGGTCAACGAGAACATCTTCCACACCCTGGCCCACTGCGTCGAACGCGCCCACCTGTCGTTCGAAGGCATCGTCGCCGCGCCCTTCGCCTCGGCCCTGGCGGCCCTGGAAGAGGACGAGATGGACCTTGGCGCCGTCTGCATCGACATGGGCGGCGGTTCGACCTCGGTGGCGGTGTTCAACAACGGCGCCCTGTGCCACGTCGACAGCTTGGCCGTCGGCGGCGGGCACGTGACCCAGGACATCGCACGCGGCCTGCAGACCTCGGTCGCCGGCGCCGAGCGCATCAAGACCCTGCACGGATCGGCCATCGCCTCGGCCAACGAGGACCGCGAGATGATCGAGGCACCGCCGCGCGGCGACGATCCGGGCGCGGGCCCGGTGATCGCGCCCCGGTCCCTGCTCAAGGGCATCATCCAGCCGCGCGTCGAAGAGACGCTGGAACTGCTGCGCGAGCGCCTGAAGGCCTCGGGCGCGCCGGTCGAGCCGGGCGCTGGCATCGTCCTGACCGGCGGCGCCAGCCAACTGGCCGGTGTGCGCGAAGTGGCCGTGCGGGTGTTCGACCGTCCGGTCCGCCTGGGCCGTCCGCGCCGGGTGCCTCACCTGGCCGACGCCGCCTCGGGGCCGGCCTTCTGCGCCGCCGCCGGCGTCCTGCACCGCACGGCCTTCGGTCCGCGCGAGGTGGTCTCGCCCAAGGCCCTGACCGGCGCCCAGATGCGCAAGCGTCCGATGGACCCCAACGCCTCGCCGGTGGCCAAGGCCGCCGCCTGGCTGCGCGACAACCTCTAAGCCCTGCCGCGGGGCTCTGTCCCGACCCGGGAATTCCAAGCGCCTCGCCCTGAAAGGGGCGGGGCGTTTTGCCGTGCGCGGACCAAATCACCTGGCTCGCCCCACGGGTGAATTAACCCTGTCGTTTAACTTTCTAAGTGCCTGAAAGGCCAAACGGTGTAGTTTCGCGCCCCCGAATCCGAGGGGCTGGACGCAAAAAACAGGCCAGCGGCGTTCCGCCGCACAGCCCTTCCGGCCCAGCTTGGAAACCCAGGAGTTCCAAGCAATTCCTTTGGATAACTCGCTTTTTTCCCTGTAAGCGGGATCGACCTGCAGCCGACTCAGATTATGGCTTTAACCGCCAGTTAACGATGGTGGTTGTTCTGTTAACCCGATCGTCGAGGCGTTACCGGCTTGCGGTCGGTTCATTTGACGAATTCGGCGTAAGGACGCGAGGGTCCCCATGGCTATTTCACTTTCGGCGCCGCGCACCACCGAGCTGAAGCCGCGTATCGTGGTCTTCGGGGTCGGCGGCGCTGGCGGCAACGCCGTGAACAACATGATCGAGGCGGGCCTCGAAGGTGTCGAGTTCGTCGTCGCCAACACCGACGCCCAGCAGCTTCAGTTCGCCAAGACCGACCGTCGCATCCAGCTCGGCGTGCAGATCACGCAGGGCCTGGGCGCCGGTGCGCACCCCGAAGTGGGCATGAGCGCCGCCGAAGAAAGCTTCCCCGAGATCGGCGAGCACCTCGAAGGCGCTCACATGGTGTTCATCACCGCCGGCATGGGCGGCGGCACCGGCACCGGCGCCGCCCCGATCATCGCCAAGTGCGCCCGCGAGCGCGGCATCCTGACCGTCGGCGTCGTGACCAAGCCCTTCCACTTCGAAGGCCGTCACCGCATGCGTCTGGCCGACGCCGGCATCCAGGAGCTGCAGCGCTACGTCGACACCCTGATCGTCATCCCGAACCAGAACCTGTTCCGCGTCGCCAACGAACGCACGACCTTCGCCGAAGCCTTCGGCATGGCCGACCAGGTGCTGCACTCGGGCGTCCGTTCGATCACCGACCTGATGGTCCTGCCGGGCCTGATCAACCTCGACTTCGCCGACGTCCGCACGGTCATGACCGAGATGGGCAAGGCGATGATGGGCACCGGCGAGGGCACCGGTGAAGACCGCGCCCTGATGGCCGCTCAGAACGCCATCGCCAACCCGCTGCTCGACGAAGTGTCGCTGAAGGGCGCCAAGGCCGTGCTGGTCAACGTGACCGGCGGCATGGACATGACCCTGCTCGAAGTGGACGAGGCCGCCAACGCGATCTCGGACCAGGTCGACGCGGAAGCCAACATCATCTTCGGCGCGGCTTTCGATCCGTCGCTGGACGGCGTGATCCGCGTGTCGGTGGTCGCCACCGGCATGGACGGCGCCTCTATCCAGCAGATCGAGCCCAAGCCGGTCTCCCGCAACACCCAGGCTCCGCCGCTGCTCGCCGAGACCTCGCGTCCTGCGCCGCAGCCGGCTCCGCAACCCGCCCCGCAGCCGGTCGCCCAGGCTCCGGCCCAGCCGGAGATCCGCCCGGGTTCGCGCTACGAAGCCCGTCCGATCGAGCGCCCGACCGCCACGGCCTATCCGGAACCGGCCTACGAGCCGGCTCCGCAGCCGCACGCCCAGGCCGACCTCTACGCCCAGCCGGAAGCCGCCTACGAGCCGGAACCGGTCTATGAGCCGGCTCCCGCGCCGCGCGTCACCCGCATCGTCGACCCGATGGTCGCCGAAGCCGACGACGAGCCGCTGTACAGCGATCACTACGAGGATCGCCGTCAGCAGAAGAGCGGCGGCTGGATGAGCCTGTTCGGCGGCGGTCGCCAGCAACGCTACGAGCCGGCCCCGCAGCCCCAGGCCCGCCAGACCGGCTCGGCCCGTCCGCAGCTTCAACCGATCGATCCGCCCCAGGCCGACGACGGCGAGGATCTCGAGATCCCGTCGTTCCTGCGTCGCCTGGCCAACTGAACACCGAGTTAGTAACCAGTAAGCGTAACAGTAAGCGTAAAGCGTAAGTCGAAGCGCCCGGGGTCTCTGCCCCGGGCGTTTTGCTTTTTATCCTCCCCCATGAAACAGGGGAGGGGGACCACGAAGTGGGGGAGGGCGAGGCTGGGCTCGGCGCCCTGTCACTCGCCCCCTCCGTCACGCTGCGCATCCGCAGCGCGCCACCTCCCCCGCCAAAGCGAGGGAGGAGCGAAGTCGGGCCACCTCCCCCTTCTGGGGGAGGATCACAGCGCGAACTCGTCATATACTGCCGGCAAATCATCCGATCCGGTCACGATGAAGCTCACTCGCACCGACAAGAAGATCCTCGACGTCCTGCAGCACGACAGCGGGGTCACGAACGTCGAGCTGGCCGAGCGGGTGGGGCTGTCGGCCAGTCCGTGCCTGCGCCGGGTCAAGCAGCTGGAGGCCGCCGGCCTGATCAGCGGCTATGTGGCGCTGCTCGATCGCCGCAAGGCCAGGCTCGACCTGCTGGCCTATGTCGAGGTGGCGGTCGATCGCCACAACGAAGCCGCCGCCGAGGCCTTCAAGGAGGCCGTGCTGCGCGAGCCGATGGTGGTGGGCTGCCACGCCATGACCGGCAGCTACGACTACCTGCTGCGGGTGGTGGCCCCCAACCTCGACGCCTATGCCGAGTTCACGATGAAGCGCCTGCTGAAGATGCCGGCCGTGAAGGACATCCAGTCGAGCTTTGTCCTGGAGACGATCAAGGACTCCACGGCCCTGCCGCTGGATTATCTGGAGTAAGAATCCTTCTCCCCAACGACACACCTCTCCCAGAGGGAGAGGGAGGGGCCCAGGCGAAGCCTGGGAGGGTGAGGGGATCGGGCCTTGGCCGTTCATCTTGATATGGTCGGGGCAAGCGCGTCTGACGGCGTACGCCCTCACCCTCCCACCGCTTCGCGGCGAGCCCCTCCCTCTCCCCACGGGAGAGGGGCTTTAAGGGCGGCCTCGGAAGTTTGAATGACGATCATATGAGGTCATAAAGTGACCCATATGACCTTTTTATCGGTCATAATCGCCACAACGCGTCTCCGCGCCTGACCTATCCTGACGTCCGTATCCCCGACTCCCGGAGCGGCCGTCATGCTGGTTCTCGATCGCAAGCCCCAATCCGGCTCTTCGGCCGCCGCGACCCCGATGCGCGCCGCGCTCGACGGCGTCGTCGCCTACAAGGCCGGCATGACCCTGGCTGAGGCCGGTCGCCGCACGGGCCTGTCGGACTTCGCCAAGCTGGCCAGCAACGAGAACCTGCTGGGCGCCAGCCCCAAGGTCGCCGACGCGGTGATGGCCGCCGTGGCCGAGCCGCAGATCTATCCCGACCCCTATTGCGAGACCCTGCGCGCGGCCATCGGCGCGCGTCTGGACGTCTCGTCGAACCGCATCGTCGTCTCACCGGGTTCGGAAGCCCTGATCGACTATGTGTTCCGCGCCGTGCTGGCGCCGGGCGATACGATCCTGCTCTCCTCGCCGACCTTCCCGGCCTACGACATCTTCGCCCGCTGCGCCGAGGCCAGGATCGTCGACGTGCCGCGCCTGGCAAATTTCGACCTCGACGTCCCGGCCGTCGCCGCCGCGGCCGCCCAGGGCCCCAAGCTGCTGATCCTCTGCACGCCCAACAACCCGACAGGCAACGCGCTGTCCAAGGACGCCGTCGAGGCCGTGCTGGCCGCCACGCCGAAGACCACCCTGGTGTTCGTCGACGAGGCCTATCGCGAGTATTTCGAGGCCTACGACATGCTGGCCGTGCTGGAGGCCTGGGGCGGCCCCTGGATCGCCGCACGCACCTTCTCCAAGGCCTATGGCCTGGCCGGCATGCGGGTGGGCTACGGCGTCGCCTCCAGCGAAGAGCTGATCGCCTATCTCGACCGCCTGCGTCCGCCGTTCAACGTCACCGCCGTCAGCCAAGCCGCCGCCCTGGCCGCCTGGGACGACCGCGAGCACCTGGCCTCGACCGTCGCCCTGACCCTGTCCGAGCGCGCCCGCGTCGAGGCGGCGCTGGACGAGATGGGCGTCGAACACACCCGCTCGGAAGCCAATTTCGTCTTCCTGCGCACGCCGGCCGGCCCCGAAGCCACCGCCATGCGTTTGTTGCACGAAGGGCTGATCGTACGCCCGACGCCCGTCAAGGGCGGCTGGGTGCGCATCACCATCGGCCGACCGGCCGACAACGACCGCCTGATCGCCGGCCTGCCGGCCGCGCTGGTCCCGTAACGACATACAACGAGCCTTAGGGAGGCCCGCATGCCCGTCACGCCCGAAAACCCCCTCGGCCTGAACGGCTTCGAGTTCGTCGAATTCACCAGCCCCGATCCGGCGGCGATGAAGGCGATCATCGAGCAACTGGGCTTCGTGCCCGCCAGCACCCATCCGACCAAGGCCGTGACCCGCTACAAGCAGGGCCGCATCAACCTGCTGGTCAACGAGGAGGCCGCCGGCCAGGTCGCCGACTTCCGCGCCGACCACGGCCCGTCGGCCAACGGCATGGCGTTCCGCGTCGACAACGCCGAGCAGGCCTTCGAAGACGCCTTGAAGCGCGGCGCCAAGGCCGCCGACGCCTCACGCTCGGTGCTGGGCGAGGGCGCCAAGGTGCTGGAAGGCATCGGCGGGTCCTTGCTCTATCTCGTCGAAGGCGAGGGCGGCATCTATGAGGCCTGGACGCCGGTCGCCGGCGCGGCCGAGGCCGAAGCCGCCAACTCGGTGGGCCTGGATTTGCTCGATCACCTGACCCACAACGTCAAGCGCGGCCAGATGCGCACGTGGTCGACCTTCTACAACCAGGTCTTCGGCTTCGAGGAGCAGAAGTACTTCGACATCAAGGGCCAGGCCACGGGCCTGTTCAGCCAGGCGATGATCGCGCCCGACAAGGCTATCCGCATCCCGCTGAACGAAAGCCAGGACGACAAGAGCCAGATCGAGGAATTCATCCGCCAGTACAACGGCGAAGGCATCCAGCACCTGGCCCTGACGACGGACGACATCTACGGCACGGTCGAGAGGCTGCGCGCCCGCGGCGTGAAGCTGCAGGACACCATCGAGACCTATTACGAGCTGGTCGACAAGCGCGTGCCCGGTCATGGTGAAGACCTTGAGCGGCTGCGCAAGAACCGCATTCTGATCGACGGCAATGTCGGCGACGAGGGCCTGCTGCTGCAGATATTCACCGAGAACCTGTTCGGACCGATCTTCTTCGAGATCATCCAGCGCAAGGGCAACGAGGGCTTCGGCAACGGCAACTTCCAGGCCCTGTTCGAGAGCATCGAGCTGGACCAGATCCGCCGCGGCGTGATCACGGTCGACGCGTAAGCTGACCTCAAAAAAATACCCTTCGTCGTCATCCCGGCCGAAGCGTAGCGTAGAGCCGGGACCCAGAGGCGGTGCGTACGGCCGCTGGGTCCCGGATCGGCCTTTCAGGCCGTCCGGGATGACGAGAGAAAAGTGCTGGGAAAAGGCACGGAAACGCACATGGACCTCCGCTACCAGACCGGCTTCGGCGCCCACTTCGCGACCGAGGCCGTGGCCGGCGCTCTGCCCGTGGGGCAGAACTCGCCGCAGCACGTGCCGTTCGGTCTTTATGCCGAGCAGCTGTCGGGCACGGCCTTCACCGCGCCCCGGCACGAGAACCGCAGAAGCTGGCTCTACCGCCTGCGGCCCAGCGCCGGGCACGGCGCCTACAAGCCCTACGACCAGCCGCGCCTGACCAGCGCCTTCGACGGCCCGGCGACGCCAAACCGCCTGCGCTGGAGCCCGATCGAGATCCCCGCCGAGCCGACCGACTTCGTCGACGGCCTGCTCACCCTGGCCGGCAACGGCGACGTGGCGGCGCAGGCCGGCATGGGCGTGCACCTGTATCTCGCCAACGCCTCGATGAAGGACCGGGTGTTCTACGACGCCGACGGCGAATTGCTGATCGTGCCGCAGCAGGGCGTGCTGACCCTGGTGACCGAGATGGGCCGCCTGAAGGCCGGGCCCGGCCACATCGCGGTGATCCCGCGCGGCGTGCGCTTCCGGGTCGAGGTCGATGGTCCCTCGCGCGGCTATGTCTGCGAGAATTTCGGCGCGGCCCTGCGCCTGCCCGAACTGGGGCCGATCGGCTCCAACGGCCTGGCCAATCCGCGCGACTTCGAGACGCCGGTGGCGGCCTTCGAGGACGTCGATACGCCGACCCTGGTCATCCAGAAGTTCCAGGGCGGGCTGTGGGCCGCCGAGTGGGACCACAGCCCGCTCGACGTGGTGGCCTGGCACGGCAACCTCGCGCCCTACCGCTACGACCTGGCGCGCTTCAACACCATCAACACGGTCAGCTACGACCATCCCGACCCGTCGATCTTCACGGTGCTGACCTCGCCCAGCGACACGCCGGGGACGGCCAACGTCGACTTCGTGATCTTCCCGCCGCGCTGGATGGTGGCCGAGCACACCTTCCGGCCGCCCTGGTTCCACCGCAACGTGATGAGCGAGTTCATGGGGCTGGTGCACGGCGCCTACGACGCCAAGGAAGGCGGTTTCGCCCCGGGCGGCGCCAGCCTGCACAACTGCATGAGCGATCACGGGCCGGATGTGGCCAGCCATCGCAAGGCGACGGACGCCGAGCTTGGCCCGCACAAGATCGACAACACCCTGGCCTTCATGTTCGAGAGCCGCTGGGTGATCGCGCCGACGAAGTTCGCGCTGGAGCATCGCGCGCTTCAGGCCGACTATGACGCGTGCTGGAGCGGGTTCCCCAAGGCCCGCCTGCCGTAACCAGAACAGAAAGAGGAAGCGCCGAATGAAGCTCGCGTCTCTGAAGGGCGGCCGCGACGGCCGGCTGGTCGTGGTGTCGAACGACTTGGCCTGGTGCACCGACGCTGGGACGATCGCGCCGACGCTGCAGGCCGCGCTCGACGACTGGGAGCGCTGTGAGCCGCTGCTGCGAGGCCTTGCCGAAAGCCTCGAGCACGGCGGCGTGCCCAAGGACCGCTTCCACGAGCACGATGCGGCCAGTCCGCTGCCGCGCGCCTACCAGTGGGTGGACGGCAGCGCCTACGTCAATCACGTGCAGCTGGTGCGCAAGGCGCGCGGGGCCGAGATGCCCGACAGCTTCTGGACCGATCCGCTGATGTACCAGGGCGCCTCGGACGGCTTCCTGGCGCCCCGCGACACGATCCCGCTGGCCGATGCGGCCTGGGGCTGCGACCTGGAGGGCGAGGTCGCCGTCATCGTCGGCGACGTGCCGCTAGGCGCCAGCCGCGAAGAGGCCCTGGCGGCCATTCGCCTGGTCATGCTGTGCAACGACGTCTCCCTGCGCAACCTGATCCCGGCCGAGCTCGGCAAGGGCTTCGGCTTCGTGCAGTCCAAGCCGGCCAGCGCCTTCTCGCCGGTGGCGGTCAGCCCCGACGCCCTGCCGGGGTGGAGCGACGGCAAGCTCTCGGGCGCGTTGCTGGTCGAGCTGAACGGCAAGGACTTCGGCAAGGCCGACGCCGGCGTCGACATGACCTTCGACTTCGGGACCCTGGTGGCCCACGCGGCCAAGACCCGCGCGCTGGCGGCCGGCACCATCGTCGGCTCGGGCACGGTGTCCAACCGCGGCGAAGACGGCGGCCCGGGCAAGTCCATCGCCGAGGGCGGCCTTGGCTATTCGTGCCTGGCCGAGCTGCGCACCGTCGAGACCATCGTGCACGGCGCGCCCAGGACGCCGTTCCTGCTGGGCGACGACACCGTCCGCATCGAGATGAAGGACGCCAAGGGCCACACCATCTTCGGCGCCATCGAGCAGCAGGTCGAGCGGGTTTGACGGAAGAGGCCGCTGCTGTCGGAAGGGTCTGGTCGACGCCGGCCGGGGTCAATCTCGGCCCGCTCGACCTGATCGCCGACGGGGCGGCGCGCAACTACGTGCTGCAGATCGGCGAGAACCGCTTCCACGGCTTCGTGGTGCGGCGGGGCGAGGCGGTGTTCGGCTATGTCGACCGCTGCCCGCACGCCGGCCTGCCTTTGGCCCAGCAGCTCGACCAGTACCTGACGCCGGACGGCGGCATGATCGCCTGCTCCTGGCACGGGGCGGTGTTTTCCATCGAGGACGGCGCCTGCCTGAGCGGGCCCTGCGCCGGCGGGCGACTGACGCCCTGGCCGGTGCGGGTGAAGGACGGCCGGATCAGGACCGCCTGAAGCGCTCAAAAGACCTGAAAGCGCCCAAAAGAAAAGCCGCCCTCCAGGAGAAGAAGGCGGCCGAGTGAATTGGGAGGAAACGCCCAGGAAGGGCAGAACCTGTATAGCCGCTTCCGTCGCGCGTGACAACGTTGTCATGAAGCTTTGGGCGAAAAAAGTTCGCCAGGGCGCCTCGGCGTGTTTTCGGGCCTATTTCCGCCGACGCGCCGCGGCGACCTCGGCGGGGGTGACGGCCTTGCCCTTGTTGCCCCACGCGGCGCGGACATAGGTCAGCAGGCCGGCGAGGTCGGCGTCGGTCATGTCGTCCTTGAAGCCCGGCATCTCGTTCTTGCCGTTCAGGACGATGGAGAGCAGCGGCTTGGCGTCGCCCTGGATCAGCGGCGTGCCGGCCAGGGCGGGGTAGGCGCCCTTTACGCCCTTGCCGCTCGCCTGGTGACAGGCCGCGCAGTTGTCGTCGTAGAGCGTCTTGCCCGGCGGCGGGGCGGCGAGGGCCGAGGCGGCCGGCAGGGCGGCCCCGGTCAGGACCAGGGCGGCGAAGGTGGCGTTGCGGTGCATAGGGTCTCCCCGGGGAGGGTGTCTTCGATTCGACGGCGTCGGCTCCGTCGCGCGCAGGTTAGCCGAGGCGGGCGCCGATGAGATAGGGCGCGAGGTCTTGCGCCTGGACCGGGCGGGCGTATGTCGGTGGCATGACCGATCTGACCCTGCGCCTGGCTCGGCCGGAAGACATTCCGGCCCTGACCGTCCTGATGAACGCGGCGATCGCCGAACTGCTGACGCCGTTCCTGCCGCCGGAGGGCGTGAAGGCCTCGTTCGAGGTGATGGGCCTGGACAGCCAGCTGATCGCCGACGGCGCCTATTTCGTGGTCGAGGATGGGGGCGAGATCGCCGGCTGCGGCGGATGGAGCCGGCGGGCGACCTTGTTCGGCGGCGACCACTCGGCCGGGCGCGACGCGGCCTTGCTGGACCCGTCGCGCGACGCCGCGCGGGTGCGGGCGATGTACACCCACCCCGACCACGTGCGGAAAGGCGTCGGCCGGATGATCCTGGCGGCCTGCGAGCAGGCGGCCTCGGGCGAGGGATTCACCCGCGTCGAGATGGCCGCGACCATGGGCGGCGTGCCGCTGTACGAGGCCTGCGGCTACACGCTGATCGAGCCGTTTACCGCGCCGACTTCCAAGGGCTATGACGTGCCGCTGGCGCGGATGGGCAAGGCCCTGGGACCGGCCCCGGCGCGCTAGGCGCCGGAGCCGGCCGCCGGTTATTTCACGAAGAGCTTCTGGTTGCTGGCGATCATCAGGTCGAGCAGGCCTTCCGGCTGGGTCATGAAGTCCATGGGCAGGGTGCCGTAGGATTTGACCCCATTCTTGATGATGTAGTCGAAGATGTGGGCATTGATCATGTAGAAGCCCTCGGCGACGCCGCGCGGAAGCAGGTAGGCTTCCGAGCCGCTGAGGAAGTTCAGGAACCACGCGCCCTTTTGCCAGCGGGCCAGGTAATTCTCGATAAGGGCGACCTTGCTGGGGATCGGGAATGAGTTGAGGCCGTATCGATCCTGGATCGCATAGGATTCGCCCGCCGTGTTGAGCAGGTATCCTCCGGCTTCGGTGAAGCTGTCGCTGTCATCCGGCCATTTGAAGGAACCCGAGCCGGTCAGGTTCTTGAAGTCGATCATTTCGATGCCGCGGCAATGGAGATACTTGCTGCTGGCCTTGTCGAACGGATAGCGCCGCATGAAGACGATCTTCTGCCGCAGATCCTTCAGGGGTTTCTGGTGGGTGTCGATCTCGAAGTGTTCCAGCCAGCTGTCGCCGCCGAAGGTGTTGTTCAGCGCGCGGCGCACCAGGCCGATGACGCTGTCGTGGAAGTGGTCCTCGGCGCCGGAGTTTATGCACATCACGATCGTTTCCTCGGTTCCCCGGTGCTTGAGGAACTCGGCCATCGGCGCGAGGCAGTCCTTTTCGAAGTACTTCCCGGTGTTCGATGCGCCGTGGACGATCTCGAGCGGGTAGGTGGAATCCAGGCGGATGTCGAAATAGCGGGCGCCCTTGTCGAGCTGTTCGCCGATCGACAGGTCCTGACAGCGGCTTAGGCCGATGATGTAGGCGGCGGTGCCGGCGTCGTGGGATCCAGGGAGGGTGAGGTCGCGCAGATAGAGGTCGTCGGGAAGTTTCGACATCCAGGTCTTGGGATCGATCTTCGGTATCAGGACAATGGTCAGGGCGCCGTCGTTCCCGTTAGAGGAGGCGGGGTGCTGGGCTTCCAGTACCTGGAAATGGGTCGCGGCGTCGCCGAACGTGGGCAGATAGCCTTTTCGGCAGCCCATGTTCTTGGCCAGGTCGGGCGCGGTGACGGGCCGCGCGTCAGCCAGCGTGCCGACTTCGCCCAGCGGCGTGGTGAAGCTCAGGCGGAATTCCGCGGAGTTGTGGCCTTGGGCGAGCACCTGCGGGCTGGCGACGGTCTTTCCGTATGCGGGGATCTGGCCGCCGCTGAACACCAGGGGGTTCT
This sequence comes from Caulobacter vibrioides, assembly GCA_001449105.1. Taxonomy (GTDB): domain Bacteria; phylum Pseudomonadota; class Alphaproteobacteria; order Caulobacterales; family Caulobacteraceae; genus Caulobacter; species Caulobacter vibrioides_C. The sequence continues at coordinate 15,883 of LNIY01000024.1, read as the reverse complement.
GTTTACCGGGCTGGGCCCAGTCCTTGGCGTTGACGAGCGTGGTCGTGATGCTGACCGGGTGACCGGTCATGTTGATGATCTGCAGGGTGCAGTCGATGCTCATAGGCAGCTCCATGATGCCGGCGACCACAGGGGCGTGGCCAGAGGCGTAGATCCGCCGTCGGTTTTCGGGCATCGGCGCGGCCGCTCGCTATGCAAGAAGCGTCACGAAATACAATTTATGAGAAAAAATCCGGGCGAGCGTTGCTCCAGCCCCATCGCGCCTCGACGCGAAGAGTGGGGCGGGCCGTGAGGCCCGCCCCGGTAGTCTTGGTCGCTGGTCCGCTTAGCGGAACAGGCTCAGGATCGAGCTCGACGACTGGTTGGCGATCGAGAGCGCCTGGATGCCCAGCTGCTGCTTGGTTTGCAGGGCTTGGAGCTTGGCGCTTTCCTTGGCCAGGTCGGCGTCGATGAGGTTGCCCACGCCGGCGTCGAGGCTGTCTTGCAGCTTGCCGACGAAGGTCAGGTGGGTGTCCAGGCCGGTCGAGCTGGTGCCCAGCGAGGCCAGCTTGTTGGTCGCCGTTTGCAGGGCCGTGTCGATGGTGGTGATCATCGTCTTGGCCGCGGCGGCGGTCGTGAAGGTGGTGGTGGTCGACAGACCGATGCCGGCCAGCGACAGGGTCTTGGAGTTCACCGTGATGCCCGAGCCGTCCGAGTTGGCCAGGTAGGACAGCTTGGTGGTCTTGCCGTCGATGATGCTGGCGCCGTTGAACTTGGCGTTGCTGACGGCCTTGGTGATCTGGTCGCGCAGCGAGTTGAAGTCGGCCTTCAGCGCGTTGAACGAAGCCGTGTTCAGCGAGGTGTCGGAAGCGGCCAGGGCCTTTTCCTTCATCTTGCCGAGCAGGTCGGTGACGGTGTCGCCGGCCGCCAGCGCGACGTCGATGGTGGACTGACCGCGTTGCAGCGAGTCCTTCACGGCGTTGATCGAGGAAGAGGTGGCCGATTGGTTCTTGGCGGTCGCCCAGATGGCGCCGTTGTCCTTGGCGCTACCGATCTTCTTGCCGGTGTTGATGCGCTGTTGGGTGACTTGCAGTTCGCTGTTGGTCGAGTTCAGGTTCTGCAGGGCGATCATCGCCCCCGAGTTCGTGTTGATGCTGTTCAGCGCCATTACGAAGACTCCTTCTTGAGGTGTCCGGCGTCATTTTGATGCCGGAGGGCTTTTTGCCCTCCTGCAATGTTTCGTAATGTTCTTGACATTGAGTGAAAATGTCGCGGTTACCGCAGTGTTTACTTAATTGCTTTGTTAACCTCGATGGATGCAGCCGCGACGGCTGAAGCGAGGGTTTTCGCGGTGCAAGTCATGATGACTTCGAAGCGATAATTAGACTCGGAAATTGCGGTCTCGACCTGGGAAGTCCCGGGGCAAGAGCGGATTTCGCGGGCGAAGATTCAAACTGTCCTCACCGCGCGCTCAGGCGCAGAGACGGGCAGGCTCGGCCTCTTGCTCGTCGGCGTCGAAAAGGTCGAAGGCCTCTTCCCAGGCCGCCAGCCGGGTTTCGCGCAGGGCGGCGTCGTCGATCACCCGCACCAGCTGGTCCTCCCGATCGTTCCAGACCAGTCCGACGTCCGTCGCCCGCTCGGCGTCGGCACCCAGCAGCAGGATCACGTCGGCCTTGGCCGCGCGCTCGGGGCTCAGGCGCATCAGCGTGCGGCCGGCGCCCATGTCGCGGTGGATGTCGGCGAAGGCCAGCACGGCCGAGATCATCGCGGCGCTGACCGGGCGGACGTGCCAGGACTGGCAGGCGAGGCGGCTCATGTCGGTTTCTCCGAGCGATTGCGATGTTCTCTTTTCCACGTGCGTTGCGTCAAAAACGGTCGTAATGATCCGGAATGAGACATGAGAAGGCGACGAAACTGCTCGATCTGGCCAGGCGTCTGGCCAGTTCCTCCGAGGGACTGACCCTGGACGAGATGGCCCAGGCGATGGAGGTGGGGCGGCGTACCGCCGAGCGCATGCGCGACGCCCTGTGGACGGCCTTTCCGCAGATGGAGGCGATCGAGGATCCGCCGACCCGGCGCTTTCGCATCCCCTCGGGCCTGGACAGCCTGTTCCAGACCCCGACCGCCGAGGAGTTGGCGGCGCTGCGCACGGCGGCCGACTCCAACGCCGCGGCGGGCGCCGAGGCACGGGCCGCGGCGCTCTACGCCCTGGAAGGCAAGCTGCTGTCGGCGCTGAAGGGCTCGGCCCGCAGGCGCGTGGCCCCCGACGTCGAGGCCCTGGTCCAGGCCGAGACCATCGCCGTCCACGCCGGTCCGCGCCCGTACGAGGACCAGGCCGTGCTGGCCGAGATCCGGTCGGCGGTGAAGGGGCTGACGGCCCTGTCGTTCCGCTACGAGGGCGGCAGCCAGCCGGGGCGCACGCGTACGGTGACGCCGCTGGGCATCCTGTTCGGCCGCAGCAATTACCTGGTGTCGCTGGAGGGGCAGAGTCCGCGCCCGCGCACCTTCCGCCTGGATCGGATGAGCGATGTCGAGGCGTTGGGAAGGCCTGCCTCGCCGCCGTCCGACTTCTCGCTGCAGGCGTTCGCCGACGAGAGCTTCGGCATCTATCACGGCGATATCGAGGACGTGGTCCTGCGCATCCGGCCCGAACGCGCCGAGGACGCGCTGCGCTGGCGCTTCCACTCCAACCAGGTGGTGACGCAAGGGCCGGGCGGCGTGGTCACCGTGGCCTTCCGGGCCAGCGGCATGCTGGAGCTGGCCTGGCACCTGTTCACCTGGGGCAATGCGATCGAGATCGTCTCGCCGCCGAGCCTCAAGCGGATCATGGTCGAGGAACTCGAGAAGGCGCTGGCGGCTCATCGCTGATCCGACCCTTCTCCCTCCAGGGAAGAAGCGCCTCTAGCCGCCGACCAGCCGCAGCAGCGCCAGCTCCCGGGCCCTCTCGGACGATGCCCGCCTCTTCGGCAGCGCGCTGGTCTCGAAGGCCTCCAGCACCCGGGGGTGGATGTAGGCGGCGCGGCAGACGGCGGGGGTGTTGCCCAGCAGGCCGGCCACCGCCTTGATGCAGAGGTTCAGGGCCTTCTTCGCCTCGGTTTTCGTCACCGGAGACGGTTGCAGGCTCAGCGCCTCGAGCGCGGCCAGCGAGCCGTACCAGGTGCGGAAGTCCTTGGCCGAGAAGTCCTCGCCGGCGACGGCGCGGATGTAGTCGTTGACGTCGTGGCTTTCGATCGAGCGACGCTGGCCGTCCTCGTCGAGGTACTGGAACAGGCGCTGGCCGCGCAGTTCCTGGCAGGCGCGTACGATCCGCGCCAGGCGCTGGTCGCGAAAGCCCGTGCGGTGGACCTTGCCGCTCTTGCCCTTGAACTCGAACACCGCCCCGCCGCCGGCCAGCTTCAGGTGGCGCTTCTGCATGGTCGTCAGGCCGAAGCTCTTGTTGGCCCTGGCGTATTCGTCGTTGCCGACCCGGATCAGGGTCAGCTCCAGTAGGCGCACGACGGCGGCCAGCACCTTCTCGCGCGGCAGGCCCCGGCGCGAGAGATCGGCCTCGACCCGCTTGCGCAGGCGCGGCAGGGCGCGACCGAAGGCGGCCATCCGCTCGTACTTGCGGGCGTCGCGGTCGGCCCGCCAGTCGGGGTGATAGCGATACTGCTTGCGGCCCTTCTGGTCGCGGCCGACCGCCTGGATGTGGCCGTTGGGATCAGGGCAGATCCACACGCCGGTCCAGGCCGGGGGAATGGCCAGCAGGCGGATGCGCTCCAGCGTCGCCGCGTCCTTCACCGTGCGGCCGTCGGCGTCTGCGTAGGAGAAGGCGCCGGGCTTGCCGAGGCGGGCGAGGCCCTGCTCCTGGTCGTTGACATAGGCCAGCAGGGTCTTTTCGGCGGCCGGGGCCTCGTTGGTGTCGCGGGCCACGGCGCTCACCCTGCGCCGAGGACGGAAAAATGCCGGGTCATGCGTTCGCTCCCAACCCAATTCCGGCCAACGTGGTAGAGGGTTCGTCCGTTCCGGGGAGCTTCGATGAACTACCGCCACGCCTTTCACGCCGGCAACTTCGCCGACCTGCAGAAGCACGCGATCCTGCTGGCCCTGCTGGAAGCCCTGACCGCCGACGAGTCGCCGCTGGCGGTGATCGACACCCACGCGGGGGCCGGGGCCTACGACCTGCGCGGCGACATGGCTCTGAAGTCGAAGGAAGCCGCCGCCGGCATCGGCCGCCTGCTGGCCGAGGGCGACGCGCCCGCGCCGTTCGCGCCGCTGCTGAAGGCGGTGGAGGAACTGAACGTCGGCGCGGCCGACGCGCCGCTCTATCCGGGCTCGCCGCTGCTGATCGCCCGCGCCCTGCGGCGCAGCGACCGCTACACCGCCTGCGAGCTGCGCGATGACGACTTCGACCAACTGCGCAAGGTGCTGGGTCCCTACGCCTTCGCCCAGGGGCTCAAGGCCGACGGCTACGCCACGGCCGAGGCTCGCGCTGGGCGTGGCGGGCGCACCTTCGTGCTGATCGACCCGCCGTTCGAGCGTCCCGACGACTACGCCCAGTGCGTGGCCACGGTGCGGGCAGTGCGCAAGGTCGACCCGGACGCCGTGCTGGCGATCTGGACGCCGCTGAAGGACCTGGAAACCTTCGACGCCTTCATCCGCGCGCTAGAAAACGTCACCGACGACGCGCTAATCGCCGAGCTTCGCCTGCGGCCCTTGCGAGATCCGATGAAGATGAACGGCAGTGCGATGGTGCTGGTCGGCGCTCCGGCGGCGATTGAGCCGAAGGTCGCGCAGATCACCACCTTCCTGGCCGAGCGTCTGGGCGAGCCCGGCGCGGCCGGTCGCGTCTGGCGCGCCTGACCGCGTGAGCGCGGCGCCCAGCCTTCGGCAGGCCTGCGCCGTCTGGCTGAAGGTCGGCTGCCTGGGCTTCGGCGGGCCGGCTGGGCAGATCGCCCTTCTGCACCGGGAAGTGGTCGAGAAGCGCGGCTGGGTCGATGAGGACCGCTTCGCCCACGCCCTGAGCTTCTGCATGCTGCTGCCCGGGCCCGAGGCCCAGCAGCTGGCCACCTGGCTGGGCTGGCGGCTGCACGGCGTGCGCGGCGGCCTGGCCGCGGGGCTGCTGTTCGTGCTGCCGGGCCTTGCGGCGATGATCGGCCTGTCGGCGCTCTATGTCGTTCACGGCCAGGCGCGCTGGGCCGCGCCGGTGCTGCTGGGGCTGAAGGCGGCTGTCGTGGCCCTGGTGCTGCAGGCCTTGCTGCGGATGGCGGGGCGGGCGGCGCGAGGCCGCGCCGGCGCGGTCGCGGCGATCCTGGCCTTCCTGGCGCTGACCTTCACCGTCGCGCCGTTCCCGCTGGTGATCCTCGTCGCGGGGCTCGCCGGCTGGCTTTTCGGCGCGCGGGGCGAGGCGGTCGTCGATCATGCCGGGACGCCGCCGCTGAAGGGGGCGGGGAGGGCGGCCCTGGTCTGCCTGGCCGCCTGGCTGGCGCCGGTCGCCCTGGCGTTCCTGCTCGCGCCGCGCTCGGCCCTGGCCCAGATCGGCGCGGTGTTCAGCGGCCTGGCGGTGGTCAGCTTCGGCGGCGCCTATGCGGCTCTTGCCTATGTGGGTCAGGTCTCCGGCGAGCTGGGCTGGCTGGCCCCCGCCCAGATGCTGGACGGCCTGGGCCTGGCCGAGACCACGCCGGGGCCGCTGGTGCTGGTGTTCGTCTTCGTCGGCTTCGTCGCCGCCTGGCGCGACGCCGACCCGGCCATGGCCTGGCCCATGGCGGTGCTGGGCGGGCTGATGGCCGCCTGGGCGACCTTCGCGCCGTCCTTCCTCTGGATCTTCGCCGGCGGGCCGTTCGTCGAGCGCCTGCGCGGTCACGCGCGGGCGGCGGCGGCGTTGTCTTGGGTGGGGGCGGCGGTCGTCGGCGTGATCGCCAGCCTAGCCCTCTGGTTCGCCGTTCACTTGCTGTTTCGGACCGGGAACGAGGCGACCTGGGGGCCGTTCAGGGCGACGCTGCCCGACCTCGCGAGCCTTGATCCGGCAGCGCTCGGCCTGGTGGCGCTCGCCTGCGGCCTGACCTTCGCCCTGCGGCTGCCGATCCTGGCCCTGGTGGGGGTGATGGCCGTGGCGGGCGTGGCCTGCACGATGCTGTTGGGAGGCTGACGCAGGGGCAGCATTTTTGCGCTTGCGAAACGGCGTTCCATGCTATGCTGCGCCGCACAATCTCGATCGACGGAGTGAACGGCCATGGTTTCCTCGTCCTTCCCGCCCTCGTCTTCCGAAAGTCCCCAGACGCCTTCGTCCAACGTGCTGCTCGGCGCGGCCTCGCCCCTGTGGGCGGTGTTCGGCGGCGCGGCCGCCGCGGGCGCGGCCTGGTGGTGGTGGTCCAACCGCTGGCGCGAGGCGATCAATCTCGAAGCCCTGATCGCCATCGCGCCCGAGCCGGTGTCGCGCGGGGTGATCGACGAGCCCGCCCCGGCCCTGGCCGAGACCCCGGCCAAGCTGGTCGAGGCCGCCGTGGCCGGGGCCGAGCCGGTCGACGAACCCCTGACCGCCGCGACCGTCGAAGTGGTCGAAGCCGCCGCCGAGGTTCCCGTCGCCGTGGCCGAAGCCTCGGTCGAGGTGGTGGAAGCCGTCGTCGAAGCCGCCCCCGAGCCTGTGGTCGAAGCCGTGACCAAGCCGGTCGAAACGGTGGAGAAGGTCGCCGCCCCGGTGGTCGAGGCCGCCAAGAGCGCGGCCGACGACCTGACCCAACTGGTAGGCATCGGTCCCAAGCTCGCGGCCTCGCTGGCCGACCTGGGCGTCACCCGCTTCAGCCAGATCGCCGCCTGGAGCGCCGACGAGCTCGACAGCTTCGACAAGCTGCTCAGCCTGAAGGGGCGCGCCGAGCGCGACGCCTGGATCGCTCAGGCTAAGCGGCTGGCGGAAGGGGCTTAAGGCCCCGCCCGCCTCAGGCGGGTCCGCCCATCGTCCAGATCTTCTTGATCACGCCGGAGAAGGTCAGCATCGGCTGGCCGCCGGTGGCGAGCAGGCCGCGCACGAAGATCATCGAGCCGCCGGCGCGGACCACTTCGCCGGTCGCCTCCACGAGGTCGCCGGCCTTGGCCGGGCCGACGAAGTCGCCGTTCAGCGAAACGGTGACGGCCTTGGCGTTGTCGAGTTCGCGCCAGGCGATGGCGAACAGCGAGAAGTCGGCGAAGGTCAGCATGCAGCCGCCGTGCATGAAGCCGCCGCCGTTCATGTGGCGCGGCTCGGCCCGGAAGGCGCAGCGCACCTTGCCGTCGTCCTCGCGGAAATAGAACGGCCCGGTCTGATCCTCGAACGGATCCAGCCCCGCCCAGGTGCGCCAGCCGGCCCACTCGCCGTCCTCGATCAGTCTTGGTCCGCTGACGATCTCGTTGCCGCCGTCCATACCCTGCGCTCCCGTACTTTCTCGTTGTTATTGCGGTTCAGCTAAGACCCCGGCGCGCGTCGAGGCAAGCCGCCCGCTTACGTCGAAGGCCGAACCGTGGCATGGCTTTCCCATGACCACCCCGATCCAAGACACCATCCTCTCGCAACTGGCCGGACTGCCGGCCGGCAAGTCCATCGACCCGATGTCGGTGGCCAAGGCCCTGCAGCCCGAGCGCTGGCAGCGCCTGCTGGGCCACATCCGCACCGACGCCGTCGAATTGGCCAAGGAAGGCAAGATCGTCATCCTGCGCCACAACAAGCCGGCCAATCCCGAGAAGTTCCGGGGCGTCTACCGCCTGCGACTGCCGATGGAAGGCGACCCGACCAGCTTCCCGGACGACGTCGAAGACGTGGCGGACGACGCGGCCGACAACGCCGAGGATTGAGACTTCAGGACCCGCCTTCTGGTGGGTCTTGAAAAGAAACTGAATCGATGAACTATGAGCCTCCCAAATACATCGGGAGGCTCTCATGATCGTGTTCGGCTCGTCGTTGTCGCCTTATGTGCGCAAGACCCTGGCCTTCGGGGCCGAGAAGGGCCTCGTTCTCGAAAACCGGGTGTCGCCGCCCGGGAGCCTGGATCCGGAATTCGCCGAGTGCAGCCCGTTCCGGAAGATCCCGGGCTTCCAGGACGGCGACTTCCGCATCTCGGACTCCACGGCGATCATCACCTATCTGGAAGCCCTGCATCCCGAGCCGAACCTGATCCCGGCCGAGCCGCGCGCCCGCGCCCGGGCCGTCTGGTTCGAGGAGTACGCCGACACCATCCTGGTGGCCGCCGCGGGCAAGATATTCTTCAACCGGCTGGTGGCTCCGCGCATCATGCGCAAGCCCGGCGACGAGGCGGTCGCCGCCAAGGCCGAGACGCAAGAGCTGCCGCCGGTGCTCGACTATCTGGAGGGGATCGTGCCGGACGCCGGCGGTTTCCTGCTGGAGGGCCGCCTCACCCTGGCCGATATCGCCGTCTCCAGTCCCTTCGCCAACCTGCGCCATCTCGCCCTCGACCTGTCGCGCTGGCCGCGCACCAAGGCCTATGTCGACGCCGTCCTGGCCCGCCCGGCCTTTGCCCAGTTGATCGCCAAGGAAGAGGCTCTGCTGGCCAGGTTCGCGCCGCCGGAAGCCGCCTGATCGCTTGCCAAATGGGTTGCCAACCCGCGCTCGCCATTCGAGGTTGAGCGGCGAGTGCGGGGGAGCAGCTTTCATGTCCAAGACCTTGTCGTCGCCAGGCGTCCTGATCCAGGAGGCGGCGAACGCGCCGCCCATCGTCGGCGTGGCCACGTCGGTGACGGCCTTCATCGGGCTCGCCGCCCAGGGGCAGGCGGGCGTCGCCGTAGAGATATCTGGTCTAGAGGCGTTCCAGGCCGCCTATGGCGCGACCGATCCTGCCTATCCCCTGACCCAGGCGGTCTCCGACTTCTTCGCCGTCGGCGGAGAGACGGCGGTGATCGTGCGGCTCGACGGCGCGGCGACCACGCCGGCCGGCTTCGCCGCCGCCCTGACCGCCCTCGACGAGGTGCATTTCAACATCCTGGTTCTATCGCCCGACCAGATCGAGGGCGACGCGCCGCTGTTCGCCCGCGAGGCGGCGGCGAACTACGTCGTGCAGCGCACGGCCGTGCTGATCCTCGACCCGCTGGCCGTCTGGGCGACCGCGCAGGACGCGGCCCAGAACGTCGGCGATCTCGGAAACTTCTTGATCGAGGCCGCTGGGCGGATCGCCTGCTATTTCCCGCGCGCGACCGTGCAGATTGATCGCCAGGTGATTCCGCGCCCGGTCAGCGGCGCCGCGGCCGGGCTGTGGGCCAAGACCGATCGCCAGAAGGGCGTCTGGATCGCGCCTGCGGGGTTGGATGCGGTCTTGCCCTATGCGGGGGCGCTGCTCAATCTGACGGATGACGACCTGAACCTGCTGTTCCCGCACAGCATCAACGGGGTGCGGCTGCTCTTCGGAACTGGCCTATGCCTCTGGGGCGCGGTGACCCTGGCGCCGCGTTCGGCGCAGAGCCACCTCAACGTACAGCGCCTGCTGGACCACATTGAGGTCAGCGTGCTGAACGGCCTGGCCTGGACCGCGGTCGAAAGCGCCAGCCCGTCGCTGTTCGCCCAGGTGTCCCACGAGGTCGCGATGTTCCTGACCGGGATCTGGCAGGCCGGGGGACTGATGGGCGCACAGGCCGCCGACGCCTTCGCCGTGATCTGCGACGGCTCCAACAATCCGCCGATGACCGTGGCCGAGGGCTTGCTGCGGATCGACCTGAAGCTGGCCGTGACCGCGCCGGCGGAGTTCATCGTCCTGAGCCTTCAGGTCCCGGTCGCGACGCAGTGACGCCGCCCCTTGGCGCGGGGCGTGCGGCGTCCTAACTGCCGGCCATGTCGCTCGACGCCCTGCTGTCCGAAATCCGCGCCTGCCGGGCCTGCGCCGGGGAACTGCCCGAGCCGCGTCCGGTCGTGCGGGTGGGCGAGGGGACGCGCCTGCTGATCTGCGGCCAGGCCCCGGGACGGCTGGTGCACGAGACCGGCCTGCCGTTCAACGACCCGTCCGGCAATCGCCTGCGCCAGTGGATGGGCGTCGATCGCGACACCTTCTACGACCGGCCCGAGATCGGCGTGGCGGCCATGGCCTTCTGCTTTCCCGGGACGAACCCCAAGGGCGGCGACTATCCGCCGCCGTCGCGCTGCGCGGCCCTTTGGCGCAAGGATCTGCTGGATCTTCTGCCCAATGTCGAACTGACCCTGCTGGTCGGGGGGTACGCCCAGGCCTGGGCGCTGGGCGAGGCGATGAAGCCCTCGATGACGCAGACCGTCGCCGCCTGGAGCGAGTACGCGGCCTACGGCGTTCTGCCCCTGCCGCATCCCTCGTGGCGCAACACCGCCTGGCTCAAGCGCAATCCATGGTTCGAGGACGAGGTCACGCCCTATCTTCGCCGCCGTGTCGCGGGCATTCTGGCGAGATGAACCGCCGGAGCCTCCTGCTGACCGTCGGGGCCGCCGGCCTCGCCGCCGCCTGCGCCCCCATCACCCAGCGCCCCGCCCTGGCCCCGCTCGGCCTGCGCGGCGCGCGGCTGCAGGACGACTGGATGGTCGCCTTCGACGGGGCGAGGCTGGGCCTCAAGCGCTGGCTGCCGCAGGACCGGCCGGTCACCCACGTGGTCGTCGGCCTGCACGGCATGAACGACTATTCCAACGCCTATCACCTGGCCGCCGAATGGTGGGCGGGACAGGGGATCGCCACCTACGCGCTTGACCTGCGGGGCTTTGGCCGCTCGCCGCGCCGGGGCGTCTGGGCCTCGACCGACCTGATGATCGAGGACGTTCGCACCCTGGTGTCGCTCGCCCGCGAGGCGCATCCCGACGCCAAGGTCTCGCTGGCCGGGGTCAGCATGGGCGGGGGCCTAGCCATCGCCGCCATGGCCACTGACAATCCGCCGGCCGCCGACAGTCTGCTGCTGTTCGCTCCCGCCGTCTGGGGCTGGTCGGCCCAGCCGCTGCCCTACAAGACCAGCCTCTGGGTCAGCGCCCACACCGCCCGCGGCTGGGTGGTCAAGCCGCCCGAATGGCTGGTGCAGAAGGTCCAGCCCACCGACAACATCGAGGAACTGCGGCGCATGGGCCGCGACCCGCTGATGATCTGGGGCGCGCGATCCGACACCCTCTACGGCCTGGTCGGGCTGATGGAGCGCGCCTGGGCGTCGCTGGGCAAAGTGCGCGTGCCGGTCGCCTACTTCTACGGCGAGCGCGACGAGATCATTCCCGAGGAGCCGACCAAGCAGGCCGCTCGCCGCCTGAAGCCTGACGATCGTTCGGCCTTCTACGCCGACGGCTATCACCTGCTGCTGGTCGACAAGCAGGCGCAGGTGGTCTGGCGCGACGCGGCGGCGTTCATGCAGGACCCGCAGGCCGACCTGCCGTCGGGCGCGCCGCCGATCCCGGGGGCACCGACCGCGCCGAATGTCGTCAAAGTTCAGGGTGTTCCGGCCGGACGCTAGTCGAACGTCCGGCATATTGCAGTGCGAAAAGAACGATCATCGGCCGATGCGACGAAAGGCCGATGAAGTGATCCTTGCGGCGGCGCTCGTGGCGGCGTACACCCCGGCGCACTGTTTTCCATGCTGAGGCGAGGCCCACGGCAATGACCTTGTTCGATCTGCCCGATTTCGAAGGGCATGAAGGCGTCCACTCGTTCTACGACGAAAAGACCGGCCTCAAGTCGATCATCGCCATCCACTCCACCGCGCGCGGCCCGGCCGCCGGCGGCTGCCGGATGTGGGACTACGCCAGCAGCGAGGCGGCCCTGACCGACGCCCTGCGCCTGTCGCGCGGCATGTCGTACAAGAACGCCATGGCCGACCTCGACTTCGGCGGCGGCAAGGCCGTGATCATCGGCGACAGCCGCAGCCAGAAGACGCCGGAACTGTTCGAAGCGTTCGGCCGCGCGGTCGACAGCCTGGGCGGTTCGTACTGGACGGCCGAGGACGTCGGCGTCTCGCCGGCCGATCTCGAAAACACCCGCAAGACCACCCGCTACGTCGCCGGCCTGGAAGGCCACGCGGCCGCCTCGGGCGATCCGTCGCCGGTCACCGCCGAGGGCGTGTTCCGCGGCGTGCGCCTGTGCGTCGAGCGCGCCCTGGGCCGTGACCTGACGGGCGTGAAGGTGGCCATCCAGGGCGTCGGCCACGTCGGCGCCTATCTGGCCGAAAAGCTGCACGCCGCCGGCGCCAAGCTGATCATCGCCGACGTCAATCAGGTCGCCCTGAACGAGGTCGCCGCCAAGACCGGCGCCGAGATCGTCTCTACCGACGCCATCTTTGACGTCGAGGCCGACGTCTTCGCCCCCTGCGCCCTGGGCGGCGCGATCTCGGCCGCGACCCTGCCGCGCCTGAAGGTCAAGGTCATCGCCGGCGGCGCCAACAACCAGCTGGCCGACGCCATGATCGGCCAGACCGTGTTCGATCGCGGCATCCTCTACGCCCCGGACTACGTCATCAACGGCGGCGGCATCATCAACGTGGCCGCCGAGATCCGCGCCCTGGAAGCCGGCGGCGCCTTCGATCCGCAGTGGGTGGCCACCAAGCTCGATCGCCTGGCCCTGACGCTGGCCGAAGTGCTCGACCAGTCGCTGGCCGAGAAGCGCCCGGCCAACCTGGTCGCCGACGAGATCGCCCGCGCGCGCATCGCGGCGGCGCGTCCCTAACCGCCTGCGGCGGCCCCCTCAGTCGCTCCGCGACAGCTCCCCCAGAGGGGGAGCATCTGGCCCGGCTTCTAGATCCTCCCCCTCTGGGGGAGGTGGCCCGGAGGGCCGGAGGGGGCCTACCGCCCGCTGATGCTGGCCCCTGCGTCCTTGTCCAGCCGCAGGTAGACCGGCAGCGCCAGTAGCGTCACTACCCCGATCGCCACGAACGGCCAGACGAAGCTCGCCGGCGTCAGAGCCGCGCCGCCGACGCCGCGCGTCAGGTGCAGCATCAGGCCGCCGAAGCTGACGCCCAGCGCCAGGCCCACCTGCTGGCTGACCGCCGCGAGGGTCGAGGCGGCCGCCACGCGCGGCTGGGGCACGTCGGCATAGGCGATGGTGTTGGCGGCGATGAACTGGCTGGACCGCGCGAAGCCGCCGATCAGCAGCAGGGCGATCATCAGCCACATCGGCGTCGACGCCGTGAAGAAGCCGGGCACGGCCGTCATCAGCGCCGTGGCGACCACGAACACCGCCAGCGCCGTGCGGAAGCCGTAGCGCTTGAGCAGGGCGCCGGCGAAGGGGCGCGCGACCAGCACGCCCAGGCCCGTGGCGATGGTCACGCCGCTGGCCTTCAGCGGGCTCCAGCCCAGGGCCACCTGCAGCAGCAGCGGCATCAGGAACGGGCTGGCGCCGATGCCTAAGCGAACGAAGGTCCCGCCCACCAGGCTGGCGCGGAAGGTCGGATAGCGCAGCAGGGTGAGATCCAGGATCGGCTTGGCCTGGGCCCGGCAGTGCTTGAGGTACAACCAGCCCGCGCCCAGCGAAACCGCCAGCAGCAGCGCCTGGACCAGCGGCGGCAGCAGGGAAAGGCCCGCCGTCTCGGCCAGGCCGATCAGGCCCGACAGCGCGATGGCGCTCATCACGAAGCCCTGGGTGTCGAAGCGGCCGGCCTCGGGATCGGGCGCGCCCTTGGGCACGAAACGGCGGACGGCGATCGCGCCGACCACGCCGATCGGCAGGTTCAGGTAGAAGATCCACGGCCAGTCGGCCACCGACAGCACGAAGCCGGCGATCGGCGGTCCGATCAGCGGCCCGACCATGGCGGGCATGGTGAACCAGCCCATGGCGCTGATCAGCTTGTCCTTGGGCGTCGAGCCGACGACGATCAGCCGCGCCACCGGCGTCATCATCGCCCCGCCTATGCCCTGCACGATGCGGGCGGCGACCAGTTGGCCGAGGTTCTGCGACAGGCCGCACAGCGCCGAGCCGGCCAGGAACACCAGCATGGCGATCAGGAACACCCGCCGCGCGCCGTAGCGCTGGGCCGCCCAGCCGCTGGCCGGGGTGAACACCGCCAGCGCCAGGATGTAGGAGGTCAGCGCCAGCTTCAGGTGGATAGGGTCGGCCGAGAAGGCGTGGGCCAGGCGGGGCAGGGCGGTGGACAGAGCCGTGGAGTCGATGAACTCCATCAGGAGGGCGCTGGCCACGGCCAGCGACACCAGGCGCGTGGTCCAGGGCGAAGGCTCTGGCAGGGGCGGCGCGGCCGGATTGACGGAGACGGGATCGGACACGCCGATGGCCTACGCCTCCGTATCCGGCGCCTCAAGCAAAGAGTGGGCGAACGCCGGCTTGGAGCGTTGTCGTCAGGTCAGCAAGGGAGTGGCCATGAGCGAGACCCACATCGAGGCGCTGGAGGAGCGGATGGCCCAGGCCGTCGCCGCCGAGGACTTCGAGGCCGCCGGCCGCCTGCGTGACGAGATCGCCGCCCTGCGACGCTCCGAGCGCCTGCGCGAGCCGCCGAACGCGGCCGAGCCCCAGGCCTCCTACTTCCAGCGACAGGTTCCGGGGAAGATGGGTCTGGGCACGGACCAGCCGGTTCCCGCCAGGCCCCCGGGTTGGGTTCCGCCGCAGAAGCCCGATCCGATGACCGCCGGCCATTCGCGCGGCGGACGCCGCCGAAAGTAGCGGGCCGTTGCGCCGGCGGGCGGATGGCTTCATTCTTTCGAACAGACGTTCGAGATCCTGCCCCAGAGACCTGGCCGATGTTCCTCCGTTTCTTCTCCGAGCTGCGCCAGGCCAAGGTGCCGGTGTCCCTGCGCGAATACCTCCTGCTGATGGAGGCGCTGGACAAGGGCGTCATCGACCGCTCGATCGACGACTTCTACTACCTGTCGCGCGCCAGCCTGGTGAAGGACGAGAAGAACCTCGACAAGTTCGACCGCGTGTTCGGCCACGTCTTCAAGGGGCTGGAGACGGTGGGCGAGGGGATCACGGCCGACATCCCGGAAGAGTGGCTCAAGGCCCTGACCGAGAAGTTCCTCACCGACGAGGAGAAGGCGCAGATCGAGGCGCTGGGCGGCTTCGAGAAGCTGATGGAGACCCTGCGCGAGCGCCTGGCCGAGCAGAAGGAGCGCCACCAGGGCGGCAACAAGTGGATCGGCTCGGGCGGGACCTCGCCGTTCGGCAACAACGGCTACAATCCCGAAGGCGTGCGCATCGGCCAGGACAAGGGCCGTCATGGGCGCGCGGTGAAGGTCTGGGACAAGCGCGAATACAAGAACCTCGATGACTCGGTCGAGCTGGGCACCCGCAACATCAAGGTCGCGCTGCGCCGCCTGCGCAAGTTCGCCCGCACCGGCGCGGCCGAGGAGCTGGATCTGCCGGGCACCATCCGCGGCACGGCCGAGAAGGGCTATCTCGACATCCAGTTGCGCCCCGAGCGCCGCAACGCCATCAAGGTGCTGATCTTCTTCGACATCGGCGGCTCGATGGACGGCCACATCAAGCTCTGCGAGGAGCTGTTCTCCGCCGCCAAGACCGAGTTCAAGAACCTGGAGTTCTACTACTTCCACAACTGCCTCTACGAAGGCGTGTGGAAGGACAACAAGCGCCGGCACACCGAGAAGGTCGCCACGTGGGAGGTGCTTCACAAGTTCCCGGCCGACTACAAGGTGATCTTCGTCGGCGACGCCACCATGAGCCCGTACGAGATCACTTATCCGGGCGGCAGCGTCGAGCACTGGAACGAGGAGCCCGGCGCGATCTGGATGAGCCGGGTCACCGACATCTACCAGAGCTGCGTCTGGCTCAATCCGACGCCCGAGCGGCACTGGGACTACACCCAGTCGATCGGCGTCATGAAGCAGCTGATGAACGACCGCATGTTCCCGCTGACCATCGACGGTCTCGACAAGGCGATGCGGGAACTGGTGCGAGGGTGAGGACCCCCTCAGTCGGCTTCGCCGACAGCTCCCCCAGAGGGGGAGCATCTGCGGCGTAGATCCTCCCCCTCTGGGGGCTGTCTCTTATACACATCT
>LNIY01000023.1 GCA_001449105.1 Caulobacter vibrioides | reverse complement strand
GCCCCCCCCCGCCCTTCGGGCCACCTCCCCCAAAGGGGGAGGATCTATCCATGCAGATGCTCCCCCTCTGGGGGAGCTGTCGCGGAGCGACTGAGGGGGTCTTACCCGCTAATCCTCCGGGTCGTACGGCCAGTCGCCCTTGTCGACCATCAGGTCGGTCGCCACGAAGTCCATGGCGTCTTCGGGGTCGTCGAGGCTGGCTTCGCTGATGGTCTGGTCGCGGACCGAGACACCGGCCTTGTGGGGGCTTTCCGGGTCGCCGGTGATCAGCGGGTGCCATTGCGGCAGGGGCTTGCCCTCGTGCAGGCGGCGATAGGCGCAGGAGGGGGGCATCCACTCCAGGTCCTCGATGTTGTGCGGCGTCAGCTTGATGCAGTCGGGCACGGTCTTGCGGCGATTGGCATAGTCGCTGCAGCGGCAGAGGTGGGCGTCGAGCAGCTGGCAGTGCACGCGGGTGGGGATCACCTCGCCGGTGTCTTCGTCTTCGAAGCGAACCAGGCAGCAAAGGCCGCAGCCGTCGCATAGACTCTCCCACTCGGGGACGGTCATCTGGTGAAGGGATTTCGTCTCCCAGAAAGGTTTGCGCGGCATCATCCGCGCGTCCTAAACCCAATCGCCGCTAAGACCAACTGGACGCAACACCGCACGTGAACGACTGGACGCTGCCGCCCTACAAGTTCGACGACCCGCCCGCGCGCCCGAAGCCGCCGGCGGGCGGCGGTTTCGCGCCCGTTCCGCCGCCGCCGCCCGAGCCGCCGAAGGGGCCCCCGGATCGTCCGCCGGAAGAGCCGTTCCGCGCCGACCTCAAGACGCCGCGCAAGCGGGGCGGCTGGGGCTGGGTGTGGATCACCCTGCTGGTCAGCGCCCTGGTCGGCTTTCTCGCCGTGGGCGGCGCGGGCGCCTATGTCTGGTTCAAGTACCTGAAGGACACGCCGGAGCTGCCGTCGCGCGAGGCGCTGTTCGCGGTCAACCGCGCGCCGGGCGTGCGGTTCGAGGACCGCAGCGGCCAGGTGATCGCCACGCGCGGGCCGCGCTATGGCCAGCGGGTGACGGTCAAGACCGTGCCCGGCTACGTGCCGCTGGCGTTCCTGGCGGCCGAGGACAAGCGCTTCTACAAGCACGGCCCGATCGACCTCTACGGCATCGTCCGCGCGGCGTTCGTCAACTGGCGCGCCGGCCGCACGGTGCAGGGCGCCTCGACCCTTTCCCAGCAGCTGGCCAAGGGCATGTTCCTGACGCCCGACCGCACGGTCGAGCGCAAGCTGCAGGAAATGCTGATGGCCTGGCGCCTGGAACAGGTGCTGACCAAGGACGAGGTGCTGGAGCTCTATCTGAACCGCGTGTTCTTCGGGGCCAACACCTATGGCGTCGACGGCGCGGCCCAGACCTATTTCGGCAAGCCCGCCAGCCGGCTGACGCTGTCGGAGGCCGCCCTGCTGGCCTCGCTGCCCAAGGCGCCCTCGCGGCTGGCCCTGACCCGCGACATGGAGGGGGCGCTGGCCCGCTCGCGCCTGGTCCTGGCCAACATGGAGAAGGAGGGCTGGATCACGGCGGCCGAGCGCGCCGCGGCCCTGGACGACACCCCCAGGCTGTCGCCCGACGCGGTCAGCGACGAGGGCGACTACGGCTGGGTGCTGGACTACGCCACCACCGAGGCCATCCGCATCGCCGGCCAGAACGCGCCCGACCTGGTGGTGCGCCTGACCATCGACACCCGCCTGCAGAAGGCCGGGGCCGACATCGTGCGCCAGGCCATCGCGCTGGGCGGCCAGCACGCCGGCGCCAGCCAGGCCGCGCTGTTGTCGCTGTCGGCCGACGGGGCGATCCGGGCGATGGTGGGCGGCACCGACTACATCGCCAGCCCCTTCAACCGCGCGGTGCAGGCCAGGCGCCAGCCGGGCTCGACCTTCAAGCCGTTCGTCTATGCCGCGGCCCTGGAGAAGGGCGTGCTGCCGACCGACATCCGCGTCGACGGGCCGGTGCAGTTCGGCAGCTGGAAGCCGGAGAACTACGGCGGCGACTATCGCGGCCCGATGACCGTCGAGCAGGCCCTGGTCAACTCGACCAACACCATCGCCGTCAAGCTGGCCCAGGAGGCCGGCGGCGCGCAGGTGGGCAACCTGGCCCGGCGCTTCGGCATCACCAGCCTGCCCGATCGGCCCGACCTGTCGGTGGCGCTGGGGGCCTATGAGGTGAACCTGCTGCAGATGACCTCGGGCTTCCAGGTCTTCCAGCTGGGCGGCCAGCGGGTGGAGCCCTACGTCATCGAGAGCATCACCGCCCAGGACGGCCGGCCGATCTACGCCCGTGGGCCGATGGCGCCGGCGCAGGTCTACGACATCGCCAAGGCCAGCATGATGGTCAAGATGATGAAGAAGGTGGTCGACCAGGGCACCGCCAAGCGGGCGGCTTTCGGCTGGCCGGCGGCGGGCAAGACCGGCACCAGCCAGAACTGGCGCGACGCCTGGTTCGTGGGCTTCACCCCCGACTTCGCCACCGGCGTGTGGGTGGGCAACGACAACGACAAGCCGATGAACAAGGTGGTGGGCGGCGACATGCCGGCCAGCATCTGGCGGCGCTACATGCTGGCCGCGCACCAGAACCTGGCGATCAGGGATTTCCCGTGGCTGCTGCCCGACCCTGGCCCGCGCACCTCGCCCGATCCGAGGAACGGCTTCTACGAGACCCTGGCCTCGGAGTTCGCCCGCACGGCCTCGGAGCTGGAGAGCGAGGCCGCGCAGGACGAGCCGGCCGACGACGGTCGCGGAGCGGGGCCGATGCCGGAAGAGCTGCCTTACTGAAAGAGACCCTCTCTCCATGAGAGAGGGATCATACCCCCGGACGGGGATAGAGCAGCGTGGATCCCCGGCGTAGACGGAAAAAGATCGCGCTATATCAGTCGCTTGCAACTTTCTCATGGGGCTGGATCAGACGAGCCCGCTGGCGCCGTACACTTCTGTCATGGCCGAGAAAAGCGAACAGATCGACGCGCTGCTGACCGAGATCCGCGACTTCGTCGTGGAGACCTATCACGGCGCGGCCAAGGAACTGCTGACCCAGGCGCAGGGCGAGCCGCCCAAGGCGCGCCTGGAGGCCAGCAAGCAGGTCGCCCTGGTCGGGCGACCGGTGGAGATGCTCCACGCCGCCAGGCTGCGTTCGCAAAAAATCTCGGCCGCCAAGCAAACGCGGATCGCCAAGGCGGTCGGCGAGGAGATGGCGATGAATGACGACGAACCCTGGACCGAAGACCGGATCGAGCGGCTCCATGCCGCTCTCGAGCGCCGACTGGGATCGGTTGCTCAAAGCGCCGAATTTAAGAGCCTGGTGCGAGAGCGTCTCGATGAGGAGTGTCGAGCTCGCCGCGCACCGGACGTGGAAGCCGGCGGATCACCAGAAGCCGCCTGACGACCCCTGGGCGACCTGGCTGATGCTGGGCGGGCGCGGCGCGGGCAAGACCTTCGCCGGGGCCGGCTGGATCACCGACCAGGCCGCGCTGCCGTGCCGGATGGCGCTGGTAGGCCCCACCTTCCACGACGTGCGCGAGGTGATGATCGAGGGGCCGTCGGGCCTGCGGGCCATGGCCCAGGCAGGAAACCGCGTGCGCTGGGAGGGCTCGCGCCGACGGCTGGTCTGGGAGACGGGCGCGGAGGCCTACGCCTTTTCGGCCGAGGATCCCGACAGCCTGCGCGGGCCGCAGTTCCATGCCGCCTGGGCCGACGAGTTCTGCGCCTGGCCCAAGGCGAGCGAGACCCTGGCCATGCTGCGGTTCGGACTGCGGCTGGGCGAGGATCCCAGGCTGGTGGTGACCACCACGCCGCGGCCGACCCGGGCGCTGAAGGTGCTGATGGCCGAGCCGGGCGTCGTGACCACGCGGGCGGGGACGGCGGCCAACGCCGGCAACCTCGCGCCCAGTTTCCTGGCCACGCTGGAGGCGCTGTACGGCGGCACCCGGCTGGCGGCCCAGGAGCTGGAGGGGATCGTCGTCGAGACCGACGGCGGCCTGTTCCGGGCCGAGGACCTGGCGCGGTGCCGCGGGGCGCCGCCGGCGAAGTTCGACCGGATGGTGGTGGCGGTCGACCCGCCGGCCACGGCGCGCGGCGACGCCTGCGGGGTGGTCGTGGCGGGCCGCCGCGACGGCCGCGCCTACGTGCTGGCCGACCGCACCGCGCGAGGGCTTTCGCCCAACGGCTGGGCGCGCCTGGCGGTGGCGGCGGCCGTGGACTTCGACGCCGACGCGCTGGTGGCCGAGGCCAACCAGGGCGGCGACATGGTCCGCACGGTGCTGGCCCAGGCCGCGCCGCCGTGCCCGATCAAGCTGGTGCGGGCCTCGGTGGGCAAGCGGGCCCGGGCCGAGCCGGTGGCGGCGCTGTACGAACAGGGACGCGTGGTCCACTGCGGGGCGTTCCCGGCGCTGGAAGAGGAGCTGATGGGCCTGGGCGACGGCGATCTCGGGCACAGCCCGGACCGGGCCGATGCGCTGGTCTGGGCGCTGAGCGAGCTGATGCTGGGGGCAGGCAAGGAGCCTAGGTTGCGGGTGGTTTAGTGCGCCCTTCGGGCGACCCCCTCAGTCGCTACGCGACAGCTCCCCCAGAGGGGGAGCATCTTATTGGCGTGGCGTCTCTAGATCCTCCCCCTTTGGGGGAGGTGGCCCGGAGGGCCGGAGGGGGTCAGCGCCTGCGCTGGCCAGGATCGTGGCGAGGGCGTCGTCGACCGAGGCCAGCACTTCAACCGCCGGAATGCGCAGGGTGCGTATGCCCTGGGCCAGAAGCCAGGCGTCTCGGCGTGCATCCCGCCTGGGGCGGTCGTCGGTGTCATGGGCGTAGCCGTCGACCTCGACGGCCAGTTTTCGAGCGTCGCAGTAGAAGTCGAGCACGTAGGGCCCGAGCGGATGCTGCTTGCGAAAGTGAAGGCCTTCGAGGCGCCGCGCCTTGAGGCCGATCCATAGCATCACCTCCGGCAGGCTCATCGTGCGGCGGAGCGTCTTGGCGTTTCGACGGGTGCGTCTGGGCGCGTCCACCGGGGTCCCCCTCCGTCGGCTTCGCCGACACCTCCCCCTTCAGGGGGAGGGTCTTGGAGAACGGACTTCCATGACGACATCCAATCGCTGGCGGCTGGACCGCCAGGTGTCGGTCGCCGTGTTGGTGGCCGTGACGTTGCAGGCGGCCGCGGCGCTGATGTGGGCCGGGCGGGCCAGCGCCAGGATCGACGAGCTGCAAAAGCGCCTCGACGCCCAGGCCCCGGTGGCCGAGCGGCTGGCGCGGCTGGAGACCCAGGCCGAGGCCACGCGCGCGGCGCTGGTGCGGATCGAGGCCAAGCTCGATGGAGCCGGCCGATGAGCGAGCTGCGCATCGAGGGCTACGCCTCGCTGTTCTGGACCCGCGACCTCAACGACGACGTCACCGCCGCCGGGGCCTTCAGGGAGAGCCTGCAGGCGGGGCCGATCCGGATGCTGCACCAGCATGACGAGGCCGAGCCGGTGGGCGTCTGGGACGAGGCTTTCGAGGACACGCGCGGCCTGTTCGTCCGTGGGCGGATCATCACCGCGACGCCGCGCGGGCGGCTGGCAGCGACGCTGGTCCGCGCCGGGGCGCTGGACGGGCTGTCGATCGGTTTTCGGCAGGTCAAGGCGCGCCGCGACGGGGCCCTGCGGGTGCTGAGCCGCGTCGACCTGTGGGAGGTGTCGATCGTGACCTTCCCGATGCTGCCGCAGGCGCGGCTGGCGGTGGTCGACTGAAGTTCCCCTTCTCCCCTTGCGGGAGAAGGCGGCCGCGAAAGCGGTCGGATGAGGGGTCTCGCCGGACGTTCCGCGCGCCCCCTCATCCTCCCACCGGCCTACGGCCGGCGGGCCCCTCCTTCTCCCGCAAGGGGAGAAGGTCATCCGTGACGGAGAACTCCATGAAGGAAACCAAACAGGTCCCGGCCTCGCCGGAGGCCCGGGCGGCGCTGGCGCAGATGCTGGCGGCGTTCGAGGGCTTCAAGGCCGCCAACGACCAGCGGCTGGCGGCGATCGAGTCGAAAAGCGCCGACGTGCTGCTGGAGGAGAAGGTGGCGCGCATCGACGCGGCCCTGAACAGCGCCCAGGATCGCCTCGACCGCGTGCTGGCCGACAGCCGCCGCCCGGCCCTGGCCGGCGAGGCCCCGGCCGCGCGGGTCGACGAGCGCAAGGCCGCTTTCGACCGCTATGTGAAGACCGGCGAGACGGCCGGGCTGCTGGGCGGCCTGCTGGAGGCCAAGGGCCTGTCGGAGGGCGTGGCCACGGCCGGCGGCTATGTGGCGCCGCCGGAGCTGGAACGGCAGATCCTGCGCCGCCTGGCCGCCACCTCGCCGATGCGCGAAATCTGCCAGGTGCGCACCATCGGCGCGGGCACGTTCCGCAAGCCGGTGAGCCCCACGGGGCTGGCGGCGGCCTGGGTGGCCGAGACGGCCGCGCGTCCGGAGACGACGGCGCCCACGCTGGACGTCATCGACTTCCCGGCCGGCGAGCTCTACGCCAGCCCGGCCGCGACCCAGGCCCTGCTCGACGACGCCTATGTCAGCATCGACGAGTGGCTGGCCGAGGAGGTGCAGGACGCCTTCGCCGCCCAGGAGACGGCGGCCTTCGTGTCGGGCGACGGGGTCAACAAGCCCAAGGGCCTCTTGGCCTACACCGCCGCCCCGGACGCCAGCTACGCCTGGGGGCAGCTGGGCTATACGGCCACGGGCGTGGCGGGCAACTGGCCGGCCAGCAACCCGACCGACAAGCTGATCGACCTGATCTATTCGGCCAGGAGCCAGTACCGCCAGAACGGCCGCTTCATGCTGAACCGCCGCACGGTCAGCGCGGTGCGCAAGTTCAAGGACGCCCAGGGCAACTACATCTGGAACGCGGCCCTGCAGCCGGGCCAGTCGGCGTCCTTGCTGGGCTTTCCGGTCACCGAGATCGAGGCCATGCCGGATGTGGGCGCCAACAGCTTCGCGGTGGCGTTCGGCGACTTCGAGAAGGGCTACCTGATCGTCGACCGCGCCGGGGTGCGGGTGCTGCGCGACCCCTATTCGGCCAAGCCGCACGTGCTGTTCTACACGACGAAACGCGTCGGCGGCGGCGTGCAGAACTTCGACGCGGTCAAGCTGCTGAAGTTCTCGGTGAGCTGATCCGCCTGGGCCGCCCCTTGCGGGGCGGCCCCCTCCGGCCCTCCGGGCCACCTCCCCCA
>LNIY01000022.1 GCA_001449105.1 Caulobacter vibrioides | reverse complement strand
GGCGGCCGGGCGGGCGGGGCGGTCACCGCCGTCGCCAACAAGGCCTTCGCCGACGATCGCGCGGCCGTGCGCCTGACCGCCTATCGCCGCGACGAGGCGGCCTTCTCCGACAATGCGCGCCTGGGCCTGCAGGACGTCAACGCCGGCCGCACGACGGGCGGCCGCCTGGCCGCCGTCTGGCGGCCCAGCGAGGCGCTGCGCTTTGACCTGCTGCTGGCGGGCCAGGACTCGCGCCTGAACGACACCGGCGCCGGCGCCCCGGGCGAGCCCTCGCACGTGTCGCGCAACTTCGTCCGCACGCCCTTCGACAGCCAGGTGCTGTTTGGCGCGCTGTCGATGGAGAGCCGCCTGCCCGGGGTGCGCTTCTCGGCCTCGCTGGCCCGCTACCAGTGGAACAACACCCGCCAGATCGACTACACCGGCACCTTGCAGGCCGAGCGCGGCAGCGCCTCCGGCTGCGCCCGCTGGCTGGCCCTGGGCGCGGGCCTGGCCTGCGACGGCGGCCAGATGGGGGCCTATGCGTCCTACGTCGACAGCCGCACGCCGGGCCTGCTGTACCAGCCCATCGACCTGACCGCCGACGTGCGCGAGGCGCGCCTGACCTCCGACCGCGACGGCCCGCTGCAATGGACGGTCGGCGTCTTCTCCGAGACCCGCAGCGACACCATCGACAGCCAGGTGCGCGTCGCCGATCCCGTCACCGGACTGCCGGTCGACGCGGCAGGCTTCACCGGCCGGCGCATCGTCGACACCCGCCTCGACCAGGTGGCCGTCTACGGCGAGGCGACGCTAGCGGTCGACGACCGCTCCGACATCACAATCGGCGCGCGCCGCTTCTCCTACGACAAGAAGACCATCGGCGAGGTGCTGGTGGTCAACGTCATCTCCGACACCTCCGGCGGCAACTTCCGCAACCGGGTCGAGGAGGACGGCTGGAGCGTCAAGGGCCTGGCCTCGCGCCGCTTCGCCCCGAGCGTGATGGGCTACATGCAGATTTCGCAGGGCTTCCGGCCCGGCGGCATCAACACCGCGCCGGGCCTGCCCGCCGCCTTGCAGGCCTACGGCTCCGACACGCTGTGGAACCGGGAGCTGGGCCTGAAGTCGCGCTGGCTGCACGGACGGCTGTCGGCCAACCTGGCGCTCTACAGCATCGACTGGCGCGACATGCAGTACTCGGCGACCAGCGACAACGGCGCCTTCGCCTTCGTCACCAATCTGGGCCGCGCGCGCATCGACGGCGTCGAGTTCGACGCGGCCTGGAGCCGGGGCGGCACGAAGGTCGGGTTCAACTTCGCCGCCACCGAGGCGGTGCTGGCCAAGGACCAGACCACCGGCGCCATGGCGGGCCTGGGCCGCGAGGGCGACCACCTGCCGGCCGTGCCGCGCGCCGCCTTCACCCTGTGGGGCGAGACCCGCCGCGAACTGGCCGGCGGCGCGGCCCTGATCCTGGGCGGCTCGGCCGCCTATGTCGGCCAATCCCGCTCGACCTTCGAATCCGTCAGCCCGGGGGCAGGCCGCGACTTGGGCGGCGTCACCCTGATCGACGGCCGCGTGGCGGTCGAGGTCGGCCGGCGCTCGGTGGGGGTGTTCGTCGAGAACCTGCTGGATTCCGACGCGCCGCTGTTCATCACCGCCGGCCGCCTGCCGCAGTCGTTCTCGCCCCAGCCGCGCCGCGTCGGCCTCAGCATCCGCTTCGCCTACTGATTGATATTTTCGCCTTGCGGGAGAGCCGTGTTAACCTTCCGCCATGCGCCCGTCAGAGGCGCACTTTCGTCAGGGAGGTTCAGCCATGGCCCACGCCATGCGTGTTTCCGCGCGTCCCGTGTTCTTCCGCAAGTGCGACGTCAATAAGCCCGGGGGCGCCGAGCTGCGGCTCGCCGGCCCCTGCATCCAGTGGGATCGCGTCGGCATCGTCGCCCTGGTGCTGCTGTTCGGCGCGGGCCTGGCGACCTGGGCGTACGCAAGCTTCTAGAAACCCTCCGCGACCGGCGTTTTCCGAGGTGACGGCCTGATCGCCGCCACGCATGCTCGCGCCTTGCTGCAAGGCTCGGGGGAGCGCATGGCGGACGAGAGCAACACCCTCTGGAACGAGGACCTGGCGCCGACCACGGCGGCCCAGCGCACCTGGCGCGCGCGGCACTTCGCGGCCCTGTGGCTGGGCATGGTCATCGCCGTGCCCGCCTACATGCTGGCCGCGGGCCTGGTGGAGCAGGGGATGTCGGCCGGCCAGGCGGTCTGGGCCGTGCTGCTGGGCAACCTGATCGTGCTGGTTCCCATGCTGCTGATCGGCCACGCCGGCGCCCGCCACGGCGTGCCCTACGCGGTGCTGGCGAGAGCTTCGTTCGGCTGGCGCGGCGCGCGCCTGCCCGCGCTGGCCCGCGCCATCGTCGCCTGCGGCTGGTACGGCATCCAGACCTGGATCGGCGGCGGCGCGCTCCTGACCCTGCTGGGCGTCATGGTCGGCGCCAGGCTCGACGGTCCTCCGATCCCGCTGCTGGGCATCGGGGTCGGCCAGCTGCTGGCCTTCCTGGCCTTCTGGCTGATCCAGCTGGCCTTCGTCACCAAGGGCCTGGAGACCGTCCGCAAGCTCGAGACCTGGACCGCGCCGGTCAAGGTGCTGGTGTGCGCGGCCCTGGTCTGGTGGGCGCTGTCCAAGGCCGGCGGCCTTGGCCCCATCCTGCACGAGCCCTCGGCCTACGATCCCGGCGGCGCCAAGGCCGGCCGTTTCTGGAGCGACTTCGGACCGGCGGTCACCGCCATGACCGGCTACTGGGCGACGCTGGCGCTGAACATCCCCGACTTCACCCGCTTCGCCCGCACCCAGAAGGACCAGATCCTCGGCCAGGCGCTGGGTCTGCCCGGACCCATGGCCCTGCTGGCGGCGATGAGCGTCGTCGTCACCTCGGCCACGGTGCTGATCTTCGGCAAGGCGATCTGGGACCCGGTGGCCCTGTCGGGCGACATCGGCGGCGTCGCGGTGCTGGTGGGCCTGGTGATCATCAGCCTCGACACCGTCTCGTGCAACATCGCCGCCAACCTCGTGGGGCCCGCCTACGACTTCGCCGCGCTCTGGCCCAAGCGGATCACCTATCGCATCGGCGGCTGGATCACGGCCGGCATCGGCGTGCTGATCATGCCCTGGAAGCTCCTGGAGAGCACCGCCGGCTACATCTTCGTCTGGCTCACCGGCTACGGCGCGCTGCTGGGGCCGATCGCGGGCATACTGATCGTCGACTACTGGATCCTGCGCCGCACGGCGCTGGACGTGCCGGCCCTCTACGACCGCGCCGGGGCCTACACCTATCGCGCGGGCTGGAACCCGGCGGCCCTGGCCGCCTTCGCCGTCGGGGTCGCGCCCAACCTGCCGGGCTTCCTGCATGCGGCCGCACCGCACGCCTTCGCCGGGATCGGCGCGCCGTGGACGATCATCTACCAGTACGCCTGGTTCGTCGGAGCGATCCTGGCCGGGACGTTGTACGGCCTGTTGATGCGCGGAAAAACACCCGGGTAATATTGACTCTATAATTCGTCCGGGTAAAAAGGTCGCCAACAAGGAGGCGGCCATGACCCCGCGCAAGGCGCTGCTGCGCGCCTACAAGGAAGAAAAGCCCGCGCCCGGCGTCTACGCCGTGCGCTGCGTCCGCACCGGCCAGGCCTTCGTCGGCGGAACCGAGAACCTCGCCACCCGCAAGAACGGCGTCTGGTTCTCCTTGCGCCTCGGCTCGCATCCCAACGCCCGCCTGCAGGGCGCCTGGAACGCTCATGGCGAAACGGCTTTCGCCTTCGAGGTGCTGGAGACGATCGACGATACGGGCCTGGAGCCGAAGGGCAGGGCGCTTCGCCTGGCCGATGCGCGCAAGCGCTGGTGCGAAACCCTGAACGCGGTAGACCTCGTCCGATGACCTACGCCCTGTTCGAATCCGGCAAGCGCCTGGCGGCCGGCGACAAGCTCGCCGTCGCCCTGGCCGCCCAGGCGGTGGCAGCCCAGCGCCCCGGCGCCCCGATCCTGATCTTCGATCCCGAGGGCCGGCAGGTCGACTTCGACCTGCGCGGAGGCCCCGAGGACCTCGCCGCTCGCCTGGCGCCTCGAGGAACCGTGGCCGAGCCCGAGCCGGAAGCCCCGCGCGGCCGCGGCCGTCCCAAGCTGGGCGTCGTCGCCCGCGAGGTGACGCTTCTGCCCCGCCACTGGGACTGGCTCGCCGCCCAGCCCGGCGGCGCCTCGGTGGCCCTGCGCAAGCTGGTCGAAGCCGCCCGCCGCGACGCCGAGGCTCCCGACCGCCAGCGCCGCGCCCGCGACGCGACCTACCGCTTCGCCAGCGCCGCCGCCGGCGACGCCCCGGGCTTCGAGGCGGCCATGCGGGCGCTCTATGCAGGCGATCGAGAAGGGTTCGAGGCCGGGCTGGCGCAATGGCCGGCCGACGTGGCGGCGTATGCGAGAGCATTGGCGGAGTTCTAGAGATCCTCCCCCTTTGGGGGGGGGGGCCCGGGGGGGCGGGGGGGGGACGTTTTCAGCTTTCGAGGCCTCGGCCAGCTTCGCAATCACTCCCCCCACCGATCGCTGCGCGATCGCCTCCTCCAAAGGGGGAGGTTGCTAGCGGGCGGTCCTCTCCCTGACCTCCGCCAGCACCGCCCCATACGCCGCCTCGAACTTCGTCCGATCGGCCTCCGGCTTGCCCGGATACGCCTCCCGCAGCGCCGCGATCCGGGGTGCGACATCCAGCAGCCAGGCCTCGTCCTTCGCCCGCGCCAGCCGCGCTTCGACGTCGGTTTCGCCGGCATAGGTCAATAGCGCCCGCACCTGGTCGATCGCCTGCTCGCGCGGATTGGGCGTGTCGTCGCCCCGCGCCCGCCACGCCGTCCAGCGCACCGCCCCCACGATCTGTTCGGCGAAGCGCGGATCGGCCCAGGTCGCCTCGTTGTGGCCGAGGTTGGTGAAGAACAGCCGCCCCTTGCCCACCGACCGCACCCAGCTGACCGGCACGGCATAGGGCCGCTTCAGCGGCGTGCCTGAGAAGTCCAGGCTCTGGATCACCCGCACGAGGGCCGGGTCGAAGCGCTTGTACTGGTAGATCTCCTCGACCAGGTCGACGCCGCGCCCCCACGGCGCGGCCAGCGGATGGTCGTCGAGCGCCTTGACCCGAACCGTCTGGTCCTCCGTCCACGGATGGCCGGCGAACTGGCCATTGATCAAGGTCGTGTAGTCGAGGCCTTCGCCCGTGTAGTCCCAGGCGGTGTCGGCGGCGCTGTGCAGGCCCACGAACCCCAGCTTGCCCGCCGCGAGGCGCTGCTGCACCGCCGCCCAGGCCTGCGGCGAGATCGGCAGGGCGCCGGTGGTGTAGAACACCAGCACGTCCACGGTCGCCAGTCGTTCCGGGGTGATCTCGCGGGCGTCCTGGGTGACCTGCGCCGTGAAGGCGCCGCTGGCCTTGCCGATGGTGATCATCGCCGCCTCGGAAGGGGCCTGGCCGCCGCCCTGCGGCCGCGTCACCGGCCGATGCCGCCAGCCGGCCGACTGGTCGAGATAGAGCACCCGCAGCGGCGCCTCGGCGGCGCTGGCGACGCCGGCCGTCGTCAGGCAAAGAACCGTCGCGACCAGGGCCAGCAGGGCGCGCATGGGCTTCAGGCCTTGCCGCGCGGCTGGAGCAGGTCCCAGCGGTTGCCGTACAGGTCCTCGAACACGGCCACGCTGCCATAGGCCTCGTGGCGCGGCTCCTCCAGGAACGTTACGCCGGCCGCCGACAGGCGCGCATGGTCGCCGTCGAAGTCGTCGGTGTGCAGGAACAGCCAGACGCGGCCGCCGCCCTGGCCGCCGATCATCGCCGCCTGCCGCTCGTCGGCCGCCTTGGCCAGCAGGAACCGCGAGCCGCCCGGCCCCGGCGAAACCACCACCCAGCGCTTGCCCGCGCCCAGTTCGCTGTCCTCCACCAGATCAAAGCCCATCTTGCCGACGTAGAAGGCCAGGGCCTCGTCATAGTCGCGCACGAGCAGGGACAGGAGGGCGAGATGCTGGGCCATGGCGACTCACGCGGGGAGGGGAGGGGGCACAGCGGACTGTGAGGCCAATCCCTCATCCGTAAAATCCCCGCGAAAGCGGGGACCCAGGCTTTTTCCGAAACCCGCCGCGCTCGACGATAAAACACCTGGGTCCCCGCTTTCGCGGGGATTTTGCGGGGATAAGGGGTTTCAGCCCCCGAACAGCTTGAGGATGTAGCTGGGCGCGGCGTTGGCGATCGACAGCGACTTGATGGCCAGTTGCTGCTTGACCTGCAGGGCCTGGAGGCGAGTGGCTTCCTGGGCCATGTCGGCGTCGATCAACCGGCCGACCGAGGCCTCCAGCGTGTCCTGCAGCTTGTTGATGAAGGTCAGGTGGCCGTCCAGCATGTTGGACCCGGTGCCCAGGCGCGACAGCGCCGAGGTGACGTTCTGCATCGCCGTGTCCATCGCCTTGATGTCGGTCGAGGAGGGGGCCGTCAGCAGGTCGGCGCGCATGCCGGCCAGGGCCGCGCCGCCGGTCGACAGGTCCACGTGGTCGACGTCGATGGTCGAGTCGGCCTTGGCGTTGGCCAGGGCGCGGATATTGCCGGTATTGCCCGCCGAGATCAGATTCACGCCGTTGAAGCTGGCGTTCTCGACCGCTCGGTCGATCTGCTTGCGCAGCGAGACGTAGTCGTCGTTCAGCAACTTGCGGCTGGCGGTGGTCAGGCTGGGGTCCGACGCGGCAAGCATCTTCTGCTTCATCTGGTCGAGCAGGTCGGTGACCGTGTCGCCGGCCGCCAGGGCCACGTCCACCGTCGACTGGCCGCGTTGCAGCGAGGCGCGCACGGCGTCCAGCGACTTGGCTTCCGACGCCTGCATCTTGGCGGTGGCCCAGACGGCGGGATTGTCCTTGGGGCTGGAAATCTTCAGGCCGGTGGCGATGCGGCGCAGCGTCGTCGCCAGGTCACGATTGATCGTGCTCAGCGACTGCAGGGCGATCATCGCCCCGACGTTCGTGTTGATGCTGTTCTGCGGCATCGACCCGTTGTTCCCGGTGCGGCCTTCTGGCCAAGGGCGCGTTTTGCGTCCGCGCTCACCCTTGCACGCGTTGCGTTAGCGGATCGTTAGTGGACGCGTAAAAGGCGTTGAGCTCGGAAACCTCTCTCATAGGGAGAGATGGTAAGGGGCCGCGTCGCCGGCTGGCGCCCAGAAGATCCTCCCCCTGTGGTGGAGTTGGCCCGAAGGGCCGGAGGGGGGCGGTTTCAGCTTCCGTGGCGGTGGGCGGGCAAGCCGCTCCTCCCCCGTGAAACGGGGG
>LNIY01000021.1 GCA_001449105.1 Caulobacter vibrioides | reverse complement strand
CGGGGGGCCAGCGCGGCCTGGGGCGGGTGTGGATCCGGCCGCTGCCCTGACCTGTCGGTCCAGGGCTGATCGACATTTTTACGCTCGGGCCGATTTCTCACCGAGCATCCCCGCGAAGGCGGGGATCTAAGCCGCGCTCGGAGATCAGCAAGGCTCAGCCACGCCCTGAAAGCCAGCTTGGCTCCCCGCCTTCGCGGGGATCGGGCGGGTTGGGGGCAGCAAGCCCCTGAATGCCGATCCGCCCTAGGTTGGATCGACATTCAAATCTGAGACGAAAACCTCGTCCTTCGACAGGCTCAGGATGAGGTTTTTCGACGATCGCGGCCTGTAAATGGTCCTCATCCTGAGCTTGTCGAAGGACGAGGACCACGCTCGAACCTTGAATGTCGATACGCTCTAGTCGATCTCGAAGGTGTCGGGCTGGCGGGGCGCGACGGGCTTGGCGGCCGGTGGCGGGACCGCCGCGGCGCGGGGTTCGGGGGCCAGCAGGGCGTTGACGCGCTTGGACAGGTCGGCGGCGGTGAACGGCTTGACGATGTAGCCGTTGGCGCCCTCGTTCAGCGCCAGCTTGACGGTGTCGATGTCGCCGCGGGCGGTGATCATCATCACCGGCGTGCGCAGCCGGCGGTGCTTGCGCATCAGCCGCAGCACCTCCAGCCCGCTCATGCCCGGCATCTGGATGTCGAGGAGGACGAGGTCGGCGCGGGCGTGGCTCAGTGTCTCCAGGCCGATCGTGCCGTTGGGCGCGGCCGAGACGCGGCAGCCTGACTGGCTCAGCACCAGGTCGACGAAGTCGCGGATCAGGGGATCGTCGTCGATCACCAGGACGGAATGCGGCATCGGCGGGACTTCCAGAGGTCTACGCGTCGGGTACTCGACCAACTATAGCGCGCGCCGTGGGTGTGTCGCACCCCTGCGTGCGCGCTCGGGACGCGCTTATTGTCGCGGGATCAGCGGCACAGGCGGTAGGGGCTGAGGTCCAGGTGCAGGTGGTCGGCGTGGGCGGCGTTGTAGTCGGGGCCCAGCACCGCGCCGAACAGCTCGCAGCCGCCGGCGCGGGCGACGCGCAGGAAGCGGCCCTCCGGTCCTTGGTCTCGGAAGTCGCCGGCGATGGTCAGTCGTCGTCCGTCGGCCAGGCGAACGCCCGAGACGTCAAGCGCCGAGGCGCTGGCGTGCTGGCTGGGCCGCTCGCCGGGGCGGCCGTAGATCGTGCGGCAGGCATAGGTCCCCAGGTGCTCGACGCGGACGAGCCGGCTGTCCAGCAGCTGCTCGGCGGCCGGGGCCAGCACCTGCCGCTCCCACACCGCATAGCGCAGGGCCAGCGGGCAGGTCATGACCGGGGCGGCGGGCGACAGACGGCTTGGCGCCCTGACCGCATCACGGGTCGAGCAGAAGCCCTCCTCGCGGACGGGCTGGTCGACGGGCGTGATCCCTCCCGCGCGCAGGGCGGCGCGGCAGGCGGCCGGGTCGGCGCCGATCCGCGCCAGCTTGCCCTCCGTGGCCAGGCCCAGCGGCTGGTCCAGCGAAAACGGCTTCCAGGCCAGGTCCTGCGGCGGCGCGATGCGGTCGACGAGGGCGAGCAGCAGCAGGCCGGCCAGAGCGGCGTCCAGCAGGAAGCCGCCGATCTCGGCCAGCGCCAGGGCCTGGGGCGAAGCGGGTTTCACGCAGGCTGCAACGGCCGGGCGAGCCGTCCGGTTCGCCGCGCCGGCTTGGCGAGCCGGGCAGAAACGGGCATGACCGCCTGCCCGGTCGGCAAGCGACCGTCTCAGAGACCGTCGATGTCCGTCGAACGCACCGCCCTGCTGGACCGCGCCCTGCTGCCGCGCTTTGGCTTGCTGTGCCTGGGCATCTGGCTGAACGCCGCCGACACCCTGGTCACCGCCACCATCATGCCAAGCGTCGCCCGCGAGATCGGCGGTCACCAGTATTTCGGCTGGTCGGTGGCCGCCTATCTGATCGGCTCGATCGTCGCCGGCGCCTGCAGCGGCAAGCTCTCGCAAGGTCTGGGCCTGCGCCGGGCCACGGCCTTCGCGGGCGTGGTCTACGCCCTGGGCTGCGCCATGAGCGCCCTGGCCCCCGACTTCGTCACCTTCGTCACCGGCCGTCTGGTGCAGGGGCTGGGCGCGGGGGCGGTGGTGGCCCTGTGCTACGTGGCGATCACCGCCCTGTTCCCCGAAAGCCTGTGGCCGCGCGTCTACGGCGCGGTGGCCGGGGTGTGGGGCGGGGCGACCCTGCTCGGGCCCATGCTGGGCGGGGTGTTCGCCGCCGCCGGTTTCTGGCGCGGGGCGTTCTGGGCCTTCGTGATCCAGGGCGTGATCTTCGTGGTCGCCGTTCTGGCCATGCTGCCGGGCGAGAAGCGGCAGGCCGGACGCACCCGCATCCCCAGTCGCCAGCTGCTGCTGCTGGTCGTCGGGGTGAGCCTGATCGGCGCGGCCGGGGTCGTGGCCTCGCCGGTCCTGGCCGGGGGTTGCGCCGCCCTCGGCGTGGCGGCCATGGCGGCGATGCTGGCCGTCAACCACGCCTCGCCCGACCGCCTGCTCCCGCGCTCGGCCGCCGACCTGTCGACCGCCACCGGTCTTGGCCTGCTGACCATGTTCGCCTGCGAGGCCGCCGCCATCGGCTTCACCGTCTATGGCCCCGCATTCATCCAGGCCCGCCACGGCGCCTCGCCCCTGGTGGCCGGCTACGTCACCGGCGGCATCGCCGCCGGCTGGACGGTCTGCGCCATGCTGGTGGCCCGGCTGAAACCCGAGCACGAGCCCCTGGCCATCCGCGCCGGGGCCTTCGTCATACTGACCGGCGTAGCGCTGGCGGCCCTGGCCGTGACGCGCGGCGGGCTGTGGAGCACGGGCCTGTCGCTGCTGGCGGTCGGCTGCGGCTTTGGCCTCTGCTGGGCGTTCCTGGCCCGCCGCACCATCGCCGGCGCGCCGAGCGAAGAGCAGGCCCTGGCCTCGTCGGCCGTGCCCACGGTGCAGCTGATCGGCGGCGCGGCCGGCTCGGCCGCCGCCGGGGCCATGGCCAACCTGCTGGGCTTTGGCCACGGCATCGACCCGGCCGCCGCCTTCGCCCATGGGCCGTGGCTGTTCGCGGCGTTCATACCGCTGGCGGTGGTCGGGTTCGCGGCGGCGTGGAGGTTGGCTAGGCGTTGAGCGTCCTGGTCATCGCATCGACGGCGATTTCCAGTTCATCAAGCCGGGTCGTGACGATGGTCCAGATGACGTCGGGATCGATATCCGGATAGCCGTGCGAGACCAGGTTTCTGACAGCGACGATCTGCTTCCACGGCGGTGCGGGTTCGACCGCCGCCTTGAGGTCATCAGGCAGGTTGGCGATGGCTTCGCCAATGACCTGGATATTCATCACGACGGCGTCGAACGTGATGAACGACGCCTCGAAGGCGGCGGCGTCGAGCCCGGCCGTGTAAAGGCGGATGCGCCCGATGGCTTTCTCGATATCGTTGATCCGCAGCGCTGCGTCGCGCCGGATCTTAGGCATAGACGACTTCTCTAAGGACGGTGTCACGCATCAGCCGCGGCAGCGACTTGGGGGTGGCTACGTCGACCGGGCGGTCCAGCACAAGCGCCAGTTCATCGCCGAGCGTGAAGTACTCCCAGCCTGGAACCCGCTGGGGGTCGAACTCCACCAGCACGTCCACGTCGCTATCCGGACCGGCCTCGCCGCGCGCCGTCGAGCCGAAGACGCCAACGCGCGCGACGCCGTAGCGGTCGAGCAGCGGCTTGGCCGCGCGCAGTTTCGTCAGGGCCTCGTCGAGGGTCATTGGGCGATCATAGCACGAAAAGCGCCTCAAGCCTCCGCCAGCGCCGTCGCCTCGACCAGACGCACCACGTCGCCCATGATCTGGGTGATCCTGAAATCCTTGGGGGTGTAGATCCGCGCCACACCCATCTGTTTCAGGATCAGGGCGTCGGCCTCGGGGATGATACCGCCGGCGACGACCGGGATTTGGTCCAGGCCCTCGACCCGCATTAGCCGCACCACCTCCTGCACCAGGTCGAGGTGCGAGCCCGACAGGATCGACAGGCCGACCACGTGGGCACGGCTCTCCTTGGCGCGGCGGACGATCTCCTCGGGCGTCGAGCGGATGCCGTCATAGACCACCTCCATGCCGCAGGCCCGCGCCCGGGTGGCGATCTGCTCGGCGCCGTTGGAGTGGCCGTCCAGGCCCGGCTTGCCGACGAGGTAGGTCAGGGTGCGGCCCAGCACCTGCGAGACCCGCTCGACCTCGGCCTTCACCGCCTCGACGTCCTCGGCCTCGCCGGTGGAGACGACGATCGCGACGCCGGTCGGGCCGCGATACTCGCCGAACACCTCGCGCAACGCCCCCGCCCATTCGCCGGTGGTGACCCCGGCCCTGGCGGCGGTGATCGAGGGTTCCATGATGTTTCGGCCATCGATCGCGGCGGCCTTCAGGTCGGCCAGGGCGGCCTCGACGACGGCGGCGTCGCGATCCGCGCGCCAGGCCTGGATACGGGCGACGACCTCGGCCTCCAGCTTGGGATCGATGGTCTCGATGTTCCCTTCGCCGGCCGACAGGGGCGAAGGCTCGCTGTCGGTCCAGCGGTTGACCCCGACCACGGTGAGGTCGCCGGTCTCGACGGCCCGCACCCGCCTTGCGTTCGACGCGACCAGCTCGGCCTTCATATAGTCGATGGCGTTCTGGGCGCCGCCCATCTCGTCGATCAGGGCCAACTGGTCGAGCGCGCCCTTCGACAGCTCGGCGACCTTGGCCTCGACCACGTGGGAGCCTGCGAACAGGTCTTCGTATTCCAAGAGGTCGGTCTCGTAGGCCAGCACCTGCTGCAGCCGCAGTGACCACTGCTGGTCCCACGGACGCGGCAGGCCCAGGGCCTCGTTCCAGGCCGGAAGCTGCAGGGCCCGGCAGCGGGCGTCCTTGCTGAGGGTGACGGCCAGGGCCTCGATGAGGATGCGGTAGACGTTGTTCTCGGGCTGCGGTTCGGTCAGGCCCAGCGAGTTGACCTGCACCCCGTAGCGGAAGCGCCTCGCCTTCCTGTCCTGCACGCCGTAGCGCTCGAGCAGGATCTCGTCCCACAGCTTGGTGAAGCTGCGCATCTTGCACAGCTCGGTGACGAACCGCACCCCGGCGTTGACGAAGAAGCTGATCCGCGAGGCGACGATCTCGAAGTCTTCCTCGGGCACCTGGCCGCCGGCGCGGACGGTGTCGAGTACGCTGATCGCCGTGGCCAGGGCGAAGGCCAGTTCCTGCTCCGGCGTCGCGCCGGCCTCCTGCAGGTGGTAGCTGCAGACGTTCATCGGGTTCCATTTCGGAACCTCGCGATAGCACCAGGCGATCATGTCGCCGATCAGCCTAAGGCTCGGCCCCGGCGGGAAGATGTAGGTGCCGCGCGACAGGTATTCCTTGATCAGGTCGTTCTGGGTGGTGCCCTGGAGAAGCCTGCGATCGGCCCCCTGCTCGTCGGCCAGCGCCACGTACATCGCCAGCAGCCAGGCGGCCGGGGCGTTGATGGTCATGGAGGTGTTCATCTTCTCCAGCGGGATCTCGCTGAAGAGGGCGCGCATGTCGCCCAGGTGGCTGACTGGGACGCCCACCTTGCCGACCTCGCCGCGCGACAGGATGTGGTCGGGGTCGTAGCCGGTCTGGGTAGGCAGGTCGAAGGCCACCGACAGGCCCGTCTGGCCCCGCGCCAGGTTCGAGCGGTAGAGCGCGTTGGACTTCTGCGCCGTCGAGTGGCCGGCATAGGTGCGGAAGATCCACGGCGGATCGGGCGCGTGCTGATAGGCCTTGTCCGACATCCTCGCGCTCCCGGCGGCTTTTTATGCTTATCGCGGGATGATGCGCCGGTGTTGGGTGCGGTGCAATATGGGGCTTCGCAGGTGCGTTACCCGCTGCGCGGGACCCCCTCAGTCGCTCCGCGACAGCTCCCCCAGAGGGGGAGCATCTACGTTGCGAGGACCAGATCCTCCCCCTTTGGGGGAGGTGGCCCGGAGGGCCGGAGGGGGCCGCCGTCAGGCGGCTATTCCCGGCTGAAGCTCGCCGGCACCTTCGGATCCGCGCCCGCCTTGCCCCACAGCACGATCTCATTGCCCCACGGGTCGCGGAAGGCGTGGTTGTAGCCGTTGAACTCGGCCCAGTAATGGTCGCGCCATAGCAGGGCGGCGCCCAGGCTTTCGGCGGTTCCCAGGATCCGGTCGGCGCTGTCGTCGTCGCCGATCAGGATCCAGATGCGCGGCTTGCGGCCGTCGGCCGACAGGGCGCGGGGCTCGACGCCGGCGGGCTCCGGATGGGGCCGGGCGTTGGCGGCGTCGAAGATGCCAAGGTGCAGGTTGCCGATCTGGCTGTCGCTGCCGTCCGGGTTCTTGAACTGACCGCCCGGGACCATGCGGTGATAGATCCCCTGCGGCCGGGCGTCGTTCTGCCAGCCGAACACCTGCGCATAGAACTCGCCGGCCTTGGCGGGATCGTCGCTGGCCAGGTCGACGAAGATCAGGGTGTTGGTCACGGGCGGGCGTCCTTGGTTGCGGTGGTGGGGCGTCCTCGTGCTTCGACAGGCTCAGCATGAGGACGACTGTTGAGGGCGCATTCCGGACCTCACCCTGAGCTTGTCGAAGGGCGAGGGCCGGCTGCTCAGTCGAAGGCGATGGAAAGGGAGAGGTCGCGCCAGGCGTCGATGTCGGCCTTCAGGCCGTCGGCGGCGTAGGCGGCGTATTTCAGGGCGTCTTCGCCCAGCAGCAGGTGCAGGGGCGGCTCGGGCGCATCGACGATGGCCAGCACGGCCAGCGCGGCCTTCTTCGGATCGCCGGGCTCGGATCCGGCGTGGTCGGCCATGATCCGCTCGGCGTCGCGGGCCAGGCCCTCGTAGTCGGCGAGCTTGTCGGCCACGACGGCCTTGGAACCCTTGGCGAAGGCCGTGCGCAGGCCGCCGGGGGCGACGTTGACGACCTTGATCCCCAGCTCGGCGACCTCGGCGGCCAGGGACTGGGTCAGGCCTTCCAGGGCCCACTTGCTGGCGCAATAGACGCCGGTGCCGGCCCAGACCGCCAGGCCCGAGACCGAGGTGATGTTGACGATGCGGCCCGCCCGCCGCGCCCGCATGGCCGGCAGAACGGCCTTCAGCACCGACAGCGGCCCGAAGACGTTGGTCTCGAACTGGGCGCGGACCTCGTCGAGCGAGGCCTCCTCCACCGCGCCCACGAGGCCATAGCCGGCGTTGTTGACCAGCACGTCGATCTGGCCGGTCAGGGCCTCGGCGGCCTTCACGGCTTCGACGACCGCGACCGGGTCGGTGACATCCATGACCAGGCCGTGGGCGCGGCCCCGCGCCAGGGCCTCGAAGGCCTCGATGTCGGCCTTGCGCCGCACCGTGCCGGCCACGACGTCGCCCCGCGCCAGCGCCGCGGCGGCGATCTCGCGCCCGAGCCCGCCGGATACGCCGGTTATCAGCCAGGTCTGGGTCATGTTCGAAAAGCTCCGCACGGGTTTGGGGAGGCGCAACAAACCAGATCCTCCCCCTTTGGGGGAGGTGGCCCGGAGGGCCGGAGGCTGTCTCTTATACACATCT
>LNIY01000020.1 GCA_001449105.1 Caulobacter vibrioides | reverse complement strand
TGGCCCCGCCCCTGCCCGCTCCTTCGCCCGAGGTCGCCGAGGACGAAGGCGCGGTTCCGCGCGTGCTGATGGCCGAGGACAATCCGATGAACCAGATGGTCGTGCGGCTGATGCTGGAGGCCGCCGGCGTCGACCTGACCGTGGTCGAGGACGGCCGCCAGGCGCTGGACGCGCTGAAGGCCTCGCACTTCGACTGCGTGCTGATGGACATCAACATGCCGGTGATGGACGGGGTCACCGCGCTGTCGGAGATCCGCTCTGGCGCGGCCGGCGCGCCGCACACGCCGGTGATCGCGCTCACCGCCTCGGCCATGGCCGGCGACCGCGAGCGCTTCCTGAAGCTGGGCTTCGACGAGCACCTGGGCAAGCCGGTCAAGCCGCTGGACCTGATCTCGGCCATCGCCATGGCGGTGGACCGGACGCCCCCGCCGAGAGCGGCGGTGGGGTAGCGCCTTCGGCGCCCCCTCAGTCGCTCCGCGACAGCTCCCCCAGAGGGGGAGCATCTTGTCGCTTTAAATCCTCCTCCTCTGGGGGAGGTGGCCCGGAGGGCCGGAGGGCGCGCGCAGCGACTACCCCATCTGTTCGGCCAGCGCCCTCGCCTCGTCCTCGAACGCGCTGACCGTGTCCACCCGGCGCCAGTCGATGTCGCCCGTCTCGCGGACGAGCTGGCTTTCCAGCACGGCGACGTCGGCGTCGGAGGCGTCGTTGACGCGGGCGGCGACGCGGGCGCGCAGGACGTCGGCGGGGGCTTCCAGCCAGACGCCCTGGAAGGCGACGTCGAGCTTCGTGGCCAGGGCCTCGGCCCGGGCGCGCTGCTCGGGCTTGATGAACACCGCGTCGACCACAACCGAGCGGCCGGCCTTCAGGACGAGTTCGGCGTCGCGGAACAGCTCGTCATAGACCTTGTCGCTGACCTCGGGGGTGTAGGCCTCCTTGGGCAGGCGCTCCAGCGAGGGCACGTTCCACAGGCGCTTGCGGATCTCGTCGGTGCGCAGCACCACCGCCCCGGGCGCGGCGCCCAGGCCCGGCGCGCAGACGCGGGCGAAGGTCGACTTGCCCGAACCCGACAGGCCGCCGGTGGCCACCAGGCTGACCGGCTTTGGGGCCAGGTGCTCGATGGCGGTGGCCAGATAGGCGCGGGCGGCCTCGTCGTCGCCGGTATAGGCCCAGACGTGGGTGCGCACGGCGGCGCGGACGCTGAGCATCAGCGGCAGGGCGGCCAGGCCCGTCCACAGCCCCTCGCCGAAGGTGCGGGCGGCCTCGTCGAGATAGGCGTTCAGCACCCGGCCGGCGGCGTCGCGGCGGCGGCGGAAGTCCAGGTCCATCAGCAGGAAGGCCAGGTCGTACTGCACGTCGATGTCCGACAGGGCGTCGTTGAACTCGATGCAGTCGAAGAGGATCGGCTTGCCCTCCTCGATCAGGATGTTTCCCAGGTGCAGGTCGCCGTGGCAGTGGCGGGCGAAGCCCTCGGCGGCGCGGGCGTCGAGCTGCGGGCCCAGGCGCTTGAGGGCCAGGTCCGTCTCCTCGACCAGCCGCTCGACGGCCTGGGCGCCCAGGCGCGAGGCCAGGCCCCGCAGCAGGTTGGCGTTGGAGGCGATCGTGTAGCCCAGCGCCGAGACGCCGCCGCCCTGCGGACGCAGCGCGGCGCCGGCGTGGAACTGGGCGATGGTGCGGCCCAGCGAATCCTCCAGGGCGTCGTCGATGGCCCAGGGCTGCGAGGCCAGCACGGCCTCGCCGTCGAACCGGCGCATCTCCAGCAGGTACTCGACCACCTCGCCGGCCCCGTCGATCTCGATGCCGCCGTCGGCGGTCCGGGTCAGCTGGCGCACGGCGCGATAGATGTCGGGCGCGGCGGCGCGGTTGAAGGACAGCTCACGCTGCAGCGACCAGCGGCGCAGCTCCAGGGTCGAATAGTCGAGGAAGCCGAAGTCGACCGGTCGCTTCACCTTGAAGGCGGACTCGCCCACCAGGAACACCCGCGCGCACGAGGTCTCGATCGTCTGGTCGGCCTTCGCGCCCAGCCAGGCCGCCACTTCCTGTTCGCGCGCCGCTTCCGCGTCCTTGATCACGCCTTCAACCTTCGTCTTCGCCCGCCGGGATCGGCGGCGCCGGGCCGTCCCATAGCGCAAAGTTCGGTGCAAGTCCTCGCGGACGCTTGCGCGATCTACTTACGCGATAGTAGCGTTTGATCATCACAGTCTGATGTTGAGGAATCCCATGCTCATCGGCGCCGGACTGAAGCGGTCCGAGCACAAGAAGGCGGAGATCCTGGCCGCGGCTCGCGACATCTTCCTGAAGGAAGGCTACGCGGACGCCGGCATGGAGGCGGTGGCCCGCGCGGCGGGCGTGTCGACCGCCACCTTGTATGCTTACTTTCCAAGCAAGGCCGAGCTGTTCCGCACCGTTGTCGTCGACAGCGTGCGGACGATGGCCGAACCGGTGCGCGAGAGCGCCAAGACCGGGGGCGACGCCCGCGCCCGCCTCACCGCCCTTTCCAGGGCCTATGCCGAGTTCTTCGCCACGCCGGCCACGCGGGCGATGTTCCGGATGGTCACGGCCGAGCGGCGGCGCTTCGAGGGGGTCGCCGACCATTTCCTGGGCGCGGCCCGCGAGTCCCTCGGCGGGGCGGCGATCCAGGTGGTCAAGGAGCTGAACGCCTCGGGCGAGCTGAAGGTCGACAAGCCCTCGTGGGCGGCGGGGCAGCTGATGGGCATGCTCGACCACGCCACCCTGGTGCTGGGCCTGTCGGCCGGCGACGAGGTTCAGCCCGACCGGCCGGTGGCGCAGATCGCCGAGGACGCCGTGGAGACCTTCCTGGCGCGATACGGAACCGGGTGACGGCTCGTCCGTGGGTCGAGCGCCCTAAGGAAACAGCCGCCTGGTCGTCCAGGCGCCGTCGACGCGCTCGTAGACCAGGCGCTCGTGCAGGCGGAACGGGCGGTCGCGCCAGAACTCGATGACCTGCGGGACGATGCGGAAACCCGACCAGTGCGGCGGGCGCGGCACCTTGCCGACCAGGCCGTACTTCAGGCCCATCTCGGCGATGCGCCGCTCCAGGGCCAGCCGGTCGGGCAGCGGCCGCGACTGGTCGCTGGCCCACGCGCCCAGCTGGCTGTGACGGGCGCGGCTGGCGAAATAGGCGTCGGCCTCGGCTTCGGACACCGGCTCGACCACGCCGCGCACCCGCACCTGGCGGCGCAGCGACTTCCAATGGAACAGCAGGGCGGCCTTGGGGTTGGCGATCAGCTCGACGCCCTTGGCGCTTTGCAGGTTGGTGTAGAAGACGAAACCCCGGCTATCGACGTCCTTGAGCAGCACCATCCGCGAATCCGGCATGCCGTCAGAATCGACCGTCGACACGGTCATGGCGTTGGGTTCGTTGAGCTCGGACTTGACGGCCTCGGCCAGCCATTCGCCGAACAGGTGGATCGGATCGCCCTCCGGCAGCAGCGGCGGCGGGGTGGCTGAGGCCACCCGGGCGACGTAGTCGTCTTCGCTGGGCGAAGCGGGGATGAGCGGGGCGTCGGTCATGCCCCTGGATATAGGCCCGCGCGCGGCCGGGGGCCATGCTTGACCGCTACGTACGCGCCGTTCAGATAGTCGCCATGACTCTCGCGAACCGCGCTCGCCTCGCCTGGCTCCCGCTGCTGTTGTGGGTGGGCGGCTGCGCCTACTGGACCATCGACAAGCTGCGCGCCCATCCGCCGGAGGGTCCGTTCCACTGGGCGATCAGCATCGTGATCTACGGGACGCTGTTCGTCGCCGGCTGCATCGGCGTCGCGCGCAACGCCCTGGCCTGGACCCGGCGCGCGCGGGCCGAAGGACCCGACACCGACCTGCCCATGACCTGGCACAAGCGCAGCGGCACGTGGACGGTGATCGGCCTCTTCGGCGGCATGGCGGCGCTGTTCGGCGTCTTCGCGCTGATCGCCGCACACGGCGCGTGAAGAAGTTAACTTAACGCCCCGTTGACCAAGTCGGCGCAGGGTCGCGGCATGACCGCCGCCTCGGCCCCCGCCCTATCCCTTTCAGCCGCCCGCGCGATCCTGGGCGTCGCGCCCGGCGCCGACGAGCGCGAGCTGCGCGCGGCCTATCGCGAAGCCGCCAAACGCGCCCACCCCGACCGTCCCGGCGGCGACGCGGCCCTGTTCCGCGACGTGCTGACCGCCTATCGCATGCTGCAGGGCGTCGAACCG
Organism: Caulobacter vibrioides; assembly: GCA_001449105.1. Classification (GTDB taxonomy): domain Bacteria; phylum Pseudomonadota; class Alphaproteobacteria; order Caulobacterales; family Caulobacteraceae; genus Caulobacter; species Caulobacter vibrioides_C. The sequence continues at coordinate 3,732 of LNIY01000020.1, read as the reverse complement.
CCGACGGGCCTGGGCTTTCCCCCCGCCACCGTCCAGACCCCGGCCATGCCGAGCCAGGCGGTGCTGGAGGTCGAGCCGGCCTTCGCCTTCCTCGGCGGCGCGCTGGAAGCCGAGGTGGCCGGGCGACGCCTGCGACTGACCCTGCCCGCCGGCCTGCGCCACGGCGACACCGTGCGCGTCGGCGAGACCCTGCTGATCGTTCGCATCAAGGCCGATCCGGCCGCCATGGTCCGCGGCCACGACCTCTGGCTGACCGTGCGCCTGGACGCCAAGGTGCTGGCCGAGGGCGGCCGCGTGGAGCTGGACACCATCATCGGCCCGCGCACCGTGTGGATCTCGACCAAGGCCGCCGAACGGGGCCTGGTGCGGCTGAACGGCCAGGGCCTGCCGGCCCGCGCCGCCCATACGGCCGGCGACCTCTTCCTGCGCCTGGAACGGACCGGCGCCGTGCACGAAAGCGCCGCCCGCTCGCAGTTGAAGCGCTTCGCGGCCGCCTGGGCGGCCTGATCCCTCACGAAACGTCGGCGAAGCCTTTGGCCCTGAGCACCAGGCGGCCCGCGCGAGGATCGTGCTCGAAGACGAGACCGCCTTTCGCCCGCGACCGCTCGGGAATGTAGTCCAGCGTCGCCTGGGCCGTCTCCGGCTCGCCCTCCCCGCTCAGCACGCCTTCGATCGCCACCTGGGCGGCGGGCGAGCCGCCGTGATTGATCGCCTCGACCTCGGCGACGAAGCCGTGCGGCGTGGGCGTCACGGCCATGAGCCGCACCTCGACCGCCGGCGGCGAGCGTTCGCCCAGCAGCGCGTCCCAGCCGACGAAGCCGATGGCGACCAGGGCGCAGGCCAGGCCGATCGCGGCCGAGATCCACTCCAGCAGCGGCGGCTCGTCTCGCGACGCCCGCCCGGCGGCGGACGGCTTGCGCTTGGCGGGCGGGCGCGTCTTGGGCGTCGTCGCCATCAGACCACCAGCCGCGCGGTGGCCGCGCCGAGGGCGGCGGGAAAGGCCAGAACGATGGTCATGGTGGCGATCTCGTGCGGAGCGACGCCGTCCGTGCGCCCGAAGGTCCAGAGCAGGTAGAGACTGACGATCAGCGCCACGCCGTAGCCGGGCGCGGTGAAGCCGACGAAGGTGCGCAAGGGTCCGCGCGCCGCGCGTCGCCGGCTCTCGCCCGGAAAGCCCAGGCGATAGACGAAGGCGTGGAGCAGCAGCACCGACAGCGCCATGAGCAGCAGGGCCTGCAGCGGCCCCATCTGGTAGGCGATCAGGATCATCTCCTCGGTCGGGGCCACGTTGAAGGCCAGGAACAGGGCGCCGACGGCCATCAGGAACAGCTCGCCGAGGGTCCCGGCTTCGGACCTCTCGCGGCTGGAAGGCGCGTCCTCGCCCAGCTGCTTGCCGGCCACCAGGGCGCCGATCGCCCCGGGCACGGCGCACAGCGCGATCTTGCCCAGATCGGCCCGCCAGAACGGGCCGGGCCGCTCGAACACGCCGAACACCGCCAGCAGAAGCGCCGCCAGCAGGAAGCCGACGCCGAACGCGGCCAGGGCGTCGAGCACCTCGTCCTTGAGCCGGAAGGTCGGCTCGAAGCCGGCGTAGTACGAAAGGCCCAGCAGCATCGGCAGCGACAGCAGCAGGAAAGCGAGCAGGCGCCAGCGCTCCACCGCCATGCCCAGCGACCACATCTCCATGGTCATCAGGAGCGGAAACGAGAACAGCAGCGCCCCGCCGAACGCGCGGGCCAGGGCCCGACCATAGGCGGCGTTGGCGTCCAAGGCGGCTCCTCCCGTGATCGCCCCTGCAACGGCTCGGCTTGGGGCGCGGTTCCCCTCAGCTGTAGGCGATCAGGCGGCCCAAGGCGCCGACCACGACCCACGTGGCCAGCGAGCCCAGCGCCATGGCCCGCGCGGCGGGCGGCGCGGCGAGATCCCAGGACGACAGTCGCCGCCCCCAGAGCAGGCGGAAGGCGACGGCGTTGGCCAGGCCGACCGCGATCAGGACCAGCTTCCAGCGGAACACGCCCGACGCCGCCAGCGCCTTGGCGTCAGCGGCGAACATGACCAGGCCGCTGGGAAGCATCAGGACCAGCCCGGCCAGCGCCATCGGCGTCAGCACGCGCGACAGGACGGCGACCGGCAGCGCCCGGAAGGCGCCGGCCAGCCGCAGGTCGAGCAGCCCGATGCCGCCCACCAGCAGCACCAGACCGGCCAGATGCAGCAGGTTGGCCAGCGGATAGGCGAAGGCCGAGCCTCGCGCCCACGCCCCGAACCCGGAGTCGTGCAGCGCAGCGACCAGCTCCACCTAGCGCAGCTCGACCGTCTTGCCGTCGACCGTGACGCGCTCGATGCGCATCTCGGCGACGCCGTCCTTGCGCGGATAGCCCTCCAGCGTCACCGGCTTGCCCGAGGTGAGCATCTCGCGCGACAGGCCGCGCGCCTCCATGCGGGCCACCGGGGCCAGGACCACGTCCCAGACCTTGCCCGCGTGGCGCACCTTGGCCGCGCCGTGGGGGTTGCCCCAGGAGACGTCGGTCACCGGGCCGGTGATCTTGATGGTCTTCTCGGCGTCGTAGGAACTCCAGCCATGGTGGGCCAGGGCGGCGGCGGGCACGACGAGCACCACGGCCGCCACCGAGAGCGGCATGAGCCTGAACATGGTCTTCACCTCTTCAGCGCCCCGACGCGCGAAGTGGGGCACGAAGCGGCCGCCGGGGCAAGCCCGGCGGCCCGCCACGGGCGCCCGCCCTCGCCCAGCCTCGACGAAAAAATTGAAGCGACGCCCTTGAAGTTATATCGCGCACGATTAAATCGTTCTCACCAATTCAATCGCAGGAGCGAACCCGATGAGCACTCTCTACCAAACCCGCGCCACGGCCACCGGCGGCCGCGAAGGCGGCGTCCGCAGCGCCGACGGCCTGCTGGACGTGCGCCTGGCCATGCCCAAGGCCCTGGGCGGCAAGGAAGACGGCACCAATCCCGAGCAACTGTTCGCGGCCGGCTACGCCGCGTGCTTCCAGAGCGCGATGGCCTTCGTGGCCCGCCAGCAGAAGATCCCGCTGACCGGTTCGACCGTCACCGGCGTGGTCGGCCTGGCCGCCCAGGAAGTGGGCTTCAAGCTGGAGGTCGCCCTGGAAGTCGAAACCCAGGGTCTTTCGCAGGAACAGGCCGAGGCCCTGGTTGCCACGGCGCACCAGGTCTGCCCCTATTCCAACGCCACCCGCGGCAACATCGATGTCGCTCTCAACGTAAAGGCTGCATGACCTCGGACGCCGACAAAGCCCTGGACAAAGCGGTCGAGGTCTTGCGCCTCGACCGCCAGCTCTGCTTCGCGCTCTACAGCGCGGCCAACCGGGTCACGCGCCTGTACCGGCCGCTGCTGGACGCCCTGGGCCTGACCTATCCGCAGTATCTGGCCATGCTGGTGCTGTGGGAGCACAGCCCGCGCACCGTCGGCGAGATGGGTCAGGCGCTGGATCTCGAATCCAGCACCCTGACCCCTCTGCTGAAACGGCTGGAGAGCGCCGGCCTGATCGCCCGCAGCCGCGATCCCGACGACGAACGGCGAGTGATCATCTCGCTGACCGACGCCGGCGACGCCATGCGCGACCAGGCCCTGGGCGTGGCCGAGCAGTTCTTCTGCAAGCTGGACACGCCGATGCCCGAGCTGGTGGACCTGCGCGAGCGGCTGAAGCGACTGGCGGTCTAGGGAAGTCTCCTCCCCTCCCCCTTGATGGGGGA
>LNIY01000019.1 GCA_001449105.1 Caulobacter vibrioides | reverse complement strand
CTCCTCACCACCAGATGATCTGTGCGCGGTGCACCGTGCCCCACGACTCTCCAAGCGCTCATTGTTGTTGTTTGATCAAGAGCGGCGGCCGCCACACAGCTCTCCCCTCCCCTCTGCGCCGGCGGCGTCAGATGTGTATAAGAGACCGGGGGAGGAGAAATTCGCTTACCGCCGCTTGCTGAGACCCCCCAGCAGGCCGCGCATGATCTCGCGACCCGCCTGGCTGGCCACCGTCCGCAGCAGCGACTTGGCGAAGGTCTCGGCCATGCCCTGGCGGTTGGACGCGCGGGGGCGTGAGGCGCGGACGTCCTCGCGCTCCTCGCGGGCCCGTTCGCGCTCGCGCACCTTCTCTTCAGCGGCCCGCTGACGTTCTGCCTCGGCGGCGGATGCGGCGGCGGCCGCGTCCTTCTGGGCCTGGGCCGCGCGCCCTTGCAGGGTCTCGTAGGCCGAGGCGCGGTCCTGGGCGGTGTCGTAGAGGCCGGCCACCGGGCTCTTGGCGATGGCGGTGGCGCGTTCTTCCGGCGTCAGCGGGCCCAGGCGCGAGGCCGGCGGGCGGATCAGCGTCTTCTGCACCACGCACGGCGCGCCCTTGGCGTCGAGCACCGAGACCAGGGCCTCGCCCACGCCCAGCGCCTGGATGGTTTCGGCGGTGTCGAAGGCCGGATTGATCCGGAACGACTGCGCCGCCGCCCTCAGCCCCTTCTGGTCGGCCGGGGTGTAGGCGCGCAGGGCGTGCTGCACGCGCGCGCCCAGCTGGCCCAGCACCGCGTCGGGAATGTCGGCCGGGTTCTGCGTGACGAAATAGATGCCCACGCCCTTGGAGCGGATCAGGCGAACCACCTGCTCGATCTTTTCCAGGAGCGGCTTGGGCGCGTCGTTGAACAGCAGGTGCGCCTCGTCGAAGAAGAAGACGAGCTTGGGCTTTTCCGGATCGCCCACCTCGGGCAGCTCCTCGAACAGCTCCGACAGCAGCCACAGCAGGAAGGTCGAATAGAGCTTGGGCGACTGGATCAGCTTGTCGGCGGCCAGCACGTTGACATAGCCGCGCCCGGCCACGTCGGTGCGCATGATGTCGGCTAGGTTCAGGGCCGGCTCGCCGAAGAAGTGCTCGGCGCCCTGCGTCTGCAGGGTCAGCAGCTTGCGCTGGATCGCCCCCACGGTGGCGGCCGAGACGTTGCCGTACTGGGTGCCGATCTCGCCGGCGTTGTCGGCCACGTACTTCAGCGCCGCCTGAAGATCCTTCAGGTCGAGCAGCAGCAGGCCGTCCTGGTCGGCGACGTGGAAGGTGATGGTCAGCACCCCCTCCTGCACGTCGTTCAGCTCCAGCAGCCGCGACAGCAGCAGCGGCCCCATCTCGGAGATGGTCGTGCGGATCGGGTGACCCTTCTCGCCGAACAGGTCCCAGAAGATGGTCGGCGGGGCGGCCGGGGTCAGGGGGATGTCCATCGACGCGGCGCGGGCCAGCATCTTCTCGTTCGGCGTTCCCAGCGCGGCGACGCCCGAGAGGTCGCCCTTCACGTCGGCGGCGAATACCGGCACGCCCGCGTCGGCGAAGGCCTGGGCCATGACCTGCAAGGTCACGGTCTTGCCGGTGCCCGTGGCGCCGGCCACCACGCCGTGGCGATTGGAGCGGTCCAGTCGCTGGGTCACCGGCCCTTCACCCGGGCCCCCCTGAGACAGGCCAATGAGGATTTCGCCTTCGCCGATCGCCAGGGTCATGCGCAACTTCCCTACATGATTGAGGTTTAAGCCTAGCTGGCGCCTTGTCCTTCGCCAATTGGGCTGAACAATGGTCCCCAAGACTTACGCGAACAGAGATTCCCGTCGATGACGACCTTCACGCCTTCGATCACCAGCCGCAACGCCGTCGTCTTCCTGGCGGTGGTCGCGGCCGGCGCGGCCCTCTACTACATGCGCGGCATCCTGACGCCGCTGGTCCTGGCCATCTTCCTGGCGGTGATGATCGACAGCTTCGCCCGCGTGCTGACGGTGCGGGTGCCCAAGTTCCCGCAGAAGCTGGCGCTGCCGACGGCCATCGTGCTGTCGCTGCTGCTGTTCGGCGGCTCGGTGTGGATCGTGGTCGAGAACGGCGCGGGCTTCGTGGGCCAGGCCAAGGCCTACGCCCCGCGCCTCAACGAGGTGATCGCCAAGATCGCCGGCCTGGTCGGAGTGCGCGTCGCCCCCACGCTGGACGACCTGATCGCCCAGCTCAATCCGCAGCAATATGTCGGGGCGATCGCCGGCAGCCTCCAGAACTTCGCCTCCAACGCCGTGCTGGTGCTGATCTATCTGGGCTTCATCATCGCCTCGCGCCGGGGCTTCTCGCGCAAGATCGTCGCCCTCTTCCCGCACCATGCCGAGCGCGACCAATCGGTGGCCCTGTTCCAGCGCATCCGCAACGGGGTGGAGCAGTACCTGTGGATCCAGACCGTCACCGGCCTGATGATCGCCGTGGCCGCCTGGGCGGTGATGGCCCTGGTCGGGCTCGACAACGCCTTCTTCTGGGCCTTCCTGATCTTCATCGCCGCCTACATCCCGATCATCGGCGGGGCCATCGGCTGCATCCTGCCGCCGCTGTTTGCTCTGGTGCAGTTCCCCCACAGCCTGCTGCCGGCCCTGATCCTGGCCGGCGCGCTGCAGGTGATCTTCTTCGTGGTCGGCAACGTCGTGCTGCCGCGCATGCAGGGCGACAGCCTGAACATGGACCCCACCGTCGTCCTGCTGTCGCTGGCCGTCTGGGGCGCGCTGTGGGGCGGCATCGGCATGTTCCTGTCGACGCCGCTGACCGTGGCCCTGATGCTGATCCTGGCCCAGTTCGACGGCACCCGCTGGATCGCGATCCTGCTGTCGGAGGACGGGGATCCGACCAGCGAGCGGGCCACCTCGCACGGCCCGGCGGGGGTCGCAAAACAGGGGTCCGCGAGAAAAAAGCCAAGTTCGAAAAAAGGGGCTTAAATTTCCTGGAAGCGCTCCTATCTAGAGTTGGCGCCGGGAGCCCCCCAATCCCGGCCCCGCGCGACGCCGGCCTGCTTTACTTGGCGCGTCGAACGCGGAAAACGCCCGCCGCTCCCCCCAAGGCGGGCCTGCGCCGCCGGTCTCCCCCCACCGGCGGCGCTTCCGCGTTCGGGAAGCAGCATTTCCGAACAATAATCGGGGCGGGCGTCCGAATACAAATGTGGGTGGCGCTTCCTTCGGAATTTGGCAGTTTAGGCAAAATATTGTTCGGTTCTCGGGCGTGTCGGTTGAATGCGCGCGGGAAAGGGCTAGGTTGTCGCCAAAAATTCGCGAGGAAAAACCCATGGTCGGCGAGATTGACCGCAAGGCGAACCAACAGACGTCCAGCGCCCAGGGCACGGCCCTGAGCGCGGCTCTGGAAACGGCTTTCGGCGGTGCGCTCACCCCTGCCCAGGCCCAGTTCGCGGCATTGGCCGCCGAAGACTGGTCCGCAGAAGAACTGCCCGGCGTCGACGCCGGCGACGTGGCCGCCGAACTGGCCGGCCTCTACCGCTTCGCCGAGAGCTCGGCCAACGAGGCCCTGGCCCTGCGCGTGCGCACCGCCCAGGGCGGCGACGTCCTCGAGATCGTCCAGCCCGACCGTCCCTTCCTCGTCGATTCCATCATGGGCGCCATCGCTGAGACCGGCTTCTCGGTCCGCGCCATGTTCCACCCGATGGTCGAGCTGGCCGGTCAGCGTCGCTCGCTGATCCAGGTGTGGCTGGAGCCCGTCGGCGCCGACCGCGAGCAGGCCCTGCTGACCGCCGTCCGCGACGCCCTGGCCGACGTCCACCGCGCCGTCGACGACTTCGACGCCATGCGCGCCCTGATGCGACGCACGATCGACGAGCTGCGCGGCGCCCAGGTCGAGATCCCGGCCGAGGAGCGGGCCGAGGGCCTGGACTTCCTCGACTGGCTGGAAGGCGACCACTTCGTGTTCCTGGGCGCGCGGGTCTACGACTATCCCCGCACCGCCGACGGCGGCTATGCCGCCGAAGAGCCGCTGTACCAGCCCGAAGGCAGCCTGGGCGTCCTGCGCGACCAGGCCCGCACCGTTCTGCGTCGCGAAAGCGAGCCGGCGATCCTGTCGCCGCAGGTGCGCGACCACCTGCTGCTGGGCGCGCCGCTGGTCGTGGCTAAGTCGAACCTGCGCTCCAAGGTCCACCGCCGCGGCTATATGGACTATGTCGGCGTGCGCCGGTACGGCGCCGACGGCAAGCCCTCGGGCGAGGTCCGGTTCGTGGGCCTGTTCACCGCCGAGGCCTACGAGACTCCGGCCCACGAGGTGCCGCTGATCCGCCGCAAGGTCGAGCACGTGCTGGACCGCGCCGGCAAGGATCCCGACAGCCACAACGGCAAGCGCCTGCGCAACATCCTCGAGACCTGGCCGCGCGACGAGCTGTTCCAGATCGAGGAGAGCGACCTGCTCTCCATGGCCCTGGGCGTGCTGCACCTCTACGACCGTCCGCGCGTGCGCCTGTTCACCCGCCGCGACCCGTTCGACCGCTTCATCTCGGCCCTGCTGTTCGTGCCGCGCGAACGCTATGACTCGGGCGTGCGCCAGCGCGCCGGCGACCTCTTGAGCGAGGCCTTCGAGGGCCGCGTCTCGGCCTATTATCCGAGCTTCTCCGACGCCCCGCTGGCCCGGGTGCACTACATCCTCGGCGTCAAGCCGGGCGTCCATCCCGAGCCGGACCTGGCCGCGCTGGAAGCGGCCATCGCCGAGACCACCCGCACCTGGGACGACCGTTTCGAGGCCATCGTCCGCGAGCGCGGCGCCACCCGTCCGGTGGTCGACACCCTGGCCCGCTGGACCGGCGCCTTCCCGCCCGGCTACCGCGACCAGTACGACGCCGCCGAGGCCCTGGCCGACATCGCCGTCGTCGACGACCTGAAGGCCGGCGAGGCCGTGCGCGTGCGGGCCTTCCGCCGCGACGGCGACGACGCCATGACCTTCCGCTTCAAGCTCTATCGTCCGGGCGCGGCCGCGCCGCTGGCCGACGTGCTGCCGATCCTCGAGCACATGGGCCTGAAGGCCCTGATCGAGGACGGCTTCAAGCTGAAGCCGGTGATCGACGACCTCAAGGCCCCGACCTGGGTGCATGAGTTCGTGCTGCGCGACGAAGAGGGCGAGCACCTGGCCTTCGCCGATGTGAAGTCGGCGTTCGAGGCCGCCTTCGTCGCCATCTGGACCGGCAGGGCGGAAAGCGACGGCTTCAACCGCCTGGTGCTGGAGCTGGGCATCGACTGGCGCGAGGCCGCGCTGGTCCGCGCCCTGGCCCGCTATCGCCAGCAGACGGGTCTGGACCCGTCGCAGGCGGTGCAGGAAGCGGCCCTGGCCGACAATCCGGGCGTCGCCCGCCTGATCCTCGACCTCTTCCGCATCAAGTTCGATCCGGCCATCGCCGCGGATCTCGCCGCCCGCAAGGCCCAGGCCGAGGCCGTGGCCGAGAAGATCACCGAGGCCCTGCAGGCGGTCGAAAGCCTCGACGCCGACCGGGCCCTGCGCCGCATCGCCGCCCTGGTGGGCGCGATCCAGCGCACCAACTTCTACCAGTCGGGCGAGGACGGCGGTCACAAGCCGCACATCAGCTTCAAGATCGCCTCGCGCGAACTGGCCGACCTGCCCGCGCCCAAGCCCTATCGCGAAATCTTCGTCTCGGCGCCGCACGTCGAGGGCGTGCACCTGCGCTTCGGCCCCGTCGCCCGCGGCGGCCTGCGCTGGTCCGACCGTCGCGACGACTTCCGCACCGAGGTCCTGGGTCTGGTGAAGGCCCAGCAGGTCAAGAACGCGGTGATCGTGCCGGTCGGCTCGAAGGGCGGCTTCTATCCCAAGCAGCTGCCGCGCGGCGGCGACCGCGAGGCCATCCAGGCCGAGGCCATCCGCGCCTACAAGACCTTCCTGTCGGGCCTGCTGGACATCACCGACAACATCGACGCCGACAACCAGGTGATCGCCCCGCCGGCCGTGGTCGCCCACGACGGCGAGGATCCCTACCTGGTCGTCGCCGCCGACAAGGGCACGGCCACCTTCTCCGACATCGCCAACGGTCTGGCCGAAAGCTACGGCTTCTGGCTGGGCGACGCCTTCGCGTCGGGCGGCTCGGTGGGCTACGACCACAAGGTCATGGGCATCACCGCCCGCGGCGCCTGGGAAGCGGTCAAGCGCCACTTCCGCGAACTGGGCAAGGACATCCAGGCCGAGCCCTTCACCGTGGTCGGCGTGGGCGACATGTCGGGCGACGTGTTCGGCAACGGCATGCTGCTGTCCAAGCAGACCAAGCTGCTGGCCGCCTTCGACCACCGTCACATCTTCCTCGATCCCGATCCGGATCCGGCCGTCTCGTGGGCCGAACGCGACCGCATGTTCAAGCTGCCGCGCTCGTCCTGGGCCGACTATGACGCCAGCAAGCTCTCCAAGGGCGGCGCGATCGTGCCGCGGAACCAGAAGGAGATCCCGCTGTCGCCCGAGGTCCAGGCCATGCTGGATCTGAAGGCCGCCAGCGTCTCGCCGGCCGAGCTGATGACGGCGATCCTCAAGTCGCGCGCCGAGCTGCTCTATCTCGGCGGCATCGGCACCTACGTGAAGGCCAAGGGCGAGACCAACGCCGACGCCGGCGACAAGGCCAACGACGCCATCCGCGTCAACGGCGCCGACCTGCGGGTCAAGGTCGTGGGCGAGGGCGCGAACCTGGGTCTCACCCAGGCCGGCCGCATCGAGTTCGCGCAGAGTGGCGGCCATTCGAACACCGACGCCATCGACAACAGCGCCGGCGTCGACAGCTCCGACCACGAGGTCAACATCAAGATCCTCACGGGCCTGCTGGAGCGCTCGGGCGAGCTGACCCGTCCGGACCGCAACACGCTGCTGGCCTCGATGACCGACGACGTCGCCCATCACGTGCTGGAGCACAACTACGACCAGACCCTGGCCCTGACCCTGCTGGAAAGCGACAGCGCCGAGGAGCTGGAGGCCCATGCCCGCTTCATGAGCGAGCTGGAGGCCCGCGGCCGCCTGGACCGCAAGGTCGAGGGCCTGCCCGAGGCCACGGTGTTGGCCGACCGCGCCCAGGCCAAGAAGGGCCTGACCCGTCCTGAACTGGCCGTGCTGCTGGCCTACGGCAAGCTGGATCTGTTCGACGACATCATCGCCTCGCGCGCGCCGGATGATCCCTGGTTCGAGGCCACCCTGCGCGGCTACTTCCCCAAGGCGCTGGGCGTCTATGGCGACGCCATGCAGAAGCACCGCCTCAAGCGCGAGATCATCGCCACGGTGGTCGGCAACCAGATGGTCAACATGTGCGGCCCGACCTTCCCGAGCCGCCTGAAGGCCGCCGCCGGCTGCGACGTCGAGGCCCTGGTGGTCGGCTTCGCCGCCGCCCGCGAAATCCTCGGCATCGACGCCCTGTGGGACCAGGTCTCGGCCCTGGACAACCAGGCCGGCGCCGACGGCCAGACCGCCCTCTACAAGGCGCTGGCCTATTCGCTGCGCAGCCTGACCTTCTGGCTGGCCCGCCGGGCCTTCCGCGACAAGTCCAGCGTCCAGCAGCTGGTCGAGGCCTACGGACCGTCGGTGGCGGCCCTGAAGGACAAGACCCCGGCCATCCTGTCGGCCTTCGAGCAGAAGACCACGGCCAAGCGCGCCAAGGCCTATGTCGCCGACGGCGCGCCCCAGGCCCTGGCCGAAGCGGTCGCCGCCCTGCAGCCGGTGACCACGGCCGCCGATCTCGTCGACCTGGCCAATGCGTCCAGCTGGTCGGTCGAGAACGTCGCCCGCCTCTATCACCAGGTCGGCGCGGCGCTGGGCTTCGACCGCCTGCGCTGGGCGGCCGGCCAGTTCGTCGGCGGCGACAGCTTCGAGCGCCTGGCCGTCCGCCGCCTGATCGAGGACCTGCTGTTCGAGCAGGCCGCCATCACCCAGGCGGTGCTGAAGTTCGCCGCCAACGCCCAGGCCGGCGACGACGAAAGCTCGGCCAAGGCCGCGGTGGCCTCCTGGGCCGCCCTGCGCGCCGACCGCGTCAAGGCCGCCAAGCGCACGGTGGAAGACATCGAGCAGGCCGGCGGCGGCTGGACCTTCGCCAAGCTCACCATCGCCAACGCGGCGCTGCGCGAGCTGTCGGTGCAGGGGTAAAACTCCACCCCTCCCCCT
>LNIY01000018.1 GCA_001449105.1 Caulobacter vibrioides | reverse complement strand
GGGCAGGGGTGGGGGGTGAATGCGGCGTTTGACGCCAGAGCGCCGGCCGCCGCCGTGGGTCACCCCCATCCCCGACCCTTCCCCCATCGAGGGGGAAGGGAGTTGATGTCAGTCCCTGACCAGCCCGCCGTCGACCACCAGGTTCTGGCCGGTGACCGCGCGGCTCCAGGGGCTGGCGAAGAACAGCACCGCGTCGGCGAACTCGGCGGGCGTGGTCACCGAGCGCAACGGGGTCATGCCGGCGATCAGGTCGAAGACCGGCTCGGGCGTGGCGGCGCTGGCGCCGGTGACGCGCAGCAGGCCGCCCGAGACCATGTTGACGGTGATGCCGGCCGGGCCAAGGTCGCCGCAGGCCGTGCGGGTCAGCGACAGCAGGGCGGCCTTGACGGCGGTGTAGTCGTGATAGGGCACGACGGGGTTCTGGAAGAGGTTGGTGCCGACGTTGATCACGCGGCCGAAGCCGGCGTCGGCCATGTCGGGGGCAGCGGCCTGGATGACGTTCAGCGCGCCCTTCAGCACGGTGAGGTTCTGCTTTTCGAAGTCCTCCCAGGCGATGCTGGCCAGGTGCGCGCGGGCGTCGCCGTTGAAGCTGTAGTCCAGGGCGTTGTTGACCACGGTGGTCACGTGCGCGCCGAAGGCCTGCTTGGCGGCGGCCAGCATGGCCTCGACGGCGGCGCGGTCGGCGACGTCGGCCTGGACGGCGATGGCGCGCTCGGGACCGCCCAGCTCGGCGGCGAGCGCTTCGGCGGCGTCCTTGCTGGCGCGGTAGTTGACGACGACGCGGGCGCCGTGGCGGGAAAACGCGCGGGCGATCTCGGCCCCCAGGCCCCGGCCGGCGCCGGTGACGAGGACGATCTGGTCGGACAGCTGCATATCTAGAGACTCCAAAACTCGGCCCGATGCGCTCTTAGCGTCGTTCGTCCAGGCTGGCGACGACGCCGAGTTCGGGCGAGGGCGGGGTGGGCATGGGCGCCTGGGCCTCCAGCCGGCAGACCAGGCCCTCCTCGCGCCAGTCCATCCGCGCCTGGCCGTGCAGTTCGCCGCGCAGGCTGCGTTCGATCAGCCGCGAGCCGAAACCCCGGCGGGTGGGCGGCGCGGCGATCCTGGGGCCGCCGGTCTCGGTCCAGGTCAGGGAAAGGGCGCGGGTGTCCGGATCGAAACGCCAGTCCACCGTCACCGCGCCGTCGGCGCCGCCGTTCTCCTTCGGCGACAGCGCCCCGTACTTCAGGGCGTTGGTCGCCAGCTCGTGGAAGATCAGCGACATGGTCAGGGCCCCGCCCGGCGGCAGGTAGCAGGGCGGCCCCTCGACCCGCACCCGGCCGGCCGCGGCGGTGAACGGCGCCAGGGCCCGCTGGGCCACCTCGCAGAGGTCCGCGCCGTGCCAGCTCTCGCGGGTCAGCACGTCGTGGGCCAGCGACAGGCCCAGAAGCCGCGACTCGAACTTCTCGAAGGCGGTGATCGGGTCGGGCTCGTTGCGCAGGGTCTGGGCGGCCATCGACTGCACCGTGGCCAGGGTGTTCTTCACGCGGTGGTTCAGCTCGTTGATCAGCAGGCGCAGCTGGCCCTGGTGGCGCTCCTGCTCGGCCTCGACCTGCTTGCGGGCGGTGATGTCGGCGATGATGGCGACCAGGTAGGCCAGGCCCCCGCGCGGCTGCACTTTCGAGACGGTCAGGCGGATCCACAGCAGCGACCCGTCGCCGGCGATCAGCCGGCGCTCGGCGGCGTAGGTGTCGAGCCGGCCGGCCAGCAGGGATCGCACGTGGCCCTGGGCGCCGGGCAGGTCGGCGGGCGCGATCAGCTCGGCGGCGTTGCCGGCGACCAGGCTCTCGCGCGTGCGGCGGGTGATGGCGCAGAAGCGGTCGTTGACCTCGAGGAACACCCCGCGCGGCGAGATCCGCGCCACGCCCATGGCCGCCTGCTCGAACACCGCCTTGTAGCGGGCCTCGGCCGCCTCCAGCCGCAGGCGGGCCTCGACGGCGGCGGTGACCACCTCGGTATAGAGCACCAGGCCCCCGACCGCGCCCTCGTCGGTGCGCCAGGGCGCCATCGACCAGCGGATCCATTCGACCCGGCCGTGGCGGTCGACATAGCGGTCGCCGCCGTCCTCGCGCAGCTCGACCCCCTCGTTCAGCACCCGGGCGTGCAGGTCGCGCCAGAACCGGGGGATCTCGGGAAAGACCTCGTAATGCACCCGGCCCAGCAGCGGCAGGTCGGCCGGCAGGCCCTGGTCGGTCAGGTACTGGGCCGAGTGGGCCAGGTAGCGCATCGACCGGTCGAAGATGGCGATGCCCATCGGCGCGTGCTTCAGCGCGGTGGTCAGGCTGGGCGAGACCGTATCGATCATCGGGCCGGGAGGCCTCCGGGCGGCGGGCGACGGGAGCGATATCATGGCCCCGTTCGCGCGGGAGGCGAAAGGGCCAATTCTCGCGCGGGGGCCTGGATGCTCCCCCTCTGGGGGAGCTGTCGCGGAGCGACTGAGGGGGTTCTTGGCGCCGGCGCCGGCCCCCTCCGGCCCTCCGGGCCACCTCCCCCAGAGGGGGAGGATCTTCGGGGCGCTCCCACCTTCCGTGAAATCCCCGCGAAAGCGGGGACCCAGGCTTTTTCTGAAGCGCGTGGGGCTCGACGATAAAACACCTGGGTCCCCGCTTTCGCGGGGATTTTACGGGTGGGGTGGGCCGGCTCCCAGAGAGGGAGGATCTCGGCGCACGGGCCGACACCGCAACCCCTCCCTCTCCGACGCCCGCGCGGGAGACGCCTTCTCCCGCCGGGAGAGGGTCTTGGGAAGCGGATCGAAATCCCGCCCTCGCGGATTGCACTGCGGACGCCCCCGAACCCGGAGACCCCGCCATGCTCGCCTCGTTCCTGATCGGCCTCGCGGCCGGCGCCCGCGCCCTGACCCCGTTCGCCGCCGTCAGCGACGCGGCCGCCAAGGGCGCCCTGCCGGCCGACAACGGCGCGCCCAGGTGGCTGGGCCATCCGCTGGTCAGCGCAGGGACCAAGGCCCTGGCCGCCGGCGAGCTCTGGGGCGACAAGCTCCACTCGGCCCCCGACCGCATCGTCCCGGCTGGCCTGCTGGCCCGCGTAGTCACCGCCGGCATCGCCGGCGCGGCCCTGGCCCCCAGAAACCGCGCCCTGGCCGGCGGCGTGCTGGGCGCCACGGCGGCCCTCGTCGCGGCCTATGTCACCTTCGACCTGCGCGTGGCGGCCCTGAAGCGGTGGGGCCAGACGCCGACGGGTCTGGTGGAGGACGCGCTGACGGTGGCAGCGGCTAGGGCAGTGGTGAGTACCGTTTCAAAATGAGAGGAGGTGTTAAATTCTCTAAACCGTATTAAAGGTCATCGGTAAACGGCTCGTCTCGATCGCTAAAGTCACCTGCAGACCCAAAATGTGCTTGCTGGTGTAGATGGATGTTGACGCGAACGGCGGCCGCTGTGGTTTGCCCCTTTATACTGTCGGGGACTCCTTCGGCTGTGGCTGATATCTGATATGTTCCCCATATTTTCAAATCTGATGGCCATGCATAATCATTTATTGCGCGTACAGCAATTTCCTGGAACGTCTCCGCCCCTTCCTGTCGAAAGCAAATCCATTCCCTTGTGTTTGGTAGGTCTATGCGGTGTGGAATAGATCCCATAGGAGTTGGAAGTCTTGGAGGGCGAGTGCTTGCCCAGTCGCCATAGGTAATGACTTTAGAGTTATGTCTTCTTACTAGATTATCAAATATGACTCTTTCATCAGCTCTTCGTTCGTCTCTTGCCAGGCGCCGAAATGCGTCAGGAAAACTTGATCCGCATATAACCAATTCTGTTTCTATTTCTTCTTCAGATAGGGAGCTAATTATGGATGAGGCCCATGCTTCTCTACTAAGGAGATCATTGGACCATCCTAAATCCACAAATATTGATATGTCACTTATTGATCTCAGTACTATTTTTGCGAGAGAGATTGGGTCTGGGGTTATATTATATTGAATTCGAAGAATCAGGCCGCGATCAAGTTGGGCGGCATTTTCAATTTGTTTTGATATATTCCCTTCCGGATAAACTTGAAGGGTTGGTATTGCGCCGTGGATATTCTTCAATTCATCAAAATATGCCTTGTGCCCATCGGCTGGGTCGAAGAGTGCATCAAATTCGGACGCTGCTGGTTGGCGTCCATTGGAGTGCCGCTTGAAGGGGTCGAGGTCCAACCCGAAGCGACGATTTCCCAGCGCGCCCTTTATGTTTTCCCAAGTCTTTGAGAGGTTCTTTGCGTTCTGCCAGGGGCGTCCCACGATAAGCGGAAAGATGAGGTCTTTCGTAGTGTCTGGAAGTGCTGATAGGGCTTTGATCTCTGCGCTGCGTGCGTAGAGGATCGGCGCATATGTTTTTCCTACCAGCATCCAAGCCTCGCCTACGCGATTCCCAATCTGACCTTCATGGCAGGAAGCGACACTTTGAACACGCTTGCAAGTTGAGAAGCGGTCTCCTCGCTCGCGATGCCGCCGATGGCCGCTAATTCCTTCCTCACAGCTGATGCAGGCATGATGATGTCTGCTGCCAACCGGTTGGCTTCGGCTTCCTTGCGAGATGTTAGGGCGGACCGGTACATTACACTGTCTACGACCCCGGAGCGGATATCATTCTTGTGGATTAAGAAGTGAGCGATCTCGTGTGCTAGTGTAAATCTCTGGCGCTCGGGTATTTCATATTTGTTTACACGTATCTCAAATCCGCTTCCATCTTCGTTCGGGCGAATGAGGCCCGAAATATTTGGTGCGAGTGGAGATTTGTATACCTTTAGGCCAAGTTCCGTTGCTAGCTCTCCTACTTTGACGGGGTGTGTAGATATATACTTTCGAACTACATCTGCCTCGGTAGGGTCCATTCTATTCCAGAGATCAGCGCTCATGGCACATCTCTTGAGTCTCTGATGTTATCTGAATCGGTAGCTTCATCTCGAAATTCTGCATCTATTTTTTGAATGCCTTCGTACCTGGCTTTGTTAGTCTGCTCGATAAGTAATTTGTGTAGGGGTTTGCCGTCCTCAAAACCTTCCGCTAAAAATTTACTAACTTCGGAAGCAACTTTACCGCTAATTGCGTTCCATCCGATGAAGGCAAAAATGGCGATGAAGAACGCGAGCAGCGTCATCAGCAGCGAAATTGCGGTTAGCATAATCGAGACAAAGTCGGCGTACGACATCGTGTACGTGCTGTTGCCGAAATGACGTGTCATGGCCGAGCCGGTCAACGCGGCTAAGAAGCAAGCGACAACGAAGGCGACTATCTTCCCAGATTTGGTCAAAATCAGCCCCTTCTCTGCGTTGCCAATTTGAACAAATAGAGAACGTAGTCGCTCGCTCATTGGTTGTCTAGATGTGGCTGCAGTTTGAACTGCGAAGCTATCCCCTACCTACTCGCTTCGACAAATTCAAATGGCGCTGGGCCCCTACTCCCCCGCCTCCACCGGCTGATCATAAGCCGCCATCATCGCCATGTTCAGGATCTTCGACACCGAAGCCCCGAGCGGGCAGATCTGAACCGACTTCGAAAGCCCCAGCAGCACCGGCCCGATCACCGTGGCGCCGCCCAGCGACTGGACGAGCTTGGTCGAGATCGAGGCGGCGTGGATGGCCGGCATGATCAGGATGTTGGCGCTGTCGGTCAGGCGCATGAACGGGTAGGCGAGGCGCTTTTCGGGGTCGAGGGCCAGTTCCGGGGGCATTTCGCCCTCGTATTCGAACTCGACGCCCATCTCGTCGAGCGCGGCGACGGCCTGGCGCACCTTGTCGGAGCGCTCGCCCATCGGGTTGCCGAAGGTGGAATAGCTCATGAAGGCCACGCGCGGCTTGAAGCCCAGGCGCGTGACGGCCGAGGCGGCCTCGCAGGCGATCTCGACCAGCTCGTCGGCGTCGGGCAGCTCGGTGACGTTGGTGTCGGCCACGAAGATGGTGCGGCCCTTGGCCAGCACCACCGACATGCCCATGATCCGGCCGCCGGGCGCGGGGTCGACGACGCGCAGCACCTCGTCGAGCGCCTGGTCGAAGCTGCGGGTGACGCCGGTGACCATGCCGTCGGCCTCGCCCATCGTCACCATCGAGGCGGCGAAGCTGTTGCGGTCCTGGTTGATCAGGCGCTGGACGTCGCGCTTGAGGTAGCCCTGGCGCTGGAGCCGGGCGTAGAGGGCGTCGACATAGTCGGGGTTGCGGTCGGAAAGCCGCGCGTTGTGGATCTCCAGGCCCGCGGTGTCGGGATCCAGGCCCACGAGCTTCATGTTCTCGTGCACCAGGTTCTCGCGGCCGCAGAGGATGGCCTTGCCGTAGCCGCCGGTCTGGAAGGCGTAGGCGGCGCGGATGACGGACGGCTCCTCGCCCTCGGCGAAGACGATGCGCTTGGGCTTGGCCAGCACCGAGCCGGCGATCTTCTGCAGGAAGCCGGCGGTGGGGTCGAGGCGCTGGGCCAGGCCCTGGCGGTAGGCGTCCATGTCGGCGATCGGCCGGCGGGCCACGCCGGTATCCATGGCCGCCTGGGCCACGAACGGCGGCACGTACCAGATCAGGCGCGGGTCGAAGGCCGAGGGGATGATGTAGTCGGGGCCGAACTTCAGCTGGCGGCCGTGATAGGCGGCGGCCACTTCGTCGGGCACGTCCTCGCGGGCCAGCATCGCCAGGGCCTGGGCGCAGGCGATCTTCATCTCGTGATTGACGCGGCGGGCGCGCACGTCCAGCGCGCCGCGGAAGATGTAGGGAAAGCCCAGGACGTTGTTGACCTGGTTGGGATAGTCGCTGCGGCCGGTGCCCATGATGGCGTCGGGGCGCACGCGGTGCACCTCTTCCGGGGTGATCTCCGGATCGGGGTTGGCCATGGCGAAGATCACCGGATTGGGCGCCATGCCGGCGATCATCTCGGGGGTGAAGGCGCCTTTGGCCGACAGGCCCAGCAGCACGTCAGCACCCTGGACGGCCTCGGCCAGCGTGCGCTTGTCGGTGTCGACGGCGTGGGCGCTCTTCCACTGGTTCATGCCGTCGGTGCGGCCGCGATAGAGCACGCCCTTGCTGTCGCAGGCGATGACGTTCTCGGGGCGCACGCCCATGGCCTTGATCAGGTCCATCGAGGCGATGCCGGCCGCGCCGGGGCCGTTCAGCACGACCTTGATGTCGGCGAGGTTCTTGCCGGTGATGTGGCAGGCGTTGATCAGGCCGGCGGCGCAGATGATGGCGGTGCCGTGCTGGTCGTCGTGGAACACCGGGATGTCGAGCAGCTCCTGCAGCTCGGTCTCGATGCGGAAGCACTCGGGGCTCTTGATGTCTTCCAGGTTGATGCCGCCGAAGGTGACGCCGATGTTCTTGACGACGGTGATGATCTCGTCGGCGTCCTTGGTGGAGACCTCGATGTCGATGCTGTCGACGTCGGCGAAGCGCTTGAAGAGCACGCTCTTGCCTTCCATCACCGGCTTGGAGGCCAGCGCCCCCAGGTCGCCCAGGCCCAGGATCGCCGTGCCGTTGGAGATCACCGCCACCAGGTTGCCCTTGGAGGTGTACTCGTAGGCCATGTCGGGATCGGCGGCGATCGCGTGCACCGGCACGGCCACGCCGGGCGAATAGGCCAGGGACAGGTCGCGCTGGGTCGCCATCGGCTTGGTGGGGGTGACCGCCAGCTTTCCCGGCTGGGGATAGCGGTGGAAGGCCAGGGCCTCCGCGTCGGTGAAGGTCTTGCGTTCCGCGTCGCTCATGGCGGCGTTTCCTGTCCTGCGTAGCCAGTTGAAATGGACCCGCCGAACGATGCGACGCGTCCTTATGCACGGACCAGCCTAGCGACGGCGATTGGGCGCTACAACCGGACAATATCAAATGGTACCGGTACAAACGCTTGTTGGGCAAAGGTTTGCGGTTTCGCCGCCGCTCCCGCTACGGAAGTGTGGCGTTGACCCGGAGAGGCGGATGGGCGACGAGGCGCTCGCCTGTCGTTGGAGAAAATCCCATGTCCTCGTCCCCCGTTCGGATCGCCGTCGCCGGAGCCCTGGGCCGCATGGGCAAGGCCGTCAGCGCCACCCTCGAAGGCCGCGCCGACGCGGTCGCCGTGGCCCGCTTCGACCGTCCGGGCGCGGAGGGCGAGGGCCTGGTCGCGCTGGAGAGCGCGCTGGCCGACGCCCAGGCGATCATCGACTTCACCATTCCCGAGGCCTCGGTGGCCTTGGCCGAGACCATCGCGGCGGCCGGCGGCGGCATCGCGCTGATCATCGGCTCGACCGGGTTCACGGCCGAGCAGGACGCGCGCCTCGCGAAGGCGGCCGAAACGCTGACCATCGTGCGCTCG
>LNIY01000017.1 GCA_001449105.1 Caulobacter vibrioides | reverse complement strand
TGACCGGGGCGTAGGGGCCGGGGGCGTCCAGGGCGCGCGCCCAGTCCAGCACGTCGGCGCGCTCGGTCAGGGTCAGGCCAGCGCCCCGCGCCAGGGTCTTCATCCGCCACAGCCAGCGGCTTTCGACGGCCGGCGCGCCGCCGCGGCGCTGGCTGTGCACCAGGATGACGTCCGGGGCGCTGGAGGCCTGGGCGAAGTCGTGGGCGGTGAGGCCGATCTTGCGCTCGGGCGGGGGCAGGCCGAGCTTGGCGCGCATCGGCCGCGACAGGAACGGGTCGATCGGCGCCGCCTGCGGCCAGACGCCTTCCTCCAGCCCGGCCAGGATCAGCCGGTCGGCGCGGACGAGACGGGCCTCGATGGCGCCCAGCATTCTGAGCTGGGGGTGGGTGGCGCCGCCGACGCGCAGGGTCTCCTCGTCGACGAGGCGTCCGAGCAGGTCGAGGAAGCCCAGCGGATTGGTCGGCGGCAGGGCCTGGCCGTCCTCGATCAGGGCCGAGATCAGCGCCGCAAGGGCCTCGCCGCCCGAGCCGGCCCACAGCGCCGGGGGCTCGACCAGGCTTTCCAGAGACTTGGCCAGCGCCTCGGCGGCCAGGTGCGGCGGCGCGACCGGGCCGGCGGCATAGGGCGCGCAGGCGACCTCGACGGCGGCGTGGATGCGGCGGGCCAGGTCCACGGCTTCCGGGTATTCGGCGATGCGGCGCTCGAGGGCCGCGGCGTCGACCGGGGCCGGGCCGCGCAGGCCGTATCGCTCCAGCGTCCGCGCCGCTTCGTCGGCCTTCAGCAGCGGGTGCTTGGCCACCGACAGCAGGCCCACGGGATCCAGCGGCGCCATCACCAGCGCCGCCAGCTTGCGGGCGAGGACGGCGGGCGCCGAAGCCGCCAGCGGCGCGCCGGCCGAGCTGTCGGGCACGACGCCCCAGCGGGCCAGATAGAGCCCGGCCCGGCGGGCCAGCTGCTGGTCCGGCGTGACCAGGGCGGCGGTCTTGCCCGGCGTCTCCAGCGCCTCGCGCAGCAGGAGAGCGCAGGCCAGGGCCGCTTCCTCCTCGCCCGAGGCGTTGACGAGCGACAGGCCCGACAGGCCCTCGGCGATGGGATCGACGCTGGCGGATTCCGCGCGCAGCTTGCCGATCTGGGCCAGCCAGTCGGCGGTGGCCTCGGCCGGACGCAGGGCCTCGTTGACCAGGCGCCGACGCCAGCGTCCCCGGCTGTCGGCCTCGGTGCGCCAGCGGCGGACCTCCCCGCGATCCACCCCGGCCCTGTGCAACAGCCGGCGCATGGCGCCCTGCGGGTGCTGTTCGCCGACCTGTTCCCAGGCGTCGCTCGCCAGGTCCTCGTCGAGGCCGGGCAGCACGACATGGCCCTGCGGCGCGCGCGAGACGGCGATCAGCAGGTCGGCGGTGGCCGGCGCGGTGCCGGTCGAGCCGGCGGCGACCAGCACGCCCTGCGGCGGGCTGTGGGTCCATTGCTCGGCCAGGGCGCGCAGCAGGCGCACGCGGCGCTCGCTGACGTCCATCAGGTCGAGGTCCTTCAGCCGCGCGGTCCAGCCTTCGACCATGGCCCGGATGAACCGCGCCGAGACCTGCCAGTGGGCCGCCAGGTCGCCGTCGGCCAGGCCGTCGAGGCGCTCGATGATCGGAACCTCCTCGATCTGGCAGCTGTCGAGCAGGTCGGAGACGGCTTTCGCCATCTCCAGGGCCTGGCCGGCGCTGGGCGGGCTGTCGAGCAGCGAGGCGTTGTCGTGGACGAGGCGCGCCAGTTCGAACCGGCGACGGCGGCCGGAGACGGCCGGCGGCAGGTCCAGCGCCAGGTCGCCGGGCTCGAACGGCGGCTCGCCCTCGTCGAGGTCGCCCAGCGGGCGGATCTGCGGCAGCAGCACGGCCCGCCCGCCGTTCACCGCCAGGAAGGCGTCGGCCAGCGCCCGTGCGCCGCGCCGGGTGGGGGTCAGCAGCGTGGCGTGCGACAGGGCGTCGGGACCCAGGTGCGCGAGGCGCTCGACGAGGCCGGCGGCCACGTCGTCGACGAACGGCCGGTGGGCCGGGATCGAGAACCAGCCGGAACCGGCCGGGGCGCTCATCCCGTGTGCGCTTCCGCGAGCCGGGTCTCGGCTTCGTCGCGGGCGCCGGGATCGCCGACGTGCATCCAGAAGCCGTCCATGACCACCCCATGGATCCGGCCCCGGGGGGCCAGCTGGCGCCAGATGGTCGCCAGCGAGAAGGCGCCGTCCGGGCCGTCGTCGACCAGGCCCGGCTTGCAGATGTGCACGCCCATGTAGGCGTAGGGCGCGCTGGCGGCCTCGCCCCGGAAGGTCAGCACGCCGTCGTCCGACATGAAGAAATCGCCGGCCCCGTCGAAGCCGAGCGTGCGGTCCAGCCGCGCCAGCAGCAGGCAGACGTCCATCCTCGAAGGGTCCCAGGCCTGGGCCAGGCTCGCGATCGCCGGGGCGCCGTCTTCGGTCCAGACGGAATCGATATTGGCGACGAACACCGGGTCCTCGCCCAGCAGCGGCCGGGCCTTGCGCAGGCCGCCGCCGGTTTCCAGCAGCTCGCCGCGTTCGTCGGAGACGACGATGGCGGGCGCGCCGGCGCGGGTCTTCAGATGCGCTTCCAGCCGGTCGGCGAAGGCGTGCACATTGACCACGGCGGTCTCGACCCCGGCGTCGGCCAGGCGGTCGAGCATGTGGTCTATCAGGGTGCGGCCGGCGACCTCGACCAGGGCCTTGGGCCGGTCGTTGGTCAGGGGGCGCATGCGGGTGCCCAGGCCCGCGGCCAGCACCATCGCTCTGTTGGGGGCCTTCTTGGGCGCGCTCACGAGCGGGCCTCCGCCGGGACGTGGGCGTCGAACCAGGCTTTCAGGCCCGCCAGCGCCGGATCGGCCAGGCAGCTGTCGAGATAGCGCCACAGGCGCGGCATGAAGCTCTCGTACCTGGGCTTGCCGTCGCGGGTGACGAGACGGGCGAAGATGCCGAGAATGCGGGCGACGTTCAGCGCGCCCAGGGCGTGATAGTCGGCCAGGAACTGTTCGCGGTCGAGGTCGGGACGGGCGGCGAGATAGCGATCGAGGGCGCGGGCCTCGATCTGCGGCGACACATCCCGGCGGGCGTCGTGCAGCAGCATCGAAAAGTCCCAGGCCGGGTGGGCGACCACGGCGTCCTGGAAGTCGATCAGGCCCACGCGCGCCGGGCCTTCGCGCTCGGGAAGCCACAGCAGGTTCTCGGCGTGATAGTCGCGGTGGCAGAAGACCGAAGCGCCGGCCTCGCCCAGGGCGCGGATCGGCGTCCACAGCGCCTGCCACTCGGCCAGGGCGGCCGCGTCGAAGGTCACCGGCTTCAGCCTGGGCAGCCATTCGACGAACAGGTCCTGGGCCATCTGCAGGGCCAGGTCGTCATAGGTCAGCAGCGGCCAGGTCGAGCCGCCGGCTTCCAGAACCGCCGGGGGCTTGGCCGCGTGCAGGGCGACCAGGGCGTCGACGGCGGCGTCGTACAGGACCGGCTCGTCGCCGCCCTGCGCGATCACCTTGGCGTAGAGGTCGTCGCCCAGGTCTTCCAGCACGGCCAGGCCCAGGGCCGGCTCGGCGGCCAGCACCTCGGGCGCCGAAAGGCCTTGGGCCCGCAGCCAGCCGGCCACGGCCACGAAGGCGTCCACCCGCCCGGCGGCCAGGCGGTAGGCGGCGTTGAAGCCCAGCGCGCGGCGCTCGTCCGGCGTGGCGTTCGGCGGGCAGGGGGCGGTCTCCAGGGCCGGCGGCTGGTCCATGAAGATGTAGCTGGCGCCGTCGCGATGCAGGCGCTCGTACGAGCGGGTCGAGGCGTCGCCGCCCAGCGGCTGGCGGCGCACGTCGCCATAGCCGTGACGGGCCAGGAAGTCGGCCTTCAGGGTCTCGCGGTCAGAGCTCAAGCTTGCGTTCCTCGAAGGCGCCGAAGGGAGTGATGCGGACGCGGCGCGCTTCGCCGGCCGTATCGTCCATAACCGGCTGAATTTCTACATCGAGTCGGTGCGGCGGCAGACGGCCCTCCAGGCGCTGGGGCCACTCGATCAGGGCCGCGCCGTCCTCCAGCGCTTCGAGGAGGCCGATCTCGTAGGCCTCGTCCGGATCCTCCAGGCGATAGAGATCGAAATGGGCCAGCGGGAAGTCGGCCGTCTCGTAGAACTGCACCAGGGTGAAGGTCGGGCTCGGCACCTCCTCCTCGGGCGAGGTCAGGGCGCGGACCAGGGCGCGGGCCAGGGTCGACTTGCCCGCGCCGAGCGGGCCGTACAGGCACAGCGCCGCGCCGGGAAACAGGGCGGCGGCCAGCCGCTCGCCGAGGGCCTTGGTGGCGGCCTCGTCGGGCAGGTCGATTTCGAGGGAGGCGGCGCCCCCGGGCGCCTGAGACTTGGACATCGCGCCAATCTAGAGTCCCCCGCGTCCGTCTCAAGCGGCTTTCAGGAATTTTGCCGTCGCTCCGGCGCGCGGGGCGTCCTATCACCAGGGCAACAATCCCCAGAGGATCGGTCGAGATGAAGAACTGGAAGCTGTGGGCCGGCCTCGTGGCCGTTGTCGTGGTGATCGGCGCCGGGTGGGGCGCGTGGTGGAACTTCGAGCTGCGCTGGCGGCCCAAGACCATCACCAGGAACCAGGCCGAGATCGCCAAGATCCTCGAGGGCTCGGGCTGGGTGTCGCCGGGCCTGAACGGTCCCAAGCTCTACATGATCAGCTTCCGCACCTGCCCCGACTGCGTCCGCTTCAAGAAGGAAGAGTATCCCAGGCTGCACAAGGCTGGCGTCGACACCCGCCTGATCGAAATCGCCCGCGCCGACCGCAATGGCGTGCCCAAGTCGACCCCGGCCGAGCGCGCCACCGTCGCCGAGCTGTGGCTCAACCGCTCGTGGGAGCTGTCGGAGAAGTGGGACGCCACGCCGGTCGACGCCTGGACCGCCGCGGGTCTGAAGCCCGCCGACGGCGACATCGCCCGTACCGCCGTCATCGAGGCCGGCCGCAAGTCGGTCGAGGACCTGCGCCCGCTGCTCAAGGCCAACGGGGTCGACTTCGCCTATCCGCTGCTGGTGTGGTGGACGCCCGACGGCCAGATGAAGGCCTGCGCCTGCGAGAAGCGCGAGACCTACCGCTTCGTGCGCAAGGACCTGGGGATCTAGATTTCGGGCTTGAATTGAGCGCGCCGTTTCCGTCTCGTGCCGGACGAGTAAAGCGGAGTGGTGAGTATGCGTCGGCTGTCCCTGGCGATTTCCCTGGTTCTGGCCCTGGCCGCCGTCGAGGCCCATGCGGCGCCGGCGTCTCCGCCGGCCGCCGACGCCGTCATCGGGGAGCTGGGCAAGACGGGCAGGCGCGCGCCCCTGCCCAGGGGGATGCAGGGACGCTGGCGCGAGGCCAGCGATCCCTCGGTCGAGCTGATCGTGTCCGGCGGCGAGATCGTCTGGCAGGGGCGGGTCGTGGACTACGACACCAAGGAAGTGACGCGGGAGGAAGGCGGGCTGACCGTCACGCTCGACGCCAGCGGCTGGGAGCGCCGGGAGGCCCTGCAACGGAGCATCACCGGCCTGGTGATCACGCCCGAGGGCGAGTTCCAGATCTTCAATCCCAAGTTCGCCACGACCTTCGAGCGCCGCTAGGCGAGAACCCCTCGTCCTTCGGCAGGCTCAGGACGAGGACCACGTTTCATGGATCAGAAGATTTCGAACAGGCCGGCGGCGCCGCGCTGAGATCGCGGTAGCGATCTCAGCCTCTTTGAAGTGATGGGCGCCGTCCTCCGTCCTGATCGAAATCAGAAGATTTCGAACAGGCCGGCGGCGCCCATGCCGCCGCCGATGCACATGGTCACGACGCCCAGCTTGGCCTTGCGGCGCTTGCCTTCCAGCAGCAGGTGGCCGGCGCAACGGGCGCCGGTCATGCCGAACGGGTGGCCGATGGCGATGGAGCCGCCGTTGACGTTGTACTTCTCCGGATCGATGCCCAGGCGGTCGCGGCTGTAGAGGCACTGGCTGGCGAAGGCCTCGTTCAGCTCCCACAGGTCGATGTCGTCGACCTTCAGGCCGTGGCGTTCCAGCAGGCGCGGCACGGCGAAGACCGGGCCGATGCCCATCTCGTCGGGCTCGCAGCCGGCGATGGCGAAGCCCTTGAACAGGCCCAGCGGCTCCAGGTTGCGGCGGGCGGCCTCCTTGGCCTCCATCACCACCACGGCGGCGGCGCCGTCCGACAGCTGGCTGGCGTTGCCGGCGGTGATGAAGTTGCCCGGACCCTTGACCGGCTCCAGCTTGGCCAGGCCTTCGAGGGTGGTCTCCGGACGATTGCACTCGTCCTTGGTGACCACGTAGTCGACCAGGCTTTCTTCCTTGGTCTCCTTGTTGACCACCTTCATCTTGGTGGCCATCGGCACGATCTCGTCGGCGAACAGCCCGGCGGCCTGGGCGGCGGCGATGCGCTGCTGGCTGCGCAGGGCGTATTCGTCCTGGTACTCGCGGCTGACGTTATAGCGCTTGGCGACGATGTCGGCGGTGTCGATCATCGCCATCCACAGCGCCGGCTTCTCGCGCATCAGCTTGTCTTCGGTGATGTGGAAGCGGTTCATGTGGCCGCCGCCCTGCACCAGCGAGATCGACTCCACGCCGCCGCCGATGGCCACCGGCGCGCCGTCGTTGCGGACGTAGTTGGCGGCCGTGGCGATCGCCTGCAGGCCCGACGAGCAGAAGCGGTTGACGGTCTGGCCCGAGGTGGTCACCGGCAGGCCGGCCCAGATGGCGGCGTTGCGGGCCACGTTCATGCCGGTGGCGCCTTCGGGACCGCCGCAGCCCAGGACGACGTCCTCCACTTCGGCGCCTTCCAGGCCCGCGCGGCTCACCGCGTGCTGGATGGCGTGGCCGGCCATGGCCGCGCCGTGGGTGTTGTTGAAGCCGCCGCGATTGGACTTGGCCAGGCCCGTCCGGGCGTAGGAGACGATGACCGCTTCGCGCATGGCGCTTCTTCCCTGTTTAAACGTTAGTTTGAATTGCCGGCACCGTAGGCCGGAAATTCGCCGGGGGGAAGATCACGTAAGCGTAAGCCCGCTTCAGCGCAGGATGGTCGGGGCGTCGGACAGTTCGTTGCGGTCGTCGCCGGCCGCGCGCGGGGCGTGCTCGGCCAGGATGGCGCCCGTCCGGGCCACGGCGGCGACGAAGCCGTCGGCGACGGCGCCGGCCTTCAGGCCCGCCACGAGGTCGGCGACCACGCCGCTCCAGGCGTCCTTGGGCGCCAGGCCGTGGATGCCCTCGTCGGCCAGCACCTCGACGTGATGCTCGGCCAGGGCCGCGAAGATCAGCACGCCGGTGCGGCCTTGCGTGGCGCGCAGGTCGCTGGACAGGAAATGGTGCTCGGCGGCGCGGCGCACCCGCTGGTGGGCGTTCTCGCCGGTGGGCAGGCGCAGGCGGATCGCCGGGATCGACAGCACCGCCGCCGCCAGCGCGAAGACGCCCGCCTGAAGGGCCAGATAGACCAGCAGGGCCGACAGGATCGCGCCGTCCTGGGCGGCGTGGTGGCCGACGCTCCAGCCGCCGAACAGGCGGGTCAGGGCTTCGGGCCGCAGCCCGGCCAGCAGGGCCAGCGCCGGCAGCAGCAGGGCCGCGCCCGCCGCCCAGGCCAGCACCGGGGCGGGGCGGTCGGGGACCACGCGCGGCGCGATCACGCAGCGGATCTCGCCGATCGTGGCGGCCTCGGCCGCACGAACGGCGTCGGCGATGCGGTCCTGCTCGGCCTTGGTAAGAATGTCGCCCATCACCAGCTCCCCGAGGATCCGCCGCCGCCGAACGAGCCGCCGCCGCCGGAGAACCCGCCTCCGCCGCCGCCGCCGCTCCAGCCGCCGCCTCCACCGCCGCCGCGACCGCTGTTGCTCAGGGCGTTGATCAGGATCCAGGGCAGGGCGTCGCCGACGGCCGCGCCCAGGCCGCTGCGCCGCCGGCGCCGGCCGAACACCGCCCGCAGGATCATGATGGCGACGATCACGACGATGAAGATCGCCGCCACCGGCACGCCGCCGCCGTCGTCCTGGCGCTCGGTCTCCGCGGCCTGGGCGACCTGCGCCTTGGCCTCGCCGTCGGGCAGCGACAGCTGCTTCACGATGGAGTCGGTCCCCGCGACGATGCCGCCCTGCATGTCGCCGGCCTTGAACCGGGGCAGGACGGCGCTCTGGATGATGACGCTGGACAGGGCGTCGGTCAGCACCGGCTCCAGGCCATAGCCCACCTCGATGCGGACCTTGCGCTCGTTGGGCGCGACGATCAGCAGGGCGCCGGTGTTCTTGTCCTTCTCGCCGATCCCCCAGGCGCGACCCAGCTGGTAGCCGTAGTCCTCGATCTCGTAGCCCTGCAGGCTGGACAGGGTGGCGACCACGACCTGGCGGCCGGTCTGCTTTTCCAGCGTCGCCAGTTCGTCGGTGAGCTGCTGCTCGGCCCGTGGCGAGAGAATATTCGCCTGGTCGACCACCCGGCCGGTCAGCGGCGGGAAGGTCGGGGCGGCGAGGGCGGCGGCGGCGAAGAAGAGGAGAGGAATGATCGTGAGGGCGAGGACGGCCCACCAGTTCCTCCCCCGTGCAACGGGGGAGGTGGCGCGCTGCGGATACGCAGCGTGACGGAGGGGGCGAGGGACGGAGCGCGGCGCCCGGTCTCGCCCCCTCCACCTGTCTCTTATACACATCT
>LNIY01000016.1 GCA_001449105.1 Caulobacter vibrioides | reverse complement strand
GGGCTCTTCGGGCAGCAGGCGGGCGGCGGCGCGGGCGGCGATCGCATCGCCGCCGATCAGGGCGCTCTCGACCTTGAGGATGCGGCTCTCGCGCGCCTCGGGCTTCGACTGGGCCAGGGTCGCCAGGCGCGCGGCGCGGGCCTTGGGCGTCTCGTTGGTCTTGAGGTCGCGATAGGCCAGCCACAGGGCCGGGTGGGGCGCGCCCTTCCAGGCGGCCTCGATCAGCGTCCCGGCCTTGGCGGCCTTGCCGTCGGCGGCCAGCAGGCGAGCGGCCATGACCACGCCGGGGGCGAAGTCGGGCTTCAGCTTCACCGACTGCAACGCGAAGTCCAGGGCCTGGTCCTGGGCCTTGGGGTCGTCGCTTTCCTCGAGGCTCGCCGCGGAAGCGGCAAGGAGAGCCGCGCGGGCGCGCTCGGCCACGACCGGCGAGACGATCTTGCGTTCCTGGCCGCCCTGCACCAGTTGCAGGGCCGCGGCCCAGTCGCCGGCCTCGAGCCGGGCTTCCAGCAGGGCGCGCCAGGCCCACAGGGCCGAGCGGGCCAGGCCGTAGGCGGTCTCGGCGTGCTTCAGGGCGAGGGTGCGGTCGCCTTCCGCCAGGGCCAGCTGCATCAGGCCGCGCAGGCCGGCCAGCCGCATCTCGGGAAAGCCCAGCATGGCGTTCCAGGCCTGGCGCGCGGCGACGGCGTCGCCGGCGGCCTCGGCCGCCTGGGCGGTCAGCACGCGCACCAGGCCCGGGGCGTCGTCGGTCAGGTCGGCGGCCTTCTGGGCCAGGCGGCGGGCTTCGGAGCCGTCGCCGGCGGCCACGGCGAGAAAGCCGCGCGACAGGGCCTCGGTCGCCTGCTTGCGGCGAGCCTCTGCGCGGGCGCGGGCGGCGCGGCGGGGCGCCTCGATGATCCACAGCAGGCCCCGCCACAGGGCGGCGGCGACCAGGGCCAGCACCAGGGTCAGCAGGGCGGCGGCGGCGGCCGTCATCTCGACCCGCCAGCCCAGCCATTCCAGGCTGGCCGCGCCCGGCTCGCCGGTCAGCGAGACGACGATCACGGCGATGACCGCGATCAGGACGAGGGCGAGGAGGGCGCGGATCATGGGTTCGTCACCGGCGCGGCGCCGGCCAGGCGGGCGTCGGCCTGGGCGCGCGAGACCTGCATCAGGCCGGCCAGGGCCTCGTCGCGGACGGCGGCGACCAGGCGGTCGATCTCGGCCCGGCGCTCGGCCTCGGCCCGCCAGGCGGCCAGCACGGGGCGGGCGCCGGGCGGCAGGGCGTCGAGGGCGTGCAGGGCGCCGGTCAGGTCGCCGGCGTCGAGCCGGGCCTCGGCGCGGGCCAGAACGGCGTCGGGGCCGCCGCCGGTGGTCACGCCGACCTGGCGGATGGTGACGACGCGCGAGAGGGCGTGCTGCAGCTTGGCCAGGGCCCCGGCGTCGGGACCCGGCTCGTGGGCGGCGACCGAGGCGCGGCCGGCCAGGTCGTCGAAGCCGGCGGCCAGGCCCGCGACGGTGGGGGCGCCCTGGCGCGCCAGGCGTTCGAGGGCGCGCACCTCCGACGACGGGGGCAGGACGCGTTCGAGGGCGGCCACGGCGTCGGCGAAGGGCTCGCCGCTCTGGGCGGCCTCGGCGAGGCTGGCGGCGGCCAGGGCGCCGGCGGCGGCGTCCAGCGTGCGGCGCTGGCCCGATTCGAGCAGGGCGATGCGGGCCTCCAGCCGGTCGACCTCGGCCGAGGGCGACGGGGCGGGCGGGGCGGCGACCGTCGGCGCGTCGGCGGCGGGCGTGGCGAACCCGGCCGCGACCGGCTGCTGGGCCGGCGGCGGGGCCTGCGGCGCGGCGTCCGTCTTCGTGAACCAGGTCGGGCCGAAGCGGGCGATGGCGATCCCCGCGCCGACGCAGGCGACGCACAGCACGATCATCACCCAGAACATCGGGCCCAGCAGGGGCTTTCGGGCATAGAGGGCCGGGTCGCTGGGGGCGGCGATTTCGGCGGGGTCTGGGGCGGCGCTCATGATCGCCATTCGTGCCCCACGCGCGATTTGGGTGCAACTTCGCCTTACGGCGCGAGCAGCTCGAACAACGCTGTTTCGCGAGGGCGCGGCGCGGCGGCCACAGGGCCCAGCCGTCCGTCGGCGGAAAGGTCGGCCAGCGGCGCGGCCACGGCGGGCGACAGGCAGAAGGCCTTCAGCCCCGGCGCGGGACGCCGGGCCAGCACGGCGGCCAGGGCGCGGGCGGCCTTGGGCGAGTGCAGCAGCACGGCGAAAAGGTCGTCGAGCGCGTCCAGGGTCGCCGCCTGCGGCGCGCGGACGACGCTTTCGTAGACGGTGACCGATCGGGCCTCGATCCCGGCGCGCAGCAGGGGCGAGGCGAGGTCGCCGGCCGGCTCGGCGGCGGCCGGATGCAGCAGGGCGCCCTCGAAGGTCCCGCGCCGCGCGGCGATCAGCCCGACCAGGTCGGCGACGTCGCCGTCCGCCGATTCGATGCGGGCGAAGCCGGCCTCGGCGGCGACGTGGGCGGTGGCCGCGCCGACCGCGAACACCGGCAGGCCGCGCTCGGCGCTGGCCCGGGCGAAGGCGGCCACGCCGTTGCGGCTGGTGAAGGCCAGGGCGCCCACGCCGGAAAGGTCGGCCGCCCACGAAAGGTCGCGGACCTCCAGCAGAGGGTCGATCAGCGGCGTAAGGCCGAGCGCCTCAAGGCGCGCGGCGGTGGCCTCGGCGCCGGGACGGGCGCGGGTGATCCAGACGCGGCAAGCGTCCGGGCTCATTCGGTCGGCGCGATGATGGCGTCGCCGCCCTCGGCCTTGACCTCGGCGCCGAGCGACAGGCCCAAGGCGAGCGCCTGGCCGGCGTCGTCCTCGCCGGTCAGCGTCACCGCGGCCTCGCGGCGCACCCGCAGGGCGCCGTCGGGGCTGAGGGCCTCGACCAGCAGGGTCAGGCGCGAACCGTCCAGGCGGCCATAGGCGCCGACGGCCGTGCGGCACGAGCCTTCCAGGGCGTAGAGCGCGCCGCGCTCGGCGGCGACGGCGATGGTGGTCGGGCGGCAGCGGATTGCGGCCAGCCAGGGCGCGTCGACGTCCTCGGCCCGGCTCTCGATGGCCAGGGCGCCCTGGCCCGGCGCGGGCGGGGCGGCCAGGGGGTCGAGCCAGCTCTGCGGAATATGGCCCATGCCCAGGCGGTTGAGGCCCGACTGGGCCAGCAGGATGGCGTCGGCCTCGCCGCGCTCCAGCTTGGCCAGGCGGGTGTCGACATTGCCGCGCAGCATGACGACGTCGAGGTCGGGGCGCACGTGCAGGGCCTGGGCCTGGCGACGCAGGGAGGCGGTGCCCAGGCGCGCGCCGTGGGGCAGGTCTTCCAGCCGCTGGGCGACCTTGCTGATGAAGGCGTCGCGCGGGTCTTCCCGCTCGGGCGTGGCGGCCAGGACGAGGCCCGGCGGCAGCTGCGCCGGCATGTCCTTGAGCGAATGCACCGCGCAGTCGATGCGGCCGTCGAGCAGGGCCTCCTCGATCTCCTTGGTGAACAGGCCCTTGCCGCCGATCTCCATCAGCCGGCGATCCTGGATGCGGTCGCCGCTGGTGACGATCGGGATCAGCTGCGCATAGCCGGCGATCTCCTCGGGACCAGCGTCGAGCGGCGCGCCGAGGGCGTGGGCGATCCGCGCCTGCATGTGGCCGGACTGGGCGAGCGAGAGCTTGGAGCCGCGCGCGCCGATGCGGATGGGTTGCCGGGACACGGTCTGGACGTTACCTGCATGCGAAAGACTAGCCTTCGCTGCTACAGGAGCGGCGGGAACCCCGCAACCGCATGACAACCCTTACGGATTCTGGCCTTACGATCCTTGGTCTGGAGACCAGCTGCGACGAGACCGCCGCCTCGGTGGTGCGCCGGAGCGCGGACGGCCGCGTCGAGGTGCTGTCGTCGATCGTCGGCACCCAGTTCGAGCAGCATGCGCCGTTCGGCGGCGTGGTGCCCGAGATCGCCGCCCGCGCCCACGTCGAGGTCATCGACAGCGTCGCGGCGCAGGCCATGCGCGAGGCCGGCATCGGCTATGACGCGCTGGACGGCGTGGCGGCCACGGCCGGCCCCGGCCTGGTCGGCGGGGTGATGGTCGGCCTGGCGTTCGGCAAGGCCGTCGCCCTGGCCCGCGACCTGCCGCTGGTGGCGGTCAACCACCTTGAGGGCCACGCGGTTTCCGCGCGCCTGGGGGCCGAGGTGGCCTATCCGTTCCTGCTGCTGCTGGTTTCCGGCGGGCACTGCCAATTGCTGGAAGTCGGCGGCGTCGGCGCCTGCAAGCGCCTGGGCACCACGATCGACGACGCGGCGGGCGAGGCCTTCGACAAGATCGCCAAGAGCCTGGGCCTGCCCTATCCGGGCGGTCCGGCGCTGGAGAAGCTGGCCAGGACCGGGGATGCTTCCAAGTACGAGCTGCCCCGCGCGCTTCTGGGCCGCAAGGATTGCGACTTCTCGTTCTCGGGCCTGAAAACGGCGGCCGCCCGCATCGCCGCGACCCTGACGACGGATCAGGAGCGCGCGGATCTGGCCGCCGCCGTGCAGTTCGCCATCGCCCGCCAGCTGTCGGAGCGCACCGACCGGGCCATGAAGCTCTATGCCGAGGGTCACGCGGCGGGCGAGCGCCGCTTCGTCGTCGCCGGCGGGGTGGCCGCCAACGGCGCGGTGCGCGCGGCGCTGCTGAAGGTCTGCGAGGACAACGGCTTTACGTTCGACGCCCCGCCGCTGGCCTATTGCACCGACAACGCCGCCATGATCGCCCTGGCCGGGGCCGAGCGCCTGGCGGCGGGCATTTCCGACGATCTGGACGCCGTCGCGCGTCCGCGCTGGCCCCTCGACGAGGCCGCGGCGTTATCCAATCCGAGCAACAGTTTCGGTCGCAAGGGAGCCAAGGCATGACCTTCACGCACGCGGGCGTCGTCGGCGCGGGAGCCTGGGGCACGGCCCTGGCCCAGGTCGCGGCGCGAGCCGGCCTCAAGGTCACCCTGCAGGCCCGCGAGCCGGAGGTCGTCGCCTCGATCGCCGACAAGCGCGAGAACACGATGTTCCTGGCCGGGGTCGTGCTGGAGCCGGCGATCACCGCCGTGTCCGACATGGCCGCCCTGGCCGAGTGCGACCTGATCCTGGCCGTGCCGCCGGCCCAGCACCTGCGCTCGGCCATGGCCGCGTTGCGTCCGCACCTGAAGCCGGGCGTTCCGGTGGTGCTGTGCTCCAAGGGCGTCGAGCAGGGCTCGCTGAAGCTGATGACCGAGGTGGCGGCCGAGGCCCTGCCGGGCGTGGCCATCGCCGTGCTGTCGGGGCCCAGCTTCGCCGGCGAGGTCGCGCGCGGCCTGCCCGCCGCCGCCACCCTGGCCTGCGAGGACGAGGCGCTGGGCAGGAAGATCGTCGAGGCGATCGCCATCCCGACCTTCCGTCCCTACTGGGCCGCCGACGTGATCGGCGCCGAGGCCGGCGGGGCGGTGAAGAACGTCCTGGCCATCGCCTGCGGCATCTCCGAGGGCAAGGGCCTGGGCCGCAACGCCCACGCCGCCCTGATCACCCGGGGCTTCGCCGAGCTGACCCGCCTGGCCGTGGCCGCCGGCGGCAAGGCCGAGACGGTCGCGGGCCTGTGCGGCCTGGGCGACCTGGTGCTCACCTGCTCGTCCAGCCAGTCGCGCAACATGAGCGTCGGCCTGGCGCTGGGCGGCGGCCAGACCCTGGAACAGGCCCTGGCCGGCAAGGTCAGCGTCGCCGAAGGCGTCGCCTCGGCCCCGGCCGTCCGCGCGCTGGCTCGCAAGCTCGGCGTCGAGACCCCGATCTGCGAGGCCGTCGCCGCCATCCTGGCCGGCGAGGTCGATGTCGACAGCGCCATCCTGGGTTTGCTCTCGCGCCCGCTGAAGGCGGAGTAGCAAGCCAAGATCCTCCCCCTCTGGGGGAGGTGTCGGCGAAGCCGACGGAGGGGGGCCGTTTTCAGCTTCCGTCGCGTCGGCCGCCCTCGCAGCACACCCCCCTCCGGCCCTTCGGGCCACCTCCCCCAGAGGGGGAGGATTTCTAGGAAGGACCCCGCCCATGCCGCTCTACGCCATCGTCTGCAAGGACAAGCCCGGCGCCCTCGAGACCCGCCTGGCCGTGCGCCCCAAGCACCTGGAATACCTGGCCCAGTCGACCAACCTGAAGCTGGCCGGCGCGCTGCTGAACGACGAGGGCGCCCCGATCGGTTCGATCCTGGTGGTCGAGGCCGACGATGTGTCCGTGGCCCAGGCCCAGGCCGACAACGACCCCTACACCGCCGCCGGCGTGTTCGAGAGCGTCGAGATCAATCCCTGGCGCCTGGCCGTCGGTTCGCTCTGACGCCCGCCCGACACCGAGCATGGACGACAATCCCGCCCGCCCCGCGCCCGGCCAGGCGATCTGCGCCCTGGCCGACATCCCCGAGCCGGGGGCGGCGGGCTTTCGATACCGCGAGGGGGAGGCGATGTTCGCCGGCTTCGTCGTCCGCAAGGACGGCGGGGTGTTCGGCTACATCGACTCCTGCCCGCACGCCGGCTGGCCGCTGGCCGGGATCAACGGCCGCTTTCTCACCCGCGAAAACGACCTGATCCTGTGCGCCGGCCACGCGGCCCTGTTCCGCATCGCCGACGGCGCGTGCGTGGCCGGGCCCTGCGGCGGCAAGAGCCTCACGGCCTGGCCGATAAAGGTCGAGGACGGCCAAATTATCGCCGCCTGATCTTTCCTTAACTGGTGTTCGCTAAGCTCGATCCACCTAGAGGGGAGCTAACGGACATGGTCGACGTTTCGAACGCCGCTTTCGACGCCGAATCCGATAACGGCCGCAATGGCCGCGGCATCGGCGCCAAGCTCCGTTCCCTGGGCAAGATCAATCCGCGCCTGGCCTATCACCTGGCCGACACCATGCTGGTGAAGTCGCGCGACCACGACACCGCCCCGGCCTTCGAGGCCCACTGCGAGGCGCGCGGTTTCGAGTTCACCACGGCCTGGGCGTCGAACAACATCCCGTTCGTGGCCCCGCTGCTGCGCGACTTCGTCGAAGGGCGCGACGGCAAGATCCGCTACATGGAGATCGGCGCCTACGAGGGTCGCAACCTGGCCCTGATGGACTGGATGTTCCCCGAGCGCTTCGAGGTGACGGTGATCGATCCCTGGTTCGACGAGGACCTGAACCCCGAAGAGAAGTACCACGCCGTCGAGCCGCGCTTTCACCGCAACATGGCGCGCACCGGCCTGGGCGCCGTGAGCACCATCAAGGGCTTCTCGACCTACGAGCTGCCCAAGATGCTGGCCGAGAACCAGCGCTTCGACCTGATCTACATCGACGGCAGCCACACCGCCCTGGCGGTGATGATCGACCTGTGCTGCTGCGCCAGCCTGCTGGAAGTGGGCGGCATGATGGTGCTGGACGACTACTGGCACGACATCAGCGAGATCGGCGGCCCGGGCGTGAAGCAGGCCGTCGACCACTTCCACGCCGCCTTCGGCCGCTATTTCGACGTCGCCGCGGTCTACCGCCAGGTGGCCCTGGTCAAGACGGCCGAGATCCCGCGCTAGGGCGCGCCGGGGCTGGTCGAGCGTCGGGGTCGCTCAACCGCGCGGGGCCTGATATGGGCTGCGCACGGAGTTTCTGACCACATGACCGATACCATTTCCGACGCCGTGGCCGTGGGCCGCCGGGTGCTGAGCATCGAGGCCCAGGCCCTGAACCAGATGGCCGACGAGCTGGGCGAGGCCTTCGTGAGCGCCGTCCAGGTGATGCACGACGCCAAGGGCCGCATCGTCTGCACCGGCATGGGCAAGTCGGGCCATGTGGCGCGCAAGATCGCCGCCACCCTGGCCTCGACCGGCAGCCAGGCGATGTTCGTCCACCCGGCCGAGGCCAGCCACGGCGACCTGGGCATGATCGGCCCCGACGACGTGGTGCTGGCGCTGTCGAAGTCGGGCGAGGCCCGCGAGCTGGCCGACACCCTGGTCTACTGCAAGCGCTTCTCCATTCCGCTGATCGCCATCACCGCCGTCGCCTCCAGCCAGTTGGGCCAGGCCGGCGACGTGCTGCTGCTGCTGCCCGACGCGCCCGAGGCCACCGCCGAGGTCAACGCCCCGACCACCTCGACCACCCTGCAGATCGCCCTGGGCGACGCGCTGGCCGTGGCGCTGCTGGAAAGCCGCGGCTTCACCGCCAGCGACTTCCGCGTCTTCCATCCGGGCGGCAAGCTGGGGGCGGTGCTGCGCACGGTGGCCGACCTGATGCACGGCCAGGACGAACTGCCGCTGATCGGGGAGGGCGCGCCGATGAGCGAGGCCCTGCTGGTGATGAGCCAGAAGCGTTTCGGCGCGGTGGGCGTGACCGACGCCGCCGGCGCCCTGGTCGGCCTGATCACCGACGGCGACCTTCGCCGCCACATGGACGGCCTGATGGGCCACGCCGCCGGCGAGGTGATGACCAAGGGGCCGCGGGTCATCGGTCCCCACGCGCTGGCCGCCGAGGCCCTGAAGGTGATGAACGAGCGCCGGATCACCGTGCTGTTCGTCGTCGAGGCCGGCCGTCCCGTCGGCGTGCTGCACGTCCACGACCTGCTGCGGGCGGGGGTTATCTAGCATCGATCCTCCCCCTCTGGGGGAGGTGGCCCAAAGGGCCGGAGGGGGCCTGCACCGCCTTCGGCGGCCCCCTCAGTCGCTCCGCGACAGCTCCCCCCGCGGGGGGGGGTTTTTTTCGCCGCGGCTTGGCGGTATACCCCCGCCTCGGCGCCGCACCACGCCCGGGGCCTTGTCAGCGGCACCGCACCCCGCTCCGCCCGCCCCCCGCC
>LNIY01000015.1 GCA_001449105.1 Caulobacter vibrioides | reverse complement strand
ACGTGTGCTCTTCCGATCTCTCCGGCCCTCTGGGCCACCTCCCCCAGAGGGGGAGGATCTCTTTTGACAAACAAAAAGGCCGCCTGGATCGCTCCAGGCGGCCTTTCCGCATTTCAGAGGCTGGGAAGCCTTAGAACGTCCAGCGGACGCCGGTCGACAGCACCGCGGCGTGGCCGGTGGCCTCGCCGCGCAGGTTCAGGACCGAGCTGGTGGCCGTGGTGTCGGTGCGGTGGATCTCGGAATCGTCGAACGAGATGTAGGTCGCGGCGATGTCGAGGTTCAGGTTGGGCTTGGCGGCCCAGGTGGCGCCGACGGCGTAGAGCATGCGGTCGCCGTCCGGCACGCGGGCGGTGCGGGCGTCGTCCGGGGTCGGGGTCGGGTCCTTCTGGACGCCGGCGCGCAGGGTCAGGCGCTGGCTCAGCTGGTGATCGACGCCGAGGGCGATCGTGGTGATGTCCTTGTAGTCCTGCTCGCTGACCGAACCGCCGCCGGCGAAGGTGACGCGGATGGCGTCGAACTCGCTCCAGCCCACGCGGGTGACCTGGGCGTTCAGGGTGGTCTTGGGGGTCACGGCCCAGCGGGCGCCGACGGTGGCCATCCACGGGGTGGTGATGGTGGCTTCACCGGCGATGGTGCGGTTGGCCGAGGTCGGCAGCGGGGCCAGGATGCCCGAGACCGCCACGTCGCCCTTCAGGGTGTGCTCGGTCTTCGAACGGTAGCTGGCGCCGAAGGTCAGGGCCGGGGTGGCGTGGTACTGGGCGCCCACGGTCCAGCCGTAGCCCCAGCCGTCGCCGGTCAGTTCCTGGCGGCCGTCGGCCTGCAGCGGCGACGCGTTCGGCAAGGCGTTGGTCAGTTCGGCGTCGGCGTAGACGCCGCTGACGCCCACGCCCAGGTCGAGCTTGTCATTGACGCGGTAGGCCAGGGTGGCCTGCAGGTCGGCCGTGGTCAGGCGCGACTTGAGGGCGTCGTAGCGAGCCCAGCTGTTGGCCTCGTACTCGGTGGTGAAGTTGTAGGGGGCGGCCATCGAGACGCCCAGAACGATCTTGTCGTTCAGGCGCCAGGCGCCGGCGAAGTTCGGGACCACGCCGTCATTGATGACGTCGGTGGCCGTGCCCACGCCGCCGACGCCGGTGGTGACCGGAACCGGGCGGGTGATGGTGGAGCCCTTGTCGGTGACCTTGGAGTTCACCAGCACGGCGTGCAGGCCGCCGTAGACTTCGGCGTGTTCGACGCCGGCGATGGCGGCGGGGTTCCACCACAGGCTAGCGGCGCCGCTGTCGGCGACTTCGCCCGAATAGGCGCGGCCGGCGCCGCGGGCGGATTGTTCCTGCAGGTAGAAGCCCGAGGCGGAGGCTTGCGAAGCGGCGGCGAGGGCGGCGAGCGCGGCGCCGGCGGCGAGGACTTTACGCGAGAGAGCCATGTGACTGACGAGACCTTCTTGGGGAGGTTAGGTCCAACCAACACCTTGCGATGCTGGAGGTTGCCGCCGGCTCTAACGCATCTTTTCAAAAACCGTTGCTATTTATTCTCGTAACGGTGAATTTTGTTCTCGGCGTCAAAGAAAGAGCGCCTTTTTGGCCTCTATTCATTCGTCGTTATGTCAAAACGAGCGCTTTCCCTTAGGTAAAGACTTGTATTCGCCGCAATTCTTGCAGGTGTAGATTTTTGTAATTTACGTCAAATGTGGCGATCGCGGACGCGGTTGTTCCGGCGTCCGCGATCTTTGTGGGCCGATGGGGGTCAGCCGCCGGCCAGCTTGCGGAAGAACTTCTGGCCTTGCTCGCCGCCGTTGAAATAGGCCTGCTGGCCCGGCTCGGCGGTGATCGTCTCCCAGCTGTCGCGGACCTCTTCGGCCGACAGCCCGCCTTCGCCCAGATAGACGCCCTCGGTCTCGAAGATGCGGGCCAGGGCGAAGACGCCGGCCCCGGCGGTGAGGATCGCGCCGGTGGGGGCGTCTTCCGACACCAGGTAGACGACGCCCGGGGTGACGTATTCGGGGTTCAGCTTGGCCAGGATCTCGGGCGGCATCAGGCCCTCGGTCATGCGCGTGGCCGCGACCGGGCTGATGGCGTTGATCTTGACGTTGTTCTTGGCGCCTTCGAGCTTCAGCGTGTTCATCAGGCCCAGCACCGCCATCTTGGCCGCGCCGTAGTTGGACTGGCCGAAGTTGCCGTACATGCCCGAGGACGAGGTGGTGACGACGATGCGGCCGTAGTTCTGGGCCTTCATGATGTCCCAGACGGCCTTGATCGGCTTGAAGGTGCCGAAGACGTGCACCTGCATGACCGCCTCGAAGTCGGCCAGCTCCATCTTGGTCAGGGTCTTGTCGCGCAGGATGCCGGCGTTGGCGACGAGGATGTCGATGCGGCCCCACGTGTCGATGGTGGTCTTGACCAGGTCGGCGACGCCGGCGTCGTCGGTCACCGAGGCGCCGTGGGCGATGGCCTGCCCGCCGAAGGCCTCGATCTCGGCCACCACGGCCTTGGCGGCGTCGGACGAGCCGCCCGAGCCGTCGACGCTGCCGCCCAGGTCGTTGACGACCACCTTGGCGCCGCGACGGGCCAGTTCCAGGGCGTGCTGGCGTCCAAGCCCGCCGCCCGCGCCCGTGACGATGGCCACCTGACCGTCGAAGCGAATGTCGTCCGCCATGCCGTAAGTCTCCCTCAAACGCGTGTTTGGTTTGCCGCGTTTGTGCGACCGCGAGGGAGGGGCGTCAAGAAGGATCGCCATCCGAAGACAGGGGCGAAACCTCGCCCTTCGACAAGCTCAGGGTGAGGTTTTCCTCAGGCCTTGGCCGGGTGATGGTCCTCATCCTGAGCTTGTCGAAGGACGAGGACCACGCACGGCGGATCAGGTCTTGGGCGGATCGGCGGCTTGCGGGCCGGCGCGCTTGGCGCCGGCGACCTGGCCCGGCTTCATGAACTTCACCAGCACGCGCTGGCCGATCAGGAAGGGGGTCTCGTCGGCGCTGACCACCACCTCGACCACCCGGGCGTCGGTGCGCTCGGACGGGTCGTCGGACTGCAGCTTGCGGGCCCCGAACACGGCGGCGCGGCGCAGGACCTTGCCGGTGTAGGTCTTCTTCTGGTCGGCCTCGGGGATGATCTCGACCGGCTGGCCGATGGCCACGAACGGGATGGCCGACTCGCTGATCTCGGCGCGGACGATGCGGGCGGTGGCCGGCTCCAGGTCGAACATCGAAGTGACGTTCAGGGTCGAGGCGCCCGAGCCGGGGTTGGCGTAGCGGCGGGCGATGCGGCCGTCGGCCGGGGCGCGGATCACCGTCAGTTCCTGGTTGTAGCGGGCCTGGTTCAGCTGGGCGGCGAAGGTGGCCACCAGGGCGCGCTGGGCGTCGAGCTCGGCGTCGGCGCCGGCGATGGCGTCGCGGGCCTGGTCGAGGCGCTGGCCGGCCACGAAGTTCGAGGCGGTCAGGCCCTGCAGGCGGGCGTACTCGCGCTGGGCCGTGGTCTTGCGGACCTCGAGCACGCGGATCTGGGCCCTGGCCTGGGCCAGGTTGGCGGAGGCGGTCTCGGCGGCCAGGCGGACGTCGTCGTCCTCCTGCTTGGCCAGGGCCTGGCCCTTCTTCACGATATCGCCTTCCTGGACATAGACCTCGCTGACGATGCCCTGGCGGCGGGCGGCGACCGAGATCATGCCGCCCTCGACGTCGGCCTTGCCGTCGGCGACGGCGCCGTACGGGGTGGCGGGCGTGGCGGCGGCGACCTTGGCGGCCTCGACCTTCTTGGCCTTGGCCTGGCTCTGCATCCAGAAGCCTCCGCCGAGGATGGCGAGGGCGCCGACGGAGATCAGCCAGAAGCGGCGACGACGGAACAGGGCGGGCATCTCAGGCTCCGATGAGAGGACGGTCGGCCGCGGCGGGCGCGGGCTGCGACGTGACGCGGCGGTCGTCGAGGATGCGGCCGTCCTCGATGTGGATGACGCGGTCGGCGAAGGATTCCATGCGGTGATCGTGGGTCACGCAGATCACGGCCGCGCCGTGCTCCTTGGCCGCCCGTTGCAGGAGGCGGGTGACGATCTGGCCGTTCTCGCCGTCGAGCGCCGAGGTCGGCTCGTCGGCGAACAGCAGGCGGGGCTGCTTGGCCAGGGCGCGGGCGATGGCCACGCGCTGCTTCTCGCCGCCCGACAGTTCGGACGGGCGCTGGTTGACCCGGTGGCCCAGGCCCACCTCGTCGAGCGCGACCATGGCCATGCGCCTGGCCTCGGCGACGTCGTAGCCCTGGTACTTCAGCACGGTGGTGACCTGCTGCAGGGCGGTGAGGGCGGGGAACAGGTTGAAGCCCTGGAAGATGAAGCCGCAGTTGTCGAGGCGGAACTTGTCGATCTTGCCCGACGGCAGCGACCACAGGTCCTGGTCCATGG
Source organism: Caulobacter vibrioides (assembly GCA_001449105.1). Lineage (GTDB taxonomy): Bacteria > Pseudomonadota > Alphaproteobacteria > Caulobacterales > Caulobacteraceae > Caulobacter > Caulobacter vibrioides_C. The sequence goes on along the minus strand of LNIY01000015.1, from coordinate 4,970 downwards.
CGTTGACCCGGCCCTCGTCGGGCCGCAGCAGGCCCGACAGGCAGGCGACCAGGGTCGACTTGCCCGAGCCCGACGGGCCCATGACCATGGTCACGTCGCCGTGCAGGGCGTCGAAGTCGACCGATTTGAGCACCTCGATATAGGTGCGGCCGGTCTTGAAGCGCTTCTGCAGGCCCTTGGCGACGATCGCCGTCTTGCCTGGGGTGAGGGGAGGGGATTGGCTCATCGCAGCAGATCCGCCGGTTGGCTCTTCTTCAGTATGCCCAGGGCCAGCAGGCCCGAGGCGATGGCGATCAGCATCAGGAAGCCGGCCGAGGCGATCACCATGGGGATCGGGAAGCTCATCGGCAGGCCGTTCATCCTGGCCAGCTGCGAGACCGCGCCGACCAGGACGGCGGTGGCGACCAGGCCCGCGACGCCGGTCCAGAAGCCCAGCTCGATGACGATCATCCGCAGCGAGCCCATCGACACGCCCAGGGCCCGCAAGGACGCGAACTCCTTGATATTGGCCAGGATCGCGCCGCGCAGGGTCTGGGAGGTGATGCCCACGCCGATCAGCAGGCCCAGGAACACCGAGAAGCCCAGCATGATGCCGATGAAGCTCTCCTTCATCATCGCGCCGTCGTTGGCTTCCGACAGCTCGGCCCGGGTCCAGGCGCGGTAGGCCTTGTCGGAGGTCGCGTTCAGCTGGTCGCGGACGGCTTCGGCGCGGGCCGGGTCCTTGATGCGCACCATCAGCGGGCCGACGCGGCTGCCGGTCGAGGCCTGGCCCAGCAGGCGCAGGGTGTCGCGCGAGACCACGACGGTCGGCTGCATCATGTTGGGGTAGCCGTCGAGGATGTAGCGGATGTAGACGGTCTTGCCGTTGATGCTGGCGCGGTCGCCAAGCTTCTGGATGCCGAGCTTGGCCATGCCCGTGCGGTCGATCGCGACCGAGTAAGGCTCCAGCAGCGCCACGCGGATGTTCTCGTTGTAGTCGCGCGGCCAGGTCACCGCGTCGCTGCGGGTGTCGACCGCCGAGGTCTGGATCCACTCGCGCACGCGCTTCTTGCCGGGCGGCGGGTCGTTGCTCCACATGCCGCCGCCGCCGTCGAGATCGGCGACCTCGACCACTTCGGGGTGCATGTACATCTGGGCCATGACCCGGCGCGGCAGGCCGTTGCCGCCGTTCATCAGGCTCTCGGCCTTGGGGCCCAGCACCATGATGTCGGCCGGCGAGCGGTCGATGGTGGCGGTGAAGGCCTTGCCGATGCCGGTGAACATGCCGACCTGGGCGAGCACCAGCAGGCCCGAGAAGGCCAGGGCGATGATCGCCGCCAGGTATCGCCGCCATTCGTACAACAGTGTGGCCAACGCCAGCGACATGCCGACACGCTCCCCCAATCAACGGTTGCACAAGAACAGCGCAGAACCGCTTAGGCCAAGTTAAATCGGGGTAAGACACAGCTCTTCGGCGGAATGTGATCGCGGCGCACGTTTGTTGCGTCGAGCAGTCGACCGGCGAAACAAGGATGGCGAAACAGGGGTGGCTCTGGCCGCGAGGCTTGGCTATGGCTGTTACATTGTACGCCACGACGGCGTTGCGCCGTGCAAGGACGACTCATGAAGACTCTGACGCTGGCCGCCTCGGCCCTGGTTCTCTCGTTCGCCGCCGCCGGCGCGGCCCAGGCCGACGAGGGCATGTGGACCTTCGACAACTTCCCCTCGGCCAAGGTCAAGCAGGCCTACGGCGTCGACATCGACCAGAAGTGGCTCGACACCGTGCGCGCCTCGGCCGTGCGCCTGACGACGGGCTGCTCGGCCTCGGTGGTCTCCAAGCAGGGCCTGGTGCTGACCAACAACCACTGCGTGGCCGACTGCACCCAGGCGCTGTCGAGCGAAGGCAAGGACTACGTCAAGGACGGCTTCCTGACCGGCGCGCGCGAAGAGGAGCTGAAGTGCGCGGGCATGCAGGCCGAGGTGCTGCTGTCGATCACCGACGTCACCGACCAGGTGAAGGCCGCCGGCGCGGGCAAGACCGGCCAGGACTTCGTCAAGGCGCGCGACGCCTCGTTCGCCACCGCCGAGCTGGCCGCCTGCGGCCAGGACAAGACCCTGCGCTGCCAGACCATCAGCTTCTACCGGGGCGGCCAGTACAAGGTTTACAAGTACCGCCGCTACGCCGACGTGCGCCTGGTGTTCGCGCCGGAATACGCCACGGCCTTCTTCGGCGGCGACCCGGACAACTTCAACTTCCCGCGCTTCAACCTCGATAGCGCCTTCCTGCGCCTGTACGAGGACGGCAAGCCGGCCAATACGCCCAACCACCTGGTCTGGCGCGCCACCGCCCCGGTCGAGGGCGAGCCGACCTTCGTGGCTGGCAACCCGGGCACCACCCAGCGCCAGCTGACCGTCTCGCAGCTGGAGACCAACCGCGACCTGATCATCCCGATCGGCCAGCTGCAGCGCTCGGAGATGCGCGGCCGCCTGATCCAGTTCGGCGAGCAGTCCGAGGAGAACAAGCGCATCGCCAACCAGCCGCTGGCGGGTATCGAGAACAGCTACAAGGTGTTCTTTGGCCAGCAGTTCGTGCTGAGCGACAAGAAGTTCATGGACGCCAAGCGCGCGGCCGAGACCGACCTGAAGGCCAAGGTCGCCGCCGACCCGAAGCTGGCCGCCGAGATCGGCGATCCGTGGGGCGAGATCGACAAGGCGCAGGGCTCCCTGGCCGACCAGTTCGTGCCGATGCGTCAGCTGGAGACGAGCGCCGGCGGCGGCTCGGACCTCTACGGCTACGCCCGCACCCTGGTGCGCGGCGCCCAGGAACGCGCCAAGCCGGCGGCCGATCGCCTGCCGGAATACGGCGACACCCGCCTGCCGCTGGTGGAGAAGCGCCTGCTCGACGTGCGCCCGGTCGATGCGCCGCTGGAGCGCATCTATCTCGAGCACTGGCTGCTGAAGACCCGCGAGTACCTGACCGCCGACGCTCCGGCCGTGAAGCTGCTGCTGGGCAAGGAAAGCCCCGAGGGCCTGTCGGCCCGCCTGGTCGCCGGCAGCAAGCTGGCCGACCCGGCCGTGCGCAAGGCGCTGTGGGACGGGGGGCTGACCGCGATCCAGGCCTCGGACGACCCGATGATCCAGTTCGTGCTGAAGACCGAAGGCGCGGGCCGCGAGGTGCGCAAGGCCTACGAGACCAGCGTCACCGCCCCGACCGACGCCGCGGCCGAGCGGATCGCCAAGGCCCGCTTCGCGGTGCTGGGCGACAGCGTCTATCCGGACGCCACCTTCTCCCTGCGCCTGTCGTACGGCAAGGTCGCCGGCTGGACCCATCGCGGCCGCACGATCACCCCGTTCACCGACTTCGCCGGCTTCTACGACCGCGTCACCGGCGCCGAGCCCTTCGAGGCCGCCCCGCGCTGGATCGCCGCCAAGGACAAGCTGAACCCCAAGACGGTCTACGACTACGTCACCACCAACGACATCATCGGCGGCAATTCCGGCTCGCCGGTGATCGACGCCAAGGGCCGGGTGATCGGGGCGGCCTTCGACGGCAACATCCACTCGCTGGGCGGCGCCTTCGGCTATGACGGCTCGATCAACCGCACCGTCGTGGTCTCGACGGCGGCGATCACCGAGGCCCTGACCAAGGTCTACGGCCGCGATGCGCTGGTGAAGGAACTGGCCGGGAAGTGATCCTGACGCCTCTCCCGTGAGGGGGACCTGATCTCGAACGAACGCCGCGACAGCCGACCCGCTGTCGCGGCGTTTTTCGTTGGAGCAGCGGGCTCCTCTCCCTCCGTAAAATCCCGGCGAAAGCGGGGACCCAGGTGTTTTATCGTCGAGCGCGGCGGGTTTCGGAAAAAGCCTGGGTCCCCGCTTTCGCGGGGATTTTACGGGGAGGGGCAGGCGGAGCGGGAAGCGCGCATTTCAGCGCCGTAACCTGCCGAAATGTGGAATGTTTTTCGCTGGACCCCGGGCGCGCCCAGGGCAAGGGCGCGCGTAACGCCCGCGCCTTGATGCGCATCACCGGTTCCAGGAGACATCGCCTTGAGCGTTTCCAGCCTGAGCAGCACGTCGATCATGCAGCAATTGCTGCAGTCGATGCGCGGCTCCTCGACGACGTCGGCGGCCAGCGCCGCGTCGTCATCCAGCGGCGCGTCCGCTGGGCAACAAATGCAGGTCGGCAGCGGACAACCGCCGCCGCCCCCTCCGCCGCCGATGAGCTCGCAGGGCTCCAGCGGCCAGAGTTTCAGCTCTGAAACCCTCGGCTCGCTGCTTTCCATGCAGGAAGGCGGCATGAGCCAGACGGGAGGCATGGGCGGCGGCCAGGGGATCTTCGAGAGCCTCGACACCGACGCCGACGGGGCCCTGTCGACCGACGAGCTGACCACGGCCCTGACCAATGCGCTGGGCGAGTCGGACGACGTCTCCTCGGCGGTGAGCAGCCTGATCTCTGACGGCGACAGCGACGGCGACGGCGTGCTGACCGGCGGCGAGTTCGCCGCGCTGGCCCAGGCGTCGGGCGGCCCTGGCGGTACTGGTGGCATGGGCGGTCCGCCGCCCGGGCCTCCGCCGTCCGGCGGTGGTGAAGGCGGGGCCGGCGGAGGCGGCGGCGTGAGCCAGATGTTCGACAGCCTCGACACCAACCAGGACGGCACGGTGTCGGCCGCCGAACTGGCCGCGGCCGACACCGACAGCGCCGATGCGGCCAGCGCCGCTTCCGACCTGATCTCGGCGGCGGATACGGACGGCGACGGAAGCCTGTCGGGCCAGGAGTTCGGGGACCTGCTGAAGCAGGCGTCGGATTCCACCGACACGACCTCGACCCTCGCCAGCACGCTGTCGAGCTCGTCGCTGGCCTCGGAAATGATGCAGAAGTTGCTGCAACAGCTGGCCGATGCGGCCACCAGCAGCGTCGCCAGCGGGGAGGGCGTCAGCTCGGCCTCGTCGGTGAGCATCGCGGCGTAGCCGCTTGGCCCTCCCCCTTGATG
>LNIY01000014.1 GCA_001449105.1 Caulobacter vibrioides | reverse complement strand
ACCTCCCCCAGAGGGGGAGGATCTAAGCGCCAGATGCTCCCCCTCTGGGGGAGCTGTCGCGCAGCGACTGAGGGGGCCGCGAAGCGGCTCTCACCCCCGGCCGCGATACGGCGCCACGCCCTGATCCGGCACCCACAGGCCTTCCGGCGCCGGGCCGGTCTGCCAGAAGACGTCGATCGGGATGCCGCCGCGCGGGTACCAGTAGCCGCCGATGCGCAGCCAGCGGGGCTTGGCGACCTCGACGATCTTGCGGGCCACCTTGACGGTGCAGTCCTCGTGGAACGAGCCGTGGTTGCGGAAGCTGGTCAGATAGAGCTTCAGCGACTTGCTCTCGATCAGCCAGTCGCCCGGCGCGTAGTCGATCACGAGGTGGGCGAAATCGGGCTGGCCCGTCACCGGGCACAGCGACGTGAATTCGGGCGCCACGAAGCGCGCCAGGTACAGCACGTCGCTCTGCGGGTTCGGCACGGCCTCGAGGACGGCGGCTTCCGGGTTCTCGGGAGCGGCGACGGTCTGGCCCAGCTGGGTCACGGAAAGTTCGGTCATGGCGGCGATTTAGGCCTCCGCCCCCGGCGAGACAAGCGCCGGCGCCCTCGCTACGGTGTCGCAAACACTCGTTTGGGAGAGACGCGATGACGGACTTCGACGGCTTCACGGTGGTGGTCACGGGCGCCTCGACGGGCCTGGGCCGGGCGATCGCGGTCGAGACCGCCCGTCGCGGCGCGGGCCTTGTGGTGGTCAACTTCGCCCGCAGCGCGGACGAGGCCGAGGAGACCGCCCGCCAGGTCGAGGCCCTCGGCGCCAAGGCCGTACTGGCCCAGGGCGACGTCGCCGACGACGCCGACTGCCGCCGGATCGTGGAGGCCGCCGCCCCGTCGGGCCGCATCGACGCCCTGTTCAACAACGCCGGCATGACCAAGTTCGCCCCGCAGCACGGCGACCTCGACGCGGTGAACGCCGAGGACTTCCTCAAGCTCTATTCGGTCAACGTCGTGGGCGCCTTCCAGATGGTCCGCGCCGCCCGCAGCCTGCTGGAAGCCGCCCCGCGTCCGGGCGCCGTGGTCAACACCAGCTCGATCGCCGGTGTGATGGGCAACGGCTCGTCGGTGCCCTACGCCGCCTCCAAGGGCGCGATGACCACCATGACCCTGTCGCTGGCCCGCGCCCTGGCCCCGAGGATCCGCGTCAACGCCATCTGCCCAGGCTTCATCGACACGCCCTGGTTCGGCAAGGCGATGGACGAGGACCGCGTCGCCCGCCTGCGGACCGGGGCGGCGGCGGCCACGCCGCTGCAGGTCGCCTCCACCGCCGAGGACGTGGCCGGCGCCGCCGTGTTCCTCGCCTCGCCCGCCGCGCGACACATCACCGGCGAGACCCTGCTGGTCGACGCCGGCCTGCATCTGAGCGCGGCGACCTTGTCGATGCGCTGAAGTCGCATGCAAACGCGGATCGACAACTTGACGACAACTGTGGCGAACGCGCCGCTTATGCAGCAAATACGTCACACTTGCCTAGGTTTTGAGCGATCCGTGTTCTTATTGCTGGCGCTGTGCCCCTGCTGATTGCAACTAAAGCATGGCCCGCTGTTAATCTTGGCTTGTGAAGGAACGCGCTTGCAGGCGCCGCACAAGTTGGGACCACACTCCCGGCGGGCTACACAAAAAAGGGGATAACACGGATGAAGTTCTTCAAGCTCGCGCTGGCCACCGCCACCGCCTCGGTCGCCCTCGGCGGCGCCGCCATGGCTCAGGAAGTCAGCCTCTCGTACAACGTCGGCATCGCCAGCGACTACGTGTTCCGCGGCGTCAGCCAGACCAACGAAGACCCGCAAGTGTTCGGCGGCGTCGACCTCGGCTACGGCGTCGGCTACGCCGGCGTGTGGGCCTCGAACGTCGACTTCGGCACCGATGATCCGACCGTGGAAGTCGACTTCTACGCCGGCGTGAAGCCGACCGTCGGCGACGTGTCGATGGACTTCGGCGTGCTCTATTACGGCTACTCGAAGGACAAGGGCCTGACCCCGGGCAAGTACAGCTACACCGAGCTGAAGGCCGCCCTGTCGAAGCCGGTCGGCAAGGCCACCATCGGCGGCGCCGTGTACTTCTCGCCGGAATGGCCGGGCGACCTGTCGACCGCCGTCTACTACGAAGCCAACGGCTCGTTCCCGCTGAACGACAAGTTCTCGCTGAGCGGCGCCCTGGGCAAGCAGACCATCGAGGACGGCGCCGACTACACCACCTGGAACCTCGGCGTCGCCTACGCCCTGAACGACAAGCTGTCGCTGGACGTCCGCTACTGGGACACCAGCGAGCATGACTTCGGCAGCATCTACGACTCGCGCGTCGCCGTGTCGCTGAAGGCTTCCTTCTAAGTCACGTCCCTTCGGGACCAACGAACGAGCCGCCCGGGTCCGCCCGGGCGGCTTTTTCTTTGCCCGGCGCGGCCTAACGCCCGGCCCAGGCCGCCTCGATCTCGGCGGCGTCGGCCAGCAGGGCGAACGACAGGCCCAGGCTCTTCAGCGCGCCCTCGTGCAGGTCGGGCTCGTAGGCCGCGCAGGCGTCGGTGGCGACGAACACGTGATAGTCGAGGTGGTAGGCGTCGCGCACCGTGCTGTCGACGCAGCATTCGGTGGTCAGGCCGCAGACGACCAGGGTGTCGACGCCGCGCGAGCGCAGCCGCGCGTCGAGGTCGACGCCGACGAAGGCGCTGTAGCGCGGCTTGCGGATCACCAGCTCGCCAGGCTCCGGCAAGGGACCGTAGAAGTCCGCGCCTCGCGTCCCCCTGCGGCAGATCACCCGCTCGATCTCCGGATCGCCGCCGCGCCGGCGCATGCGCTCGAGCATGGTCGGCGGATCGCTCTGCGGGGTGGTCTCCAGCCCGACGAACACCACCGGCGCCCCGGCGGCCCGCGCGGCGTCGGCCAGGCGCCGGGCCTGCTCCAGCGCGGCGGCGGCCGCCGACAGGTCGACGCCGAACCGGCCGATGACGCCGTCGGGCGCCGCGAAGTCGACCTGCATGTCGACGATCACCAGCGCCGTCCGCGACGGGGCGATCCAGGCGGCCAGGCCGTCCTGCGCGGCGATCGGCGTCGCGTTCACGGATAGGCCTCGCGCAGTCCCGGCAGGATCTCGGCGCCGAACATGGTCAGGCCGGCCTCGTAGTCGGGGAAGATCAGCATCAGCCCGTCCAGCTCGCAGGTTTCGACCAGGTCGCGGATCTGCGCCCCGCAGGTCGCCGGCGCGCCGATCACGGTGCGGGTCATGAACGCCCCCTGGCGCGCGGCGGTTTCGGCCAGGCGCTCGGGCGGCACGCCCCAGTTGGACAACATGGTGGTGACCGCGCCCATGTCCACCCCGTCGCGGTAGCGATCGGCCAGGCTTTGGGCCTGCGCGTCGGTGGCGCCGTGCACGACGGTGCACATGGCGTAGGTGCGGATGGTCTTGCCCAGTTCCGCCGCCCGCGCCCTGGCCCGGCGGCTGGCGTCGCGCAGCGCCGTCTCGTCCTCGCCGCCGATGAAGCAGGCGTCGGCCTCGGCCACGGCGAAGGCGAAGCCCCGCTCGGACACGCCGGCGCAGATCAGGTCGGGGCGCGGCTGCGAGAGCGGCTTGGGCTTGGACTGGCAGTCGGTCAGGGTGAAGAAGCGGCCCTCGTGGCTGACGCTGTCCTCGGTCCACAGCCGCTTGACCAGCCTCGTCCACTCCTCGGCCAGGGCGTAGCGGTCGTCGTGGTCGAGGCCGTCGTCCCAGGCCCCCATCTGGGCGAACTCGTCGCGATAGGCGCCGGCGACGATGTTGAGGCCCGCCCGGCCGCCGCTGATGTGGTCCAAGGTGGAAATCAGCTTGGCGGCCACGGCCGGGTTCTGCAGCAGGGGGTGCAGGGTGGCCCAGATCTTCACCCGGCTGGTGGCCTCGGCCAGGGCCGCCATCAGGGTCACCGACTCCAGGGCCGCGCCCCAGTGGTCGGTGTCGCCGCCGAAGCCCCGGAACTTGGCCATCGACATCACGAAATCCAGGCCGATCTGGTCGGCCAGGACGGCGGCGGCGCGGTTCAGCGGATAGAGGCCGTCGAGCGGCGGCGTGGTGCTGGACACGATCCAGCCGCCGTTGGCCACGGGCAGGAAGACGCCGAATTCCTTGCGCCCGCCTTCGCGCCCCATCGTCGCCTCCACGCCTGCTCGCTCAACTTCGAGTCAGGCGCGACCATAGACCAAAAGCGTGACGGCGCGAGACCGGCTCACAGGTTGGCGGCGGCCTCGGCCTGCGCCTCGCCCGCGACGGCGCGCGGCTTGGGCGGGCGCATCAGCAGCACGGCCACGAACACCACCGCCGTCAGGGCCGCGAACAGCTGGAAGGTCGGGGTGAAGCTGCCCAGCCGGTCGCGCATGAAGCCGCCGATGAACGGCCCAGCCGCCGACACCGCCCCCACCAGGCAGACCAGCGAGAACAGCTCGACGTTGTTGCGGCGGCCGAAGTAGTTCAGCAGCAGCAGGCTGACCGCCAGCACCGTCAGGCCGAACCCCAGGCCCACGCCGACGGCGTACAGCGCCTGCAGCGGCAGGGTCGTGGCGTGCGCCAGGGCCAGCAGGCCCGCCACCAGCAGACCCTGGGCCAGCACCAGCAGCCAGCGCGGATCGATGCGGTCGCCCACCGCGCCGCCGGCCATGCGGGCTGCGACCTGCATCAGGCCCTCGGCGCTCAGCGCGCCGGCCGCGACCACCCCGGCCACGCCCAGCTGCGTCAGGTGGGCCTGGGTCAGGCTGGCGGCGGTGACCCCGGCCAGCAGGTGGCTGAAATAGGCCGCCACCAGGATGGCGAACTGCGGCGTGCGCACGGCGTCGCGGACGCTCCAGTCATGGTCGGTGCGGAAGACGCGCGGATGGGCCGGACCGGCCTTGGCCTCGGCGGCGGTCAGGCGGTCCATGGCCCGGCCGGCCTCCTCCAGCCACTTCGGGCCGCCGACCACGGCGGCGCAGACCAGGCCCAGCAGGCCGATGACCACCGCCTGCAGCGCCCAGTACATCCGCCATTGGCCGTCGAACGCGTCCTGGCTGGCCAGCACCAGCAGCGGCCCGGCGACGCCGCCCAGGGCGCCGCAGGTGAAATAGATCCCGAACGGCAGGGCCCGCTGGCGGAAGATCGCCGACAGCACGTGGGTGCCGGGGATCAGGGCCGCGGCCTGGAAGCCGACGCCCAGCAGCGCCGTGGCCAGGAAATAGGCCGGCAGGCTCTGCACCTTGGCCAGCAGGGCCAGGCCCGCGGCCATCACCGCCGCCCCCGCCACCAGCGTCGCGCGCACGCCCCAGCGGCGGATCAGCAGGGTCGGCAGCCAGGACGAGGCGCCGGTGGCCACGCCCATGACGGTGAAGCCCAGGAAGGCGTTCTGCCAGCTCCAGCCCAGCTCCGGGACCATGGCCGGGATGACGACGCCGAGCGACGAGTAGGTCGCCGCGGTGATCAGGAACAGCAGCAAGCTGAAGGCGCCCAGCAGCAGCCACGGGCGGTGCTGGATCTGGTGGTCGGTCATCAGAAGCGCCTTGCGAGAGTGATCCGCCACTCGCGCCCCTTGCCGGGCAGGGCGGCGAGGTTGGCGTAGGTGTCGGCGACGGGCGTGAAATAGAGCTCGTCCAGCAGGTTATCGACGTTGAGCGTGGCCGTGTAGGGGCCGTACTCGTAGGCCAGCGAGCCGTTGACGACGGCATAGGCCGGATAGACCACCGCGCCGGGAACCGTGCCCGAGGTCTTGGTCACGTGGGTCACGCCCAGGGTTCCGTAGAGCTTGCCCCAATCGTGGGCGTCCGACGCGTAGGCGCCGTACAGGCTGACCACCGATTTGGGGATCAGGGTGTAGTCGTAGTCGCCCGGCCGGATGCTGGCGAAGCTCCACACCACGTAAGAGCCGCCGTAGCCCTGCGCGCCGGGCACGCCCGCCGTATAGGTCGGCACGTACTGGAACGAGGTGTCGGGGCCCTTCACCGTCGTGCGCTGGGTGTTGCCCGAGAAGGTGAAGCTGAAGTGCTGCGACGCCAGCCAGCGCACCTCCAGCTCAACGCCCTTGGAGCGCGTGCCGGCCGGATCGCCGTTGATGCCCATCAGCTGGGTGCGGTTCTGGCGATAGCCGGCCAGCGAGCCGATCAGCGCGCCCTTCAGCCACTGGAACTTCACGCCCGCCTCGGCCAGGTCGCTGTCCGACAGCCAGGCGTCGCCGGCGTCGGCCACCAGGCCCGGATTGACGTCGCCGGCCTGGCTCATCTCCAGCGCCGAAGCCTTGGCGTAGGAGATGTAGGGCATCAGCCCGAAGGGCGCCTTGTAGGTGACGCTGGCGGTGTAGGTTCCCTTGCCCTTGGCGTCGCTCTGCACGCCCGGCGTGGTGAAGCTCAGCGAGCCCACGTCTTCCGAGGTGACGTCGTAGTCGTCGTAGCGGCCGCCCAGCAGCAGGTTCAGGCGCTCGCCGACCTTGATGTCGGTGGTGAAGAAGATCCCGGCCTGGGTCCACTTGCTGTGGTTGTCGTTCTCCCAGGTCATCGACGGGTCGGTGAAGGGGCTGCCGATAAGGTCGGTGGCGGTCTGGCCCACCGACAGGTCGCGGCGGTCCAGCGCGATCAGGCCGCTGTTGTAGCTCTCGCGCCGACGGCCCTTGAAGCCGCGGTACGAGGCTCCGACGAACGAGCGGGCGACCACCGCGTCGTCGAGGAAGCGGTTGGCGAACTCGTAGGTGAGACGCGCCTCCCAGACGTTGCTGTCGAACCGCGCGGGATAGCCGTAGGAGACGAAGCGCCTGTTCGTGAGCTCGTCGTAGAACAGCTGCAGCTTCACCGCGCTGTCGGGCGACAGCTTCCTGGCGATGTCGAAGTAGAGGGTGTTGGTCGCCGTCTTCGAGAAATCCGCGCCCGAGATGTAGACCGTGCGCGGCGACAGCTTGGTCGTGCCGACGCCGGTGTCCAGGGTGTGGGCCGCGTCGGTGGTCAGGAAGCCGTAATAGGGCAGGTACAGCGCCCCGCCGATTTCGTTGGGCGTCAGGCGGCCGTTGCCGTCGGCGTCCGCCAGGCTCGCATCCCGGCCTGTGACATAGGTCCCGTTGTCGATCAGGTCCTGGGTCAGGCGGTTCCAGCCGGCGGTCTGCACGTCGCCCTTCGAGCGATAGACCATGCCGCCCAGCGCTGTGCTCCAGCCGTTCCCCAGGTCGAAGTCGGACGATGCTTGCAGGGTCTGCCGGCGCGGATAGACGCCGCGATAGTAGCTGTGGCTGTCCTCGACCTCGCCATAGAGATGCACGCCCCCGACCACGTTTCCGAAGTTGGCGGGCAGGCCGACCTGGGCGGTGGCGTTCTTGCGGTTGTAGCTGCCGAAGGTGGCGGTCAGCTCGCCCTCCGGCGCGGTCAGGTAGCCGCCCTCGCCCTTCCCGGACTTGGGAATGAAGTTCAGCATGCCGCCCACCTTGCCCGAGCCGTAGATCGGGGTCGGCGGGCCGCGCACGATCTGGATCTGGTCGGCGGCGCCGATCGGGGTCGAATAGGTGCCTCGGTTCTCGATGCGCTTGAAGCCGCGGAAGTAGTTCTCGGCCAGCGTCCCACGGATGTTGAGCGCCCCGGGCACGCCATAGAAGCTGGCGGTGTAGGTCCCCGGCGACACGGCGGTCAGGCCGTCGATGGTCTCGATGCCGTAGCGTTGCAGCGTCAGGTCGGAGACGAAGCTGGCCGAGCGCGGCGTTTCGATCAGCGGCTTGTCGAGGCCGAAGACGGTGTCGTTGGGCTGCTTTTCCAGCAGGCCGGCATTGCGGTCGCGGGCGACCACGACCACCGCATCGACCTCGGCCAACTGGTCGTCGGCGCGCGCGGCCGAGACGGCGGCGAGGCCGGCGAAGGCGCCCATCGAGGCGACCGTGGCGAGCAGGACTAGGCGGCGGGACATGCGGGCGGGCTCCTGAGAGCGGGACCATGGCCCCGCCTCGCCGCACCAAATGGGGATGACCTGGCGTTCGTCAAAATCTCTTCTGACATTTTAGAACGAATTGCCAAGGCCCTGTGTCGGGAAAGCCTCACAGTTGGCGGGATGTTCCGCGTCCTGTCGCCGACCGGCCACGAAGGGCCGTCAGGCGGCCAGCTTCCGGGCCTCGATGCGGCGCGAGCCGGCTTCGACCCGCAGCTCGTAATGGTCGCCCTGCGTCACGTCTTGAACGTTGCGGGGGCGGTGGGCGACGACGTTGATCCCGCCCGCGTGGCGCAGGCTGTCGAACACGATCCCCGCCCCGCCCGAGGCCCGCACCGTCTCGCCCAGCACCTGTCCGGCCGCATAGTCGTCGCTGGCATAGACGCCGGGCCGCGCGCCCTGCTGGCCCTGAAGGTCGAGATAGCTCCCCTCCAGCCGCGCGGTGTAGACGCGGTACTGACGGCTCAGCGAAGCCGCGCCCGTGGCGGCCGCCTCGCGACGCAGATGATGGGCCACCTCGGCCACCGCCGTGGTCAGGTGCGCGGCGGCGTACCAGGCGCCGAGGTCTGGGCCGTTGAAGCGCATGCCGCCCGGCGCCACGTGCAGGAACGAGGCCATGACGATGCTGGCGTTGGGCCGGCCATAGACCCGCTCGGCCACCGGCAGGCGCGCGACGCGCTCGGCTACCAGGCGATCGTTGGTCCAGCCGACCAGGTCCATCACCGCGTCGAGGTCGGCCGCCGTCGCCACGGTGTCGAGCAGGCCGATCGGCGGGAACCGCGACGGGATAAGGCGCCAGGCCGGACGCGGCGCCGGGACGTGGGCCTCGCCGCTCACGAAAAGACGATCTCGGCGTCTTCGTACGGGCGGAAGTCGCGGTCCAGGTCGCCCGGCGGCATGTAGAGCCCGCCCCGCGCGGCGTCGAGGAAGCGGCGCACGCCGACCAGGCCGTCCTGGGTTCCGCAGGTCAGCAGCTCGATCGGCGCGCGCCCCCCGAACAGCGGCGCGGCGTGCGGGTTGCGCAGCCAGGCGATCCCTTCACGCTCACTGGCGTGCAGCACGCCCAGCGCCTGGTGCACGCCCAGCACCGCCGAGATGCGGGTCAGCATGTCCAGGTCGAGGGTGATGTCGCGATGCTCGCGCACCGCCTTGATCCAGTTGTAGTAGGTCGAGCGCGACGGCAGGCCCAGCACCAGCAGGCGCTCGTCTTCGGACAGGCCCCACAGGTCGGCGATCGACAGGAAGGTGCGAAGGCCCGGCGCGCTCAGCCGGCGGCGATTGGCGGCCGAGAACCGCGACAGGTCCAGCACGCCCGGACCGGCGGCGACTTCGACGGGTTTGCGCTTGGCGATCGACATCGCGGGCCTCCATCCGGATTCATATATAGTCCAGATCTGGACTGAATGGAAGGACGTGCGCGGAAAGCCCCCTTCCCCCTTGATGGGGGAAGGGCCGGGGATGGGGGTGAAGCGGCGGTTCAGGGGCTGTCTCTTATACACATCT
>LNIY01000013.1 GCA_001449105.1 Caulobacter vibrioides | reverse complement strand
GATATCTAGTCCGGCCGCGGGGGCGCGGAGATGTGTAAAAGAGACGGTTTTTCCCGGAGGGCGCGCGGCCGGCGCGCCGCCCCCCGCCGCAGTCCCCCCCATCCCCGGCCCTTCCCCCATCGAGGGGGAAGGGAGAAGACGGGCGCTCATCACCGCCCCACCAGGCTCAGCTTCACCGCCGTAGCGAAGTCCTTGTCGCGCAGGATCTCGCGCGCCGCATTGCGGCCGGGATTGCCCGACACGCCGCCGCCCGGGTGCGTGCCCGCGCCGCACATGTAGAGGCCCTTGATCGGGGCGCGGTGGCTGGCGTGGCCGAGCAGCGGGCGGACGGCCCACAGCTGATCCAGCGACATGTTCCCGTGCATGATGTCGCCGCCGATCAGGCCGAACTTCCGCTCCAGGTCCATCGGCGACAGGATCATCCGGCCCAGCACCGAGGCCTTGAAGTTGGGGGCCCAGCGGTCGACCGTGTCGATGATCAGGTCGGCGGCGGCCTCGCGCTCGTCGTCCCAGGCGCGGCCGTCGGGAAGCGTGGGGGCGAACTGCTGGCAGAACAGGCTGGCCACGTGCCGGCCGGGCGGGGCCAGGCTGGGGTCGATGGTCGAGGGGATCAGGATCTCGACGATGGGCGCGCGGCTCATGCCGAACGCCTTGGCGTCGCGATAGGCCGCGTCCATGTAGTCGAGGCTGGGCGCCAGGACGATGCCGCTCTGGTGATGCTCGGCGACGGCCTTGCCCGGCAGGCAGGTGAAGTCGGGCAGTTCCGACAGGGCCACGTTCATGCGGAAGGTGCCCGAGCCGTTCTTGTAGCCGTCGATGGCCTTGCGGAAATCGGCCGGCAGGGCCGAAGGCGGCACGAGCCGCTTGTAGAGCAGGGCCGGATTGACGTTGGCGCTGACGATCGGGGCCATGATCTGGCGGCCGTCGACCAGTTGCACGCCGACGGCCTTGCCGGCGTCCACGTGCACGGCTTCGACCGGCGCCTTGAGCAGGATCTCGACCCCGGCCTTCTCGCAGGCCTTGGCCATGGCTTGCGTGATCGCGCCCATGCCGCCGACGGCATGGCCCCAGGCGCCCTTCTTGCCGTTCACCTCGCCGAAGGTGTGGTGCAGCAGGACGTAGGCCGAGCCGGGCGTGTCGGCGCTGGCGTAGTTGCCGACCACGGCGTCGAAGCCGAAGGCGGCCTTGACCGGCTCGCTCTCGAACCAGCCGTTCAGGAAATCGCGCGCGCTCTTGGTGAACAGGTCGAGCAGGTCGCGCTTGCGTTCGCGCGACAGCATGGCGAGGCGCCCGCCCTGGCGCAGGGCGCGCAGTATGCCCGGCAGGCCGTCGCCGAGGTTGGGCGGGGTCTCCTGGGCCAGGTCGCGCAGCACGTCGCCGATCTCGTCGAGCATGGCGTAGTAGGCCGGCAGCACCTCGGCGTCGCGGCGGCTGAACTTGCGGAACTGTTCCTGGGTGCGCTCCAGCCCGCCGCCGAGCTTGATGAAGCGGGAATCGTCGACCGGCAGGAAGTTGGAGATCGGCCGCTCCAGGAAGGTCAGGCCGAACCCGTGCAGGTCCATGTCGGCGATGACCCGCGGATTGAGCAGACTGACCGTGTAGCTGGCCACCGAGTTGCGAAAGCCGGGATGGAACTCCTCGGTCACGGCGGCCCCGCCGACCACGTCGCGGGCCTCGCAGACGGTGACCTTCATCCCGGCCCTGGCCAGGTAGAAGGCGCAGACGAGGCCGTTGTGGCCCCCGCCGATGATCACGGCGTCGCGGGTTTGGGTCATCGTCTCTCTCCCCAGGAGGCGGCTGGAGAGAGGTTGCTATACGACTGTAAAATAGTCCAGCGGCACGGAACAAACCTCTCCCATAGGGAGAGGGAGGGGCCCGCCGCGAAGCGGTGGGAGGGTGAGGGGTTTCAAACTGTCCGATCTGGGCGTGGGCCTGGAGGTTCCACCTGCCGGCAGTGAAACCTCTCACCCTCCCACGCCTTGCGGCGCGGGCCCCTCCCTCTCTCTCAGAGAGAGGGATCAGGTTCAGTGCTTGCCCCGGTCCCGCCCGAAGTTCGGCTCGGCGCTTTCCTGGCCGGCGGCGACGATGCCGCGGCGGATGGCGCGGGTGCGGGTGAAGTGGGCGTGCAGGGTGTCGGCGTCGCCCCAGCGGATGGCGCGGCTCATGGCCTGCAGGTCTTCGGTGAAGCGGCCCAGCATCTCCAGCACCGCGTCCTTGTTGGCCACGAAGATGTCGCGCCACATGGTCGGGTCGCTGGCGGCGATGCGGGTGAAGTCGCGGAAGCCCGAGGCCGAGTACTTGATGACCTCGTTCTCGGTGACGTTCTCCAGGTCGGCCGCGCTGCCGACGATGGTGTAGGCGATCAGGTGGGGCAGGTGGGAGACGACGGCCAGCACCAGGTCGTGGTGCTTTTCCTCCATCAGCTCGACCTGGGCGCCGAACGCGCGCCAGAAGGCCGAGAGCTTGGCGACTGCGGCGGCGTAGGCCTCGTCCTCGCGGTCGGCCAGCGGCGTCAGGATCGTCCAGCGGCCCTCGAACAGCTCGGCGAAGCCGGCGTCGGGGCCAGACTGCTCGGTGCCGGCGATCGGGTGGCCGGGGATCGGGAACACCTTGGCCAGTTCCGGGGCGCGGAAGGCCTCGGCGATGGTGGCCTTGGTCGAACCGACGTCGGTCAGGGTGGCGCCGGGCTTCATGTGCGGCGCGACGGCGGCGGCCACCTCGCCGATCGACAGCACGGGCGTGGCGATGACCACCAGGTCGGCGTCCCTGACGGCCTGCGCCAGATCGCCGGTGACGTGGTCGGCCAGGCCGATCTGCGCGGCGCGGGCGCGATGGGCCTCGCTGGCGTCGACGATGGTGACCTCGCCGACCACGCCGTGGGCGCGCGCGGCCAGGATCACCGAGCCGCCGATCAGGCCGGCGCCGACGACGGTCATCTTGGGATAGAGCAGGCCGGTGGGGCTCATCGGGCGACCGACTCGAGGGCGACGAACTGCGCCAGCAGGTCGACGACGGCGCGGTTGTGCTCTTCGCGGCCGATGGTGATGCGGATCGACTCCGGCAGGCCGTAGTTGGCGACGGCGCGGACCAGGTAGCCCTTGCCGGCCAGGAAGGCCTCGGCGTCGAGCGCGGTCTTGCCCGGGGTGGCGGGGAAGTCGACCAGCACGAAATTGGCCGCCGACGGCGTGACGGTCAGGCCAAGGCCGCCCAGCTGCTGGGCCAGCCACGGGCGCCACTGCTCGACCAGGGCCACCGAAGCGGCCTCGAACGCGCGGTCGGCCAGGGCGGCGATGGCGGCGTCCTGGGCGGGGATCGAGGTGTTGAACGGCGGGCGGATGCGCTCGATCGGATCGATGATGCCGATGTCGGCGTAGCCCCAGCCGACGCGCAGGGCGGCCAGGCCGTGGATCTTCGAGAAGGTGCGGGTGACGATGACGTTCTGGGTCTCGCGCGCCAGGGCCAGGCCGTCCTCGAAGCGCGGATCGGTGCAGAACTCGGCATAGGCCCCGTCCAGCACCAGGATCACCGAGGGCGGCAGGGCCGCGTGCAGGGCGCGGATCTCCTCGCCGGTCAGCCAGGTGCCGGTGGGGTTGGCGGGGTTGGCGACGAAGACCAGGCGCGTGCGCTCGTCCACGCACTTCACCGTTTCCTCGATGTCGATGCGGCGGTTCGGCTCCTTGGCCGAGCGGACCTGCGCCTGGCAGGCCCGGGCGCCGATCGCATAGGCGGCGAAGCCGTGCTCGCCCTGGACGATGTTGTCGCCCGGCTCGAGATAGACCTGGCACAGCAGGGCGAAGATTTCGTCGCTGCCGTCGCCGAAGGTCAGGCGGTCGGGCTCCAGGCCGTAGCGCTGGGCCACGGCGGCGCGCAGGGCGCCCGACTTGCCGTCCGGATAGACGTGCAGGCGGTCGATCGCGTCGCGATAGGCGGCCTTGGCCTGCTCGCTGCAGCCCAGGACGTTCTCGTTGCTCGACAGCTTCACCGGATGGGCGATCCCCTCGACCTTCGACTTGCCGCCCACATAGGCGGCGATATCGAGGATCCCCGGCTTGGGCAGCGGGCGAGGCGAGGCGGAACGGTCGGAAGCGGTCATCACGGGTCTCAAAGGGGGCAAGGCGGCCTTCGCGAAAAAGCGGGGCCTTCTTACACGTCGAAGGGAACCGGCGCAGCCCCGATGACGCCGGTCAGCTGGCCGGGCGCGCGGGCCAGGCGCTCGTCGTTGCGCTGGTAGAAGCCCGACAGCGAGAAGAGCTTCAGGCCGCCGGCCTCGGCCAGCGGTTCGGCCGCCACGCCGTCGGCGCCCAGGGCCTCGACGATGGCGCCCGCGCTTCTGGCGCTGTCGGTCACCCAGAAGGTCTGGTCGCCGCCGGTGGGTTCGACCTCGACCTGGGCGACGGCGAAGGCGGCCTGCGGACCCCAGCGGGTCAAGCAGGGCAGGGCGGCGAAGACGTTCAGCGTCGGCTCGGCCAGCAGGCGGCCCCACCAGGCGCTGCCCGGCTGCAGGCCCAGCACCGAGACGCCCCACGGCGTCTTGGCGGCGGCCAGGGCGTCCTTGTCGGCGGCGACCACGGTCATCGGCGGCGCGGCGCCGAAGCGCAGGCGGGCCAGCTCGACGGTGCGGCCGTCGCCCCAGACGGTCAGGTGGAACGGTCCCTGGCGCGACAGGCTGTCGGCCATCAGCTCGCGCCAGATGCGGATGACGAGGCCGTCGGGGGCGTCGTTGCGCTCGGCCGACAGCAGCTTGCGGACGATCAGGGCTTCGCGGCCGGGGCGCAAACCGAAACCCGTGTCGCCCGCCGCGCGCTTGGCCGTGGCCACCGCGCGCGAAAGACCGGCCCGCTCGTCGATCAGCGCGAGCAGTTGGCTATCGATGGCGTCGATGCGCCATCGGACCTCGTCCAGCGAGGGCGGCGTCTCGTCCGCGTCGCGACCCATGTCTATCCCCGAAAATGAGGGGCGGAACATAGTCCTTGCCGCGAAGGGTGCAATAGCCGCGTCGCCGGGGAAGGAAATTGCGTCGTTTCACGATCCTACCGCGGCACGTACACCTGCGGCGAAGGCCCGGTGTCGAAGGGGCCCAGGCGCGTGCGGCCGTCCTGGAACTCCAGGGTGGCGCTGAGCGTCGGGTCCTTGCCGGCCGCCGCGGCGACGGCGGCCACGGCCGAGCGGGCGTCGGTGACAGCTTCGGTCGGGGTGGGCTTCTCGCGCACGGTGACGTCGAGGGCGCCTTGCAGGCGGCCCAGGTCGTCGACCGTCAGGGCGCCGGACCTAGCCTCGATCAGCGCGTCGCCGGCGGTCAGCTTGCCGCTCTCGACGGTGATGGCGCCGCCGGCGGCGGTCCAGTCGCGCACCGCGTCGGTCCAGTTGTCGCCACGCAGGGCCGGCGCCTTCGACAGGCGCGAGTCCCAGTAGAGCGAAGCGGTGCGGTCCTGGGCGATGCGGCCGAGCAGGCCGGTGAAGGCCACCTTGGCGCCGTCGGCCTTGAACAGGATCGCGGCCTGCTCGTCCGGACCCGGCCGCAGGTGCAGCTGCATGGCCTCCGTCGAGCTGATCGGGAACGGCTCGACGTCGGCGGCGGTGGTGAAGACCAGCTTGGCGCCCTCGACCGAGATGCGCGGCGGATGCTGGTCGAAGCCGGCCAGGCTGGCGCGCAGGGCCTGCCCGGTGATCGTCACGTCGCCCTTCTCGGGGCGGGTCAGCACGACGCCGGCGGGGGCGACGATGATCCAGTGGCCGATGCCGTAGATCATCGCCTCGCCCTTCAGCTCGGGCGCGCGCACCGCCCAGCCGGTGGGCTCGGCGACGCGGGCGTTCTCCAGCCGCACGTCGAGTCGGAAAGGAAAGCCCGTGACGTCGCGTTTCGTCCAAGACAGGTCGTAGCCCTCGGCCTTCAGGTGGACCGAGGTCGCGTCCATGCGCTTGATCATCTCGTTGCGCAGATAGAACCAGCCGACGCTCCAGGCGATGCAGACCAGGGCCGCGAGCGCGAAAGGCAAGGCGAGGCCGCGACGGCGGGGCTTGCGGGACGGCTGCGGGTCGCTATGGGTCATGGGCGAAGGGGCGTTCCGGTCGGTGAGGGTGTCAGGCGTGTCGAGCGAGCAGCCGCAAGGCGGCGATCGTTGGGTGTTCGGTTACGGATCGCTGATGTGGCGGCCCGGGTTCCCGTTCATAGACCGAAGAACGGCGGTTCTCCATGGGCGCAGGCGCGCCTTCTGCATCTATTCGGTGCATCACCGGGGCACCTACGAGCGGCCCGGCCTGGTGCTGGGCCTGGCTCCCGGCGGCGCGGTGCGCGGGGTCGCCTATCGGGTGGACGAGGCCGCCTGGCCCGAGGTCTACGCCTATCTGCGCGAACGCGAGCAGCCGACCGAGACCTATTTCGAAGCCTGGTCGAAGCTGCGTATCGACGGCAACGGCGAGGTTCCGGCCCTGGTGTTCCTGTCGGACCGCAAGCACGGCCAGTGGGCCGGGGCGCTGACGCTCGAGCAGCAGGCCGAGCTGATCGCCGGCGCGCGCGGCCTGTCGGGGCCGAACATCGACTACCTGCGCGACCTGGTCATGCACCTGCGCGAGGACGGGGTGCGCGACCACGCCATGGAGGCGCTGCTGAAGATGGTGGAGGCGCGGGAGGGCTGAGCCGCCCTGGCGGGCGGCCCCCTCCGCCCCTCCGGGCCACCTCCCCCAGAGGGGGAGGATCTTGGCGTTTCAGATGCTCCCCCTCTGGGGGAGCTGTCGCGGAGCGACTGAGGGGGATCCGCCGCAGGCGGATCAGATGTTTTCGTCCTCCAGCGCCTTGGTCGCGCCGTCGATGCGGGTCTGCAGTTCGCGCATGAACTCGCCGCGCTTGAGGCCGGCGGGAATGGGCGGCAGGTATTCGAAGACGATGACGCCGGGCTGGATCAGCAGGCTCTTGTGCAGCCAGTGCTGGCCGCAGTTGAGCGCCAGCGGGGTGACCGGCAGTTCCAGCTCGCGATAGAGCGCGGCGATGCCGGGCTTGTAGTCGCCGGGCTCGCCGACCTTGCCGCGGGTGCCTTCGGGGAAGATCACCACCTGGCGCGTCTCCTTCATGCGGTCGACGCTGTCGCGCACCAGCTTCTTCAGGGCCGCCGAGTGGCCGTCGCGGTCGACGACGATCATCCGGGCCTTCAGGCCGTGCCACCCGAACAGCGGCACCATCAAGAGCTCCTTCTTCATCACGAAGCAGGCGTCGGGCAGGATGGCGAACTGGCTGAAGACGTCGAACATCGACTGGTGCTTGGCCGCCACCAGGGCCGGGCCGCTCGGAACCTCGCCCCGCACCTCGACGCGCACGCCCGCCAGGATGCGCAGGCCCAGGATCACGCCCTGCGACCAGAGGCGCATGGCGGCGCGGTTGACCGGGCGCGGCAGCGCCAGGGTCGCCAGCATCAGGATCGCCATGGTCGCCGACCATAGCCAGAAGAACAGCTGGAACAGGAACGAGCGCAGATAGATCAAGAGTCTTTCCCCGTTGCCGACGTCTCGGCGGGCCCGGTCTCCGACGTCTCGGCGGGCTTGTCTTTGGGACCCAGGTTCAGGAACGCCTCGCGTCCCAGGATCGCCAGGTACTTGCAGTATTCCACGATCATCCGCCGGGCCGTGTGCGAGCGCTTCCACCAGCGGCGGGCGTTCAGGCTCTCGGTGGCGACCGGATAGGCGTGCAGCTCGACGTCGGGCATGGTGGCGCGCAGCTCCAGCATCGAGCGCGGCATGTGGTAGTCGGCGGTGACGACGATCAGGCTCTTGTAGCCGCGGGCCTTGGCCCATTCGGCGCTCTCGCGGGCGTTGCCGACGGTGTCGGCGGCGGCGAAGCCGAGGTCGACGCAGCAGTCGTAGATCGGCTTGACCGCCTTGGTGACGTCCTGGACGTCGGCGCGGGTGGCCTCGCGGTTGACGCCCGAGATCAGCAGGCGCTTGCCCTTGCCGGCCTCCAGCAGCTTGGTGGCCGCCTCCAGCCGCAGGTTGGAGGCGCCGGTCAGCACCACCACGCCGTCGGCGACGGGCGGGTCGGCCGCCGGGGTCGAGCGCTCCACCCGCGAGGTGAAGGCCAGGAGGCCCAGCGTCCAGATCATCACCACGATCAGGAAGGCGGCGATGCTCTTCACGGCATGTCCTTCAGCAGGCGGAGGGCCGCGGCGCGCGCGGCCAGCCCCGCGACCAGCGCGGCGATCAACGGGCAGGGCAGGGGCGCCAGAAGGTCCGCCCAGGCCAGAGGCAGCACCGGGGTGAAGCCCGAGCCGCCCCCCGCCAGCCGCGCCGCGATCCCGACGATGACCGCGGCCGCGCCGCCGAGCAAGCCCGCGCTGGCGGCCATGGCCGCGAAACGGTTCTGGAACAGCCGGGCGATGAACGGGGCCTCGGCGCCGGACAGGTGCAGCACCTCGATCACCTCGTGGCGGGCGGCCAGGCCCGCTCGCGTGGCGAAGGTGATGACGGCGGCGGCGGCGGCGGCGATCAGGGCGAAGACGCCCAGCGCCGCCCAGCGGGCCAGGCCCGCGCCGCGCTCGATGTCGGCGATCCAGCGGCTGTGGTCGTCGACCACGGCGTCGACGGCGGCCTCGTGCAGGGCCTTGGTCAGGGCCTCGGCGCTGGCCGGGGCCTTGGGGTCGAGGTCGAGGGTGACCAGGCGCGGGGTCGGCAGGTCGGCGACCAGGGCGTCGCGGCCGATCCACGGCTCCAGCAAGGCCTCGGCCTTGTCCTTGGTCAGCGCCTGGGCCTGGACCACGCCCTTGACCCCGGCCAGGGTTTCGGCGGCGCGGGCGGCGGCGCTGTCCGGAGTCTCGCCGGCCTTGGCGCGGACGACGACGGTGGCCGAGCCGGTCAGCTGCGCGCTCCAGCCCTCGGCCGCGCGGTTGGCGGCCAGGGCCGCCAGGGCGGTGAGGCAGGCCAGGAAGCACAGCACGGCGACGACGAACACCAGGGCGCCGTCGCGGGCGTCGCGCGGCGGCAGCAGCGGGCCGGGCTTCCAGCGATTGAGGTCGAAGGGCCCGCTCATCGCGTCTCGCCCGCATCGACCATGCGGCCGTGCTCCAGGTGCAGGACGGGGCGGCCGGCGCGGGCCACCAGCTCTTCGTCGTGGGTGGCGATCAGCACCGTGGTGCCCAGGCGATTGAGCTCGACGAACAGGCGCAGCAGGCGCAGCGACATGGCCGGGTCGACATTGCCGGTGGGCTCGTCGGCCAGCAGGATGTCGGGGCGGTCGACCACGGCGCGGGCGATGGCCAGGCGCTGCTTCTCGCCGCCCGACAGCGTGGCCGGCAGGGCGTGCATGCGATCGCCCAGGCCCACCCAGTGCAGCAGCTCGGCGACGTCGTCGCGATAGGTGTTGGGTTTGCGGCCGGCGATGCGCAGCGGCAGGCCGGCGTTGTCGAACACCGACAGGTGCTCCAGCAGGCGGAATTCCTGGAAGACCACGCCGATGCGGCGGCGCAGGAACGGCAGGTCGGCGCCCGGAACCAGGCTGACGTCGCGTCCGAACAGCTCGACGCGACCCCGTGACGCACGGTGCGCCAGATAGATCAGCTTGAGCAGGGAGCTCTTGCCCGCGCCCGAGGCGCCGGTCAGGAAGTGAAACGAGCCCGGGGCAAGGGAAAAGCCGATGTCGCGCAGGGTTTCGGGGCCCCGCCCGTAGCGCATGGAGACGCCTTCGAAACGGACCACGGGGACGGCGTCGGGGTCTTGATCTGCGCCGGTCCGCAAGGGTGTGTCGATGGGGTTTCTGGACATCAGGGTTAAAATCGGCGACCTCCAATGCTGTAAAGCGGGGATGACCGATTCGCGGCCATGATACTGACCTGTCCCGAGTGCGCCAGCCGCTATTTCGTCGACGACGCCAAGGTCGGTTCGACCGGGCGCGTCGTGCGTTGCGCCTCGTGCGGCGCGCGGTGGACCGCGCGTAACGAGACCGCCGCCGACGACGACCTGTTCGACGCGCCGACGGCCGCCGGGGCGACCCCCGGGCCGGCCAACGACTCCGCCGTCTCGGCCGGGCTCGATCCCCTGCACGCCCTCGACGACGAGCCCGAGCCGGAACCGCCGGTCAGCGCCCTGCCGGGCGAGGAGCTGCCCAAGGTGTTCCGCGCCCGCGCCGACGCCGAGCGCCGCCTGAAGGAAGCCAAGACCACCGGCATCGTCTGGGCCTCGATGGCCGCCTTCGTGGTGGTGGTGCTGGTCGGGGCGGGCGTCTTCCGCCTCAACATCGGCAAGCTGATGCCCGGCACGGCCGGCGCCTACGCCATGGTCGGCGCGCCGATCAACACCGTCGGCCTGATCGTCGAGGAAAGCAGCATCCGCGCCCAGCCCTCGATGCAGGACGGCCGCGCCGCCCTCACCGTCACCGGCGTGATCCGCAACATCACCGAAAAGCCGGTTCCGGCCCCGCCGCTGCGCATCGCCCTGCTCAACAAGGGCGGCAAGCGGGTGGCCGGCCAGCTGGCCGCCGCCGCCGATCCGATCATCCCGCCGGGCCAGACCCGCCACTTCTCGGTGACCCTGCTGAACCCGCCGTCCAGCGCCCAGGTGCTGGAGGTCGGCTTCGCGGTCGAGAAGGGCGCGGCCCGCGCAGTCAAGACCGGTCTTGGCCCCGCCAAGGGTGCCCACGGCGAGCCCGAACTGCGCGGCGCCCAGGACACGCCGACCGCCGATCATGCCGCCGAAGGGGCGCATGCGGAGGATTCCGTGGCGGAAGGGGCTGGACACGACGCCCCTGGTCATGAGACCGGAGCGGCCGAACCGGCCCCCGCCGACCATCATTGACCAAGATCCCCTGACATGACCGATCTCGCCCGCCCCGAAGTGCTCATTTCCGAGCAAGAAATCGCCGAGCGGGTCGAGGCCCTGGCCCGCCAGATCGCTCCGCGCATCGACGACGACACCGTCGCGGTCTGCCTGCTGACCGGCGGCCTGTGGTTCGCCGCCGACCTGACCCGCGCCCTGTGGAAGGCCGGCCGCAACGTCCGTTTCGACGCCCTGTGGCTGGCCTCGTACCATGACGAGCGCAAGAGCACGGGCCGCTGCGAAGTGCGCGCCGACCTGCAGCGCCCGCTGGTGGGCCGTCGCGCCCTGGTGGTCGACGACGTGTTCGACACCGGCCTGTCGCTGTCGGAAGCCGCCCGCCTGGTGAAGGACGCCGGCGCCAGCGAAGTGCTGACCGCCGTCTTCGCCCGCAAGCCCTGGCCGACCTCGCGCGGCATGGAGCCCGACTTCGTGGCCTGGGAAGCCCCGGCCCGCTACCTCGTCGGCTACGGCCTGGACGACGAAGGCAAGAGCCGCGGCCTGCCGTACATCGGCGCGCTGGACTAAGCGGGGTAAGACCCCTCAGTCGGCTTTGCCGACAGCTCCCCCAGAGGGGGAGCATCTTGGCGCATAGATCCTCCCCCTCTGGGGGAGGTGGCCCGGAGGGCCGGAGGGGGACGCGCGAAGCGCGCTAATCCATCGCCCTTTGCGTCGTGGCGATGAAGCCGCCGCCGAGCACGCGCTCGGGATCGGCGGGGTCGTAGAGCACGCAGGCCTGGCCCGGCGCGACACCTTCCTCCAGCACGTCGAACACCAGGCGCACGCCGCCGTCTTCCAGGGTCAGGCGGCCGGGCACCGGCTCGCGGGTCGAGCGGACGCGGGCCAGGACTTGCGCATGAGCCTTGGCCGCCTCGATCAGGTCGTCCTCGCCGCCCAGCCAGTTGTCTTCCTTCAGCGTCAGCGCCCTGGTCAGCAGCGCCTCGCGCGGGCCGACCACGACGTGGCGCTTGTCGGCGTCGATGCGCACGACGAACAAGGGCTCGCCCGTGCCGCCGCCGACGTTGAGCCCCCGCCGCTGGCCGATGGTGTAGCGGGTTACGCCCTCGTGGCGGCCCAGCACCTTGCCGTCCAGGTGCACGATGTCGCCCGCTTCGGCGCCTTGCGGGCGGATGCGGTCGATGACCGTGGTGTACTTGCCTTCCGGCACGAAGCAGATGTCCTGGCTGTCGGGCTTGTCGGCCACCGACAGGCCCAGCGCGGCCGCAACGGCGCGCACCTGCGGCTTGGAGAAGCCGCCCAGCGGGAAGCGCAGGAAGTCGAGCTGTTCGCGCGTGGTGGCGAACAGGAAGTAGGACTGGTCCTTGGCCGGATCGGCCGCGCGGCGCAGCTGCGGGCGATTGCCGCCGCCGACAAAACCGCGCTGCACGTAGTGGCCGGTGGCCATGGCCTCGGCGCCCAGGTCGCGGGCCACGTCCAGCAGGTCGCGGAACTTGACGGTCTGGTTGCAGCGCACGCAGGGGATCGGGGTCTCGCCGCGCAGATAGGCGTCGGCGAACTCCTCGATGACCTGCTCCTTGAAGCGGCTTTCGTAGTCCAGCACGTAGTGCGGGATGCCGATGCGCTCGGCCGCCATGCGGGCGTCCATGATGTCCTGGCCGGCGCAGCAAGCGCCCTTCTTGGAGATCGCCGCGCCGTGGTCGTAGAGCTGCAGGGTCACGCCCACCACGTCGTAGCCGGCGCGGGCCAGCAGGGCGGCGGTGACGGTGGAATCGACGCCGCCGGACATGGCCGCGACGATCCGCGCGCCTTCGGGAAGCCCCACGGCCTGCTTCACCGCCTCGGCGGCGCGCGCGATGAGGGCGTCGCCCTCCGGAATGGGGGCGTGGGCGGGGTCGAAACGGGCGAGGTCGGCGTCCATCGGCGCTATTTAGAGCCTCGACCCCGATTTTGCGAGGTGGACCAGCGCCGCAGTCTGCTCGCCGCCTACTTCAGCACGTTCAGCAGCGACGAATTCTGCAGCGAGGCGAAGACCTGGGCCGAGGCCTGGACGGCCAGCTGGGCGGCCTGAAGGCGGGTGACGGCCTCGGCCATGTCGACGTCGACGACGCCGCCGATCATCACCGTCAGGCTGTCGGACTGGTCCTGGAGCGACACCTGGGCGTCCTCGAAGCGCTTCTGGTTCAGGCCGTTCTTGCCCTGGGCGGTGACCAGGTCCTTGTGGGCGTCGTCGAAGGCCGGCAGCAGGCCCTTGAGGAAGGTCGACTGGGCGTCGGTCAGGTTGCCGGTGAACGGGCCGTTGGCGTCGACATAGGCCTGCACCTGCTTGAAGGCGTCGAACAGTTTGGTCCCCAGGGCGTCGCCGAGCACGCCGGTCGTGACCGTGGTCGACTCGTCGATGCGGTTGGTCGTGACGTACTGGTCGTTCTGGAACAGCGAGGCGGTGCTGGGCGCGGCCGTCAGGTCGGCCATGCTGGTGGCCGTGGTCGTCGCCGTGTCGTTCCTGGCGCCCGAGAACACGTAGTAGCCGTTCGACTTGGTGTTCAGGCCCTGCACCGCGTCGCCGAAGGCGTTCTGCAGCTGCTGCATCAGGGTGGTGGCGTTGCCGGCGGCCAGGGCGTTGGCGATCGCCTCGCGCGCGCCGGTGGCCGAGTTGGCCAGGCGCTCGATGCCCATGTCCTGCATCTCCAGGCGGTTGGAGACGAGCTTGGTCTGGTCGAGGAAGCCGTCGATCTTGGCCTGGGCGCTCTTCATCGCCGTCAGCATCTCGGCGTTCTTGGAGTAGCCCTTCAGGTCGCTGGCGACCTTCTGGCTGGAGACCTGCTCGCCGATCTGGTTCTGGCGCACCTGCGCCAGCATCAGGTTCGACGTCATCACGCCGAAATTGCCGGAGGTGGAGACACGGGTCATGGCGGACCTCAGATGATGTTCACGAGGACGTCGTACATGTCCTTGGTCGCCTGGATCAGGCGGGCCGAGGCGTTGAACGCCTGCTGGTACGTCGTCAGATTGATGAGTTCCTCGTCGAGATTGACCCCCTCGTGCGACTGGCGCTGGGTGTCGACCTCGATCTTCACGGAGGCGGTGGCGTCCTTCTTGGACTCGGCGGCGGCCGCCTTGCGGGCGATCGAGCCGGCGAAGTCGGCGCCGTAGCGCAGGACGCTGCTGCTGGCCGCGCCGACGCCGCCGGCCGAAGAGAAGTTCACCGCGCTGTCGCCGGCCTTGGCCAGGGCCAGGGCGCCGCGGGCGTCGCCGATGGCCAGGGACGAGGTCCCGGCGGCGGCCGTCAGGTCGAGCTTGGCGAAGGGCAGGCGGGTCGGGTTGGAATTCATCGCCGCGTCGATGGTGTAGCCCGAGGCGCGGGTGCTGCGCTCGGACGGGCCCAGGCCGAACAGCTGGCTCAGCGACGGGCCGCCGGCGCCGCGCTGGGTGCCGTCCTCGACCACCGACAGGGTCACGGGCGAGGCGCTGTTGGAGCTGAAGCTCAGCGCGCCCTTGGAGTCGAGCGCGAAGGTCCCGTACTGGCCCGCGCCGTCGGCGCGCGAATTCAGGGCGTTCAGCATGTCCTGCATCGTGCCGCCGGCGGGCACGGTGACCTTCACGTCGCGGATGCGGCCGCCTTCGATGTCGGTCAGGCGCAGGGTGATCTCCTCGCCCGGCGTGAAGCCGTGCGGCGAGGCCGTGGTCATGCCCGTCTCGTACGGCGAATAGCCGGTCTGGCGGACGATGTCGTTCATGCCGAAGAAATGGCTGAAGCCCTTGCCGGCCTTGGTCGACGGGTTGGTCGGATCGTCGGCGATGGCCACGCCCAGGCCGCCGTTGGCCGACAGGCTGAGCGTGCCGTTGGTGAAGTTGGCCTGGCCGTCGGCGCCCAGGGCGCCGTTCAGCTGGGTCAGGAAGTTGGCCGGGGTGAAGGCCGGGCCGGCGACGCCGTCGATCGTCATCGAGCCGGCGCTGAAGTCCACCTCGATGCGGCGCTGGATGACGCCGCTGGCGTTGGTCAGGGCGATGGTGGTCTTGCCGGTGAAGCCGGTGAGGGCGGTGGTGGCGTCCAGGCCGGTGTCGCGGCCGGTCATGCTGGCCGGGGCGGGGACCGACGAGTTGGCGTTCGAGGCGCGGTTCAGCTCCTCGGTGGTGCGGGTGACGAATTCGCCCAGCTGGTCCGACAGGGCCGGCAGCTCGGTGTTGCGCAGCTCCAGCAGGCCCTTGATCTCGCCGCTGCTGATATAGAGCGGGCTGGCCTGGCCGCCGCTGTTGGCCGAGGTGACCGTCAGGAAGCCGTTGGCGGTGGGCGACTGCTCGTACTTGACCACGGCCGCGCCTTCGCCGGCCAGGCTCATGCCCTCGGTCGAGCGGATCAGCACGCCGCCGTTGGCGCGCTGGCTGACCTGCACGTTCATCAGCGACGACAGCTCGTCGATCAGGCCGCTCTGGATGTTCTCCGAGCCGGTGGCGTCGACGCCGGTGGTCTTGGCGCGGGTGATGTCGGCGTTCAGCTCGTCGATCTGCTTGAGCAGCACGTTCACGCGGTCGACGTCGGCCGAAATCTTGGTGTCGGCGTCCTTGCCCAGGCTCGACAGGCCGGCGGTGATGCGGCTGCTTTCACCCAGGAAGTCCTCGACCTTGGTCAGGGCCTGCGCGCGCAGCAGCGACGAGGACGGCTCGTCGGCGGCCTGGGAGAAGGCGCTGAACACCTCGTCCAGCATCGAGAAGAAGTTGGTCTTGGCGCTGGGGTCGCCGAACAGCTCCTGGGCGTTGTCCAGCGCGCTCGATAGGGCCGAAGCGCGGCCGGCGTCCGACGCGGCGTTCAGGCTGGCCGACTGCAGGAAGCGGTCGGTGGCGCGCTTGATGGCGTCGATGTTGACGCCCACGCCCATGCCGTTCGACACGAGGTTGGACTGGCTGACCGTCTTGCGGACGTAGCCGGCGGTGTTGACGTTGGCGATGTTGTCGGAAACGACGCGCATGCCCGTCTGGGCGGCCATCATCCCCGACGTCGCGGTGTTCAGGATGGTGTTCAGCGACATCAGCGATCTCCTGTCCGCTCGGCAAAGCACGGACCACGCGACGCGACCTTGCCCGGCGAAACTTGCCGGGTGGGCGTCGAGAGCGTCTCGTTTCCGTTGTGCAAACCGTTGAAATACAAGGCGTTGGGTTCCATGCGCCGTGCGGACGACGAGGAGGGGAGCGCAAGGATGGCGCCAACCCGGTCCAGACCCGGGCTGCGACGCGCCGACGCGGCAAACGTGGGGTCATTCTTTCCGTTTCCGCTCGGCAAAAACCTCCGCAACCTGCCGAAATCAAAGAGTAAATCGGAAGTTAAAACCTTTTGAATCAATGACTTGAAAGAAATTTCCGGGTTGGCCCGGCGATTGCTCAGAGGACGGCGGATCAAGGCGTGCTCCATCCGAGCCGTCGTCCAGCCGAGCGTAACGACCCGCATGACCGCGATCGCCGCCTCTCTTCCGCTCCCGACGCCCGCCCAGGGCGCCGCCGGCGCGTCCGACGCTTCCGGCGCCGGCGACGTCTTCGGCGCGCTGCTGGCCGCCAAGGGCGCGAAGGAAGAGACGCAGGACCAGCCGGCCGCCCGTCCCGCGGGTGGAAACAAGGCCTCGGCCAAGCCGGCCGTCGACCGCAAGGATGGCGACCGCAAGGGCGACGACCGCAAGAGCGGCGCCGACGCCGCCGGCCAGGACGCCGCCGCCGCCCAGGCCGGCGCGGCCGTGGTCGCCGCCATGAGCGCGCAACAACAGCAACAACCCGCCGCGACCGGCCAGGCCGCCGCCGAGACGGCCGCGGTCGACGCCGCCGCCGCCGCCGCCGAAACCCCGGCCGCCGGCTCCACCGACCTGCTGGCCAAGGCCGCGGGCCTGGTCGGCGACGTGGCCGACACCGTTTCCGACGCCGCCAAGCTGGCCGGCGCGAGCCCGCTCGCGGCCGCCGCCGACGCCGTGGAGGCCGCCGCCGATCTGGTGGCCGACGCGGCCGCGCCGAAGGTCGACGCCGAAGCCGTCCAGCCGGCCGCCGCCGAACTTCCCGCCGCCGACCTGGCCAAGCTGGCCGCCCAGCCGCAGGCCGCCGCGCCCGCCGAAGCGCCGGTCGCGCCGAAGGCTCAGCCGCAAGCCCAGGCCGCAGCCGACGCCGCCCAGCCCGCCGCCGCCTCGCTGGGCGACGAGATCGTCAGCCTGAAGGCCGTGCAGGTTCCGGCCGATGAGGCCTTGACCGCGACCGCCGCAGCGACCCCGGTGGAAACCGCCGAAGTCGCCGCCCCGGTCGAGGCCCAGGCCGCCGCCGTCGAAACCGCCAAGCCCGCCGAGACCCAGGCTCTGGCGCCCAAGACCGGCAAGGTCGAGGTCGCCGCCAAGGGCGAGGCCGTGGTCACCGCTCACGCCGTCGCCGCCGAGCAGGCCGCCCACGACGCGGCCACCAACAGCGACTCCGGCGCTCAGTCGGGCGCCGGCGACGCCTTCGCCCAGATGGCGGCCGACGCCGCCCCGGTCGATGCGCCCGCCGCCAAGACCGACGCGGCCTTCGCCCCGACCCTGCAGGCCCAGACGACCGCCGCCGCCGCCCAGGCCCCGGCCGAGACCATCGTGCGCGGCTCGCCCGAGACCGTCGCGGCGATGTCGGCCGAGATCGCCAAGAAGCTGGAAGCCAAGTCGACCCGCTTCGACATCGTCCTGACGCCGGAAGGCCTGGGCAAGGTCGACGTGCAGGTGCGCATCGGCGCCGAGGGCAAGCTGACGGCCGTCATGGCCTTCGAGAACCCGCAAGCCGCCGCCGACCTGCGCCACCGCGCCGGCGAGCTGCGTCAGGCGCTGAGCCAGGCCGGCTTCGACGTCGCCGACAACGCCCTGAAGTTCGACGTGTCGAGCCAGGGCGGCAACGGCGGCCAGGGCCAGCAGCAGAACGCCTTCTTCGACTTCCAGGGCGGCGACCACGGTCGCCGCGCCTTCGCCGGTCGCGCCTTCGCGGGCGCCATGGCCGACGACATCCCCACCGTTTCGGCCGCGTCGCTGATCCCGGGTCTCCGCTTCGCGGAATCCGACGGCGTCGACGTGAAGATCTAGGAGATTAGCGTCATGGCCACGACCAGCGCGACGTCCGGCACCTCGGTGATCGACAAGATCAACAACTCGAGGAACCAGCTCGCCAGCAGCGAGGAGACCTTCCTCAAGCTGCTGACCACGCAGATGAAGAACCAGGATCCGTTGTCGCCGATGGATTCCAACGCCTTCACCGGACAGATCGTCCAGATGACCGGCGTCGAACAGCAGCTGGTCACCAACGACCTGCTGGCCGCGCTCGTCGGCATGAACGACGGCGGCATCGCCGACGCCGTCAACATGATGGGCAAGCAGGCCACGGCCGAGACCGACACCTCGGTGCTCAAGGACGGCAAGGCCAACTGGAGCTACACCGTCGGCCGCAACGCCACTTCGGTGAAGATCGAGGTGCTCGACAAGTACGGCGCCGTGGTCGCCACCAAGCTGCCCGACGACATGAGCAAGGGCGACCACACCTTCGAGTGGGACGGCAAGGACAGCACCACCGGCGTCCAGCAGCCCAACGGCGCGGCCTACACCCTGCGCATCACCGCCCTCGACGGCGAGGGCACGAAGATCGCCACCACCTCCAAGGGCCGCATCGAAGGCATCGTGACCGCGGTGACCAACGAGAGCGGCCAGAACATGGTCACCATCGACGGCGTGAAAGTGCCGATCAGCCAGGTGATCGGCGTCACCAACCCTCCGGACAAGACGGCGGACGCCTCGGACAAGACGCCCGAGGACACCGCAGAGGCCGCCTAAGGCCTCCAACGAATGAACCGGGCGTCAGAATGACGCCGACGCGGTTCCCAACCGAGCCAGACGGCCGACCCGGAACCCAAACGCAAACTGCGCTGAGCCCCTCGAAACAAACCTCACGAGCAGGATTTCAGTCATGTCCATCAACAGCGCCATGCTCTCGGGCGTCTCCGGTCTGGTCGCCAACTCGTCGGCCCTGGCCGCGATCTCGGACAACATCGCGAACGTCAACACCGTCGGCTACAAGCGCTCGTCGGCCAATTTCTCGACGCTGGTCACCTCGCAAAGCAAGAACAACACCTACAGCGCCGGCGGCGTGAAGTCGCTGACGCACCAGTTCATCAGCCAGCAGGGCCTGACCCAGTCGACGACCTCGAGCCTCGACCTGTCGATCGCCGGCTCGGGCTTCTTCGTCGCCACCGAGAAGCCGGAAGGCCTGACCGCCACCGACACCCGCTCGTTCACCCGTGCCGGTTCGTTCCAGCTGGACAACCTGGGCTATCTGAAGAACGACGCCGGCCTGTACCTGCAGGGCTGGCTGGCCGATCCGGTGACCGGCGCCATCACGCCCGATCCGTCGGACCTGACCCAGCTGTCGTCGATCAACGTGGGCAGCGTCGGCGGCACCGCCGAGAAGACCACCCGCGTCGGCGTCAACGCCAACCTGCGTTCGGAACAGGCCGTGTCGGCCGCCGCCAACGCGCTGTCGACCAAGACGGGCGTCGCCGACTCGACCGCCGCCACGGCCGACTACGCCGTCCGCTACAGCCCTACCGGCAACGGTAACGAGTACCAGGTCGAAGTCCGCCGCGCGGGCGTCGTGGTCGACACCGGCACGGCCGTGTTCGACCCGGCCACGGGCGCCCTGACCAGCTACACCCCGACCGGTGCGACCGTGCCGGCCGGCTCGATCAACGCCGGCGGCGGCGCCACCGTGTCGTTCGCGGCCCTGGGTCTGAACACCAAGACCGACGCTGTGAACGCCGGCGCCTACGACCCGACCACCCGCTCGATGTCGGACTACGCTGAGGACCCGACCACCGGCGTCAAGCCGGACTTCGAGATCCAGATCCCGGTCTCGGACTCCAAGGGCGGCCAGCGCACCGTCACCCTGTCGCTGCTCAAGGGCCCCGGCCCGAACGAGTGGTTCGCCGAACTGCGCGCCAAGCCGGGCGACCTGGACAACAACACCAACGGCCTGATCAGCTCGGGCAAGATCACCTTCACCACGGACGGCAAGCTGGCTTCGGTCGGCAACCTGTTCGGCGGCGTGACCCCGACGGCGATCCACATCGGCGCTTCGGACCCGACCGCCACGGGCACGGGTCCGCGCTGGGCCGACGGCCTGGGCATCGACTCCCAGGACATCCAGATCGACCTGGCCAACGCCGCCGGCGGCCTGACCCAGTACAACAGCCAGTCGGTCGTGCAGTCGGTGAACACCAACGGCACCGCGTTCGGCAACCTGACCAACATCGAGGTGGATGAAGACGGCTACGTCTCGGCCATCTTCGACAACGGGGTGACTCGCCGGATCGCCCAGGTGGCCATCGCGACCTTCTCGAATCCCAACGGCCTGAAGGGCGTTAACGGCAACGCCTACCGCGTCACCAATGAAAGCGGCACCTATAGCCTGAAGACCCCGGGCCAGGGCGGTGCAGGTTCTCTGGCTCCGTCGACGCTGGAAGCTTCGACTGTCGACCTGTCGACTGAGTTCACGGGCCTGATCACTACGCAACGCGCGTACTCGGCCTCGTCGAAAATCATCACTACCGCTGATCAGATGCTGGAAGAACTTCTGAGCATTAAGCGCTGATCATAGGTATTAACTGGTCTTAATCAGAGTGTGTCACATCGATACACTCTGATCGCTGGAGGAAGTGCCGTGTTTAGGTCTTTCTTTACTACCGGAATTAAGCCGTCGTTATTCCCCGGCGCCTATATTCCTCGTCAACAGTGATGGTTGTGGGAAAGGCGTAAAGCCATGTTGCAGCAGCAGCGCACGAACAGCCGGGGTGAAAAGTACGTCATCGGTCCGACCGGTGCGCCTCTTACCCTGTCGGATCTTCCGCCTCCGGAAACCCAGCGTTGGGTGATCCGGCGCAAGGCCGAGGTGGTCGCCGCCGTCCGCGGTGGTCTCCTCTCGCTCGACGAGGCGTGTGATCGTTACAAGCTGACCAACGAGGAATTCCTCGCCTGGCAGCAGTCTATCGACCGGCACGGCCTGGCGGGTCTGCGGACCACCCGGCTTCAGCAGTACCGCTAGACGGCGGAAAAACTGAAAGGGCGCGAGGAGTTATGCTCCACGAAGCGCCCGAACGGTCTGTTCAGCGGCCGCGCCCCCCAAGGCGCGGCCGCGACCATTTGGCGCCTATGGAGGCGGGTTCTCGCCCCAAATCTAAAGCCGTCGTTAACCATCGACTGGGTAAATCCTGCCTAGCGACGACGGACTTCCATCCGTCTCGCTTGCGTTCCGTTCGGACGCAGTTTGAGGGACAGGCCCAGTGGATAAATTCCTGAGCGCGATTCAGAAGTTCGGCGTCGGTCGACTGGCCGCCCTGGCGGGCGTCGCCGTCGGCTCCATCGCCGTGCTGGCCGCGGTCGTCATGATGCTGGGCAAGCAGCCGAGCGAGCTGCTGTATTCGAACCTCGACCTCAAGGAAGCCTCGGCTGTCACCCAGGCGCTGGATCAGGCCGGCATCAAGTACGAGACCAAGGGCGACGGCTCGACCATCATGGTCGCCCGCGACAAGGTCAATTCCGCCCGCCTGCTGGTTTCGGGCAAGGGTCTCGTGACCTCGGGCTCGATCGGCTACGAAATCTTCGACACCGGCAACGCCATCGGCCAGACCGACTTCGTCCAGCAGCTGAACCGCCAGCGCGCCCTGCAGGGCGAGCTGGAACGCACCATCCGCGGCTGGCAGGGCGTGCGCGACGTCCGCGTCCACCTGGTGTTGCCCAAGCGCCAGCTGTTCGAAGAGGACGCCGAGCAACCGTCTTCGGCCGTCACCATCGGCACCGCCGGCCGCGAGCCGTCGTCGGACATGGTCGCCGCCGTCCAGAACCTGGTCGCCGGCTCGGTCCCGGGCATGAAGCCCGAGCGCGTCAACGTCATCGACGACCACGGCAAGACCCTGTCGGCCGGCGGCGACGAGAGCCTGGCGGGTCGCCTGGCCCAGGACCGCAAGTCCGAAGCCGAGGCCCGCATCGCCAAGAGCGTCAAGGAAATGCTCGACGGCGTGCTCGGCCCGGGCAAGGCCCGCGTCACGGTCACCGCCGACCTCGACCTGAACCGCATCACCACCCAGGAAAAGAAGTTCGATCCGGACGGCCAGGTCGTGCGCTCGGAAAGCACCAGCGCCAACAACCAGTCCGAGACCCGCAACGACGACACCAGCGGCGTCACCGCCACCCAGAACATCCCCGGCGGCCAACCGGCCGGCTTCCAGCCCGTCGGCTCGAACTCGGGCAGCAACGAGACCACCACCAACTACGAAATCTCCGAGTCGGTCCGGACCGAGGTCACCGAGCCGGGCGCCATGAAGAAGGTCGCCGTGGCCGTGGCCGTGGACGGCGTCACCGCCGCTCCGGGCAAGGACGGCAAGGCCGGCGCCTACACCCCGCGCACCGCCGAGGAGATCGCCCAGATCGAAGAACTGGTGAAGACCGCCATCGGCTATGACGCCGCCCGCGGCGACCAGGTGAAGGTCACCAACATTCGCTTCCCGACCGCCGAGGACCAGGGCCTGGACGGCAAGGGCGGGCTGATGGCCGGCTTCGACAAGAACGACCTGATGCGCGTCGCCGAGATCGGCGTCCTGGCCATCGTCGCCCTGCTGATCCTGATGTTCGCCGTGCGCCCCTTCATCAAGAGCCTGACCCAGCCGGCCGGCCAGCACCCGATCCAGCTGGCCCTGGGCCAGGGCGACCAGCCGGTCACCCGCCTGGTCACCCTGTCGGACGGCACCACCCAGCAGGTCGTCGTCGACCAGTCGGGCGAGCCGATCGCCATCGCCGGCCCGGTTTCGGACATCGACCAGCGCATCGACATCGCCAAGATCGAAGGCCAGGTGAAGGCCTCGTCGATCAAGCGCGTGTCGGAGTTCGTCGAGAAGCACCCCGAAGAGTCGGTCGCGATCCTGCGCAACTGGCTGCACGAGTCGGAGTGATCGGATGAAGGCCGCCGTCACGGACATCGCCAAGCTGGCCGGGCCTGAAAAGGCCGCCATCGTCCTGCTCGCCCTGGGTGAAGATCACACCAAGATCTGGGAAGCGCTGGACGACGAGGAGATCAAGGAAGTCTCCCAGGCCATGGCCAGCCTGGGCACGGTTTCGGCCAGCGTGGTCGAAGAGCTGCTGGTCGAGTTCGTCTCGGGCATGAGCTCGACGGGCGCGATCATGGGTTCGTACGAACAGACCCAGCGCCTGCTGATGTCGTTCATGGCGCCCGAGAAGGTCGACCAGCTGATGGAAGAGATCCGCGGTCCGGCGGGTCGAACCATGTGGGACAAGCTGGGCAACGTGAACGAAGCCGTCCTGGCCAACTACCTGAAGAACGAATACCCGCAGACCGTCGCCGTCGTGCTGTCGAAGGTGAAGAGCGACCACGCCGCCCGCGTGCTGGCCTGCCTGCCCGAAGACTTCGCGCTGGAATGCGTCACCCGCATGCTGCGCATGGAGCCGGTGCAGCGCGAGATCCTCGACAAGATCGAACAGACCCTGCGGATCGAGTTCATGTCGAACCTGGCGCGCACCTCCAAGCGCGACAGCCACGAGATGATGGCCGAGATCTTCAACAACTTCGACCGCCAGACCGAGGCCCGCTTCATCGCCGCCCTGGAAGAGCGCAACCGCGAGGCGGCCGAGCGCATCCGGGCCCTGATGTTCGTGTTCGAGGACCTGTCGAAGCTGGATCCGGGCGGCGTGCAGACCCTGCTGCGCGCCACCGGCAAGGAGCAGCTGGCCCTGGCCCTGAAGGGCGCCTCGGACAAGCTGCGCGAGATGTTCTTCTCCAACATGTCCGAGCGTGCGTCGAAGATCATGCGCGAGGACATGGAAAGCATGGGTCCGGTGCGTCTGAAGGACGTCGACCAGGCCCAGGTCGCCATGGTCCAGATCGCCAAGGACCTCGCCGCCAAGGGCGAGATCATGCTGGCCGGTTCGGGCAGCGACGACGAGCTGATCTACTGAGGCGCGCGGGATGAGCAACCAAACCTATCAGCGCTTCGCCTTCGACACGGTCTTCGACGACCGTGGCGGGGTGGCCTACGAGGCCCCCAAGGTGAAGAAGAGCTTCACGCCGGAAGAGGTCGAGGCCGCCCGCGCCGAGGCCTTCTCCGAGGGCGAGCGCTCGGCCGTGGCCCGCGCCGAGCAGGAAGCCGCCCAGGCCATGAACGCCATCGCCCACGCGGTGCACGGCGCGATGTCGACCCTGGCGGCCGTCGCCCACGAGCATCGCGAGCACGCCGCGCGCCTGGCCCTGGCCTGCGCCAACAAGATCGCCGACGCGGCGCTGGACCAGTTCCCCGAGGCCCCGGCCTCGGCGGCGCTGCTGGCCCTGGCCCGCGAGGTCGAGGCCCAGCCCAAGCTTTCCGTCCGCGTCGCGCCGCACCTCGTGGAGCGCACCCAGGCCGCCCTGGAGCAGACCGCCTACGCCATCGGCTATCCGGGCCAGATCGTCGCCCGCGCCGACAGCGCCCAGCCGCCCGCCGCCTTCGTCCTCGACTGGGGCGACGGTCGCGCCGAATTCAATCCCGACGAGGCGGCGCAGCGCGTCGCCCAGGCCCTGGAAGCCGCCA
Organism: Caulobacter vibrioides; assembly: GCA_001449105.1. Taxonomy (GTDB): domain Bacteria; phylum Pseudomonadota; class Alphaproteobacteria; order Caulobacterales; family Caulobacteraceae; genus Caulobacter; species Caulobacter vibrioides_C. The sequence continues at coordinate 84,738 of LNIY01000013.1, read as the reverse complement.
TCGCGGCCGAGGGCCTGCACGCCGAACCCCTGCTTCCTAGCGAAGGCTGACCGCCATGTCCGACGACCTGACCCTCAACGATTTCAACGGCGGCATGCTCGCCTCGGAGATCCCGGTCGAGCTGAGCGACAAGATCGCCTCCGACCTGGCCCCGGTGTTCGACGTTCCCGTCAACATCTCCGCCGTGCTCGGCCGCTCGAACATGTCGGTGGCCCAGCTGCTGCAGTTGCAGGCCGGTTCGATCCTCGAACTCGACCGCAAGGTCGGCGAAGCGATCGACATCTACGTCAACAACCGCCTGGTCGCCCGGGGCGAGGTCGTCGTCGTCGACGAGCGCCTGGGCGTGACCATGACGGAAATCATCAAGGACGGCGACGCCGCGGGCTGATCCCTCGGCTTTTCGTCCACCCCAGTCCGCGCCCTTCGAAATGAGGGCGAAGCAGTAAAAGATCGGTCCGGAAGGGCCGCCCGGAGACAAGACAATGCGCCTCTTGGTCGTTGGTAAACTGAACGGTCAGCTCTCGGTCGCCGTGAAGATGGCGATGAACGCCGGGGCCAAGGTTTCGCACGTCGAGACGACGGAGCAGGCGACCAACGCGCTGCGCGCCGGGCAGGGCGCCGACCTGATGATGGTCGACTACGGCCTCGACATCGCCGGCCTGATCTCCGCCAACGAGAGCGAGCGCATCCGGGTGCCGGTCGTGGCCTGCGGCGTCGACGCCGATCCGATGCGCGCCGCGGGCGCCATCAAGGCCGGGGCCAAGGAATTCATCCCGCTGCCGCCGGACGCCGAACTGATCGCGGCGGTGCTGGCCGCCGTCACCGACGACAACCGCCCGATGATCGCCCGCGACCCGAACATGGAGCAGGTGATCAAGCTGGCCGACCAGGTCGCCCCGTCGGACGCCTCGATCCTGATCACCGGCGAAAGCGGCTCGGGCAAGGAAGTGATGGCCCGCCACGTCCACGCGAAATCGCGTCGGGCCAAGGCGCCGTTCATCAGCGTCAACTGCGCCGCCATCCCTGAGAACCTGCTGGAAAGCGAGCTGTTCGGCCACGAGAAGGGGGCCTTCACCGGCGCCCTGGCCCGCCGCATCGGCAAGTTCGAGGAAGCCAACGGCGGCACCCTGCTGCTGGACGAAATCTCGGAAATGGACGTGCGCCTGCAGGCCAAGCTGCTGCGCGCCATCCAGGAGCGCGAGATCGACCGCGTCGGCGGCACCAAGCCGGTGAAGGTCGACATCCGCATCCTGGCCACGTCGAACCGCAACCTGGCCGAGGCGGTCAAGGAAGGCGTGTTCCGCGAAGACCTGCTCTACCGACTGAACGTCGTGAACCTGGCCCTGCCGCCGCTGCGCGAACGTCCGGGCGACATCATCAATCTGTGCGAGCACTTCGTGAAGAAGTACTCGGCCGCCAACGGCATCGACCTGAAGCCGATCTCGGCCGAGGCCAAGCGCCGCCTGATCGCCCACCGCTGGCCGGGCAACGTGCGCGAGCTGGAAAACGCCATGCACCGCGCGGTGCTGCTGTCGACCGGCGCCGAGATCGAGGAGTTCGCCATCCGCCTGCCGGACGGCCAGCCCCTGGCGCCGGCCCCCGACGCGGCCGTGGCCCGCGGCGCCTCGATGGCGGCGGCCGAGGCCGTGGCCGCCGCGGCGACCCGCAGCTTCGTCGGCCAGACCGTGGCCGAGATGGAGCAGACGCTGATCATCGACACCCTGGAGCATTGCCTGGGCAACCGCACCCACGCGGCCAACATCCTGGGCATCTCGATCCGCACCCTGCGCAACAAGCTCAAGGAATACGGCGACGCCGGCGTCAACGTGCCCCCGCCGCAGGGCGGCGTCGGCGCGGCCGCCTAAACCTCAAGTGTAGATTCCTGTTCGGCGCCCGCGACGATCGGTCCGGCGCCGAACATGGCTAATTTCGATTAAGGAGATGGCGGGCCGCCACAAATCGCTTCAAGCGGAACGGTCCGAGATCCGAAATAGCAGCAAGGCTTTCCATGGCTGACGCCGCCGCCCCCAAGGCCGCTTCCTCGATCCCTAGCGCCAAGTCGCTGTGGGAGGGGATCCTGCGCGGCGAGATGGGCCTGGCCGTCGGCGTCGTGGGCATCATCGTCCTGCTGATCCTGCCGGTGCCGCCGGCGCTGCTCGACATCCTGCTGGCCGTGTCGCTGACCGGCTCGGTGCTGATCCTGATGACGGCGGTGCTGATCAAGAAGCCGCTGGAGTTCACCTCTTTCCCGACCGTTCTGCTGGTCGCGACCCTTTACCGCCTGGGCCTCAACATCGCCTCGACCCGCCTGATCCTGGGCAACGGTCACGAGGGCGGCCACGGCGCCGGCGCGGTCATCGCCGCCTTCGGCAACCTGATGATGCAGGGCAACTTCGTCATCGGCGTGATCATCTTCATCATCCTGGTGGTGGTGAACTTCATGGTCGTGACCAAGGGTTCGGGGCGCATCGCCGAAGTGGCCGCGCGCTTCACCCTGGACGCCATGCCCGGCAAGCAGATGGCCATCGACGCCGACCTGTCGACGGGCCTGATCGACCAGGACACCGCCAAGATCCGCCGCAAGGAGCTTGAGCAGGAAAGCACCTTCTTCGGCGCCATGGACGGCGCCAGCAAGTTCGTGAAGGGCGACGCGGTCGCCGGCCTGATCATCACCGGCATCAACATCGTCGGCGGCATCCTGATCGGCGTCGTCCAGCACAAGGTGCCGATGGCCGAGGCGGCCTCGACCTACACCCTGATGACCATCGGCGACGGCCTGGTCAGCCAGATCCCGGCCCTGATCATCTCGATCGCCGCCGGTCTGGTGGTGTCCAAGGCCGGCGTGGAGGGCAGCGCCGACAAGGCCCTGACCACCCAGCTGGCCATGAACCCGGTCGCCCTGGGCATGGTGTCGGCCTCGTCGGGCGTCATCGCCCTGATCCCCGGCATGCCGCTGCTGCCGTTCGCCGGCCTGGCCGTCGGCGCGGGCTACCTGGCCTATCGCCGGGCGCAGGCGGCCAAGGAAGCGCCGGCCAAGGAGGCCGCCGCTGCGGCCGCGGCCGCCGCCGCCGAGGCCCCTTCTGAGCCCGAGGAAGAGCCGATCAGCGCGGCCCTGGCCATCGACGACGTCAAGATCGAGCTGGGCTACGGCCTGCTGACCCTGATCAACGACCTGGAAGGCCGCCGCCTGACCGACCAGATCCGCGCCTTGCGCAAGACCCTGGCCACCGAGTTCGGCTTCGTCATGCCGCCCGTGCGCATCCTCGACAACATGCGCCTGGCCAACCAGGGCTACGCCATCCGCATCAAGGAGATGGAGGCGGGCCTGGGCGAAGTGCGCCTGGGTCACCTGATGGCCATGGATCCGCGCGGCGGCCAGGTGGAGCTGCCCGGCGAGCACGTGCGCGAGCCCGCCTTCGGCCTGCCGGCCACCTGGGTCGCCGACGACCTCCGCGAAGAGGCGACGTTCCGCGGCTACACGGTCGTGGATCCGGCCACGGTGCTGACCACGCACCTGACCGAGATCCTCAAGGAGAACATGGCCGACCTGCTCTCCTACGCCGAGGTGCAGAAGCTCCTGAAGGAGCTGCCCGAGAACCAGAAGAAGCTCGTCGACGACCTGATCCCCGGCGTCGTCAACGCCGCCACCATCCAGCGCGTGCTGCAGGCCCTGCTCAAGGAGCGCGTCTCGATCCGCGACCTGCCGCAGATCCTGGAAGGCATCGGCGAAGCCGCGCCGCACACCGCTTCGGTCACCCAGCTGGTCGAGCAGGTGCGCGCGCGCCTGGCCCGCCAGCTGTGCTGGGCCAACCGCGGCGAGGACGGCGCTCTGCCGATCATCACCCTGTCGGCCGACTGGGAGCAGGCCTTCGCCGAGGCCCTGATCGGGCCGGGCGAGGACAAGCAACTGGCCCTGGCCCCCTCGCGCCTGCAGGACTTCATCCGCGGGGTGCGCGACACCTTCGAGCGCGCCGCCCTGCAAGGCGAGTCGCCGGTGCTGCTGACCAGCCCGGGCATCCGCCCCTATGTCCGCTCGATCATCGAGCGTTTCCGCGGCCAGACCGTGGTGATGAGCCAGAACGAGATCCACCCCCGCGCCCGCCTCAAGACGGTGGGGATGGTCTAGAGGCGGTTCGGTTCACGGTACCCTTCTCGGGCGGCAAGCTTCGTCCGCTTGTGGCGCCGCCTGGCTGGGTTACGATGAAGGCATGAGCGTCAAGAAGCCTGCGGGGCACATGGACCAGCATCCCCAGAACGACTGGGATGCGGTGAACTACGATCCGAGGTTCGACGAGTACACGATACCGTCGGGCGGCGCGCTCCAGCAGCTGTTCTACTGCCCCTTCTGCGGTGAGCGCCTGCCGGAGAGCAAGCGCAACGCGTGGTTCGACCAGCTCGAGGCGAGGGGCGTGGCGGACCCATGGAGCGAGGAGCTTCCCATCGAATATCAGTCCGATGCATGGTGGAAAGAGCCCGCCTGAACGTCCACGCGCACCCCGGCTGACGGTCAGTTCGTCCGCTCCGCAGGGCCGCTCAAGGTCCCCCGGGCGACGGGAGGAAGGGCCTAAGCCCCGAAGGCCGTGTGGTAGGTGACCGCGCCGCGCGGCGGGCGGCCCTTGAAGACCAGCCGTTGCAGGTAGGGCGAGGCTTCGCCGCCGTAGGTCAGGGCCTCGTCGGCCACGAAGCCGAACCGCTCGTAGTATTTGGGCGAGCCCAGCAGCACGCAGCCGGCCGCGCCGCGCGCCTCCAGCTGCTTCAGCCCCTCGCGGATCAGGGCCTGGCCAAGGCCCGTACCCTGCTGGTCGGGGCTCACCGACACCGGGCCAAGGCCGTACCAGTCGCCGGACGACACCTCGATATCGACCGGCGAGAAGGCGATGTGGCCGGCGACCTGGCCGTCGACCTCGGCCACCAGCGACAGCGACAGGGCTCCGGCCGCGCGCAGGGCGGCGACGATCAGGGCCTCGGTCTGGCTGCTGTAGGGACGTCCGAGGAAGGCGGCCGAGGTCACCACGCCGATGGCGGCGACGTCTTCGGGACGTTCGGGACGGATCAGCATGTGTCAGGCTTCCAGGGTGGCGAGGACGAAGTCGGCGCGGGCGGCGACCGACGTCCTTGGCAGGAGGACGACCTCGTAATCAAGAGCGGGCAGGGCGGCTTCCAGGCGTCGATACTCGTCCAGCGCCGCCTCCAGGCCGTGGCGGCGCTCGTCGTCGGCGACGCGGATCTCGGGCCAGGGCGGGGCGAGGAAGACGCGGCGGTGATAGCGATGGGCGCGGTCGAGCGCCCGCAGCGCCGGCTCGCCGGTCGCCGCCTCCAGCGCGCCGGCGGCGTCGACGAGGCCGCGATCGAAGAACACCCAGCCGTGCGGCCCGCGCGCGGCTTCGCGGTCGGCCAGGGCCAGCTCGACGGCCCGGCGCGCGAAGGCGGCCGGATCGTTCCAGGGCAGGACGGGGTCGTCGTCGTCTTGCGCCGCGCGGACGATGCGGCGGCCGGGCTCCTCGACGACGGCGTAGCCGCGGGCGGCCAGCTCGGCCAGCAGGCTGGACTTGCCGCCGCCCGAGCAGCCGGTGATCAGGACGAAATTGTCGGCCATGGATCGTCCTCCGGCCGGTTCAAAGGACCTAGCGGGTCATCCAGGGCCGCGACTTGCCCGTAGGCGCGGCGGCGTCGGCCTTGTCGACCTTGCCGCTGGAGGCCTTGGGCCCGTGGCCGTGACGGCCCTGGGCGGCCTTCTTCAGGCGCAGGGCGCGCTGCATCGGGGTTTCGTTCGGCGGGGCGTCGTTGGTCTCGTTGCTCATCGGCGCGCTTTAGCACGCCCGACGCCCCGCGTCCTGTTTGGCGACCGCCTGGCCGATGCTCGCCAAGTCATCTGTTTGGAGCGTGGCGGACGCCGAAACCGCGCACACTTTCGGCTGCCACGCTCCTAGTGACCCCCGGACCTGTCCGGATGGGGGATCTTCGCCACGTCGGCGGCCGTCACCGGCTTGGCGTAGGCGTTGCCGAAGTGGGTGCGCACATAGGTGACGACCTGCGCGATCTGGGCGTCGTCCAGCGTGCCGGCGAAGGGCGGCATGCCGCCCTGGCCGCGCACCACCACCATGGAGACGTAAGGCGCGGCGGCCAGCTTCGGATTGGCGGCCAGCGGGGGAATGGTCCCCGCGCCGGTTCCGCCCTTGGCGTCGGCCATGTGGCAGGCCTGGCAGACGGCCTCGTAGACCTGCTGGCCGGTGAGCGGCTTGGCCACGCGAACCACGCCGCCGCCGGTGTCGCCGCCGGCGGGAGCCTGGGCGACGGCGGGAATGGCGCAGGCGAGGGCGGCGACCAGGGCGGACGCCGCGACGGGAACGGGACGGGTCATGCTCAGGCCTCCAGGGCGCGCTTGTGCAGGCGGGTGATGGCGTCCAGAGACGAGAGCAGGGCGCCCTCCATCCAGCAGCCGACATAGGAGGCGTGCTCGCCGGCCAGCACGATGCGGCGGTCCATGGCCACCAGGGTCTGGTAGTGCTCCTTGCGGGTCTCCTCGGTCCAGCGGGCGCAGCAGCCCAGCGCCCAGGGCACGCGGCTCCAGGCCACCGAGGCGCCGCTGGCGAACTCCTTGCGGTAGCTCTGCGGGTGCAGCACCGAGCCCTGTTGCAGGGCGACCTCGATGCGCTGCTGGGGCGTCATGCCGGCCAGGCGATAGGCCCCCATCTCGCGGGCGAAGGCGCCCAGCAGCACGGCCGGTCCGTCGCCGAACAGGTTGTTGTTGGGATAGGAGATCAGGGCGATCTCCTGGTCGGTGAAGCTGTGGCCGCCGAAGATGGAGTCTTCCTCCTCCCAGAACCGCCGCTTCATCTCCAGGCCGATCTTCACCTGGCCGGAATAGGGCACGGCCTTGATGGCGGCGGCCAGCTCGTCGCTGATCTCGCTTTCGATCTGGCCGAGGATAGACAGCGGTATCGTGCAAACGCACCAGTCAGCCTTGGCGGTCTCGACCTTGCCCGTGGCGGTGTCGGCGAAGGTGACGGCCACGCCCTTGTCGTCCTGGGCGATCTTGGTGACCTTGGCGTTGAAGGTGGTCAGGCCCTCGACCTGCCTGGCGAAGGCCTTGCCGATCATGTCCATGCCGCCCACCGGCTGGAACATGGTGGTCTGCATCTCGTGGCCCATGAAGAACGCCATCGAGGTCCAGACCTGCGGGTCGAGCACGTCGTGCAGGGCGTAGAGGTCGGACGGGATGGGCGCGCCGTCGACCCCGCCGCCCGGCGGCCGCTCATAGCCCCGGTGGGCCGAACTGCGCAGGCCCTTGGCGTAGCGATAGTCGCCGTCCAGCATGCCCCAGCCCTTCAGGGCCTCCAGCAGCTTTTCGCGGTCCTCGGACGTGACCGCGTCGTCCAGCGCCTTGGTGTTGATCGACTTGGCCAGCAGCTCGGCGACATTGCCTTCGAAGTCGGCCGCGGCGGCCTTGAAGCGCACCGGCTTGCCGCCGAACGCCGTCGACGAGTGGACCCAGGTGTTGTGGTTGAACTGGATGAACGGCTCCAGCGCCACGCCGAACCGCTTGCAGTAGTGAAGCAGGGTGCGGTGGTGGTGCGGGATGCGCCACGGGCCGGGGTTGAAGTAGTTGCCCGCCGCAAAGCCGATCTTCTGGGTCGCGCCGCCCAGCTCGGTATAGCTATCCCCGCCGCGCAGGCTCCAGTTCCGGCCGCCCGCGCGGCCCTGGTACTCCAGGATCCGCACCTTGTAGCCGGCGCGGGTGAGCTCATAGGCGGCCAGCAGGCCAGCCAAGCCCGCCCCCAGCACCAGCACCGAGGCGCCCGGCCGCGCGCCCGACAGGTCGGGCGGGCCGTGGAACTGGGTCTCGGCGGCGTGGCCGAGGGTGGTCATGGCTTGATACAGCGCCGCCGTTCCGCCCACCTGGGCGATGGCGGTCAGGAGCTGTCTTCTGGTTGGTACGCGGACTCCGTCTGGCATGTGCTCGGCCCTATCCCCTTCGCCGCCGCCCGCGACCGGACGGCTCGCGACGCCGAGCTAAGCAGGGCCGCCTTCGACCCCGCCGCCCACTTTGTTCGCGCAGCGAGCGGATGGGTTCGCGGATCACCGTTCCGCAGCGTTCGGACGACTGGGCTGCGCAGGAAACGGGCAGGAGGGGGCGGCGAGGGGCGCGTGGGCCTACGGAACCGAGTCGAGAGCCCATGGCCGAAACGCCTCGCGGGTCTTCAGACGGGCGTAGTAGGCCTCGACGGCGGGTAGGGCGGCGCGGTCGATGGGGGAGGCGGCCCAGCGGTGGACGGAGACGCCCAGCACCACGTCGGCCAGGGTGAAGGTCGCGCCGGCCGCATAGGCGCCGGTTTGATCGAGGCGGCGGTCCAGCAGGGCCATGGCGGCGTTCCAGGCGCGGACGCTGGCGGCGATCTGGTCGGGATCATCGAAGCCGGGCGCGCGGCGCACGAGGCCCGCGAAGGCGTAGCGCCAGGCTGTGTTCAGCTCGGTGGCCTGCCAGTCCATCCACTGCTCGATGGCGGCGCGGCCTCGGGGTTCGGTAGGCAGCAGGGCCTCGCCGCCGACATGTCGCGAGGCCAGGTAGCGGCAGATGGTGTTCGATTCCCACAGCGGCCCGTGCTCGTCGACAAGCACCGGCACCAGGGCGTTGGGGTTCAGCGCCAGGAAGGCCGGGTCGCTGGTCGAGGCGTAGCCCATGCCCCAGTCTTCCCGTTCATAGGCGAGATCGAGCTCGCCGCAGGTCCACAGCACCTTGCGGACGTTCAGCGACGAGGTCCGGCCCAGTATCTTGAGCGTGGGAGTCTTGAGCATGCGGGCCTCCGTGGCGCCGCGATCTCTAGCATTTCAGGCGCGGCGGCCGGCGGAGAAAATCTGCAAGGCGCGGCGGCCCGCGACTCGTTATGTAGTCGATTTACATAACGAGGGGATTTCATGCTGTTTCGGTCCGTACTGCTCGCCGGCTCGGTGATGGCCGGCGCCGCCCACGCCCAGGGTGACGTCTATGCGCTGGGCGAGGTGCAGGTGACCGCCCGCAACGCTGCCGGCGAGACGGTGGGCGGCAGCACGGTCTCGGGCGAAACCCTGCGCAAGTTCGACAAGGCCAGCGTCGACCAGGCGCTGGACCTGATCCCCGGCGCGGCGGCGGGCAACAGCGGCGGCTCGCGCAACGAGCGGCTGGTGTTCATCCGCGGCTTCGACCGTTTCCAGACCACCCTGTCGATCGACGGCGTGCGGGTGTTCCTGCCGGCCGACAACCGCATCGACTTCGCGCGATTTCTCACGGCCGACCTCTCCGAGGTCCAGGTCTCCAAGGGCTATGTCTCGGTGCTGGATGGTCCCGGCGGCCTGGGCGGCGCGATCAACCTCGTCACCCGCAAGCCGTCGCGGCCCTTCGAGGGCGAGATCCGCCTGGGCGCGGGCTTCGACGGCGACGGCTCGCTGAACGGCAATACGGTGTCGGGCCGCATCGGCGGCAAGACCGATCGCTTCTACCTCCAGGCCAGCGGCGCGCGCAGCGAGCGCACCCACTGGCGCCTGCCCGACGACTACAGGGCCGCCGCGCTTGAGAACGGCGGCAATCGCGATCACTCCGAAAGCGAGGACTGGCGGGTCAACCTCAAGGCCGGCTTCACGCCCAACGCCACCGACGAATACTCGGTCACCTACACCCGCCAGGAGGGCGAGAAGAACGCGCCCTACCACGTCACCGACACGGCCAGCACGCGCTACTGGTCCTGGCCCTACTGGAACATCGACAGCCTGGCCCTGCTGACGCGGACGAAGATCGCCGACAACGCCGTGCTGAAGGCGCGCGTCTATCGCAACACCTTCGAGAACGCGCTCTATTCGTGGGACAACGCCCGCCAGACCAGCCAGACCCTGGGCCGGGCCTTCCGCTCCTACTATGACGACGTGGCCTATGGCGGGAACCTGGAACTGGACGTCGACGTCACCGCGTCCAACACCCTGAAGGCCGCCGCCTTCTATCGCCGCGACAAGCACGTGGAGTGGCAGCAGAGCTTCGTCCCGGCCGTGACCGAGCCGCGCCAGACGGTCATCGAGGACACCACCTCGGTGGCCCTGGAGGACACCCAGCGGTTCGGCGACAAGCTGGACCTGGTGGTCGGCGTCTCGCGCGATCGCCGCGACCTGAACCAGGCCCAGGACTACAATTCGAACGCCTTCGTCTTCTACCCGCTGACCGACGACGTGGCCTGGAACGGCCAGGCGGCCTTGGTCTGGCGGCCGCTGCCCGACGTGCAGTTGCACGGCAGCGTCTCGTCGCGCGCCCGCTTCCCGACCCTGTTCGAGCGCTACAGCGCCCGCATGGGCCAGGCCGTGCCCAATCCCGACGTCAAGGCCGAGCGGGCCGTAAACTACGAACTGGGCGGCGCGGTCGACTTCACCCCGCTGCTGAAGATCGAGGGCGCGGTGTTCTACAGCGACGTCAAGGACGCCCTGATCCTGATCCCGGTGGCGCTGGGGCCGCCCTACGGCACGGTCAACCAGACCAAGAACGCCGGCGACGGCGAGTATTACGGCCTGGAAGGCGCGGCGACCTTCAAGGCCGGCGACCACCTGACCCTGGGCGGCAACTACACCTACCTGCACCGCAAGCTGACCGACCCGACCAACGCCGCCTTCCGGCCCACCGGCACGCCGGACCACAAGCTGTTCGTCTACGCCGACTGGACGCTGAACGACCGCCTGTCGCTGACGCCCAGCGTCGAGGCGGCGTCGAAACGCTGGACGGTGACCTCCAGCTCGCTGGTTTCGCCCGCCCGTTACTACCGCACCGGCGGCTACGTGCTGGCCAACCTGACGGCGCAGGTGACGGTGACGCCGAAGATCGACGTCATCCTCGGGGCCCGCAACCTGCTGGACCAGAAGTACCAGTTGGTCGACGGCTTCCCCGAGGAAGGCCGCAACTTCCGCGCCGACCTGCGGGTCAAGTTCTGAGGAGCCCGTTCATGCGTCTTGCCCTGATCCTCGCCGCCGGCCTCGCGTTCGGCGCGCCCGCCGCCTTCGCCCAGACCCAGCCCGACGTCGCCTGCGCGCCGGGCGTCGAGGCCGGCCTGCCGCCGGAGCTGGCGGCCTGGGGCGCCAAGGTTCCGCTGGCGGCGGCGACCTCGGTCGCCGGTCTGCCCAAGGCCGCGCTGGCGCCCGGCCAGGCCTATGCCGCCGCGCTGTCGCCGACGTCCGATGTCGCCTATGCCGTCCAGCCGGAAAAGCCCGGCGGCACGGTCAGCAAGGGCGGTCTGTTCGCGCTGAAGATCGAGACGGCGGGGTCCTATGTGATCGCCCTGGGAACGGCCGCGTGGATCGACGTGCTGAAGGACGGCGCGGCCCAGCGCTCGACCGCGCACGGCCGGGGACCGGCCTGCTCGACCGTGCGCAAGATGGTGAGCTTCGACCTGGCGAGCGGCGACTACGTGATCCAGATATCGGCCAACGCCCAGGCCGAGCTGCCGATCATGGTCGCGCGCAAGCCCTGACGCGCGGCGGGGCGGGGGCGTGCGGCTGGATCTCTACGGCAAGACCCTGGCCCTGGCGGCCGGCCTGCTGCTGACCGCCGCCTTCGCGCCAGTTGTTTTTGACTGGAAGCTTCCGGCAGGCGTCGCCCAGCCGCCGGTTCCGGCCGACAATCCGATGAGCCAGGCCAAGGTCGAACTGGGCCGCAGGCTGTTCTACGACGCCGACCTGTCGATCGACGGCACGATGTCTTGCGCCACCTGCCACGAGCAGCGGCGCGGCTTCACCGACGGCAACCGCACCCATCCGGGCGTGCATGGCGATCCGGGCAGGCGCAACGTCCAGACCCTGGCCAACGCCGGCTACTTCCGCGCCCTGACCAGGGGCGACGCCAGCATAAAGTCGCTGGAGGCGCAGGCCCTGATCCCCATCGCCGGGACCGGGCCTGTCGAGATGGGCTTCGGGGGGCAGGAGGCCGTGCTGACCGCGCGGCTCGAAGGACAGGCCTGCTATCGCAGGATGTTCGGCGAGGCGTTCCCGGAGGAGGGCGGGGCGGTGACCATGGCGACGATCGCCAAGGCCCTGGCCGCCTTCCAGCGCACGCTCGTGTCGTTCGACAGCCCCTATGACCAGCGAAAGCGCGGAGAGCCCGTCCCGGTGTCGCCCGAGGCCCTACGCGGCGAGCGGACGTTCAAGGCGACCTGCGTCGGCTGCCATGCCGGCCCGCTGTTCACCGACGCGGACAAGGCCCGCTTCCACCGCATCGACGCGCCCTTTGCCGGCGACCAGGGCCTCGCCGACGTCACCGGCGAGGCGGCCGACGTGGGGCGCTTCCGCACGCCTTCGTTGCGCAATGCAGCCCTGAGCGCGCCTTACCTGCACGACGGCTCGGCCCCGACGCTGGAGACGGCGATCCGCCGGCATCGCGTGGCGATGCGGCTGGAGGATCGCCAGGTCGCTGAGCTTGTCGCGTTCCTGGGTATGCTGACCGACGAGACCTTCGTCACGGATCCGCGGCTTTCCCTGCCCAAGCCTGGGTGCGGGCCCTAGTCTTCCGGAACGCGCCCCACCGCAGCCGCCATCGCGGCGTCGACCTCGGCTTCTGCAGCCGCCATGGCGGCTTGGGCGGCCGCGTTGGCGGCTGCGGTGGCTTGGTCGACCTTTTCCATCGCCGCGCGCATCGCCGCTTCCTCCGCCGCCAGGGCGGCTTGGATGGCTGGGTTGGGCTGTTCCATCGTCGCCTCGGCAGGGGAGCTCGGCTGTGCGGGCGCGGCGTCGAGGATGTTTTGGGTCGCCTTGCCGGCGCTGGCGGTGTCGACCGACAGCAGCGTGCTGACGCCCTGGGTCGTCGAGGCCTGCTGCGTCAAGTTGGACTGCTGCTGGTTGTTCGTCGCGTTGTGGGCGGCGTTCGACAGGGCCTGGGCGGTGGCCTGGAACAGGTTGCCCATGGCGATGGCGGGCGCGTCGCCCAGAACCTTGGTGTTCACCTGGCTGACGGAGTCGGTGATCTGGTCGTTGACGTTGGTCGGGAAGGCCATGGTCGTCTCCGTGCTGGATCAGGCGGCCTTCAAAGGAAAACCGCGGCTCATCCCTATGAATGGCCGCGGCTTTCAGAATAGGAAATTTCGCACAAGGCGAGGGAGGGCAGGGCCCTCCGCCGATCAATCCTCGTCCATCTTGAGGGCGGCGATGAAGGCTTCCTGCGGGATCTCGACCTTGCCGAACTGGCGCATCCGCTTCTTGCCTTCCTTCTGCTTGTCCAGAAGTTTGCGCTTCCGGCTGGCGTCGCCGCCGTAGCACTTGGCGGTCACGTCCTTGCGCAGGGCGCGGACGGTTTCGCGGGCGATGATCCGGCCGCCGATGGCCGCCTGGATCGGGATGACGAACATGTGCTGCGGGATGAGCTCCTTCATCTTCTCGCACATGCCGCGACCGCGGCTTTCGGCGCGGCTGCGGTGGACCAGCATCGACAGGGCGTCGACCGGCTCGCTGTTGACCAGGATCGACATCTTCACCAGGTCGCCGGCGCGGTAGTCTTCCAGCGCGTAGTCGAAGCTGGCGTAGCCCTTCGAGATCGACTTCAGGCGGTCGTAGAAGTCGAACACCACCTCGTTCAGCGGCAGGTCGTAGATGACCATGGCGCGGTTGCCGACGTAGCTGAGCTCGCGCTGCATGCCGCGACGGTCCTGGCAGAGCTTGATGACGCCGCCGAGATATTCGTCCGGGGTGAAGATCGTGGCCTTGATCCAGGGCTCGGCGATCTCCTCGATCTGCATCACGTCCGGCAGGTCGGCCGGGTTGTGCAGCTCGATCTCTTCGCCGTTGCGCATCTTGATCTTGTAGACGACCGACGGGGCGGTCGCGATCAGGTCGAGGTCGAACTCGCGCGACAGGCGCTCCTGGATGATCTCCAGGTGCAGCAGGCCCAGGAACCCGCAGCGGAAGCCGAAGCCCAGCGCGGCGCTGCTTTCCATCTCGAAGGTGAAGCTGGCGTCGTTGAGGCGCAGCTTGCCGACGGCGGCGCGCAGGTCCTCGAAGTCGGCGGCGTCGACCGGGAACAGGCCGCAGAACACCACCGGCACGACTTCCTTGAAGCCCTTGAGGGCTTCGGCCGTCTGCTTCTTCTCGTCGGTGATGGTGTCGCCGACGGCGGCGTCGGCCACTTCCTTGATCGAGGCGGTGAAGAAGCCGACCTCGCCGGGGCCGAGCTCGGCCACGTCGGTGGCCTTGGGCGTGAACACCCCGACCTTGTCGATGCGGTGGGTGGCGCCGGTCTGCATCATGCGGACCTGCTGGCCGGCCTTCAGCGTGCCGTCGAAGATCCGCACCAGCACGACCACGCCCAGATAGGCGTCGTACCAGGCGTCGACCAGCAGGGCCTTCAGCGGCGCGCTGCGGTCGCCCTTGGGCGCGGGCAGGCGCTTGACGATGGCTTCCAGCACGTCGGGGATGCCGATGCCGGTCTTGGCCGAGCATTCGACGGCGTCCGAGGCGTCCAGGCCGATGACGTCCTCGATCTGGGCCTTCACGCGATCCACGTCGGCGGCCGGCAGGTCCACCTTGTTGAGGACCGGGACGATCTCGTGGTTGTTGTCGATGGCCTGGTAGACGTTGGCCAGGGTCTGGGCTTCCACGCCCTGCGAGGCGTCGACGACCAGGATCGAGCCTTCGCAGGCGGCCAGCGAGCGGCTGACCTCGTAGGCGAAGTCGACGTGCCCGGGCGTGTCCATCAGGTTGAGGACATAGGTCTCGCCGTCATTGGCCTTGTAGTTCAGGCGCACGGTCTGCGCCTTGATGGTGATGCCGCGCTCCTTCTCGATGTCCATGTTGTCGAGAACCTGGGCGCTCATCTCCCGCGCGGTCAGGCCGCCCGTGGTCTGGATCAGGCGATCGGACAGGGTCGACTTGCCGTGGTCGATGTGGGCCACGATCGAGAAATTGCGGATTTTATCCAGGGGCGTAGAGCTCATGCGCGTGCGTCTATCACATTTGATCCGCTTCGCGAGGGGCCGTGACGGGTTTGCGTCATCGACCCCGTTCACGGCGGGCGTCAAATCGTCTAATCCGACGCCATGATCCAGCGTCGACGACCCGTCCCCTTCGAACTCGGCCCCGTGCACTTCATCGGCATCGGCGGCATCGGCATGTCCGGCATCGCCGAGATCATGATCCGCATCGGCTACACCGTGCAGGGCAGCGATGCGAAGGCCAGCGCCAATACCGAACGGCTCGAGAAGCTGGGCGCGCGGATCTTCGTCGGCCACGACGCGGCCAATGTCGAAGGCGCCTCGGCCATCGTCTATTCGACGGCGGTGAAGGCCGACAACCCCGAGATGGTCGCCGGCCGCGATAAGCGCCTGCCGCTGGTCCGCCGCGCCGAGATGCTGGCCGAGCTGATGAGGCTTCAGTTTTCGGTCGCCGTGGGCGGCACCCACGGCAAGACCACGACGACCTCGATGGTGGCGGCCCTGCTCGACGCCGGCGGCCTGGACCCGACGGTCGTCAACGGCGGCATCATCAACGCCTACGGCACCAACGCCAAGGTCGGCGAGGGCGACTGGATCGTCGTCGAGGCCGACGAGAGCGACGGCTCGTTCCTGAAGCTGAAGTCGACGGTGGCCATCGTCACCAACATCGACGCCGAGCACCTGGACCACTGGGGCGACTTCGACGCGGTGAAGAAGGGCTTCCAGGACTTCATCGAGAATATCCCGTTCTACGGCTTCGCCGCCGTCTGCACCGACCATCCCGAGGTGCAGGCCCTGACCTCGCGCATCGAGAACCGGCGCCTGGTGACCTACGGAACCAACCCGCAGGCCGAGGTGCGGGTGCAGAACGTCGAGATGGGTCCCGAGGGCGCCAGCTTCGACATCGCCATCTCGCCGCTGGAAGGCGAGACGATCCGCTACGAAGGCCTGAAGATGCCGATGGCGGGTCACCACAACGTGCTCAACGCCACGGCCGCCGTGGCCGTGGCCCGCGAACTGGGCGTCGACGCCGAGGCCATCCGCGCGGGCCTGGCGGCCTTCGGCGGGGTCAAGCGCCGCTTCACCACCACGGGCGTGGCCAACGGCGTCCGCGTGGTCGACGACTACGGCCACCACCCGGTCGAGATCGCCGCCGTGCTCAAGGCCGCCCGCGCAGTCAGCCAGGGCAAGGTGATCGCCGTGGTGCAGCCGCACCGCTACACCCGCCTGCGCGACCTGATGACCGAGTTCAGCAGCTGCTTCAACGACGCCGACACCGTGGTCGTCGCCGACGTCTACACGGCCGGCGAGCAGCCGATCGAGGGCGTCGACCGCGACCACCTGGTCGAGGGCCTCAAGAAGTTCGGCCACCGCCGCGCCTTGCCGCTGGAAAGCCCGGCGGCCCTGCCGGCGCTGATCGCGGCCGAAGCCACCAGCGGCGACCTGGTGGTGCTGCTGGGCGCCGGCGACATCACGTCCTGGGCCTACGCCCTGCCGGGCCAGCTGGAAGCGCTGACGAAGTAGTTTGTGTGAGGGAAAGACCCCCTCAGTCGCTCCGCGACAGCTCCCCCAGAGGGGGAGCATCTGGAAAAACGATCCTCCCCCTCTGGGGGAGGTGGCCCGTAGGGCCGGAGGGGGCCTCGCAGCGCCGATGACCTGGAAGACCAATCTCCCCGCCGTGCGCGGCAAGCTGCTGATCGACGAGGCCCTGGCCCCGTTCACCTGGTTCCGCGTCGGCGGTCCGGCCGACGTGGTGTTCCTGCCGGCCGACGAGCAGGACCTGTCCGACTTCCTGAAGGCCCTGGACCCGTCCGTGCCGGTGATGGCCATCGGCGTCGGCTCG
Organism: Caulobacter vibrioides; assembly: GCA_001449105.1. Taxonomy (GTDB): domain Bacteria; phylum Pseudomonadota; class Alphaproteobacteria; order Caulobacterales; family Caulobacteraceae; genus Caulobacter; species Caulobacter vibrioides_C. The sequence continues at coordinate 67,971 of LNIY01000013.1, read as the reverse complement.
AACCTGCTGGTCCGCGACGGCGGCGTCGAGGGGGTGATCATCCGCCTGGGCAAGGGCTTCAACGGCGTCGAGGCCCTGGGCGGCAACCGCATCAAGGCCGGCAGCGCCGTGCCCGACGCCATCCTGGCCCGCAAGGCGGCCGAGGCCGGCATCGCGGGGCTGGAGTTCTATGCCGGCATCCCCGGCACGGTCGGCGGCGCGGTGATCATGAACGCCGGCTGCTACGGCTCCGAGACCGTCAACGTCATCAGGTCGGCCCGGGTGATGAACCGCGCCGGCGAGGTGTCGGAAATCTCAGGCGAAGGCTTTGGCTACACCTATCGCCACAGCGACCTGATGGGCGCGGACCTGATCGTGCTCGACGCGGTCTACGAAGGGACCGCCGACGAGCCCGCCGCGATCAAGGCCCGCATGGCCGAGATCACCAGCCGCCGCGAGACCACCCAGCCGATCCGCGAGAAGACCGGCGGCTCGACCTTCAAGAACCCGCCGGGCCACTCGTCGTGGAAGCTGGTCGACGAGGCCGGCTGGCGCGGCAAGCCGTTCGGCGGGGCGATGTTCTCGCCCCTGCACAGCAACTTCCTGATCAACACCGGCGAGGCCACCGCGGCCGACCTGGAAGGCCTGGGCGACACGGTTCGCGCCGACGTGCTGGCCAAGACCGGGGTCCAGCTGGACTGGGAAATCAAGCGGATCGGTCGTCCGACCTAAGATCCTCCCCCTGTGGGGGAGGTGGCCCGGAGGGCCGGAGGGGGGACGTTTTCAGCTGCCGCTGATGACGGCCGGCTTCGCGCCACGCCCCTCTCCGTCGCCTTCGGCGACACCTCTCCCACAGGGAGAGGGTCTCTTTAGACATCGCGTTTCGACAGATACTCCTCGACGTCGATCTCCTTCTCCCACCGCGCCACGGCGGTGGCGATCGACAGGTCGCAGGTCACGTTCGGCACCGTGCGGATCATGTCGAGGATGCGGTCGAAGGGCAGGATGAAGCCGACGATGATCGCCGTCTGCGTCGGGCCGACGCCGATCGTGGCCAGCACGGCGGCCAGCACGAACAGCGAGCCCGACGGCACCGGCGCCACGCCCATGGCCACGATGGTGGTCGTCACCGCCACCAGCACGTAGTCGGCCAGGGTCAGCGGCACGCCGAAGGCCTGGGCCGCGAACATGGTCAGCATGGCCACGTACATCGCCGTGCCGTCCATGCCGATCGTGGCGCCCAGCGGCAGGACGGTCGACGAGATCGACGGCTTGATCCCCAGGTTCTCTTCCGCCACCCGGATCGCCACCGGCAGGGTCGCCGAGCTGGACGAGGTGGAGAAGCCGACCAGGATCGCGTCCATGCAGCCGCGATAGAACGGCAGGAGCGGCAGCCAGGCCCCCAGGCGCACCACGGCCGCGTGGGTGACGAAGGTCTGGATCGCCGCGCCGATGATCACGCAGACCCCCAGCTTGGCCACGTGCAGGAAGGTCTCGGGCCCGTTCGTGCCCATGACCACGGCGATCAGGGCGAAGACCCCGAAGGGCGCGGCCTCCATCACGAAGCCGACGATGCGCAGCATCACCTCGCTGGCGCTGGCCAGCAGGCGCGCGACCGGTTCGCCGTCCTTGCCCGCGACGATCACCCCCGCCCCGACCAGCACGGCGAAGAAGATGATCGCCAGGGTCTCGCCCTCGGCCAGGGCCTTGATCGGATTGAGCGGCACGATGCCGATGAACAACTCGGCCGGCGACTTGGGCGGGGCGACGGCCTGGGGGGCGGCGTTGTGCAGGTCGGCGCCGACGCCCGGGCCGAGCAGGGTGGCGATGGTCAGGCCGATGCCGACCGCCACCAGCGTCGTCAGCACGTACATGCCGATGGTCTTGACGCCGATGCCGCCCAGCCGCTTGGCGTCGCCCAGCTGGGCCACGCCCGAGGCGATGATCACGAACACCAGCGGGGCCACCATCATGCGGATCAGCCGCACGAAGATGTCGCCCATCCACTTGAGGCTGGTCGCGCCCTCGCCCCAGAAGTAGCCGACCAGGGCCCCGACCACGAGGGCGGCCAGGATCCGTTTCCACAGCGATATCCCGAACCAAAGCTGCAGAGGGTTCCTGCGGCCAGGGGGCGCGGGCGGCGGCGCGTCGGCGAGGGCGTCGGTCATGACGCCAGAGCACGGCGTTATGCGAGGTGGGTCAAGCGTCTTGCGCCAAGTTGCGCTGATCGACGTCGCCTCTCGATCCGTTGCGGATAGCGGCGCCGTTTATTGAAACCTCTCCCATTGGGAGAGGGAGGGGCCCGCCGCGAAGCGGTGGGAGGGTGAGGGGTTACGAGGTTTGACGATGTGCCGGCGCTCCGTCAGGCGCCGTAACCCCTCACCCCGGCCCTCTCCCTATGGGAGAGGGGGAGTTGCTCACAGCCACAGCCCTTCGGCGTCCACGCCGTCGCCCCAGAACCCCGCCGCCGGCGGCGTGATCCGGCCGGCCTCGACCCGCAGGCCGCCGGGGTGGTCCTGCTTCAGCCACCAGGGGCCGTCGAGGTCGGCGAAGGCGCATTCGGCGGCCAGGTGTAGGGCCGGCGCGATGGCCAGGGACGAGGCCACCATGCAGCCGGTCATCAGGGTGAAGTCGAGCGCCTTGGCCGCTCGCAGCATCGACAGCGCCTCGGTCAGGCCGCCCGACTTGTCGAGCTTGAGGTTCACAGCCTGGTATCGCGCGCGCAGGGCCGGCAGGTCGGCGGCGGTGTGCACCGACTCGTCGGCGCAGATCGGGAAGGGCGGAGCATAGCCTTCCAGCGCGGCGTCCTCGCCGGCCGGCAGGGGCTGTTCGACCAGGGCGATGTTCAGGCGCGACAACTGGTCTTCCAGCCCGCGCAGGATGTCGAAGGTCCAGCCCTCGTTGGGGTCGACGATCAGGGCGGCGTCGGGGGCGGCCTGGGCGACCGCCGCGAGGCGGGCGGCGGGATCCTCGGCCGACAGCTTGACCTTGATCAGCGGCGCGTCGGCGACCTTGGCCGCGGCGGCGGCCATGGCGTCGGGCGCATCGAGGCTGACGGTGACGGCGGTGACCAGCGAGGGCGGAACGGAAAGGCCCGTGGCGGCGGCGACGGAAACGCCGCTGCTCTTGGCCCGCAGGTCCCAGATCGCGCAGTCCATGGCGTTGCGCGCCGCGCCGGCCGGCAGCAGGGCCAGGGCCTCGGAAAGGTCGCCGCCCATGGCGAGCAGGCGGGCGGCGGGCGCCAGCTGGGCCTCGACGCCCTGCACCGTCTCGCCGTAGCGGGCGTAGGGCACGCTCTCGCCCCGGCCGATGTGGCCGCCGTCGGCGATCTCGACCACCACCACGTCGGCGGCGGTCTTGACCCCGCGCGAGATGCGGAACGGGGCGGCGAGCGGATAGCTGACGGGACGGACGGCGACGAGGCGGCTCATGCCCCTGGCTTGGCGCCGTTCGAAGCGTTTGGCGAGGGGATCAGCGCTTGGGCAGGCGGGGGATCGGCGAGTCGGCGCGGCGCTCGGCCATGACCCGCAGGGCCAGGCGCGGGCGGATCACGAACAGGCCGGCCCAGACCAGCAGCACGCCGGCGTAGCTGATCGAGCCCCAGAGGCCGGCCGGCCGGCCCGGGCGGGCGACGCGGACCGGGCGGACGGAGGCGTTGCGGACGGGAGCGTCGAAGAACTGGGTCATGGCGATGTCGGTCATGGCTTCCTCCGTGGACGCTTTCGACCCTGCGCCCTGGGTGCGTCATAACCGGACGTATAGCCGAACGGCCCGCGCATCCTTATGTCAGGGGCGCAACACGCTCCTGGAGTTCCCATGTCGAAGCCCGTCACCATCAACATCCCGCACGAACTCGGCGTGGCCGAGGCCAAGCGCCGGATCGAGAACGGCTTCGAACAGTTGGGCGCACAGATCCCCGGCGGGCTGGCCAACGTCACCAAGGCCTGGCGCGACGACGTGCTCGACTTCTCGGCCCTGGTCATGGGCCAGAACATCACCGGCAAGCTGAACGTCGCCGCCAACGTGGTGATCGTCGAGGTCGTGCTGCCGGGCCTGCTGGGCATGATCGCCGGCAAGATCACCGGCCAGGTGAAGAAGCAGGGCACGCTGCTTCTCGAGAAGAAGTAGGCGCGGGGGTCTTTACGGCCGATCGACCTTCATGCGCCTGGCCGATTTTCACCGAGCATCCCCGCGAAAGGCGGGGATCCAGGCCGAGGTCGGAGATTATCCAAGGCTTGGCCACGCCCTGAAAGCCCGCTTGGGTCCCCGCCTTCGCGGGGATTGGGCGTTGGGAGGGGCGAGCCCTTGAACGTCGATCCGACCTAGAGCCGCCGCGGATCGTGGTCGTGGCGGCCCAGGCTCTCGAACTTGCCTTCCTCGGCCTTGTTGACGAACTGCGAGGCCACCAGCCAGGCCTTCACCGGCCGCAGGGTGGCCAGGCACCCGAGGATCAGGGCCGGGAACACGGTGACGAAGTGCACCCAGATCGGCGGGCGATAGACCACCTCGACCCAGGCGAAGACGAAGGTCACCAGGATGCCGACGCCGCTCATGACGAAGAAGGCCGGGCCGTCGGCCGGTTCGGCGAAACCGTAGTCCAGGCCGCAGTGGTCGCAGGACGGGGCCAGCGCCAGGAAGCCCTTGAACAGCTTGCCTTCGCCGCAGCGCGGGCAGCGCTGGCGAAAGCCGCTGACCACGGGCGAGGGCGGATCGAAAAACTCGTGTCCGGGCGTCATGACCCCTACCTACAATCCGAAAATTGATCCATACATTGTGCATTAAATGTATGGATCGATGATGGGCGACGCAAGAGACGCTGTTCTTCCGGCGGGCGCTGGGTGGCTGCGGCGGGTGGCCGCGGGCGAGGGGCCGATCTATCGCCGGGTGTTCGAGGCCCTGCGCGCGGCGGTGGCCGACGGCGAGCTGTCGGCCGGCGAGCAGCTGCCGCCGCAGCGGACGGTGGCGGCCCTGCTGGGCGTCGACTTCACCACCGTCACCCGCGCCTACGCCCTGGCTCGCGAGCAGGGGCTGGTCGAGGGCGCGCCGGGGCGCGGCACCTTCGTGCGCCGGCGGGCGGGCGAGGAGGAAGCCGGCCTCGTCGACCTTTCCATGAACCTGCCGCCGCCGCCGGAGGGGCTGTCGCTGGCGGCCCTGCTGCGTGAGACGACGGCCGGCGTGCTGGCCCGCACCGATCCGGCGACCCTGATGGCGTATCACGCCGGTCCCGGCTCGCTGGCCCAGCGGGCGGCGGGGGCGGCCTGGCTGGCGCCGGGCCTGGGGGCGGTGGATCCCGAGCGGGTGGCGGTCTGCGCCGGCGCCCAGGCGGCGCTGTCGGCGATCCTAGCGGCGGGAACCGCGCCGGGCGACGCCGTGATCGTCGAGGCCTTGACCTATCCCGGCCTGCTGGCGGCCCTGGCCGCGCGGGGCGCGCGCGCCGTCTCCTGTCCGATGGACGGGGAGGGGATGCTGCCCGAGGCCCTGGCCGAGCAGCTGGCGGCCAGCGGCGCGCGGCTGGTGGTGGTCACGCCCACCTGGCAGAACCCGACCACGGCGACCATGAGCCCGGCCCGCCGGGTGGCGATCGTCGAGGCCTGCGCGGCGGCCGGCGCCCGCATCGTCGAGGACGACGCCTACGGTCGGCTGCCCGATCCCGCGCCGGCCGCCATCGCCCGCCTGGCGCCCGGGCGGACCTGGCACGTGGCGACCCTGGCCAAGGCCCTGACGCCGGGCCTGCGCATCGCCTATGTCGCCGCGCCCGACGCCGCGGCGGCCCAGCGCCTGGCGGCGGCGGGCCATGCGCTATGCCAGATGCCCGCGCCGCTGATGGCGGCGGTGGCCACGGCCTGGATCCGGGACGGGACGGCCGAGGCGATCTTGGCCGGGGTCCGCGCCGAGGCCGCCGCCCGGCGAGCGCTGGCGGCCGAGATCCTGCCGGGGGCGCTGGGCCCCGAGGGCTGCCTGCACGTCTGGCTGGACCGGGCGGCCGGCGGCTCGGCCGAGGGGCTGTCGCTGGCTCCGGCCCTTCTGTTCGCCGCGCCGGGCGTGACGGCGGAGGGGGCGCGGCTGTCGCTGGGCGCGCCGGGCAAGCGGGCCGTGCTGGCCTCGGCGCTGCGGCGAGTGGCGGCCTCCCTGGCCTGAGGCGCATGAAGTGGGGCGCATGAAAAAGGGGCGGGCCCGAAAGCCCGCCCCTTGATCCTAGTCCCGGCTGGCCAGCACCGGCTCTTCCGGATGCGTTCCGTGGGCCGGGTGGTGGTGGGAGTGGTGGAAGAACCGCCCCAGGAGCTTGTTCGACCAGTTCTTCAGCTGGTCCATCAGCACGAACACCACCGGGATGAACAGCAGCGACAGGAAGGTCGAGGTGATCAGGCCGCCGATGACGGTGATCGCCATCGGGGCCCGGAACTCGACGTCGGCGCCGAAGCCGACCGCCACCGGCACCATGCCCGCGCCCATGGCCACCGTGGTCATCAGGATCGGGCGGGCCCGCTTGTGAGCGGCGTCGAGCAGGGCCTCGCGCCGGGTCATCTTGCCGTCCTTCATCGCCATGATCGCGTACTCGACCAGCAGGATCGAGTTCTTGGCGGCGATGCCCATAAGCATCAGGATGCCGATCAGGCTCGACATCGAGAAGCTGCTGTTGACCAGCTTCAGCAGGGCGAAGGCGCCGCCGATGGCCAGCGGCAGGGCGGCCATGATGGTCACCGGGTGGGCGAAGCTGCGGAACAGCAGCACCAGCACGACGTACATCAGCAGGAGGCCGGTGAAGAGCGCCATGGCGAAGCCCGTGGCCATCTCGGCCATGAACTCCGCGTCGCCGGCGGCCACTTCCTTGACGCCGGGCGGCAGCTTCTTGACCGCCTCCAGGGCGTGAACCTGTTTGCTGGCCTCGCCGACGACGATGCCGTCGAGCTCGGCGGTGATCTCGGCCACGCGCGAGCGGTCCTGGCGGCTGATCTGCGAGGGCCCGGCGCCGAAGCGGATGTCGGCCACGGCGTTCAGCGGCACCGAGCCGCCGGTCGCCGAGGGGACCTTGAGGGTCTCTAGCACCGACAGGTCCTCGAGCGCGTTCTGCGTCAGGCGCAGGCGGATCGGCACCTGGCGGTCGCCCAGATTGTACTTGGGCAGCGACTGGTCGATGTCGCCGATGGTGGCGACGCGCACGGCCTGCGAGATGGCGCCGGCCGAGACGCCCATGCGGGCGGCCTGGTCGGGACGCGGCGTGACGATGATCTCCGGACGGGCGATCGAGGCGGTGTTGACCACGTTGGCCAGGCCCGGGACGGTGCGCATCTGCGCCTCGACGCGGCGAGCGGCCTCTTCCAGCTCGGGGCCGTCGTCGCCGACCAGGCGCAGGGTGTAGCTGCCGCCGTCGCCGGGACCGCCGCCGCTGTTGTTGCCCGCGCCGATGCGCGCGCCGGGGATGGCCTTGAACTGGTCGACCATCAGGCGGCTGAACTGCTGCTGGTTCATCCGCTCGCCCTTGGCCACGAGGTCGGCGGTGATCCGCGCCTTGTTGACCCCGTCGCTGCCGACCGAGGCGTAGACGCTCTTGACCTCCGGACGGGCCTTCAGCTCGCGGGCGACGCGCTGGGCCACCGCGTCGGTCTCGTCCAGCGTCGCGCCGGGCGGCAGCTCGATCGAGAACGGCGCGCGGCCGCGGTCGGCCGCCGGCTGGAACTCGAACGGCAGGCTCTTGGCCAGCAGCACCGAGCCGATGAGGATCGGGATCGCCATCAGGGCGACCTTCCACTTGTTGTTCAGGCCCCAGCCCAGGGCCTTCAGGTAGCCCGGCATCCAGAACGGGTCGGTGTCGGGCTTGTGGTGCGGCTTGAGCATGTAGGCGCCCATCAGCGGCGTCAGCATGCGGGCGACCAGCAGCGAGAACAGCACCGAGACGCAGGCGGCCAGGGCGAAGGCCTTGAAGAACTGGCCGATGATCCCGGGCATGAAGCCGGTGGGCGCGAACACCGCCACGATGGTGAAGGTGGTGGCCACCACGGCCAGGCCGATCTCGTCGGCGGCCTCCATCGCCGCGTTGTAGGGCGACTTGCCGCCGCGCATGTGGCGGACGATGTTCTCGATCTCGACGATGGCGTCGTCGACCAGGATGCCCACCGTCAGCGACAGGGCCAGCAGGGTGACGCCGTTCAGCGACTGGCCCATCGGGGCCATGATGGCGAAGGTCGGCAGCAGCGACAGCGGAATGGCCACGGCCGCCAGGAAGGTGGCCCGCCAGTCGCGCAGGAACAGCAGCACCACCAGCACGGCCAGCACCGCGCCCAGGATCAGCGCCTCCATCGAGGCCCAGTAGCTTTCCTCGATGTACTTCACGTTCGAGGTGATCTCGGAGATCGTCAGCTCGGGGTGTTCCTTGTCGAGCTTCTCGATCGCGTGGCGCACCTTCTCGGCGACCTTGACCTCGCTGGCCCCGCGCGAGCGGACCATGTTGAAGGTCACGACTTCCTGGTTGTCGAAGCGGGCGCGGTTGCGCGGCTCGGCCCAGCGGTCGGTGACCTCGCCCAGGTCGCCCAGGCGCACGGTGCCGCCGGAGGGCAGCGGGATGCGGGTCTCGCGCAGCTGCTCCACCGAGCCGGCAGCGCCCAGAGTGCGGATGGCGCGCTCGGAGCCGGAGACCGTCACCCGGCCGCCGGGCAGGTCGGCGTTGGTGCTGGCCAGGGCCTGGCTGACGGAAGCGGCGGTGACGCCGCGCGACGACAGGCGGTCCGGGTCCAGGGCCACCTGGATCTCGCGGCTGACGCCGCCCAGGCGGTTGACCTCGCCGATGCCGCGGATCGCCAGCAGGGTGCGGGCCACGTCGTTGTCGACGAACCAGCTGCGCTGCTCGGGCGTCAGGGCGGGGGCCTGGACGACATAGGTGATCAGCGGGTCGCCCGAGATGTCGATGCGGGTGACGTTGGGGATCTGCATGTCCTGCGGCAGGGCGGACTGCAGGTTCGACATGGCGTTGCGCACGTCGTTGGTGACGCGCTCGTGGTCGACGCCCAGCTCGAACTCGATGAAGGTCGAGGAGAAGCCGTCGCCGACGGTCGAGCTGATGTGGCGCACCTGGCCCAGGCCCGCGATCGAGTCCTCGATCAGGCGGGTGACCTGGGTCTCCAGTTCGCTGGGCGCGGCGCCCGGACGCGAGGCCGACACCACCACCAGGGGCAGGTCGACGTCGGGGTTGTTGTTGATCCGCATGCTGTTGAAGCCGACGATGCCGGCCAGGGTCAGCATGACGAACAGCATGAGGACGGGGATCGGGTTCTTGATCGCCCAGCGCGAGATGTTGTTGGTGTCCATCGCCGGGGCCTAGCGCTTGGCCGCGGGCAGGGCGGGGGCGGGCTTGTGGACCGCCACCCGGACCGAGTCGCCGTCGCCGAGGAAGCCGGCGCCGTCCACGACGATCTCCTCGCCGGCCGAGACGCCGGAGACGGCGGTGATGTCGCCGGTGCGGGCCAGGATGCCGATCTTGCGGAACTGGGCCTTCCTGTCGGCGTCGACCAGGAACACGCCCGGCTGGTTCTGGCGGTAGAGGATCGCGGCGCTGGGCACCACGGGCGAGGCCTGGTCGCCGGCCCGGATCTGGGCGCGGGCGAACATCCCCGGGCGGAAGGCGCCCATCGAGGTCAGGGCGATGCGGGCCACGCCCAGGCGGGTCTGGGGGTCGACCTCGGAGGTGACGATGCGCACCGCGCCGTCGGCCTGGCCGACCTGCTCGGAGGTGATGCTGGCGGGCATGCCGGCCTTGACCACGCCGAGATCGGTCTCGGGCAGTTCGGCGTCCAGCTCCATGCGGCCGTCGCGGACGATGCGGAACAGCTCGCTGCCGGCGCTGACGATCTGGCCCTTGGTGACGCTGCGGCGGACGATCAGGCCCGAGACCGGCGCGCGGATAGAGGCCTGGGCCACGCGTGCGGCGGTCTCGCCCCGGGCGGCTTCGGCGGCGGCGACCTGGGCGGCGGCGGTGGCCTGGCGGGCGGTGGCGGTGTCGAGCGAGGCCTGCGACAGGAAGCCCTTGGCCAGCAGCTCGCGCGAGCGCTTCAGCGAGGCTTCGGCCTCGGCGAGGGTGGCGCGGGCGCTGGTCACCGAGGCTTCCTGCTGGCGCAGCTGGGCGCGCAGCAGGGTGTCGTTCAGGGCGACCAGGACCTGGCCCTGGCGGACGAACTGGCCTTCCTCGGCGTTGACGGCGGTGGCGGTCAGGCCGCCGGTCTCGGCGCCGACGGGCACCTCTTCCCAGGCCGAGATGGTGCCCGAGGCGTTGATCACGCGGGGCAGCGGCAGCACGGCGACCGGAGCGACGCTGACGGTCTGGGCGGCGACGGGCTTCTTGGCCTTGGCCTCGGCCTTCTTGTCCTTGCCGCAAGCGGAAAGGCCGGCGGCCGAGACCGTCAGAACCAGGGCCAGCGCTGTCGTGCGCCCGAAGGACCCCTTGAACCCGTAACCCACGACATGCCCCTTTTGCGTCAAATTCCCAGCTGGGACTTCTAGACGAGAAACGGGGTTCGACGAGTTAAATCGGGGTAAGGCGGCGCAGGCCGGGGTCAGGCTTCCTTGCGGGCCGCCTGGGCGTCGCTCGCCGAGGCCGCGCGGATCAGTTCCAGCACGTCGACGATGATCGCCTGCATGGCGCTCTGGGCGGCCACGGCGTCGCGGGCGATGATCGCGTTGGCCACGTCCTCGTGCGAGGGGATCGAGGCGGTGCGGCCCTTGATGCGGTTGGTGAAGCGGATCGAGATCCGCAGCGCCGTGTTCACCAGCTCGTGCAGCTCGCTGTAGAACGGGTTCTTGGTCGCGCTGAGGATGGCGATGTGGAAGGCGATGTCGGCGGCCAGCGGGTCGTCCTCGCCCTCGCCGGCGGCCTTCATCCGGGCCAGGCCCTTGCGGATGCCGTCCAGGCCCGCCTCGTCGGCGTTGCGCGCGGCGAGCGCGGCCGCCACAGGCTCGATGCCCAGGCGCATCTCGGTGAAGTCAGACAGCAGCTTCAGCGAGAACTTGCGCTCCAGCAGCCAGCGCAGCACGTCGGGGTCGAGCAGGTTCCAGTTGGCTTCCGGCTCGACCACCGTGCCGTGGCGGGGGCGGGCGCTGAGCAGCCCCTTGGCGGTGAGCATCTTCACCGCCTCGCGCGTCACCGTGCGGCTGGCGCCGAACTTCTTGGACAGTTCGCCCTCGGTGGGAAAACCCACCTCGGCGTACTCGCCCGTGACGATGGCCTGACCAAGCGATTCCACGAGGCCGTAGGTGAGGCTCAGTCCTGGCTGGGTGCGCATCGCCAAAGTCTTCTTTTCTATACGTTGGACGCGAAACGAATCGCCCCTGTGTATCGTGGTTCGGGCAGGCCAGGAACGGTCACGTCATACGCGAATACATCGCCCGCGTGAGGTTGTCTGACCAATTCGTCTTCCGAGAGCTCGTCGCGCGCCGAAGTGACGTACAGCGTGCGCAGATCCTCGCCGCCGAACGCCACGCAGGTGGGCTGGCTGGCGGGCACGCGCAGGGTTTCCAGCACCCGGCCGTCGGGCTCGTGGCGGACCACGGTCCCGGCCGCCCAGCGGGCGCTCCACAGGCAGCCTTCGGCGTCGACCGTGGCGCCGTCGGGATAGCCCTCGGTCACTTCGGCGAAGACGCGGCGGTTGCTGAGGGTTCCGTCCTCGTCCAGGTCGAAGGCGAAGATGGTCTGCAGCGGGCTGTCGGAGAAATAGGCGGTCCTGCCGTCGGGGCTGAAGGCCAGGCCGTTGGCGATCTGCACGCCGCCGAAGTGGGGCGCGAAGTCGCCGGCATGGTCCAGGCGCCAGACGCTGGCTTCCGCGCGATGGCGGATGGCCTCGTCCTCGACCATGGTCCCGGCCCAGAAGCGGCCCGAGCGGTCGACGCGGCCGTCGTTGAAGCGGCGGCCGTTGGCCTCGGCTTCAACGCGATGCAGCCACTCGACCCCGCCCGAGGCGAGGTCGAACAGGCCAAGGCCCGTTTCGAAGGCGGCGATCACGCGGCCGGTCTCGTCGGGCAGCAGGGCGATCGAACCGATGCGCTCGGGAGCGGCGAAGGTCTCGACCACGCCGCCGGCGGGGTCGAAGGCGCGCAGGCGGCGGCTCTGGATGTCGGTCCACAGCAGGCGGCCGGCGGGGGCGTCCCACACCGGCCCCTCGCCGAGCACGTCGCCGGCCGCGATGATCGCGGCCGGCTGCTGGCTGGAGATCACCACCACGTGGCGTACAGCGCGATCAGGATGATGATCACGCCCAGGCCGGCGATGTTGAAGCCGGTGGTGGTCTTGTAGGAGACGCCTTCGAGGCTGACGACGTTGACGTCCTTCTTCTGCGGGACGACCAGCGAGACGACGACGGCGGCGGCCAGGGTCAGCAGGAACACGACGCCGACGCGGTTCATGAACGGCATCGTGAAGATCGCCTGCTCCTGCAGCTGCCAGAAGATGGCCGACAGCACGGCCGAGCCGATGGCGGCGGTGAGGGCGCCGGCCGTGGTGGCCTTCTTCCAGAACATGCCCAGGATGAAGATCACCACGATCCCCGGCGTGAAGAAGCCGGTGAACTCCTGGATGAACTGGAACGCCTGCTCGGCGCCGCCCAGCAGCGGCTTGGCGGTCAGGATGCCGATGATCACGGCCACGACGGCGGTGACGCGGCCGACCAGCACCAGGTGCTGCTCGCTCGAGCCCGGCTTGGCCTTGGCGTAGAGGTCGAGGGTGAAGATGGTGGCGATCGAGTTGATCTTGGCCGCCAGCGACGCGACGATCGCGGCCACCAGGGCGGCGAACACCAGGCCCAGCAGGCCGGGCGGCAGCAGCTTCATCATCTCCGGATAGGCCTGGTCGGGCTTGATGGTCCCGTCGACCAGCACCAGGGCGGCGATGCCCGGCAGCACCACGATGACCGGCATCAGGAGCTTGAGGTACGCGGCCAGGGCGATGCCCTTCTGGGCTTCCGGCAGGTCCTTGGCGCCGAGGGCGCGCTGGATGATGTACTGGTTGAAGCCCCAGTAGCTGATGTTCATGATCCACAGGCCGCCGAACAGGACGCTGAGGCCCGGCAGGTCCTTGTAGTGCGGGCTGGCCCGGTCGAGGATCATGTCGAAGTGGTCGGGGAAGCGGGTGGTCAGCTGGTGGAAGCCGGCCACGACGCCGCCGGCGCCGCCGATCTTGTCCAGCGACAGCCAGGCGATGATCAGGCCGCCGGCCACCAGCAGGGCCACCTGCACGATGTCGGTCAGGGCCACGGCCTTGAGGCCGCCCCACAGCTGGTAGGCCAGGGCGAAGACGCCGATGGCGGCCAGGGCCCACATCTGGTCCATGCCGGTTACGGTGTGCACGGCGATCGAGCCCAGCCACAGGATCGAGGTCAGGTTCACGAACACGTACAGGCCCAGCCAGAACACGGCCATGATGGTCCGCACGCTGGGGCCGTACCGCTGCTCCAGGAACTGCGGCATCGTGACGATGCCGTTCTTGATGAAGATCGGCAGGAAGAACTTGCCGACGATCAGCAGGGTCAGGGCCGCCATCCACTCGTAGGAGGCGATGGCCAGGCCGATGGCGTAGCCCGAGCCGCTCATGCCGATGATCTGCTCGGCCGAGATGTTGGCGGCGATCAGCGAGGCGCCGATCGCCCACCAGGGCAGGGCCTTCGACGCGAGGAAGTAGTCGGTCGAGTCCTTCTTGTGCCCGCCCTTGTCGCGGGAAACCCACTGAGCCAGGGCGAAGATCGCCACGGCGTAGATCGCGAGGATCGCGAGGTCGATGGTTGCTAGTGTCACGTGGGCTTCCCCCCTTTAGGGCTGCTCTTCGTTATGACGGTAAGACGGCTCAGCCGGCGGTCTGCGCAGTCCAGGCCGCGACCAGGGCGCGGGCCCGCTCGCCGACTTCGGCGGCGGTGTAGCCGGGGCGGTAGAGCTCGCCGCCGACGCCGATGCCGGCCACGCCGATGTCGAGCCAGGGCTTGAGGTTGGCCGCGCCGACGCCGCCGACGGCGTAGACTTCGATGTCCTTGGGCAGCACGTCGCGCACGGCCTTCAGGTGGCTGGGACCGAACGAGCCGGCCGGATAGAGCTTCAGCTTCTTGGCGCCGGCCTTCACGGCGACGAAGGCCTCGGTCGGGGTCGAGAAGCCGGGCATGACGGTCAGGCCCAGCTCGACGGCGCGGGCGATGACGTCGGCGTCGATGTTCGGGGTGACGATCAGCTTGCCGCCGACCGCGGCCACGTCGTCGACCGCCTGCGGGGTCAGGACGGTGCCGGCGCCGCACAGGGCCTTGTCGCCGAAGGCTTCGCAGAGCTTGCCGATGCTGACCAGCGGATCGGGCGAGTTCAGCGGGATCTCGATGTAGCCGATGCCGGCGTCGACGAGGGCGCCGGCGATGTCGACGATCTCGTCGGGTTTAACGCCGCGCAGGATGGCGACGATGGGCGGGGCGTCAGGCAAGGACATGGGCATCACGCGTGATTGAGGATGAAAGGGAAGACAGGCCGGCGAGCACGGCGGCGTCGCCGTCGATCTCGAAGCTGTCGCCGCCGGCGGCCTTGATGGCCTTGGCGTAGAGGGCGTTGAGGGCCGGGGCGCCGATCAGGGCGACCTTGCCCAGCTGGCCGAACCAGCCGGCCGCGCCGGCGGCGTCGGCGCCGATCAGCAGGCCCGACAGGAAGCCCATGGCGTCGGCCTTGGGCAGGCCGTCGATCAGCTGGCGGCTGCGGGTCTCGAACAGCAGGTGGGGCAGCAGGGCCGCGCCCTTGTCGGTGATCCGCGACAGGCCCAGGTCGAAACCTTCGGGCGTGGCCGGCGCGTCGCCGGCGGCGGCCTTGGCCAGGATCGAGTGCTCGCGCAGCACGGCGAAGGTCTCGCCGACCGGGGCGGTCAGGAAGCTCGTGATGGCGCCGTCTTCGACGACGACCCACTTGGTGTGGGTGCCTGGCATGGCCAGCAGGTGGCGGCCGGTTTTCAGTTCGGGGTTCAGCGCCAGGGCGCCGAGGATCTGGGTTTCCTCGCCGCGCATCACGTCGGGACCGCCCAGCGGGTTGACGCACGACAGGCCCGGCACGATCGAAACGGTCAAGCCCTGGGCCGCGACCTTGACCAGACGCTCGCTGATCGCCGCCGCGTCGGCGGGGCAGGGGGCGTAGGGGGCTTCGACCCAGCCGTTGCGCGAGCCGACCATGCCGCACAGCAGGATCGTCTCGGGACCGGCCTCGCGCCAGTCGCCGACCAGGTCGAGGAAGGTCTGTTCGGGCGAGGCGGCCAGCGAGCCGATGCCGGGACCGTCGCGACGGTCCAGCACGCTCTTGCCCTGGCGCAGATAGAGGCGCAGGCGCGAGGTGCCCCAGTCGCCGAAGATGGTGATCGAGGGATCGGACGCGACCATCAGCAGGCTCCCCCGGCGCGAGCGCTTGCCTCGTGAAGCCGTGCGGAGTGGTCAGCCTGCGTCATGTTCGTCCCTAAACGCGCGCCCGGCCGGAGGCTCCGGACAGGGTCGCAAGGCATTTATAATATAATAATGACCGGTGCAAACGACAGGGTGGTCCAGCCTCCTGCGGGTGTGGTCAGACCATTGTTTCGCCTAGGGGTTTAGGGTTTGCAAGCCCACGCCTGTGGCTGAAAAAGCGCGGCCATTAGTGGAAATGATAGCGCTATCAATTTTGTCTTGATGACCACAATTATATGACTATAGCTACCAATCAGATTGTGTGGGGCCCTGGTCCCGCACGTCACCGGCGCCGATGAGAACGCCGGGGCGGTTTTCACTCACGGGGGAAGGAAACAGGCATGCGACGCCTTCATAACTCACATCGTTTCATGTTCGGCGCTTCGGCCCTGGCGCTCTGCGCCGTGGCTCCGTTGACAGCGCTGGCGCAGGACGCTCAGGCGCCCGCCGACACGACCGTCGAAGAGGTCGTGGTCACCGGTCAGCGCGCCCAGATCCAGTCGGCGCAGAAGATCAAGCAAAGCGCCGAAGTGATCGTCGACTCGATCACCGCGGTCGACATCGGCGCCCTGCCGGACCGCTCGGTCTCCGAGGCCCTGCAGCGCATCTCGGGCATCACCCTGCAACGCACCAACGAAGCGCGCGACCCGGCCCGGATGGCCGCGGAAGGCGGCGGCGTGGCCATTCGCGGCCTGTCGTGGGTGCGTTCGGAAACCAACGGCCGTGACATCTTCTCGGCCAAGAACGGCCGCGGCCTGAGCTTCGAAGACGTCTCGGCCGACCTGCTGGCCGGCGTCGACGTCTACAAGAACCCGTCGTCGGACATGATCGAAGGCGGCATCGGCGGCACCGTGAACCTGCGCACCCGCCTGCCGTTCGACCAGAAGGGCCACCTGCTGGCCTTCTCGGGCGACTACAACTACGGCGAACTGCAGAAGAAGGGCTATTACTCGGGCAACGTGATCGCCAGCGACCGCTGGGACACCAAGCTCGGCGAGTTCGGCGCCCTGATCGCCTACAGCTACGGCAGCGTCGGCAACCGCACCAACAGCATCTCGGTCGACCGCTACGACCCGATGACGGTGAACGGCAAGACCGTCTACGTGCCCAAGGCCATGGGCTGGCGTTCGGTCGACTGGGAACAGAAGCGCCAGTCGCTGGCCTTCGCCGCCCAGTGGCGTCCGAACGAAAAGTTCGAGTTCGCCCTGCAGGCCATGGGCTCCAAGGCCGATCCCAAGGATCTGGAGCGTGCGGCTCTCGTCGAAAACACGATGAACCAGTCGAACGCCAACGGCTATACCTACAACTCGGCCGGCGTGTTCACGGGCGGCACCGTCTATGACGCCCAGTACACCGCCGACACCCGCGCCGGCGAAGGCCACAAGAAGACGGGCGACATCGCCCTGAACGGCAAGTGGTTCGTCAACGACGCCCTGACCATCTCGGGCGACCTGCAATACGTGAAGTCGACCTCGAAGACCTCGAGCCTGACGGTCTTCACCCAGCTGCAGGACGTGCCCAACGTCGACGGCGACCTGCCGGACGTCAACTGGAACCTGGGCACCAGCGTGCCCACGGTCACGACGATCGGCGCCAACAACACCTACGTCAAGGACCAGTACTACTGGGGCGCGGCGATGGACCACATCGACCAGAGCGAGGCCACCGAGAAGGTCGCCCGCCTGGACGTGAACTACGACTTCCCCGAAGACGGCTGGCTCAAGAGCTTCCGCTTCGGCGTCCGCGCCACCGACAAGGACTTCGAGACCCGCGAGTCCGGCTGGAACTGGAGCCTGCTGAGCGCCCAGTACTGGGGCGGCGGCACGCCGGTCTACCTGACCGAAAGCAAGACGGCGAACCTCACCGAGCTCTACACCTTCAAGAACTTCTTCGGCGGCGACGTGCGCGTCCCCGGCGTGGCCTGGTTCCCGACCGCCGCGGTGGTGACCAACGGCTCGCAGCACGCCTACGACCTGCTGAAGCACACCGAGACGGCGGGCTGGGGCTGGTCGCCGGTGACCAGCTTCCTGGACGCCAACGACAACACCCAGAACGAGAAGACCTACGCCGGCTACGGCCTGCTGCGCTTCGGCTCCGACAACCTGTTCGGCGACATGCCGCTGGACGGCAACATCGGCGTGCGCGTGGTGAAGACCGAGGCCTCGGCCGACGGCGGCAGCATCGTGCCCTCGTCGCCGACCTGCGATGAACTGACCAACGCCACCTGCGCGGCCGCCAAGGCCTTCGCGGCCGGCGGCACGATCGTCAGCGGCAGCACCAAGTCCGACTACACCGACGTCCTGCCCAGCCTGAACCTGCGCCTGCACGTCACGCCGCAGCTTCAGGTGCGCTTCGCCGCGTCGAAGGCCATCGTCCGCCCGACCCTGTCGCAGCTGCAGCCGTACACGGCCCTGGGCTTCGACTTCACGACCTCGGGCACGACCACGGTCTACAACGGCGCCAACGGCACCGGCGGCAACCCGAACCTGCGCCCGATCAAGTCGGACCAGTTCGACCTGAGCGCCGAATGGTACTTCGCCCCCACGGGCAGCCTGACGTTCGCGGTCTTCCGCAAGAACATCAAGGACTACATCTTCACCGACACGGCCACCGAGCGTTACACCTCGAACGGCCAGACCTTCGACTTCGAAGTCATGCGTTACTACAACGGTGACAAGGGTTCGGTGCAGGGCTTCGAGATCGGCTACCAGCAGTTCTACGACTTCCTGCCGGGCGCGCTGTCGGGCCTGGGCGTGCAGGCCAACTACACGTTCATCGACAACGAGGGCGGCCGCAATACCGCCGTCGACGTCGACGACACCAACCAGACGGGGGGCGCCGACAACGCCGCCCTGCCGCTCGAAGGCATGTCGTCGCGCAGCTACAACGTGGCCGTGATGTACGAGAAGTACGGCATCTCGGCCCGCCTGGCCTACAACTGGCGCCAGCGCTACCTGCTGACCAGCTCGGCGGCCAACGTCAACGCTCCGGTCTGGTCGCGCGACTACGGCCAGCTGGACGGCTCGGTCTTCTACAGCATCAACAAGCAGTACAAGATCGGCGTCCAGGCGACCAACATCCTCAAGGAACGCACCGTGCTCGAGGTCGGCAACCCCGACCGCGTCGCCCCCTACAACTGGGTGGAGACCGACCGTCGCGTCGCCGTGGCGTTGCGCGCCAGCTTCTAAGCTGGTCTGACTGACGAAGACGAGGGCCCTCCGACGATCCGGACCACATGCTGGTCGGGGCCGTCGGAGGGCTTTTCTGTTTTTGGGGCCGCATATGAAAGGCCCCCGGGGGAGGGACGGTGATGGACCAGCGCATTCGCAAGGTCGTGGTCGTGGGCGGCGGCACCGCCGGCTGGATGGCGGCGGCGGCGTTCGGCCGGCTGCTGGCCAGCGACGCGGTGGCGGTCGAGGTCGTGGAGTCCGAGGTCATCGGCACGGTCGGCGTCGGCGAGGCCACCATCCCGACCATCCGCAACTTCAACGAAAAGCTGGGTCTCGACGAGGTCGAGTTCATCCGCGCCACCCAGGCCAGCTTCAAGCTGGGCATCGACTTCCGCGACTGGGGCCGGGTGGGCCATCGCTACTTCCACGGCTTCGGCGACTTCGGCGCCGACCACGCGGCCGTTCAGGCCCACCAGCTGTGGCGGCGCCTGCGGGCGCTGGGCGAGACCGGCGGCCTGGAGGACTGGTCGCTGCCCACGGCGGCGGGGCTGCTGAACCGCTTCATCCCGCCCAGTCCCGATCCGCGCTCGCCGCTGCACGACTACGCCTACGCCTATCACTTCGACGCCGGGCTCTATGCCGCCTTCCTGCGCCGCTACGCCGAGGCGCGGGGCGTGACCCGCACGGAGGGGCGGATCGTCGACGTCGCCGTGCGCGGGCAGGACGGCTTCGTCGAGGCGGTGGTGCTGGACGACGGTCGCCGCGTCGAGGGCGACCTGTTCGTCGACTGCTCGGGCTTCCGCGCCCTGCTGATCGAAGGGACGCTGAAGGCCGGCTTCGAGGACTGGTCGCGCTGGCTGCCGTGCGACCGCGCCCTGGCCGTGCCGTGCAGGACGGGCGGCGACGGCCTGACGCCCTACACCCGCTCGACCGCGCGGGAGGCCGGCTGGCAGTGGCGCATCCCGCTGCAGCACCGCACCGGCAACGGCTATGTCTATTCCAGCGCCTTCGTCGACGACGAGCGCGCCGCCCGCACCCTGATGGAAAACCTGGACGGCGAGGCGCTGGACGATCCCCGCCCGCTGCGCTTCCTGGCCGGCCGTCGCAAGAAGTTCTGGGACCGCAACGTCGTGGCCGTGGGCCTGTCGGGCGGCTTCCTGGAGCCGCTGGAGTCGACCTCGATCGCCCTGATCCAGAACGGCGTCGCGCGGCTGCTGGAGTTCTTCCCCGACCGCCGCTGCGACCCGCTGCTGGCGGCCGAGTTCAACCGCGTCTCGGCCCAGGAGTACGAGCGCATCCGCGACTTCATCATCCTGCACTACTGCATCAACCAGCGGGACGAGCCGATGTGGCGGCAGGTGCGGGAGGTCGAACTGCCCGACAGCCTGCAGGCCAAGATCGCGCTCTACAAGGCGCGCGGCCACGTGGCGATCCTGGAGGGCGACGGCTTCGCGCGGCCAAGCTGGATCTCGATCTATAACGGCCTGGGCGTCGTGCCCGAGGCCTACGACCCGCTGGCCGACCGCATCCCCGAGGCCGAGTTGCGCCGCCTGATGGATCAACGGCGGGCGCTGATCCGGCATACGGCCCAGTCGATGCCCACGCAGGCGGCCTTCATCGCACGCCACTGCGCCGCGCCGCCCCTGGGCTGAAGCCGGAAAGGGGGAGGGGGCATGATCGCCGCCCAGGCATGCCCGCTTACGAGGCCTTCATCGCCCAAGATTGCCGCGCCCGGGCGCGACGACGCAAAAAATGGGCTGACAACGCTATCAAGTCTCTTGCGCATTCATTTGTATGATTATACATATTTGACCGTGGCGCCGAGGTCGCGAAAGCGACTGCCCGGCCGTGCGATCCTCTTGCGAGGTTTGCCAGCGCGCCGCGCGAACCACCTCCCCGGTCTCGCGCGAGTCTTTTCAACCGCGCATCGCCTCCTGCGGGCGATGCGCGGATTTTTTTGCCTTTTCCGCAATTGTTACAAAGGTTTGTCGGGTTCCGGCCGCCTGCGCCTCGCCGTGAAAACCGGTTGCAATCGCGGCCGCCTCGGCTAATTGTCCTATTTATAAGAATGGTAGCGGTAACGAGTTGGCGGGGCTGAAGTCTCTCGCGCGACCGCCGGAACGGGAGGAGGCGAGGGGATGTCCATCCTGATTGACAGCGCTTACTTCCCGCCGAAGGCGATCGATGCAGGCATAGGTTCCGACCGGTTCGCCAGCATGGAGGTTCTCGCGTGACGTCTTATCGGAAGCCTGGCCGGAAGCACGGCTTCGCCGCCCTGGGCGCGATCCTCAGCCTGGCCGTCGCCGCGCCCGCCTTCGCCCAGGGCCAACTGCCCAGGCTGGTGACCAAGGACGGCAAGCATGCGCTGATGGTCGATGGCAAGCCGTTCCTGATGCTGGGCGTCCAGGCCAACAACGCGGCCAACTATCCCTCGCAGATGCCCAAGGTGTGGCCGGCCGTGAAGGCCCTGCACGCCAACACCCTGGAAATCCCGATCGCCTGGGAGCAGATCGAGCCGGTCGAGGGCAAGTTCGACTTTTCCTATCTCGACCTTCTGCTCAAGCAGGCCCGCGAGAACGACACCAAGCTGGTGATCCTGTGGTTCGCCACCTGGAAGAACAACGGCCCGCAATACGCTCCGGCGTGGGTCAAGCTCGACAACAAGCGCTTCCCGCGGCTGATCAACGGCAAGGGCGAGGTCAAGAACTCGCTGTCGCCGCACTTCCGCACGACGCTGGAGGCCGACAAGAAGGCCTTCGTCGAGCTGATGCGCTTCATCAAGGCCAACGATCCGGACCACACCGTGATCATGGTCCAGCCCGAGAACGAGGTCGGGGCCTACAGCGCCGTCCGCGACTATTCGCCGACCGCCCAGAAGGTCTTCGACGGCCCGGTCCCGAAGGACCTGATCAAGGCCCTGAACAAGAAGCCGGGGACCTGGAAGGAAGTGTTCGGCAAGGACGCCGACGAGTTCTTCTACGCCTGGTCGATCGGCCGCTACGTCGACGAGATCGCCGCCGCCGGCAAACAGGTGCTGCCGCTGCCGATGTACGTCAACGCCGCCTTGCGCGACCCCTTCAACGACCAGGACCCGTTCACCTACTCGTCGGGCGGCCCGACCTGGAACGTGCTCGATATCTGGAAGGCCGCCGCGCCGTCGATCGACGCCCTGGCGCCCGACATCTACATGCGCGAGAGCGAGAAGGTCCGTAAGACGCTGCAGCAGTACGGCCGCCCGGACAACGCCCTGTTCGTGCCCGAGATCGGCAGCGACAAGGCCTATGCCCGCTACATCTACGACGTGCTGGGTCACCAGGGCATCGGCTTCGCCCCGTTCGGAATCGACTACACCGGCTATTCCAACTACCCGCTGGGGGCCAAGACGATCGACGCCAAGGCGATCGAGAACTTCGCGGTCCACTACCGGCTGCTGGCCCCGATGGCCCGCGAGTGGGCCCGGCTGTCCTACGAGGGCAAGGTCTGGGGCGTGGGCGAGCAGGAGGGCGGCAAGCCCGAGACCGTCGAGCTGGGCGGCCGCTGGAACGTCCGCGTCACCTACGGCGAGTGGCAGTTCGGCTCGATCGAGGCCCCCTGGATGGCCAAGGCCGAGAAGCAGCCCGACCGCGAAGTGCCCGACGCCGGCGCGCTGATCGCCCAACTGGCGCCCGACGAGTTCCTGATCACCGGCTATCGCGCCCGCCTGACCTTCGGCTCGGCCAAGAACGAGCGGTTCATGGTCTCGCGGGTCGAGGAGGGCCACTTCGACGAGGCGGGGCAGTGGGTGTTCGACCGCGTGTGGAACGGCGACCAGGTCGACTACGGCCTGAACCTGACCACCTTGCCCCAGATCCTGAAGGTGAAGCTGGCGACCTACTGAAGTCCTTGGCCGGCGCGTGATCCTCGTCCTTCGACAAGCTCAGGATGAGGATCATGGCGCGGCCTCCAACTTGAAAACCTCACCCTGAGCCTGTCGAAGGACGAGGGTTTCGCCCCAACAAAAGAACGAGAACAGGGAAGAACGAAGACATGCGCAGCCTCTATGCGGGCCTGGCCCTCTCCCTGCTGGCCTCGACCAGCGCCTTCGCCCTCGACGGCGGCTTCGAGAAGACCGCCGACGGCGTGGTCGTCACCCCCGCTTCCGGCCCGGCCAAGAAGGTGCGGCTGCAGGTGATGGGCGAGCGGATCATCCACGTCACCGCCTCGCCGACCGACAGCTTCGACGCGCCGCCCAGTCTGATGGTCACGGCCAAGCCGGTGGCGAGCGGTTTCACGGTCGACGAGAATGGCGGGTTGCTGACGCTGAAGACGGCCAAGGCCACCGCGCAGGTCTCGCTGAAGGACGGCACGGTCGACTTCTTAGACGCCAAGGGCGCCAAGGTGCTGGCCGAGCGCGACCGCGGCGCCTTCACGCCGGTGAAGGTCGAGGGGCAGGACTTCTACGCCGTCCGCCAGCAGTTCAATCCGGGTACGGACGAGGCCTTCTATGGCCTGGGCCAGCACCAGAACGGCCAGATGAACTACAATGGCCGCGACGTCGAACTGCTGCAGTACAATCGCGCCATTGCCGTGCCGATGCTGCTGTCGTCCAAGGGCTACGGCCTGCTGTGGGACAACAACTCGATCACCCGCTTCGGCAATCCGATCCCCTACGACGTCGCCTCGCGCGACCTGAAGGTCTTCGACGCCGACGGCAAGGTGGGCGGCTTCACGGCCAAGTACTACCAGAACGGCCAGCTGAAGGTGACGCGGGTCGAGAAGGACATCGACTACCGCTTCCTCAAGGACCTGCCCAACTGGCCGGCCGAACTGCAGGACGCCAACAAGAAGAACCTGCCGGGCCAGACCGTGACCTGGGAAGGCTTCGTCCAGACCGACAAGGCCGGCGAGCACAACTTCAAGCTCTATTCCAGCGGCTACGCCAAGGTGTGGCTGGACGGCCAGCTGGTCATCGACCGCTGGCGGCAGAACTGGAACCCCTGGTACCACAACTTCGACGCCAAGCTGACGTCGGGCAAGAAGCACAAGGTTCGCGTCGAGTGGACGCCCGACGACGGCTATATCGGCCTGCTGCACAACGACCCGATGCCGGCGGCCGACCGACATTCGCTGCAACTGACCTCCGAGGTCGGCAAGGCCATCGACTACTACTACATCGGCGGCGACGACCTGGATCAGGTCGTCTCGGGCTATCGCGACCTGACCGGCTCGGCGGTGATGATGCCGCGCTGGGCCTATGGCTTCTGGCAGTCGCGCCAGCGCTACGAGACCCAGGACCAGATCGTCGGCGTGGTGAAGGAGTACCGCAAGCGCGGCCTGCCGCTCGACAACATCGTCATGGATTGGCGCTACTGGAAAGACCCCGAGTGGGGCACGCACAAGTTCGACGAAACGCGTTTCCCGAGCCCGCAGAAGATGGTCGACGACATCCATGGGATGAACGCCCACTTCATGATCTCGATCTGGCCGAAGTTCTATCCGACCACGGACAACTTCAAGGAGCTGGACGCCAAGGGACACATGTACAAGCGCAACATCGAGCAGGGCGCGCTTGACTGGGTCGGTCCCGGCTACCTGAACTCGTTCTACGACCCCTATAGCCAAGAAGCCCGCGACATCTACTGGAAGCAGGTCAAGCGCGACCTGAAGGTCTATGGCGTCGACGCCTGGTGGATGGACGCCTCCGAACCCGACCTGCACTCCAATGTCGACGTGCCCGAGCGCACCCTGCGCATGAGCCCGACGGCGCTTGGTCCCGGCGCCGAGTACTTCAACAGCTACGCCCTGGAGCACACCCGCGGCGTCTACGAGGGCGAGATCAAGGACAATCCGGACGTCCGCCCGTTCATCCTGACCCGCTCGGGCTTCGGTGGTTTGCAGCGCAACGCCTCGGCGGTGTGGAGCGGCGACGTCGTGGCCCGCTGGGACGACTTCAGCGACCAGATATCGGCCGGCGTGAACCTGTCGATGTCGGGCATTCCCAACTGGACCACCGACATCGGCGGCTTCTCGGTCGAGAAGCGCTACGAGACCAAGGATCCCGCCCACTGGGCCGAGTGGCAGGAGCTGAACCTGCGCTGGTTCCAGTTCGGCGCCTTCAGCCCGCTGTTCCGCAGCCACGGCGAGCTGCCGTTCCGCGAAATCTACGAGCTGGCCGACCAGGGCAGCGAGGTCTACGCGTCGCTGGCCTGGTATGACGAGCTGCGCTACCGGCTGATGCCCTACGTCTACACCCTGGCGGCCGACACCTATCACCGCGACGGCAGCATGATGCGCGGCCTGGTGATGGACTATCCGACCGACGCCAAGGCCCGGAACGTCGACGACCAGTACCTGTTCGGCCAGGATTTCCTGGTCGCGCCGGTCACCGCCTTCAAGGCCCGCTCGCGGGGCGTCTACCTGCCCGCCGGGACCTGGTACGACTTCGAGACCGGCAAGGCCTTCAAGGGCGGCCAGACGGTCAAGGCCGACGCGCCGCTGGCCCGCATGCCGCTGTTCGTGAAGGCCGGCGCCATCGTGCCGACCACGGTCGTCCAGCAGTACGTCGGCGAAAAGCCCGACGCGCCGATCACCCTGCTGGTGTTCACCGGCAAGGACGGCAAGTACGAGCTCTACGAAGACGACGGCCTGTCCAACGGCTACGCCCGCGGCGCCTGGGCCCGCACGCCGATCTCCTACGACGACGCCAGCGGCCGGGTGACCATCGGCGCCCGCTCGGGCGGGTTCAAGGGCCTGGTCGAGACGCGCACCTTCAAGGTCCGCTTCATCGGCAAGGGCGCCAAGCCCACCGACTTCGACGCCGAGGCCGACCTCACCGTGGAGTACGACGGCAAGCCGGTGGTGCTGACCCGCAAGTAGGGTCGCATCGGCGACTTCAATGAGGCCCGGCGGTGACGCCGGGCCTTTCGTCGTTTCAGACCAGCGGGCAGGTCACGGCGTAGGCGTGGCGCGAGCCCAGCAGCCCCTTGTGGATCTCGATGCAGATCGAGGTTCCGACGGGGTGCAGGCCGTAGACCGCGCGGGTCACGTTCAGGTCGTCGAAGGTCTCGCGCCGTCCGTTCACCGTTGCGCTGACGTTGAGACTGGGGCTGCCGCGGCTCGGCCAGATCGCGTCCTCCACCACGCCCTCGACGATGGTGAAGTCGTTGCGAGAGGCAAGGAGGTCGACAGTGGTCACGACGCCCCAGCCCCAGGCAAAGGCGATGATCGCCGCGACAGCCATCGCCCCCCAGCTCCGTCCATGGGTGTCGGCGATCACCACCGCGGTCCAGAACACCGCTCCAAGGACGCCGGCGGCGGCCAGAAGGCCTCCGAAATCCATGAAGTGCTGGTCCAGGCTCGTGGCGCCCAGAGCGAGGGAGGGCGCCAGCAAGACCAGGGTGAGATTGCCCGAGCCCGGCCTGTCGCGGGCTTCAAACAGCGACAGTTCCGGGTCGCGCCAGGCCAGCCAGACCGCCGACCAGGGCGTCAGGGCGGCCAGGGTCATGACCAGCGGATAGGGCCAGGGCCTGAACATCAGCCAGAGGCCCACCAACACCGACCACGTGGCCAGCCAGCCCGCCGCCGCGAGCGAGCGCGGCGCGGGACCCATACGATGCACGACGTTGCCGATCATGGCGCGACCTTAGAGCGAGCTTCGCCTTAAGCGCCAGTGAAACGCCGCCGCGAAGATGCTCTTATCCCGCCGAGATCCCCCGGAGAGTCGTCCATGTCCAAGTTCATCGCCGCCGCCGCGCTCGCGGCTTCGCTCGCCGCCGCGCCCGCCGCCTTCGCGGCCGACTGGTCGCTGGCCATTCACGGCGGGGCGGGGGTGATCAACCGGGGCAGCCTGACGCCCGAGAAGGACGCGGCCTATCGCGCCGGCCTCGACGCGGCGCTGAAGGCGGGTTCGGACGTGCTCGAGAAGGGCGGCTCCAGCCTCGACGCCGTCGAGGCGGCGGTGAAGGTGCTGGAGGACAACCCGCTGTTCAACGCCGGCAAGGGCGCGGTCTTCACCGCCGACGGCAAGAACGAGCTGGACGCCTCGATCATGGACGGCGCGACCCTCAAGGCCGGCGCCGTGGCGGGCGTCACCCGCACCAGGCACCCGATCAGCCTGGCCCGGGCGGTGATGGAGAAGTCGCCGCACGTGATGCTGGCCCGCGAGGGCGCCGACAGGTTCTCGGTCGAGCAGGGCCTGGAGCAGGTCGATCCGTCCTACTTCCGCACCGAGGAGCGCTGGAAGCAGCTTGAGGCCTGGCGGGCCAAGCAGAAGGCGGCCCTCGATCCGACCCACCTCTACGGCACGGTCGGCGCGGTGGCGATCGACGCCAAGGGCCATCTGGCGGCGGCGACCTCGACCGGCGGCATGGTCGGCAAGAAGTGGGGCCGCATCGGGGACTCCCCGATCATCGGCGCCGGGACCTACGCCCAGGACGGCGTCTGCGCGGTCTCGGCCACGGGCTCGGGCGAATACTTCATCCGCACCAGCGCCGCCCACCAGGTCTGCGCCCGCATCGCCTGGAAGGGCGAGGACCTGAAGACCGCCGGCGACGCCACCATCAAGGCCATCGGCGATATCGGCGGCGACGGCGGCATGATCACCATGAACGGCAAAGGGGAGGTCGCCTTCCCGATGAACAGCTCGGGCATGTACCGCGGCTGGGCCAGCGCCAAGGGCCGGGGCACGGCGATCTACGCGGACGAGGGGAAGTAAGAGAGCGCTCGTTTCTTCCGTAAAATCCCCGCGGAAGCGGGGACCTAGGCTTTTTCTGAAACGCGGGGCGCTAGACGATAAAACGCCTGGGCCCCCGCTTCCGCGGGGGTTTTACGGTTTGAAAGATCGGCCGAAGCCTAAGCCGCAACCACCAGCTTCGGCTGGATCAGCGCCGCGGCGTTGATCCGCCGACCGCCGGGCTTGATGACTTCCAGGTGCACGTGGTCGGTGATGCCGGGATAGTGCTTCTGCAGGCTGGCCACGTGGCCGATGACCTGGCCCAGGCGGATGGTCTGGCCGACCTCGACGTCGGGGTCGACGTAGAAGGCGCGGGCGACGTAGCCCAGGGCCGGGTTGGTGATCTCGACGAAGCGCAGGTCGGGAGCGTCGGCGTAGGCGTAGCCGATCTTGGTCACGTAGCCAGACATCGGGGCCTTGGCGGCCTGGCCGGCGACGGCGACGTAGTCGACGCCCTCGTGCTTGCGCGAGCCGCCGTCGCGGCGGGCGCCGAAGGCGCCGTTGCCGAAGTCGTCATGCTCGCGCGGGGCCGCGCCCGTGGGGTTGGCGAAGTCGGGTGCGCCGTCGCCGTCGACGTCGGCGCCCCTCCAGACCGTCTCCATGCGCACCGGCTGGGGCGGGGCCTCGTCAAGCTTGTTCAGCAGGGCCTGAACCGCCGGCCGGGGACCGCGGTTCACGTGCGGGCTTTCCATCGCCAGACCCGCCATCGGCGCGAAGAGCACCGTCAGACCCAGGGCGATCCGCGCCTGGGGAGGAAGCTTCTTCAGCGCCGGAAAATGCATTTCGCCATCCTATGGATCGTTTCGCGTCGTGGGGCGTTCAGCGCGCCACGGGCGTCGTTAACCATTCAGATAAGGCGATGAAAAGGCGGGCCTACTGCGTCAGGACGACGCGCATGTGCTTGGATATGCTCAAGCTGCGCGCCCGAGATTCAATCGAACATTGATACAGCTCGACGCTACGCGCCGGCCAGGACTGAGCGGATACGGTCGGCCAGTTCCCTGTTCTCGAAGGGCTTGCGCACCAGCGACAGGTCCGTGCGATCGGGCGTGACGTCGGCGTGGCCGGTGACCAGGATCACCCGAATTCCGGGCGACAGCTCCTTGGCCGCCCTGGCCAGCTCCACGCCGGTCATGCCGGGCATGGCGAAGTCGGCGATCATCAGGTCGGGCCGGACGTCGGCCACCTTGCGCAGGGCCTGCTCGCCGTCCTCGGCCTCGATCACCCGGTGGCCCAGGTCGCGGACCATGGCCACGGTCACGGCCCGCACGGTGGGGTCGTCGTCGACCACCAGCACGCTGCGCGAAGGTTGCTTGTCGAGCGCCTGTTCGGCCGGCGCGCAATCTTCGCCCGGACCGCAGTCGCCCGAGCCGCGCGGCAGGTAGAGGTTCACGGCCGTGCCCTCGCCGGGCTGGCTATCGATGTCGATCGCCCCGCCCGAGCGCTGGGCGAAGCCGTAGACCATCGAAAGGCCCAGGCCCGTGCCCTTGCCCACCGGCTTGGTGGTGAAGAACGGCTCGAAGATCCGCGCCATCAGTTCGGGGCTGATGCCCTCGCCGGTGTCGCGCACGGTGACCAGCACGTAGTCGCCGTCGGGCAGGTCGTGGCGCGAGGTCTCGCCGGCCATGGCCAGGTTGCGGGCGCTGATCGTGATCACCCCGCCGTCGGGCATGGCGTCGCGGGCGTTGACCGACAGGTTCAGCACCGCCAGCTCCAGCTGGTCGGGCTCGACATGCGCCGACCACAGGTCTTCCGGCAGGTCCCAGGTGATCCGGGCCGACCCGCCCAGGGTGCGCGCCAGTATGGCGTCCATGCCCATCAGGGTGTCGGCCACGTCGACCACCTTGGGCTGGCTTTCCTGCTGGCGGCTGAAGCCCAGCAGGCGGTGGGTCAGGGCCGCGCCCTTGCGCGCCGCCAGGCTGGCGTTGTCGAGATAGCGCCGCACCTTGTCGGCGTCGGGCAGGCGGCGGCCGGCCAGCTCCAGGCTGCCGAGGATGGCGGTCAGCAGGTTGTTGAAGTCGTGGGCGACGCCGCCGGCCAGGGTGCCCAGGGCCTGCAGCTTGTCGGCCTGGCGAAGGCGGATCTCGGCGACCTTCTGGTCGGTGACGTCGCGCTCGATGACCAGCAGGTGGCCGGCCTCGTCGCGCAGCGGCACGTACTGGCGTTCGGTCCACACCGGACCCGCCAGGGTGGCCTCTTCCTCGATCACCTGCACCGGCTGGCCGGCGGCCAGGGCGTCGGCGGCCTGCGGTGCGTCGGCGAAGGGGTGGTCGCTCGAAGCGTTCGTGCGCACGACCCGGCCCTGGGCGTCCTTGAAGGCGATGACGGCGGGGATGCTGTCCATCAGGCCGCGCAGCAGGGCCTGCTCGGTGCGCAGGGCGCGGCGCAGGCGGGTGCGCTCGACGCCGGCGGCGACGGCGGCGCGCAGGGCCTCCGGCTCCCACGGCTTGGCGATGTAGCCGCTGACGCCGCCCAGGTTCAGAGCCGAGACCACGGCCGACAGGTCGGCATAGCCGGTCAGCAGGACGGAGTCGGCGTCGCTGATCGAGCGGGCGGCGGCCAGGAACTGGTCGCCGGTCAGGCCCGGCATCCGCTGGTCCGACAGGATCAGGGCGACCGACGGCTCCTGGGCCAGGATGTCCAGGGCCTTGCCCGGGGCGTTGCTGGTCAGGACGCGATAGCGGTCCTCCAGCAGGTCCTCCAGCGCGACCAGGATGTCGGGCTCGTCGTCGACGACGAGGATCGTCGGGCGTTCGCTCCCGGAAGCGATCATCGGCCTTCTCCGTCGGTGACAGGGGGCGGGATGGTGATGGTGAAGCGGGCGCCGCCCAGGTCGCCCTGGTCGACGACGATCCCGCCGCCGTGGGCGCGCACCACGTTGTAGGCGATGGCCAAGCCCAGGCCCGTGCCGGCGCCCACGGGCTTGGTGGTGAAGAACGGCTCGAAGATGCGGTCGCGCAGGTCGGGCGGCACGCCTGGGCCGGAATCCTCGACCACGATGACGAAGTCGCCGCCGTCGTCGCGGGTGCGTATGGCGATCACGCCCCGGCCGCCGTTGGAGCCGCCCAGAGCGTCGGCGGCGTTGCCGACGATATTCATCACCACCTGGTTCAGAAGGGCCGGCGAGCCCTCCAGGGTGTTGCGGGCGGCGTAGGCGCGGCGCACCTCGATGCCGTCGCCCAGCTTGTGGGTCAGCAGGGCCAGCACGGTTTCGATGGAGTCGGCGGCGTCCAGCACGTGCCGGTCGCCTTCGTCCAGACGCGAGAACTTGCGCAGGTTCAGCACGAGGTCCTGGATCCGCTTCATGCCCACCCGCATCGAGGCCAGGCGCGCCCTGGCCTTGTCCAGGCCGGGGGAGGGGGTCTCGTCGGCGGCCGCGGCGATCAGGCGCTCGACGGTGTCCTGGTGGCCTAGCAGGAAGGCCAGGGGGTTGTTGATCTCGTGGGCGATGCCGGCGACCAGTTCGCCCAGCGAGGCCATCTTGGCGGCCTGGACCAGCTGGCCTTGCGCGTCCTTCAGCTGGCGGTTGGCGCTGGCCAGGTCGTCGGCGACGGCGGCGCGGGCCTCGGCGCGGGCCAGCGCCAGTTCCTGGGCGCGGGTCTCGCCGGCGCTGCGACGGGCCTCGTCGGCCATCAGCTTGCGGCGCAGCTGGGCGCGGACGCGGGCGCGCACCACCTCGTCATTGGCCGAGGCGGGCACGACGTCGTCGGCGCCGGCCTCCAGGGCGTCGGTCAGCAGATCGCGGTCGCTTTCCTCGCCGCCGAAGGCCAGCAGCTGGAAGGGGGCGGGGAGGCGTGCGCGACGGGCGTCCAGCGCGGCCAGCAGGGCCAGGTCGTCGCGATCGCCGCCGCGCACGCCCACCACCACGCCGTCCAGTTCGCCGTCGAGGGCGAGCGCGTCGGGGTCCAGCCGGTCCAGCGTCGCCACCTCGTAGCCGTCGTGCTCCAGGAGGTGCCCCAGGCGCAGGCGTAGCGTGGCGCTGGGATGGGCGACCAGCACCCGGGCGCGGCGGAAGGGCTCGGAGGCCTTGGGAACGGCGCTCTCGGCCTTGGCCCGGCGCAGCAGCGCCTTCAGCCGCACGATAACCACCTTGGGGTCGGCCGACTTGGCGACATAGGCGTCGGCGCCGCTTTCCAGGCCCTGGCGTTCCAGGTCGCTCTCGCGGGCGCCCGTCAGCATCAGCACCGGCAGGGCGCGGGTGCGGCCGTTGAGGCGGATCTGGCGCGAGAGCTCGCGGCCGTCCATGCCCGGCAGGTGGAAGTCGGCGACGATCAGGTCGGGCAGGTGGGCGTTCAGGTGCTCCAGCGCCGCCTCGCCGCTGGTCGCGCACGACACCGAAAAGCCCTCGGCCTCCAGCAGGCCGCGCAGGCGCAGGGCCTGGGTCTCGGAATCCTCGACGACCAGGACCGACGCGGTCATGCGTCCTCCCTCCGCCTGGCCAGCTGGGCGATGCGGGGGCCGATCAGGTCGAGGCCGAGCACGGCGCGGGCCGCGCCCAGCTTCACGGCCGCGGCGGGCATGCCGTAGACCACGGCGCTGCTCTCGTGCTCGGTGATGGTGAAGCCGCCGGCCGCGCGCAGTTCGGAAAGGCCCTTGGCGCCGTCCTCGCCCATGCCGGTCAGCAGGGCCGCCGCCGTGCGCGAGCCCACCGACCGCGCCAGCGACTGGAACAGCACCGTGGCCGAGGGCCGCTGGCCGCTGACCGGGGCGGCGCTCGACAGGCGCAGCACGCCGCCGGGCGTCAGGGTCAGGTGGCGGTCGCCGGGGGCGACATAGGCTCGGCCGGGGAGAGCGAGCTCGCCGTCCTTGGCCAGGGCGACGCGGAGCGGCGACAGCCCGTCCAGCCAGTTGGCGAAGCCTTCCATGAAGGCCGCGCCCATGTGCTGGACGATCAGGACCGGGGCGGGGAAGTCGGCCGGCAGGGCGTCCAGCACCCGGGCCAGGGCCGGCGGCCCGCCGGTCGAGGCGGCCAGGGCCAGGTAGCCGAGATCCTGGAAGTCGGCGGAGGGCGAAGGCGGCGTGGTCTCGCGCGGGGCGCGGGCGGCCCCGCCGATGGCCCGGCGGCGGATCACCGGCACGCTGCTCATGATGTACAGCTGGGTGCAGATGGTGTCGGCCAGCCGCTCGTAGCCGTCGGTGGCCAGGCCCACGGGCTTTTCCACCACCGTCAGGGCGCCGGCCCGCAGGGCGTTCATCGAAATCTTCAGCGAGGCGTCCTCGACCGCGTCGGCGATGACGACGATCGGGGTCGGGTGGTCCGACATGATCCGCGCCGTGGCCTCCAGCCCGTCGATGCCGGGCAGGCGGATGTCCATCGAGATCACGTCGGGCTTCACCTGGCCGATGCAGGCCAGGGCCTCCTCGGCCGAGGCGACGGCGGCGGCCACGGTCAGGCGCGGGTCGCGCTGGACGATGTGGGTCAGCAGGGTGCGCACGACCATCGAATCCTCGACGATCATCACCCGCACAGGCTTGCCCGACGCCTTCACAGCAGTTGCCCGATGGCGGCCAGCAGCTCGCGCTGGTCGAACTTCTGCTTGGTGATATAGGCCTCGGCGCCCAGATCGAGGCCCCGGCGCACGTCCGCAGCGTCGGCGCGCGAGGTCATCAGGATCACCGGCGTGGCGGCCAGGGCCGCGTCGGCCTTCACCGCCTGCAGCAGCGAGAAGCCGTCCATGCGCGGCATCTCGATATCGGCCACCACCAGGTCGATCATCGCCTGGCCCGAGCGCAGCAGGTTCAGGGCGTCCAGGCCGTCGACCGCCAGCAGCACGCGATAGCCCTGGGCCTCCAGGATGCTCTTCTCCAGCGTCCGGGTGGTGATGGAGTCGTCGACCACCAGGATCGTGCGGATCGCTTCCTCGGCCTCGTCGGCGCTTTCCGCAAAGCCAAGGCCGCCGGCGGCCAGATGGCGCTGGTCGCGCAGCCAGCGGCGTACCAGGGCGTCGGGGTCGAGCGCCAGGGCGGGAGCCTGGTCGTCGAGCTGCACCGCGCCGGCGATCAGGTCGGCGTCGAGATCGTCGGCGTCCAGGTCCTCGACCAGGGCCGAGCGCACGTCGCACAGGGCGTCGACGGCCAGGGCCACGTGGCGGCGGCCGTGGCTGAGCAGCACGGCGGACACCGCGCCGGCATGTACGGGAACTTCGGCGGCGACGCCGGTCAGGAGAGCGGAAAGCGGAACCATTGGGACGATAACGTCGTCCCCGTCGATGGCGATCCGTGCCGCCGGGTGTCCTTCCACCGTTTCCAGCGTGGTGGCGTCCAGGCGCAACAGTCGGCGCACGCCCAGCGAGGGCAGGGCGGCCTGGCGGCCCTGGATGTCGACGAACAGCAGCGACTGGCGGGCCGCCGACAGCGGGGTCGACAGCACCACGCGCGCCCCCCACGGGCGGCCGGCGGTCAGGCGCAGTTCGCCGCGCAGCTTGCGCACGGCTTCGGCGACCACCGACAGGCCCATGCCGCGTCCGGCCAGGCGGTCCACGCCCTGCGCGGTGGAGACGCCCGGCGCGAAGGCGTGGGCCAGCAGTTCCTCGGGCGTGGGGGCGGGCGCGCCTTCGGGGCGCGGCGACATCAGGCCCTTGTCGACGGCGGCGGCTTCCAGCCTGACGAGGTCGGGGCCGGGGCCGTCGTCGGCGATCTCGACGCGCAGCCGGCCGCTGGCGGCCGAGACGGCCATAACCACGGTCAGGCGTTCGGGCTTTCCGGCGGCCTCACGGGCTTGCGGCGCCTCGCGGCCGTGGCTGACGGCGTTGCGCAGCAGGTGCATCACCGGGTCCTTCAGCGCCTGCAGCACCCGGCGATCGGCGCGGGTCTCCAGGCCGCTGACGCGGACGTCGACGGAAACCCCGGCCTCGCGGGCGATGTCGCGGACCATCGAGGAAAAGCCGCCGAACACGGTCTCGGCCGGGGCCTGGCTGATCTTCTCCACGCGGCTGCGCAGGTCCGACAGGCCCTGGTCCAGCGCCCAGCCGGCCCGCACGCGGCGCACCGACAGCTCGTTGAGGGCGCGCGACAGGTCCTTCAGGCCCTGCTCGACCTCACGTACGCGGCCGGCGGCGGAGCGGGCGTCGCGCCAGCGGCGTTCCAGCTTGCGGGCGTCGGCGGCCAGGCGGCGCAGGTCCTCGTCGATGGCCCCGTGGTCGAGCACGTCGCCCGATAGGGTCTGCATGGCGCGCGACAGGCCGGCGACGGCCTCGACGTCGATGCGCACCAGCTCGACCGTCTCCTCGGGCGCCGAGGTGGCGACGGCGGTCTCGGCGGGCTTGGGCGCGGGCGGGGCGTAGGCCGCCGCGGCGGCGTCCTCGACAGCGTCAAGCAGGCCTTCCAGCGTCGCGACCGTATCGGCGTCGAGCGTGCGCGCGCCGTCCATCAGCTCGGCGCACAGGCTTTCCAGCGCGTGGGCCTGCTCCTCGACGGCGGGCAGGTCGACGGCCCGGGCCGCGCCCTTCAGGCTGTGGGCGCGGCGGAATATCTCGCGCGTGTCAGCCTCGCCGCCGGCCGGTATGGCCTGGCGGATCGCCTGGAGGTGCTCGCGGTGCTCGAGGTCGAACGCCGCCAGAAGCTGTCGCCGGATATCGGGCACAGGGCGATCAGGTGCGATAGCGTTCGGACAGGGCCAGCAGCTGGCGCGACAGGTCCGACAGGTTGGCGGCGGCCTCGTCCAGCTGGCGGGTGCCGGCGGCGGTCTGCTGGCTGGCCTGGCGGATGTTCTGCAGCGCGCCCATCACCTGCTCGATGCCCAGCTGCTGCTGGTTGGTCGAGGCGACGATCTGCTGGAAGGTCTGGACGCTTTCCTGCACGCGGCCGGTGATCTCGGTGATCGTGCGCTGGGTGGTGTCGGTGCGCTCCTTGCCGGCGGCCACGCGCTTGACGGCCTCCTCGGTCAGCATGACCGAGGCGTTGATGCCGCGCTGGATGTCGCCGAGGATCGAGCGCACCTGGGTGGTGGCTTCCTTGGCCTGGTCGGCCAGCATCTTCATCTCCGAGGCCACGACCGCGAAGCTGCGGCCGTTCTCGCCGGCCGAGGCGGCCTCGATCGCGGCGTTCAGCGCCAGCAGGTGCGAGCGTTCGGAGATGTCGTTGACGGTGGCGATGATGTCGCCGATCGCCTGGGTCTTCTCCGACAGGGCGACGATGTTCTCGGCGACGGCCTCGGCCTGCTCGCGGATGGCGTCCATGGCCTTGGCGGTCTCGTCGACGGCGCGCAGGCCCTCGTTGCTGGTGTGGGCGGTGGCCTGGGCCGAGGCGATGACCTCCTGGGCGCGCTTGCCGATCTGGGCGCCGGAGTGGGTGATCTCGTCGACGGTGGCTGCGGTCTCCTGCACGGCGGCCAGCTGCTCCTCGACGCTGGCGGCCTGCTCCTGGGTGGAGGCGCGGATCTCGGCGGTGGCGGCGTTGAGGTTCTCGGTGGCCTCGCGGCTCTGGCGGGCCAGCACGACCAGGCCGTCGACCATGGTGTTGAGCGTGCCGCCCAGCTTGCCGATCTCGTCGGTGCTGGCCGCGGCGGCGCGGCCGGTCAGGTCGCCTTCGCCGACCTTGGCCACGAAGCCCATGAAGGCGCCCAGCGGCCCGACGATCGAGCCACGGATGGCCCAGGTGATCGCGCCGGCGACGATCGAGGCCACCACCAGGGCGACGATGATCGAGACCTGGCTGACCTTGTAGACCTCGTTGATACGGCGCTGGCCGGTCAGGATGGCGTCGTCGAGCACCGACTCCGCGCCCTGCAGGCCACGCCCGAACTCGCCGCGACGCTGCACGAGGGCGGTCTGGGCCGAGGCGACGCCGGCGCTGTCGTTGCGGCGGATGGCGTTGAACAAGTTTTCGGTGTCGGCCCGGCCCTGGCGCGACGAGGCCGCGGTCTGGGTCAGGTAGTCCTCGATCCGGCGCCAGGACTCGGCGCGCTCGCTCGACAGGGCCGAGGCGCGATAGTCGCGGGCCGTGGTGATGGCCTTTTCGAAGGCCGCGTCGATCTCGACGCCGCGCTGGCGCCAGCGGGTGACGGGGTCTTCCTCGTTGCCGCCCGCGCCGCCGGCCGAGCGGGTCAGGTAGCTGGTGATCACCGCGTCGCTGGCCGCGCGCATCTCGTTGGCCGAGGCGCGGATCTGGGCGATCTGGCGCGAGGCGGCCATGTCGCGGGTGACGATGGTCTCGGTGGTGTCCTTGACCACGCCGATCTGGACGAGGCCGAACAGGCCCACGCCCAGCAGCAGGACGGTGACGGCCGCGAAGCCGAGGATGATGCGGTTGGCGATGGTCACTAGGCTCTTGCCCCCAAGGCGGCGGAAACGTGGTCGGCGACGAGGTCGTCGAGGTCGAGAAGGGTGACGGTGCGGCCGGCCAGATCGCCGGGGCCTTGCGCGACGATCCCCCGCACGCCGCCCTCGAAGGCGTCGCCGGAGGTCTCGCGAATGATCTTGGCGGCGCCGGGCGCGGCGTCGACGCGCAGGGCGAGGTTTCCCGCGCCGCGCAGGGCGACGAGGAAGCCGGGGGCGTCGGGCGCGGCCGGGGCGGCGCCGGTCAGGCGGGAAAGGTCGAGCACGCGGCGCAGGCGGCCGTCGACGCTGGCCAGGCCCAGCAGGCCGGGTCGCCCGCCGGCCGGGGTCAGGCGGCGGGGCTCGAACGGGGTGACGCGCTCGATCGCGGCCAGCGGCAGGGCGAACAGGCCCGCGCCGGCCTGGCACAGCAGCACGTCTTCGAGGGGCGTTTCGGGTTCGGGCGCGGTCCGGCGCTCGGCCAGCCGACGGGTGCGCGCCGCCAGGATCGCCCGGGCGCGCGCATCGTCCAAAAGTCCCCCCAATCCGTCGCCGTGGTCGGCGTCGGCCTTACTCATGTCGTTCTTCAAACCCCCACGAGCGACTGCAGCAGCAGACGGACGCTCTTGCGCAGCTGGCCGGCGTCCAGACCTGCGCCGTGGGCCAAACGCGTGTCCGCCGGAACGGTTCCCGCGATTTGCGCGGCGGTCTTCAGCGAGCGGGCGGCCGCCTTGGCCCTTCCCCGGTCGAGCAGCAGCAGGCCCAGGTGATAGTGGGCCATGGCGAAGCCGCGATCGAGATAGAGCGCCCGCTTGAACGCCGCCTCGGCCGGGCCGGGACGCCCCAGCGCCCGCAGCACCAGGCCGTCGTGCAGATGCAGGGCCGGGTCCTCCGGCGCGACCGCCAGGGCCTGCCGGCAGGCGGCCTCGGCGGCGAGGTAGTCGCCGCCGTCGGCGAGGCGGCGAACGGTCTCCACCAGGTCGGCGGCCGGCGGGGCGGGCGTGGGGACAGGCGTCGGGATCGGCGCGGGTCGCCACTGGGGCGAGGGCGCTTCGGCCAGATGGAGATGTTGCGCGGGCTCGGGCTCCGGCGCGGCGAAGGCCTCGAAGCTGGGCCCCGGCTGCGCGGGCCGCTCCGGGTCGAGCGGGCGATAGGCCACTGTGCCCGGCAGTTGGGTGACGTCCAGCAACTTGCCGAAGGCGGGGTTGGGTTCGGCGTGGCCCAGCAGCAGCCAGCCATCGGCCGCCAGCCGGCTTCCCAGCGCGCCGACCAACTGCTCGACCACCTCGTGATGGAAGTAGATCAGCACGTTGCGGCACAGGATCAGGTCGAACTCGGTCAGCTCCAGCGGCGGGGCGGGACCCAGCAGGTCGAGCAGGTTCTGGCGCTCGAACCGGACGAAGCCGCGATAGGCGCTCTTCAGGGTCCAGGTGTTGCGGGCCGTTTCGGTGAACCACTGGGCCCGATCGGCGTCGCCGACCGCCCGCAACGCCCAGCGGCCGAACTGGCCCTTGCGCGCGGTCTCCAGGAAGGCGGCGTTGATGTCGCCGCCAAGGATCGAGATGCGCCAGTCGTTGATGGCCTCGCCCAGCATCTCCGACAGCAGGATGGCGATGGAATAGGGTTCGGCCCCGGTGGCGCAGCCGGCGCTCCAGATGCGGATCCGCCTGTCCTTGGCCTTGCGCTCCAGGATGTCGGGCAGGATCGTTTCGCGCAGGGCCGTGAACTGCTCGGCGTAGCGGAAGAAGAAGGTCTCGCCGATCGTGATCTCGGTCTCGAGCGCGGCCCATTCCTGTTCGCCGTCGTCGCTGTCGAGACGGCGCAGATAGGCCGTGACGTCGCGGTCGCGGGTGGCCAGCAGGCGCCGCTGCACGCGGTCCCACAGCACGTCGTCCTTGTCGGCGTAGTAGTGGTGGCCGGTGCGCGCGATCACCGCCCGCTTCAGGCGCTGGAACGGCTCGTCCGCGGCCAGCGCCAATGGGCGCGAGGCCTGGGGCCGCGCGGCCGCCCGGGGCGGTTTCACGCGGGGGCGCTTTCCCACTGGGCCAGGCGTTCCTGCGCGCGGCGGGCGAACTCGTCCAGCCGCGCCTTCTCCTCGGCCAGCAGCAGGTGCTCGGGCGACAGGACGGGCGTCAGGCGGCCGTCGATCAGGGCGGTCTCGGCGACGCAGCCGCCCAGGCTGTCGGCCTCCTCGACGGGTTGGGTGTCGGGCGCGTGGGCGGCGGCGTCGGTGACGCGGTCGACCAGCAGGGTCACCGCCGGCGCGCCGGCCAGCGGCCGCAGGCGGATCAGGTGGCGATAGAGGGCGGGGGCGGGCTCGCCGCCTTCGGACTCCAGCAGGCGATCCAGGGCCAGGGCCGGCACGGCCTCTCCGCCGAGATTGACGAAGCCCGCCAGCACGCGCGGCGTGCCCGGCGCGGCGACCAGTTCCGGCAACGGCAGGATCTCGGCCACGGCCGCCTGCGGCAGGGCCGCTTCCAGCGCGCCGGCGCGGAAGGTCACATAGAGGCTGCTTGTCATTCCGGGCTCCGCAACGGATCGATCCTGCCGACGCGAGGGTCAGGCCGGATCGAGGCCGATCAGCAGCAAACGCCCATCCATGGTCAAGGTTGCATCGGGATCGACGATCAGCGCGTCCTCGACGGCCAGGATCTGGTCGTCTACCTTCGCCGGGACCAGCGCCACCAGCACGGTGATCCGCGCCGTGGCGGTGATCGTCTCCGCGCCGTCGATGCGCCGAACCGAGCCCCGCCAGCTGCCGCGCCGGACCATCAGGTTGAGGTCGCGGATCGGCCCGCCGTCGAGCGTCGCGGCCGCCGGGGCGTCGCCGGAGAAGGGCAGGGGCCGTGAGGTCTCGTCGAGCACGACATCGCCGAGGCCCTCGATCGTCAGCCGCAGGCCGGAGCCGGCGATCACGGTCAGCACCCGGTCGACGCCGGGAAACACCGAGAACGGACCAGCGGTCGCCACTTCGGCGATGCTCAGCCGCCAGTCGAAGGCGGACAGGTCCGCGCCCGGCGGCTGGACGGCGATCTCCCATGTCGTCCCGCCGCCGTTCTTCCACGGTGCAGGCGTGCGGTCGGTGGCGGGGAGCAGGCGCATGTTCTGACCTTCCATCACAACAACGATCGTCATCCCGGCCGAAGCGCAGCGTAGAGCCGGGACCCAGGAGACTGGGCGCGGCGCTTGGGTTCGCCGCCGCGGACTTGGCCGCCGCAGTGTGGCTGCCCCTGGGTCCCGGATAAGCCCTGCGGGCTTTCCGGGATGACGACCTTGGGGAGGGCTTGGGCGACTTACAGTATGCCCGGCAGGTCCAGCCCGTGCTCCCGCGCGCAGTCCTTGGCGATCTCATAGCCGGCGTCGGCGTGGCGCATGACGCCCGTGGCCGGGTCGTTCCACAGCACGCGCTCGATGCGCCTGGCGGCCGCGTCGGTGCCGTCGCAGACGATGACCATGCCCGAGTGCTGCGAGAAGCCCATGCCCACCCCGCCGCCATGGTGCAGCGACACCCAGGTGGCGCCCGAGGCGGTGTTGAGCAGGGCGTTCAGCAGCGGCCAGTCCGATACCGCGTCCGAGCCGTCCATCATGGCTTCCGTCTCGCGGTTGGGCGAGGCGACCGAGCCGCTGTCCAGGTGATCGCGGCCGATCACGACGGGCGCCTTCAGCTCGCCCTTGGCGACCATCTCGTTGAAGGCCAGGCCCAGACGGTGGCGGTCGCCCAGGCCTACCCAGCAGATGCGCGCCGGCAGGCCCTGGAACTTGATCCGCTGGCCGGCCATGTCGAGCCAGTTGTGCAGGTGCGGATTGTCCGGGATCAGCTCCTTCACCTTGGCGTCGGTCTTGGCGATGTCCTCGGGATCGCCCGACAGGGCGGCCCAGCGGAACGGGCCGATCCCCCGGCAGAACAGCGGGCGGATATAGGCGGGCACGAAACCTGGGAAATCGAAGGCGTTGGCCACGCCTTCCTCCAGCGCCATCTGGCGGATGTTGTTGCCGTAGTCGACGGTCGGCACGCCGGCGGCCTGGAAGTCGAGCATCGCCTGGACGTGCACCGCCATCGAGGCGCGGGCGGCGCGGTTGACGCTGTCCGGATCGCGCTCCTTAGCCTCGGCCCACTGGTCCAGGCTCCAGCCGGCGGGCAGGTAGCCGTTGATCGGGTCGTGGGCGCTGGTCTGGTCGGTCAGGAGGTCGGGGCGGATCCCGCGCTTGAACATCTGCGGCAGCAGCTCGGCAGCGTTGCCCAGCAGGCCCACCGAGATCGGGGTCTTGTCGGCGCAGGACTGCTCGATCCAGGCCAGGGCCTGGTCGAGGCTGTCGGTGGACTTGTCGAGATAGCCGGTGCGAAGCCGCATCTCGATCCGCGAGGGCTGGCACTCGATGGCCAGGCACGAGGCGCCGGCGAACACCGAGGCCAGGGGCTGGGCGCCGCCCATGCCGCCAAGGCCCGCCGTCAGCAGCCACTTGCCGGACAGATCGCCGGCATAGTGCTGGCGGCCCATCTCGACGAAGGTCTCGTAGGTGCCCTGCACGATGCCCTGGGCGCCGATATAGATCCACGAGCCGGCGGTCATCTGGCCGTACATGGCCAGGCCCTTCCTATCGAGCTCGTTGAAGTGCTCCCAGGTCGCCCAGCGCGGCACCAGGTTGGAGTTGGCGATCAGCACGCGCGGCGCGTCGGCATGGGTGCGGAACACGCCGACCGGCTTGCCCGACTGCACCAGCAGGGTCTGGTCGTCCTCCAGCCGCCGCAGGGTCTCGACGATCCTGTCATAGCTTTCCCAGTCGCGCGCGGCGCGGCCGATGCCGCCATAGACGACCAGTTCCTCGGGCCGCTCGGCTACGTCGGGATGCAGGTTGTTCATCAGCATCCTGAGCGGCGCTTCGGTCAGCCAGGACTTGGCGGTGAGTTCCGTGCCGGTGGCGGGGCGGATGACGCGGGTGTTGTCGAGGCGGGTCGTGGGGGGCGGGGGGGCGTGTGTTCGGGGTTTTGGGGCGCCCCCCCCCGGGGGGGGGGGGGGGGGGGGGGAGGCGGGGGGGGGGGGGGGAGGGGGGGGGGGGGTGAAGAGGGAGGGGGGGGGGGGGGGGGCGGGGGGGGGGGGGGGGGGGCCGTGACTGGGCGCCGAGCTTAAACTCGCCCCCTCCGTCACGACGCCGATGGCGTCGCGCCACCTCCCCCGTTTCACGGGGGAGGAGATTGGCTGTCTGAGGCGAAATCCACGCAGGCCTTCAGCACGTCGCCCAGAACGCTGCGCATCGGCGCGGCCTTCAGCGGGCGGTAGGGCGAGGGCCAGGACTGCGGGGTGATGCGGGGCGAGGGGTCGTCGATATAGCCGCGGCAGGCCAGCTCCATCTGCACGGCGTGGATGCCGCGCTCGGGCTTGCCGTAGTGGCGGGTGATCCAGCCGCCCTTGAAGCGGCCGTTGGTGACCATCGGCTGGCCCGAGGCCTCGCAGGCGGCCTCGACGGCGGCGGTCAGGGTCTGGTCGCAGCTCGCCCCGCTGTTGGTTCCGATGTTGAACACCGGCAGCTCGCCGGG
Organism: Caulobacter vibrioides; assembly: GCA_001449105.1. Classification (GTDB taxonomy): domain Bacteria; phylum Pseudomonadota; class Alphaproteobacteria; order Caulobacterales; family Caulobacteraceae; genus Caulobacter; species Caulobacter vibrioides_C. The sequence continues at coordinate 25,894 of LNIY01000013.1, read as the reverse complement.
AAACAGCCTGGGCGCGCGCGAGCGGATCGAGTGGGCGTCGTAGAGCACCACCTTGCCATGCAGCGCCAGCAGCCGGTCGATCTCGGTGCGCAGGGCGCCGTGATAGGGCACGAACCAGCGCTCGCGGCGGGCGGCGATCTCGGCCTCGTCGGGCTCTTGGCCCTCGGCGTACAGCCGCTCGCCGTCGAAGGTGTCGGTGGGGCAAAGGGCGGTGGTCGCCATACCGGGATAGAGCGAGGCGCCTGACGGGTCGCGATTGACGTCGATCACCGTGCGCGACAGGCAGGTGCGCACCGTCGTCGCCCCCAGGTCGTCGGCGAAGTTGTAGAGCCGTTCCACCCACCAGTCGGCGTCCTTGCGGGCCAGCCAGGGCGAAACCAGGCGCTTTTCGATCTCGTCGGGGATGTACGACCCCGAGTGGGGAATGCTGACGATCAGGGGCGCGTCGCCGCGCCAGACTTCCAGCCAGTCGTTCATGTGGTCGCTCCGGGCAAGGGAACGCCGGCCGCCGCGCTCACGATCGCGCCGGTCCGCACAAGGATGTTGGCCGCTTCCATGTCGGGATGGAAGTGGCGGTCGTCCGACAGGTGCGGCACCTTCTCGCGCACCGCCTTCCGCACCGTCTCGAGGGCCGTGCTGGAGGTCAGCGGCGCGTGGAAGTCGCAGCCCTGCGCGGCGGCCAGAAGTTCAATGCCGATCACCGCCGTCGCGTTCTCCACCATCGACAGCAGGCGGCGCGCGCCGTGGGCGGCCATCGACACGTGGTCTTCCTGGTTGGCCGAGGTCGGGATGGAGTCGACGCTGGCCGGATAGGCCTTCTGCTTGTTCTCCGAGACCAGCGCCGCGGCCGTGACCTGCGGGATCATGAAGCCGGAGTTGAGGCCGGGCTTGGGCGTCAGGAAGGCCGGCAGGCCCGACAGCGCCGGATCCACCAGCATGGCGATGCGGCGCTCGGCGATCGAGCCGATCTCGCAGACGGCCAGGGCGATCATGTCGGCGGCGAAGGCCACGGGCTCGGCGTGGAAGTTGCCCCCCGACAGGGCCTCGTCGGCTTCCGGGAAGATCAGCGGGTTGTCCGACACGCCGTTGGCCTCGGTGCCCAGGGTGGTCGCCGCCTGGCGCAGCACGTCGAGCGCGGCGCCCATCACCTGCGGCTGGCAGCGCAGGCAGTAGGGGTCCTGCACCCGCTCGTCCTCCTTCAAGTGCGAGGCGCGGATGTCGGAGGTCGCCATCAGGCTGCGCAGGGCGGCGGCGGTCTCGATCTGGCCGGCATGGCGGCGCAGGGCGTGGATGCGCGGATCGAAGGGGGTGTCCGAGCCCTTGGCGGCTTCGGTCGAAAGCGCGCCGGTCACCAGGGCCGACTGGAACAGCACCTCGGCCTCGAACAGGCCGGCGAGCGCGTTGGCGGTCGAGAACTGGGTGCCGTTCAGCAAGGCCAGGCCCTCCTTGGGACCCAGCTCGACGGGGGCCAGGCCGGCGCGGGCCAGGACTTCGAGCGCGGGTTTGCGCACGCCGCCGACGTCGATCTCGCCGACCCCGATCATGGTCGCGGCCATGTGCGACAGCGGCGCCAGGTCCCCGGAGGCGCCGACCGAACCCTGGCTGGGCACCACCGGCGTCAGGCCCAGTTCCAGCATGGCCTGCAGCAGCTTGACGGTCTCGACCCGCACGCCCGAGGCGCCTTGGGCCAGGCTGGCCAGCTTCAGGGCCATCATCAGGCGGATCACCGCGACCGGCGAAGGTTCGCCCGTGCCGGCGGCGTGGGACAGCACGATGTTGCGCTGCAGCCTCGCCAGATCCTCGTCACCGATGCGCACGCTGGCCAGTTTCCCAAAGCCCGTATTGATGCCGTAGACCGGCTCGCCCTTGGCCAGGATGCGGGTCACCGCGGCCGCGCTGGCCTCGATCACCGGCCAGGCGCCGTCGGAAAGACGGGCGGCCGCGCCGCGATAGACGGACTTCCACTGGGCGAGGCTGACCTCGCCGGGATGCAGGACGACGACTTCGGTCACGAAACACCACTCCAGACGCGCGCATGGAGCGGGTTGAAGCCCATGCGGTAGACAAGTTCGGCGGGACGCTCGACGTCCCAGATGGCCAGGTCGCAGGCCTTGCCGGCTTCCAGGGTTCCACGGTCGGCCAGCACGCCCAGGGCGCGGGCGGCCTGCCGGGTCACGCCGGCCAGGCACTCGTCCACGGTCAGGCGGAACAGGGTGGCGGCCATGTTCATGGTCAGCAGCAGGCTGGTCAGCGGCGAGGTGCCGGGGTTGCAGTCGGTCGCGAGCGCCAGCGGCACGCCGGCCGCGCGCAGGGCCTTGATCGGCGGCAGCCTGGTTTCGCGCACGAAGTAGTAGGCGCCGGGCAGCAGCACGGCCGTCGTCCCGGCCTGGGCCATGGCGGCGATACCGGCTTCGTCCAGGTGCTCCAGGTGATCGGCCGACAGCGCGCCGAACTCGGCGGCCAGGGCGGAACCATGCAGGTTCGACAGCTGCTCGGCGTGCAGCTTCACCGGCAGGCCGTGGGCGCGGGCGGTCTCGAACACCCGGCGGATCTGGGCGGGGGAAAAGCCGATGCCCTCGCAGAAGCCGTCCACCGCGTCGGCCAGCCCCTCGGCTGCGACGGCGGGGATCATCTCGCGGCAGACGAGGTCGATATAGCCGTCGGCGTTCCCCTTGAACTCCGGCGGCAGGGCGTGGGCGCCGAGGAAGGTGGTCTTGACCGAGACGGGCCGCGCCTTGGCCAGGGCGCGGGCGGCGCGCAGGCTCTTCAGCTCGTGTTCCAGCGACAGGCCGTAGCCGGACTTGACCTCGATGGTCGTCAGGCCCTCGGCGATCAGGGCGTCCAGGCGGGGCAGGGCGGCGGCGACCAGCTCGCTCTCGGTCGCCTCGCGGGTGGCCTTCATGGTCGAGACGATGCCGCCGCCGGCGCGGGCGATCTCTTCGTACGACGCGCCGGCCAGCCGCAGCTCGAACTCGTGGGCGCGGTCGGCGCCGAAGATCAGGTGGGTGTGCGGGTCGATCAGGCCCGGCGTGATCCAGCGGCCGTCGCAGTCGACCGTCTCTGCGGCTTCGAAGGCGGGGGCCTCATCGGCGGGGCCGGCATAGAGGATCCGGCCGTCGCTGGCGGCGATCACGCCGTCCTCGACCACCCCCAGGTCGGGCGCGCCTTCCGCGAGGGTCGCAAGCCGGGCCTTGATCCAAACCCGTTCGCACCGCATCGCCAGCGCCTCCCGTGACGTCTTGAGTCGTGCTCCGCGACCCTTGCGGCGCGGTTCAATATGTATAGACATATTCGCGAGCGACGAGGATTGTCCAGTGAGCGACGCCGAGAATCTTGACGCCCCCGAACCGGCGACCCCGGCGATCGAGGAGGTCCCCGTCGAGACCCCCAGCGAGCCGGTCCGCCAGGTCCAGCTGGAAACGCCCCGCGACATCGTCGTCTGGTGCGAGAGCGCGTTGCTGGCCGACGGCTGGGCCAAGGGCGTGCGCCTGACCCTGTCGGAGGGGCGTATCGCCCGCATCGACACCGACGTCGTCGCCGGCTCCGAGCCCCGCCTGGGCGCGGCCCTGCCGGGCATGCCCAACCTGCACAGCCACGCCTTCCAGCGGGCCATGGCCGGCCTGACCGAAGCGCGGGGCGAGGGGAGCGACAGCTTCTGGACCTGGCGCGAGCTGATGTACCGCTTCGTCGAGCGGCTGGACCCCGACGCCCTGCAGGCCATCGCCGCCATGGGCCAGGTCGAGATGCTGGAGAGCGGCTTCACGCGGGTCGGCGAGTTCCACTACCTGCATCACGACACCGGCGGCGCGGCCTTCGACAACCCGGCCGAGATGGGCGCGCGGATCGCCGCAGCTGCGCAGGAGACCGGCATCGGCCTGACCCTGCTGCCGGTGTTCTACGCCCATGCGGGCTTCGGCGGCGCCGCGCCCGGCGAGGGCCAGAAGCGCTTCGTCACCGACGTCGACGGCTATGCCCGCCTGATGGAGGCCAGCCGCGCCGCGGTCGCCGGCCTCTCCGAGGCAGTGGTCGGGATCGCGCCCCACAGCCTGCGCGCCGTCACCGCCGACGAGCTGGCGGCCATCACGCCCCTGGCCGCCGGCGGTCCGATCCACATCCATATCGCCGAGCAGACCAAGGAGGTCGACGACTGCCTGGCCGCCACCGGCCAGCGGCCCGTGCGCTGGCTGATGAACCACGCCGACGTCGGCAAGCAGTGGTGCCTGGTCCACGCCACCCACATGAACGCCATGGAGACCGAGCGGCTGGCCAAGAGCGGCGCGGTGGCGGGGCTGTGTCCGATCACCGAGGCCAATCTGGGCGACGGCGTCTTTCCGGCGCACGACTATCAGGCCGCAGGCGGCGCCTTCGGCATCGGCTCGGACAGCAACGTGCTGATCGACGCGGCCGAGGAACTGCGGGTGCTGGAATATTCCCAGCGCCTGACCCGCCGGGCCCGCAACGTGCTGGCCGGCGGTCCCAAGCGATCGACCGGCGGCGAGCTGTGGCGCGCGGCCGTGGCGGGCGGCAGCCAGGCCCTTGGCGCGGGCCGTCCGGGCCTGCGCCGGGGCGCGCCGGCCGACTTCGTCACCCTCGACCGCGAGCACCCGGCCATCGTCGGGCGCAGCGGCGACGCCTTGATCGACAGCCTGATCTTCGCCGGTCGCTTTGGGGCGATCGACAGCGTCTGGCGCGCCGGCCGGCCCGTTGTCTCGGGCGGCCGCCACCGGCATCGCGACGCCATCGCCGAGCGCTATCGCCAGGTGCTGAAGGGCCTGCTGTCTTGACGGCTGTTCCTCTCCACCAGCGCATCCGCGACGAGATCGAGGGGCTGATCCGCTCGGGCGCCTGGGCCCCCGGTCACCGCGTGCCGTTCGAGAGCGAGCTGATGGCCCGGTACGGCTGCTCGCGGATGACCGTGAACAAGGCGATGTCGGCCCTGGCCGACGCCGGCCTGATCGTGCGCCGCCGTCGGGCCGGCTCGTTCGTGGCCCGGCCCAGGGTGCACTCCACCGTCCTCGACATCCCCGACATCCAGGCCGAGATCACCGCCCGGGGCGAGACCTACGCCTTCGTGCTGCTGGCCGCCGAGCGCCGAGCCGCCGATCCCGACGACGGCGACGAGACAGAGTTGGCGGGCGAGGGCGACCTTGTCGTGCTGCGCGGCCTGCACGTGGCCGGCGGCCGGCCCTTCGCCCTGGAGGACCGGCTGATCAGCCTGGCCGCCGTGCCCGAGGCCGCCGCCGCCGACTTCGCCGCCGAGCCGCCCGGCGCGTGGCTCCTGAACCACGTGCCGTGGACGGAAGCGGAAAGCCGGATCAGCGCCGTGGGGGCGGAAGCCGCCGTCGCCGAGCTGCTGGCCCTGGATGTCGGCACGGCCCTGCTGGCCGTGGAGCGTCGCACCTGGCGGGCCGGCGAGCCCGTCACCCGCGTGCGCCAGCTGTTTCCGGGCGAGGCCTACGACCTGGTCGCGCGGTTCGGCCCGGCGCGCTGAGGCCGTCGCCTCGTCCTTGGCGTTAACGTTCTGCGCGCTACACCTTCGGGCGAGCCGCCTGGGCAGGCGGTCGTTTTCGGGGGATCGCCGTCATGAACGAGCAAACGCTGAACCTGCTGCCGGCCGCCGAGATGCGCCTGCCCGGCCTGGACCTGTGGGACGGCTCGCCCGACCCGCCCCGTCGCGAGGTGCGGATCCTCGACGTGATCCACCGCATGTTCGACTTCACGGTCGACCGGACCAACACCGTCGAACGGCGGGTGCTGCACCTGCGCGCCCTGCACCTGCTGGACGGCAAGCCGGTGCTGATCGAGAAGCGCGTCATCCAGGACAGCCTGGTCTTCGCGGCGCTGGGGTCGTCCGAACGGACCTTCGCCGACCCGCCGCGCGCCTGGAACGCCATTCCGGACATCGCGGCCGGTCACGCCAAGCTCGCCTTCTCCGATACGCGCGCCCTGCCGTGCCAGGCCGAGGAGGCCGCGCTTCTCGAGGCGAGCGTCGGCGTTTCCGCGCTGGTCTATCGGCACGAGGCCGCCGACCGCGAGCACCAGATATTCTTCAACGTCGAGCAATGCGCCGTGGGCCTGAAGCTGCGCACCCTGGAAGGCAAGGCCTACTGGGACTACCTCGACTGAGGCCAGCAAGCGGGCGTCCGGCGCCTGTCGTCCAGGCTTGGCGGCCAGGATCGCCGCCGCCGATCGTTCCCTGGTGCATGCACGCCCAAGCTGTCGTACATCAGCACGCGAGCGCGGGCTGAATCGCGCTTGGGGCGTGCGTGGGGACGTGGCGTGAAGGAAGTCGAGGCGATCACCGGCGGAGCGCTGGGCGGTTGGTTGGCGCGGTTCAAGTCGGACGGCCGTTCGGCCCATCCCGCGCCGCCGCCAGGCACCAAGTGCGACAACTGCGAGACCGAGCTGGCCGGGCACTTCTGCCACGCCTGCGGCCAGGAAGCCTCCGACCATCACAAGTCGATCCTGCACGTCACCTGGGAAGCCATCGAGGGGATGTTCCACTTCGACGGCCGCCTGTGGCGCACCCTGCCGTGGCTGTTCTTCCGCCCCGGCACGCTGAGCCGCGAATATCTGGACGGCAAGCGCGCCCGGCACGTGCCGCCGTTCCGCCTGTTCCTGGTCTCGCTGCTGCTGTTCATCCTGTCGGCCGAGACGGTGATCCACAAGGCGGTGCACGATGCGCAGCACAAGGGCGATCACGCCGCCGCCGAGGGCGCGGCCGCCTCGCACGGCCCGGCCAAGGGCGAGGCGCACGGCAAGGCCGCCCCGCCGAACATCAACGCCAGCGTCCGGGCCGTCCCCGGCGAGGTGACCAACGACATCCAGCAGCAGATGAAGGAAGGCGGCCTGCTTTCCGACGAGGTCAGCGCCGACGGCAAGCGCACCTTCATCGACCTGGGCGACGTCGAGCCGACCGAGCGGGCGAAGGTGGAGTGGTTCAACACCCAGCTCAACAAGGTCGTGGCCACGCCCGGCTACTTCGTCGCCGTGGTGTTCGGCTGGGGCCACCGCCTGGCCGTCTTCCTGCTGCCGATCCTCGCCCTGTCGCTGGGCGCCTGCTACGTCTATCGCCGCAAGTTCTACATGTACGACCACCTGATCGTGTCGATGAACTACCTGTCGTTCATCTTCCTGCTGTGGGCGGTGGTGATGATCCTGCCGGCCCCGGTGCGTGACTTCGGCGTGCTCGTGGCGCTGCTGTGGGCGCCGGTGAACCTGTTCATGACCCTGCGCGGCGTCTACGCCTCCAACGTGTTCGGCGCGCTGCTCAAGACCACGATCGTCTGGTTCACCACGCAGCTGGCCTTCGTGTTCCTGCTGGCGGGCCTGCTGTGGCTGGGGCTGTCGCAGATCTGACGGCGGTCTGCCGGTTTATTGTTCGCGGACGGACTTTATCCCCGTTCGTCCGCGGCGGATGTCATGACAGCTTTGCAAGCGCCTGTTATCCGAACGTCGTGTTGCGGAAATAATCAACAACCGCAGACACTTCCACGTAAAAAGGGGATTACTTCGTGTTCAAGACCACGTTCGGTCGGTCGGCGCTGATGCTGACCAGCGCGCTCGGCGCGCTCGCGTTCGCCGCCGCGGCCAACGCCCAGGAAGCTACCGACTCCACCAGCCTCGAAGAGATCATCGTCACCGCCGAGCGCCGCTCGGTGAACCTGCAGGATACGCCGGTGTCGGTCGGCGTGGTCGCAGGCGACCAGCTGCGCGCCATCCAGGGCGGCGGCGATGACATCATCTCGCTGTCGGGCAAGGTTCCGAGCTTCTACGCCGAGACCACCACGGGCCGCATCTTCCCGCGCTTCTACATCCGGGGCCTGGGCAACATCGACTTCTACCTCGGCGCTTCCCAGCCGGTGTCGATCATCCAGGACGACGTCGTCCTCGAGCACGTGGTGCTGAAGTCGAACCCGGTGTTCGACGTCCAGCAGGTTGAAGTGCTGCGCGGCCCGCAGGGCTCGCTGTTCGGCCGCAACACCACCGCCGGCATCGTCAAGTTCGACACCATCCGCCCGAGCGAGACCTTCCAGGGCCGCGCCAGCGCCTCCTACGGCACCTACGGCACGACCACCTTCGACGGCGGCGTCGGCGGCCCGATCGCCGGCGACAAGCTGATGTTCCGCGTCTCGGCCCTGTACCAGCATCGCGACGACTGGGTGGACAACACCTTCGCCGGCACGAGCCTGGACGGCACCGTCACCCCGCGCAAGAACGCCATGGGCGGCTTCGACGAGAAGGACGCGCGCCTGCAGATCCTGGCCAAGCCGACCGAACAGCTGACGGTCCTGGCCTCGGCCCACGTGCGCAACTACGAGGGCACCTCGACCCTCTTCCTGCGCAACGCCATCAAGAAGGGCTCGAACGCCGTCAGCGCCCCGCGCGACAGCGTCGCCTACGACGAGGCGCACGACAATCCGCAGGCCTATGACACCAAGGGGGCCTCGCTGAACGTCGCCTACGACTTCGGCGGCATGACCCTGACCTCGATCAGCGCCTACGAGACCACCAGCGGCTACAGCCGTGGCGACACCGACGGCGGCGCCGGCGCCAACTTCCCGGTCGGCGGCGTGGCCAACGGCTTCGGCCAGTCGATGGGCCAGGTCCGCGACCTCGACCAGCTGACCCAGGAAATCCGCCTGGCCAGCAACGGCGAGGACCGCCTGAAGTGGCAGGTCGGCGCGCTGTACTTCGACTCGCGCGACACGACCGACTTCTACCAGCGCGGCTACTTCCTCAACACGGGCGTGGCGGCGCGCAATCCCAACAACTGGGTGCGCCTGAACAACCTCAACACCTCGTGGGCCCTGTTCGGCCAGGTCAGCTACAAGGTGACCGACGCCCTGACCATCACGGCCGGCGCCCGCGACACCTACGACGCCAAGAAGACCCGCCTGGCCAAGACCTCGCTGACCGCCGCCGGCGCCGACACCTATGCCGGCCGTCGCTACGTGCGCCTGTCGGACGAGCAACCCAGCTGGGACCTGAGCGCCCTCTACGAAGTGAACCCCGACCTCAGCGTCTATGCGCGCGTGGCCAAGGGCTTCCGCGGCCCGACCATCCAGGGCCGTTCGGCGGTGTTCAACTCCGACTTCACCACCGCCGACTCCGAGACGATTCTGTCGTGGGAGGCGGGCTTCAAGAGCGTCCTGCTCGACAACAGCCTGCGCCTGAACGCCTCGGCCTTCACCTACAAGGTCAGCGACATCCAGCTGAACGGCAACGACGCCAACGGCAACGGCGTGCTGTTCAACGCCGACGAAGCCAAGGCCTACGGCATGGAAGCCGACGCCGAATGGCGCCCGATTTCCAACCTGACGCTGACGGCGGGCCTGAGCCTGCTGCACAGCGAGATCAACGACAAGCGGGTCTACGCCCAGGTCTGCGCGCTCAACAGCGTTGTGGTCTGCACGGTCAAGACGCCGACGATCGCGATCCCGGGCGCCTTCGGCACCAACTACTTCACCCAGATCGACGGCCAGCCGCTGCCCAACGCGCCCGAGTACAACCTCAGCTTCACGGCGCGCTACGAGCTGCCGGTGGGCGCCGACGGCAAGCTGTTCGTCGCCACAGACTGGAACAAGCAGGGCTATACGAACTTCGTGCTGTACGACACGGCCGAGTTCTACTCGAAGGGCAACTTCGAAGGCGGGCTGAAGCTCGGCTACGAAGGCGGCGACGGCGCCTACGAGGTCGCCCTGTTCGGCCGCAACATCACCAACGAGAAGAACCTCAAGGGCGTGATCGAGAACTACATGGCGGCCGTCTACAACGAGCCGCGCATCGTCGGGATCTCGCTCAGCGCCAAGCTGCGCTGATCCTGAGCCGGTGAGTTGAAGGAGCGCCCTCCGAGCTTCGGTTCGGAGGGCGTTTTTTGTTTCTGGGGAGAGGAGCGCTCTCTTCTTCCGTAAAATCCCCGCGAAAGCGGGGACCCAGGAGTTTTATCGTCGAGCGCTGCGGGTTGCAGAAAAAGCCTGGGTCCCCGCTTTCGCGGGGATTTTACGGGTGGTTGGAACGACGCCTTACAGCGACTGCCCGTCGTCCACCGTGAACACCGACCCCGTCACGGCCCGCGAGGCGTCGGACGCCAGGTACAGCGCCGTCGCCTCCAGGTCGCTGGTGTCCATCAGCCGCTTCCTAGGGAAGCCCGACACCAGCTTCTGCCCGCCCTCGCTGTCGAACCACTCGTCGTTGAGCTCGGTGCGGATGTAGCCGGGACAGAGGACGTTGACGTTGATGCCCTTGCTCGCCCACTCGCGGGCCAGGCTCTTGCCCATGTGGGCGGTGGCGGCCTTTGAGGCGCAGTAGGCGGTGATGCCCGGCAGCACCTTGTGCGCCCCGATCGAGGCCACCAGCAGCACCCGGCCGCGCGCCTCGACGCCGGCCTTGATCATCCGCCGCGCGCCTTCGCGGGCGGTCAGGAACACGCCCCGGGTGTTGACCCCGAGGATCTTGTCGAAGTCGTCGATGGCGATGTCGAGCGCCGAGGCGCGGACGTTGATCCCGGCGTTGGCGATCACCGAGTTGGGCGGACCCCAGGCGGCTTCCAGCGCATCATAGGCGGCGATCACCGAGGCCTCGTCCTCGACGTCCATGGACACCGCGAGCGCCGCGCCGCCGGCCGCTTCGATCTCGCCGACCAGCGCCGCCAGCCGGTCGGCCCGCCGCGCGGCCACCGCCACCCGGGCGCCGGCCTTGGCGGCCGCCAGGGCCAGGTTAGCGCCGATGCCCGACGAGGCGCCGGTGATCAGCACGGTGCGGCCGGAAAGGTCGGTCATGGCGTATGCTCCCTCGTTTCGGAGGGAGCATACGGGCGTTTGAAAGGCTTAGGCCAGCCCCGGTCCTTCGATCTTCACCACCGGGGTGAAGGCCGGACGGCGTTCGGGCAGGGTGATCTTCAGGCCCTCGGCGTCTCGGGTGAAGGGGAGGGGATCGCCGCCCAGCAGCGAGACCCCGCGCACCTCGCCGCTCGCATGCGGCGCGCCCACGGCCAGGCTCTCGATCACCATCTCGCGGCCCGGCTCGACCAGCGGCAGGGCGTAGAGGGCGCCGGCCTTGGTGGTGAAGCGGATGTCGCGGGCCTCGAACGGCTTGGCGTCGCCCTCGTTCTGCATGCCTTCCACCAGGCGCGTCGGACCCTCGCCGTAGATCTTCCACGGGCGGGTCGAATAGATCGCCTCGCCGTTCACCGCGATCCAGCCGGCCATGTCGGCCAGGACCTTGGCCTCCTTGTCGTCGATCGAGCCGTCGCCGCGCTGGGGGATCGAGAGCATCAACGTGCCGTTCTTGCTGACCACGTCGGTCAGGCGCTGGATCACGTCCTTGGCGGTCTTGTAGCCGTCGCGCTCATAGAGCCCGCGGTCGTAGTGCCAGTTGCCGATGCAGGTGTCGGTCTGCCAGGGCTCGTCGCGCAGGCGGTCGGAGAAGCCGCGCTCGACGTCCTCGACGATGGCCTTGCGCTGGAAGGCGGTCAGCTTCTTGCCCGTGACGACGACGTCGGTCTTGCCGGTGCGGCGGACGGCGTTGTTGTAGAAGTGCGCCGTCGCCTCCAGCCCCGCCTGGCCCAGCGGCAGGGCGTAGTTGTCGAAATAGACCATGTCGGGCCTGTAGCGGTCGACGAGGTCGTTCTGGCGCAGCAGCCAATTGCGCACGAAGGCGGGGTTGTTCGGCGGCGGCGTCTCCAGCCATTCGCCGTCGTGCTTGTCGTGCCAGGCGTTGGCCTCGGCGATCGAATTCATCCCGTCGGGGATCACCATGTTGGGGCCGGTATAGAGCTCCTGTGGGTCCAGGCCCTGCCACCACTTGCCCTTGCCGTCGGCCTTCTTCAGGCGGAAGGCGTCGTAGCGCTGGCCCTTCAGCGGGCCCTCGGCGTCGTAGCCGTAGGCGGTCTGCCACCAGTGCCAGGCGTGGGCGGCGTGGTTGGAGACGGCGAACTTCAGACCGTGGCGGCGGGCGACCTTCTCCCAGGTGCCGACGATGTCGCGCCTGGGTCCGACCCGCGTCGAGTTCCAGGCGTGGTGGCGGCTGTCGAACAGGTCGAGATTGTCGTGGTGGTTGGCCATCGACATGAAGAACTTCGCCCCGGCGGCGACGTAGGTCTTCATCAGGGCTTCGGGATCCCAGGCCTCGGCCTTCCAGCGCGGGATGAACTCCATGAAGCCGAACTGCGTCGGGTGCCCGTAGGTCTTCACGTGGTGTTCGTAGAATGGGTTGCCCTGCTGGTACATCTGCCGGCCGTACCAGTCGCCGTATTCGGGCACGCACTGGGGACCCCAATGCGACCAGATGCCGAGCTTGGCGTCTCGGAACCAGTCGGGCGTCCGGTAGCCGGCCGCCAGCGACTCCCACGAGGCCTTGAACGGACCACGAGGCGCGGCCAGGGCGGGCGAGGCGGCGAGGCCGGCGGTCGCGCCCAGCAGGGCGCGGCGGGGGAAGGGCATGGTCGGTCTCGTGTCTCTATCGGTCGGTGGGTCACCCTCGTCCTTCGACAGGCTCAGGATGAGGGTGATGGCAGGTGTTCGGTTCTAGTCGGGCGGATCAGTAAGAAGACCTCACCCTGAGCTTGTCGAAGGGCGGGGTCATCGGTCCAAGGGCCTAGGGAACCGGCGTCAGGCGCGCGGCCGCGCCGCCGCTGGCGGCGAGTTTCAGGGTCAGGGTGGAGGTGGCGGTGAGAGAGGGATTCGAACCCTCGATAGCGGTCGGCGTCGCGCCGTCCTGGCGGACGTCGGCCTTCCACGAGCCCTTGCCCAGGAAGCCGAGCGGGACCTTCACCGTCCGGGCGGTCTCGTTGTTGAGCGCGCCCAGCCACCATTCGTCGCCCTTGCGGCGGGCCACCACGATCGACTGGCCGATCTCGCCGGTCACGTAGCGCACCTCGTCCCAGGTGGTCGGCACGGCGGCGGCGAAGTCGAGGCCCTCGGGGCTTTCGGCATAGGTGTCGGGGCTGTCGGCGACGATCGTGAACGGGCTGTCGTAGACCACGAACATCGCCAGCGCCTGGCCGCGCGTGGTCTGAACGAAGGGCAGGCGGTCGCGCGGCTCGAACTTGGCCGGCTCCACGTTGCGGAAGCCGCCGGGGGTGTAGTCCATCGGCCCGAGCAGGAGGCGCGTATAGGCCAGCATGACGTTGTGGCTCGCGGTGATCCGCGTGCTCCACTTGTTGTACTCCGCGCCCAGCACGCCTTCCTGCGTCAGGTAGTGCGGATAGGTGCGGATCAGGCCCGTCGGGTGATAGGCGCCGTGCAGGTCGACCATCAGGTGGTGCTGGGCGGCCTTCTTCAGCAGGCGGTGGTAGAAGTCGACCATGGCCTGGTCGTCGCGGTCCATGAAATCGACCTTGATCCCCTTGATCCCCCACTGTTCATAGAGGGCCAGGGCCTCGTCCATCTGGGCGTCCAGCGCCTTCCAGTTCAGCCACAGCCAGATCCCGACCTTCCTTTCCCGGCCGTAGGAAATCAGGCCGGGCAGGTCGAGTTCGGGCTTGGGGCGGGTGACGTCGACGCCCGGCCGCACCACCGAGGCGCCGCCGGCCCCGACGTTCCAGCCCTCGTCGATCAGCATGTATTCCAGGCCGTTCGTCGCGGCGAAGTCGATATAGGCCTTGATCGTCCGCGGGTTCATGCCGGCGTCGGGCACGGCCTTCAGCGTCGGGCCGTTCCACCAGTCCCAGGCGGCCTTGCCCGGCTTGATCCAGCTGGTGTCCTCGACGACGGAGGGGGCGCTCAGCGTGGTCAGCAGGGTGTTCTCGACCAGCTGGCCGGCCTTGGGGGCGATCATCACCACCCGCCAGGGCGAGACGACGTCCGCGCCCAGCCGCGTGCGCACCGCGACGCCGGGATCATCCAGGCGCGGCGACAGCTTCACGCCGACGCCCAGCCGCCCGTCGCCCTTGCCGCGCAGGTACATCCCCGCCCAGTCCTTCAGGTCGGCCTCGGCGATGGCGAAGGCGGCGTTGTCGCCCTGGCAGACCAGCGGCGCGTCGAACAGATTGTGCTCGCGAAAGCGCGAGGCCTGCACGGGATCGAACTCGCCCTCATGGCTGCTGCCGAACTTGCCAAGGTTCAGGCCCCAGCAGCCGTAGTCCTTGGGAAAGTCGAAGCTGGTCACCTCGTCGCGCACGTCGGCGGCCGCCGTCGCCTCCTGCTGGGGCAGCACGTAGCGGAACGCCGCGCCCTGATCGTAGGCGCGGAAGATCACCCGCAGCCGGCGGCCGCTCTCTTCCTGGAAGTCGACGGCCAGTTGGTTGTGCTTCTGGACCACGCGGCCGACCTTGGCGGCGGGCAGGTCGTAGGCGTCCTCGCCGCTGCTCACCTCCGCGCCGACGATCTTGGCGCCATAGGAGAAGCGGCCGCCCTTGGACAGCTCCAGGCCCAGGCCCGAAGGCGCGATCAGGGTCTTGCCGCGATAGGCGACGGCGTAGCGCGCCTGTCCCGACTCGTCGGAGACTTGGATCGAGACGGCGCCGTCGGGGGAGGAAAGGGTGCGGGTTTCGGCCGAGGCTTTCGCGCCATACAGCGCTGTCAATGCGGCTCCAGCCAGCAAAGCGCTCCGAACGACCCCCATGCAACGTCTCCCTAAAATTCGTTGTCTCGGTGTTTGTCGTATTAATTAGACCGTGTATGCATCGGCGTCGAGCTTTCGATACCGGTAACATTCCGGCGGTCCTCGGACCGCCGATAAGAAAGGAAGAGCGGGGGAGCATGAACACCAGGACCCTGACCATCGCCCTGATGGCGACCACCCTTCTGTCGGCTCCGGCCTTCGCCGCCGACGGTCCCAAGAGCACCGCCCATCCGGCCCAGTGGCCCGCGGCCAAGAGCCAGGGCCTGGTGGATCCGGCCACCGAAGCCTTCGTCGACGGCCTGCTGGCCAAGATGACGCTGGAGGAGAAGGTCGGCCAGATGATCCAGGCCGACACCGCCTCGATCAAGGCCGAGGACCTCAAGACCTATCCGCTGGGCTCGATCCTGGCCGGCGGCAGCTCGCCGCCGCTGGGCGCGCCGGACCGCTCGCCGGTCGGCCCGTGGGTCGACACCGTCAAGGCGTTCCGCGACGCCGCCGCCCAGCGCGGCGGGAGCAACATCCCGCTGATGTTCGGCATCGACGCCGTGCACGGCAATAACAACCTCGTCGGCGCCACGCTCTTTCCGCACAACATCGCCCTGGGGGCTGCCCGGGATCCTGAACTGATCCGCAAGATCGGCGCGGCCACGGGCCAGGAGACAGCGGTGTCAGGCTTCGACTGGGCCTTCGGTCCCACCCTGGCCGTGCCGCGCGACGACCGCTGGGGCCGCACCTACGAAGGCTATTCGGAGGATCCCGAGATCGTCCGCCTCTAC
This sequence comes from Caulobacter vibrioides, assembly GCA_001449105.1. Classification (GTDB taxonomy): domain Bacteria; phylum Pseudomonadota; class Alphaproteobacteria; order Caulobacterales; family Caulobacteraceae; genus Caulobacter; species Caulobacter vibrioides_C. Next base: position 10,553 of record LNIY01000013.1, on the reverse strand, counting down.
GCCCGCGAGATGATCCTGGGCCTGCAGGGCGCCGTCAGCGAGGGCCAGGCCCTGCAGAAGGGCCACGTGGCGGCCAGCGCCAAGCACTTCCTGGGCGACGGCGGCACCACCAACGGCAAGGACCAGGGCGACACCCAGGTCTCGGAAGCCGAGCTGGTCCGGCTGCACGCCCAGGGCTACGTGCCGGCCATCAATGCCGGGACCATGACCATCATGGCTTCGTTCAACAGCTGGAACGGCCAGAAGATGCACGGCAACAAGTCGCTGCTGACCGACGTGCTGAAGGGCCGCATGGGCTTCGACGGCTTCGTCGTCGGCGACTGGAACGGCCACGGCCAGGTCGAGGGCTGCACGCCGACCAACTGCGCCCAGGCCGCCAATGCGGGTCTGGACATGTACATGGCCCCCGACAGCTGGAAGGGCCTCTATGACAACCTGCTGGCCCAGGCCAAGTCGGGCGAGGTGCCGATGGCGCGCATCGACGACGCCGTGCGCCGCATCCTGCGCGTGAAGGCCAAGCTGGGCCTGTTCCGCACCGATCGTCCGTGGGAAGGCCGCGAGGGCGTGCTCGGTAACGCCGACCACCGCGCCATCGCCCGCGAGGCCGTGGCCAAGTCGCTGGTGCTGCTGAAGAACAACGGCGGCGTGCTGCCGATCAAGGCTTCGGCGAAGGTGCTGGTCGCCGGCTCGGGCGCCGACGACATCGGCCAGCAGTCGGGCGGCTGGACCCTGTCGTGGCAGGGCGCCGACAACAAGAACAGCGACTTCCCCAACGCCCAGTCGATCTATTCGGGCTTCAAGGACGCGGTCGAGGCTTCGGGCGGCAGCGCCACCCTCAGCGTCGACGGCAGCTTCACCGACAAGCCCGACGTCGCCGTCGTGGTGTTCGGCGAGCAGCCCTACGCCGAGGGCGTGGGCGACCTGAAGTCGCTCGAGTATCAGCAGGGCGACAAGACCGACCTGGCGCTGCTCAAGAAGCTGAAGGCCGCCGGCGTGCCGGTGGTGGCGGTGTTCCTGTCGGGCCGTCCGCTGTGGGTGAACCCCGAGATCAACGCCTCGGACGCTTTCGTGGCCGCCTGGCTGCCGGGCTCGGAAGGCGGCGGGATCGCCGACGTCCTGGTCGGCGACGGCGCCGGCAAGCCGCGCCGCGACTTCAACGGCAAGCTGTCGTTCAGCTGGCCCAAGACCGCCGCGCAGTTCTCGCTGAACAAGGGCGACAAGACCTACGCGCCGCTGTTCGCCTACGGCTACGGCCTGACCTACAAGGCAGGCCGGACCCTGCCCAAGCTGTCGGAAGTCTCGGGCGTCACCGCCATCGCGGCCAACGACAGCAACTACTTCGTCGGCGGCAAGACCCCCGCGCCGTTCGAGTTCCGCCTGCTGCCGACCACCTCGGTGCACATCAAGCCGGTCGACGCGGGCAACGTGCAGGAGGCCGGCCGCCAGCTGACCTTCGCCGGCGGCGTTCCCGCCGTCGCCGAGATCGCGGCGGACAAGGCCTTCGACCTGACCTTCCAGACCAACGCCGAGATCGCCCTGCAGATCGCCTACCGCGTCGACGCCGCCCCGTCGGCCAAGACGACCCTGGGCATCGGCGCTGGCAAGCTCGACGTCACCTCGGTGCTGTCGGGCGCCAAGGCCGGCGAATGGACCAGCCTGAAGGTGCCGCTCAAGTGCTTCCAGGCCGCCGGCACGGACGTCACCAAGGTCGAGGCCCCGTTCTCGCTGGCCACGGCCGGGAGCCTGACGGTCTCGATCAGCGGGGCGAAGCTGACCACCGACCCGACCGGCACGACCTGCCCGGCCAAGGCGGACTAAAACTACAAGGTCGTCATCCCGGAAGCCGCGCAGCGGCTATCCGGGACCCAGGGGCCGGCGCACTGCGGTCGCCCCTGGGTCCCGGCTCTCCGCGCTACGCGCTCCGGCCGGGATGACGAATTTTAGTGTAACGAGTAAGCGGAGACCTCGCGTGCGCCTGACCCGTCACCTGCTCGCCGGGGCCGCCACCCTGGCCGTCGTTTCGCCCGCCGCGGCCGCGCCGCTGCTGGCCTCGGTGTTCACCGACCACGCCGTGCTCCAGCGAGACCAGCCGATCCGGATCTGGGGCGTGGCCGCGCCAAACGCCGTCGTCGCCCTCGATCTTTCCGGCGAGCAGGGCCTGGCCACCGCCGACGCCAAGGGCCGCTGGGCGGCCCTGCTGAATGCTCGCCCCGCCACCGGCGAGCCCCTCGCCCTGACCGTCACGGCGGGGGCGGAGACCCAGACGATCTCGGACCTGCTGGTGGGCGACGTCTGGCTGTGCTCGGGCCAGTCGAACATGGAGTACCCGCTGCGCCGCGCCCTCAACGGCGAGGCCGAGGCGGCGGGCGCCACCGACCCGCACATCCGTCTGCTGCAGACCGGGCGCACCAGCCTGCCCAACCCGACCGACAAGCTGCCGGCCCAGGCCGCCTGGAAGGTCTCGACCTATGAGAGCGCCAACAACTTCTCGGCCGCCTGCTATTTCATGGGCCGCGACATCCGCAAGGCGGCCGGCGTTCCGGTCGGCCTGATCGACGCCACCTGGGGCGGCTCGATCATTCAGGACTGGATCAGCGGCCGGGGCCTGCGGTCCCTGGGCGGCTACGAGGAGGGCCTGTCGGTTCTGGCCGACTACGCCCAGGATCGGGCCAGGGGCATGGCCCGCTGGGGCGCGATGCTCGACCGCTGGGCCGCCAGGGTCGAGCCGCACGCGGCGGGCTGGGCCAAGCCCGACTTCGACGACCGCGCCTGGGCGACCATGCCGGCCGAGCAGTTCTGGGAGACCAATCCGGGCCTGGAAACCTTCGACGGCACGATCTGGCTGCGCGCCGAGATCACCCTGACCAAGGCCCAGGCCGGGCAGGCCGCTACCCTTGTGCTGGGGCCGGTCGACGACATCGACACCAGCTTCGTCAACGGCCGCCAGGTCGGCTCGCAGGAAGGCTGGGACTTCAAGCGCGCCTACGCCGTGCCGGCCGGAACGCTGAAGGCCGGCCGCAACGTCATCGCCGTCCGCGCGATCGATGTCGGCGGCGGGGGCGGGGCCTGGGGCCCGGCCAAGGACAAGGGGCTGAAACTGGCCGACGGCTCGTTCGTGCCGCTGGGCGCATCCTGGCGCTACAAGGTCTCGACCAAGCTGTCGGACACCGGCCTGCCGCCGCACGCGCCGTGGCTGGGGACCTCGGGCCTGTCTACCCTGCACAACGGCATGATCGCCCCGCTGGCCCCGTACGGCGTCAAGGGCTTCGCCTGGTACCAGGGCGAGGCCAACGTCACCGAGGCCAAGGAGTACGAGCGCCTGATGCCGGCCCTGATCGCCGACTGGCGCCGGGCCTTCGACGTTCCCGAGGCGCCGTTCCTGATGGTGCAGCTGGCCGCCTTCGGCCCGCAGGTCGACAAGCCGGGCGTCTCGCGCTGGGCCGAGCTGCGCGACGTCCAGCGCCGCACGGTCGCCGCCGATCCGAACACGGGCCTGGCCTCGGCCGTCGATCTCGGCTCGCCTTACGACATCCATCCGGCCGACAAGCTGCAGGTCGGCCTGCGCCTCGGCGGCCTCGCCCGCAAGCTGGCTTATGGCGATGCGTCCCGCAACGCCTCGGGCCCCGCGCCGGTCTCGGCCGTTCGGGAGGGCGCCGAGGTGGTGGTCACACTGGATCAGCCGGCGGTGGTCTACGGATCGGGCCGTCCGGCCGGCTTCGAACTTTGCGACGCCGCCGAGTCGTGCCGCTTCGTCGATGCGACCGTGGACGGCGCCAAGGTCCGCCTGGCGGTCCCGGCCGGCTACGCCGCCGTGAAGGTCCGCTTCGCCTGGGCCGATAGCCCGGTGCTGAACCTCTATGGCCAGAACCGCCTGCCCGCGACGCCGTTCCAAATCCCCCTCTAGAGCCCTCTCTCTTTGAGAGAGGGAGGGGCCCATCGCGAAGCGGTGGGAGGGTGAGAGGTTTCAGCTCTGGCCGGTAGATCCTGTGCGCCCGGCCTGTCGAAAGCGGTTTACACGCCTGAAGCTGCGGAATGCGGTCGAACGACCGCGCCCTATCCTGAGAGATTATAACCTCTCACCCTCCCACGCCTTCGGCGTGGGCCCCTCCCTCTCTCGATGAGAGAGGGGATTTCCACTCCAGCCCCGCTTATTAACCAGCAACCCCTTGCCGCATAAGGCTTTCACTCCTCGGAAACGAGGATTTCACGTGACCGACCGCACCTGCGAAGAACTGGCTGAACTCTGGAGAGCGGTGTTCGGCGAAGCGCCGCCGATCACCACCGATCCGAGTCTTACCGTCGAGGTGCTGGTGCGCTGCCTGCCGGTCGCTGAACCCTATGCGCCGCAAGCGCCCGTCATGGCTAAGCTTGAGCGAAAGGCGTCCTGAAACCGGGATAGGCAGGATCTATCTTCGGAACTGATTTTATCGATTGGACCTATTTGCTGCATCGCGATACCTACGACGCATCCTTTCCAACGGAGCGTCCCATGTCGCTGATCAACACCACGATCAAACCCTTCACCGCCCAATCCTATAAGGACGGCAAGTTCGTCACGGTCAGCGACGCCGACCTGAAGGGCAAGTGGTCGGTGGTCTTCTTCTACCCGGCCGACTTCACCTTCGTCTGCCCGACCGAACTGGAAGACCTGGCCGACAACTACGAGGTCTTCACCCGCCTGGGCGTCGAGATCTACGCCGTGTCGACCGACACCCACTTCTCGCACAAGGCCTGGCACGACAGCTCGCCGGCCATCGGCAAGATCAAGTACCACATGGTCGGCGACCCCTCGGGCACGATCACCAACAACTTCGAAGTCATGCGTGAAGGCGTCGGCCTGGCCGACCGCGGCACCTTCCTGATCGACCCGGAAGGCGTGATCCAGTTCACCGAGACGACCGCCGAAGGCATCGGCCGCAACGCCATCGAGCTGCTGCGCAAGATCAAGGCCGCCCAGTACGTGGCCTCGCACCCGGGCGAAGTCTGCCCGGCCAAGTGGGAAGAGGGTGAAAAGACCCTGGCCCCCTCGCTCGACCTCGTCGGCAAGATCTAAGACTACCCGAGCTACCGCGCCGCCGCTGAACAGCGGCGGCGCAACCCTCCGATCGTTCGCCGCGTTCGATCCTCCCCCGAAAATCGAACGCACTTCCTCCTCCCCCTAGTTTTCTGGGAGCCCGTCATGCTGGACGCTGGTCTGAAGACCCAACTGAGCACCTACCTGCAGAACCTGCGCCAGCCGATCGAACTGGTCGCGTCGCTCGGCGACGACAAGGGTTCCAAGGACATGCTGGCCCTGCTGGAAGACGTCGCCGCGACGTCCGACAAGGTCAGCCTGAACCTAGCCGGCGACGACGCCCGCAAGCCTTCGTTCGCCATCACCCGCGCTTCGGGCGATGCGCCCCAGCAAGAGGTTGGCGTACGCTTCGCCGGCCTGCCGCTGGGCCACGAGTTCACCTCGCTGGTGCTGGCCCTGCTGCACGTCGGCGGCCACCCGCCGCGCCTCGACGCCGAGGTGATCGAGCGCATCAAGGGCCTGGACGGCGACTACAGCTTCGAGACCTATTTCTCGCAGTCCTGCCAGAACTGCCCCGACGTGGTGCAGGCGCTGAACACCATGAGCGCCCTGAACCCGCGCATCCGCCACGTCGCCATCGACGGCGCGCTGTTCCAGGCGGAAGTCGAGCAGCGCCAGGTGATGGCCGTGCCGACCATCCTGCTGAACGGCCAGCCGTTCGGCCAGGGCCGCATGGAGGTCGAGCAGATCCTGGCCAAGCTCGACACCGGCGCCGAAGCCCGCGCCGCCGAGAAGATCAAGACCAAGGACGCCTTCGAGGTGCTGGTCATCGGCGGTGGTCCCGCCGGCGCCGCCGCGGCCGTCTACGCCGCTCGCAAGGGGATCCGCACGGGCGTCGCCGCCGAGCGCTTCGGCGGCCAGGTGCTCGACACCATGGCCATCGAGAACTTCATCTCGGTCCAGCACACCGAGGGCCCCAAGCTGGCCACGGCGCTGGAACAGCACGTCAAGCAGTACGACGTCGACGTGATGAACCTGCAGAAGGCCGTCGGCCTGGTCGCCCCCAAGGCCCCGGGCGGCCTGATCGAGGTCAAGCTCGAGAACGGCGCCAGCCTGAAGTCGCGCACCGTGATCCTGTCCACCGGCGCCCGCTGGCGGAACGTCAACGTGCCCGGCGAGGCCGAGTACAAGAACAAGGGCGTGGCCTATTGCCCGCACTGCGACGGCCCGCTGTTCAAGGGCAAGCGCGTGGCGGTGATCGGCGGCGGCAACAGCGGCGTCGAGGCGGCCATCGACCTGGCCGGCATCGTCGCCCATGTCACCCTGATCGAGTACGACAGCCAGCTGCGCGCCGACGCCGTCCTGCAGCGCAAGCTCGCCAGCCTGCCGAACGTCAAGATCGTCACCTCGGCCATGACCACCGAGATCCACGGCGACGGCGCCAAGGTCAGCGGCCTGTCCTACAAGGACCGCAACCACGACACGGTCCATCGCGTCGACCTGGAAGGCGTGTTCGTGCAGATCGGCCTGGTGCCCAACACCGAGTGGCTGAAGGACTCGGGCGTGGCGCTGTCCAACCGCGGCGAGATCGAGGTCGACTATCGCGGCGAGACGACCATGCCGGGCGTCTTCGCGGCGGGCGATGCGACCACCACGCCGTACAAGCAGATCATCATCGCCATGGGCGAGGGCGCCAAGGCCTCGCTGTCGGCCTTCGACTACCTGATCCGCCTGCCGGCGGAGCAGGCCGAAGCGGCCTGATCGGCTTTACCCGATCCCTCTCTCTTTGAGAGAGGGAGGGGCCCGCGCCGCAAGGCGCGGGAGAGGTAACAATCTCGCCGGATGGGGCGCGGCCTCAAAGATCAAACGCTCGTCATCCCGGAAAGCCCGCAGGGCTTATCCGGGACCCAGGGGCCGTCGCACCCGCGGTCGCCCCTGGATTCCGGCTCTCCGCTTCGCTGCGGCCGGGATGACGATAAAGGGGTCGTTCAGGGGACTTGCCGGCTGACGGTGTAACCTCTCACCCTCCCACCGCTTCGCGGCGGGCCCCGCCCTCTCTCTCAGAGAGAGGGATTTAGGCGCTTCAAGCCACCGCCGCCTGTATTCCCGCCAGCAGGTTGGCGGCCGTGATCGGCTTGGCCACGTGCAGGTCGGCGCCGGCGGTCAGCGCCTCGTTGCGGTGCTTCATCAGGGCGTTGGCGCTGAGCATGATGATCGGCGTACGCACGGATCCGCGCTCGACCTCCAGGGCGCGGATGGCGCGCGTGGCGGTCAGGCCGTCCATGCGCGGCATCTGCATGTCCATGAGCACGATGTCGAAGCCGCTGTCGGCGAAGGCGGCGATCGCCTCGAAGCCGTCGCCCACGGTGACGACGTCGGCGCCCTGGCTGGCCAGGATCAACTGGGCCACGCGCTGGTTGGTCGGATGATCCTCGACCAGCAGCACGCGCAAGGGATGGTCGGACAGGTCGATGGGCTCGGGCGGCGGCACGGGCTCGGCCCCCACCCCGACCGCCTCTTGCAGGCGGGGCAGGCTGAGCGAGAAGGTGAAGCGGCTGCCGACGCCGGGCCGTGACGTCGCCGATATCTCGCCGCCCATCATCTCGACCAGCGAGCGGCAGATCGCCAGTCCCAGTCCCGTGCCGCCGAAGCGGCGGCTGATCGACTCGTCGGCCTGGCCGAAGCGGGTGAACAGTCCCGCGGCCTGGTCGGCGTCGAAGCCGATGCCGGTGTCCTCGATCTCGAAGGTCAGGTGGGTCTTCCCGTCCGCCTCGGTCGACGCGACGCGCAGGACGATCCCGCCCTGGTCGGTGAACTTGATGGCGTTCGACAGCAGGTTGCCGATCACCTGGCTCAGGCGCATGCCGTCGCCCAGGTGGCGGCCGCCGGTCATCGGCGGGCGCTCGATGGTGAAGGTCAGTCCCTTCTCCTGCGCCCGGCGCCGCATCACCTCGACGCCGGGGCGCAGCGCCTGGTCGAGATTGAATGAGCGGCTTTCCAGCTGCAGTTGCCCGGCTTCGATCTTGGAGACGTCCAGGAAGTCGGACACCAGCCGCTCCAGCGTCGCGCCGGAGTCGCGCACGAGGTCGATCATCTCGGCCTGCTCGGGCGTCAGCGTGGTGCGCGACAGGGCGTCGACTATGCCGATGACGCCGTTCAGCGGCGTGCGGATCTCGTGGCTGATATTGGCCAGGAAGTCGGACTTGGCGCGGTTGGCCGCCTCGGCCGCGGCCTTGGCCTCGATCAGCTGGCGTTCGGCCGCCACCCGGTCGGTGACGTCGCGCGCCACGCCGTAGATGCGGTCGCCCGACCGCTGGGCCCGCCATTCCAGCGTGCGGTAGTGGCCGTCGGCGTGGCGGTAGCGGTTGATGAAGCCCAGGACCGGGTCGCCGTGCTTGCGGTTCTCGACCTCGACGACGCTGTCGCGCGTGCCCGGCATGTCGTCGGGATGCACCAGGCGCAGCAGCGGCAGGCCCTCCATCTCCTCGGGCCGGTGACCCAGCTGCGTTTCCCACGACCGGCTGGCCTTCAGCACCACGCCGCGCAGGTCGCGAATGATCAACAGGTCGAGAGAGACCTCGAAGAACGAGCTGGCGTTGACGAGCAGGGCGTCGCCGGGGATTTCCTGAGCCACTGATCAAAGTCCCCCGAAGCGCCGACTAGACTTCAGCCTAGCGCATCAAGGTTAAATTCCAATATCAGCAATCCATTGCATATTTAGTCGCGTGAATGGGGGCTGAGTTTGAAATACTCTTTTGGCGATAGCTGAATCGAATTTCGATATTCGAAGAGTTGTTCGGGCCGGTGTCCGCGGCGGGATCAGACCGCCTGGGCCCAGCCCCTGGCCACATAGGCCGCAGCCACCGCCTCGGCGATCTTGATGCCGTCGACGCCCGCCGAGAGAATGCCGCCGGCATAGCCCGCGCCCTCGCCGGCCGGGAACAGGCCGGCCGTATTGAGGCTCTGCAGGTCCTTGCCCCGCGTGATGCGGATCGGCGAGGAGGTGCGGGTCTCGACCCCGGTCATCAGCACGTCCGGATGGTCGTAGCCGGCGATCTGGCGGCCGAACACCGGCAGGGCCTCGCGCATCGCCTCCAGCACGAAGGGCGGCAGGCATTCGGCCAGGTCCGTCATGCGGATGCCCGGCTTGTAGGAGGGGGAAACCTCGCCCAGCGCTTCCGAAGGCCGCCCGGCCAGGAAGTCGCCGACCTTCTGGGCCGGGGCCTTGTAGTCGCCGCCGCCGGCGGTGAAGGCCAGAGACTCCCACTTGCGCTGGAACTCGATGCCGGCCAGCGGGTGGCCCGGGTAGTCGCGCTCGGGATCGATGGCCACCACGAAGCCGGAGTTGGCGTTGCGCTCGTTGCGCGAATACTGGCTCATGCCGTTGGTCACGACCCGGTTCGGCTCCGAGGTCGCCGCCACCACCGTGCCGCCCGGGCACATGCAGAAGCTGTAGACCGTGCGGCCGTTGGAGCAGTGGTGCGACAGGCTGTAGTCGGCGGCCCCCAGGTCCGGGTGGCCGGCGCAGGCCCCGAAGCGGGCCTTGTCCATCCACGACTGCGGGTGCTCGATGCGCACGCCGATCGAGAACGGCTTGGCCTCGATGTGGACGCCCCGGTCATGCAGGGTCTGGAAGGTGTCGCGCGAGGAGTGGCCCACGGCCAGCACCACGTGCTCGGTCTCCAGATACTCGCCGGTCGACAGGTGCAGGCCCTTGAGGCTGCGCGCGCCGTCCTGTCCGGTCTCGATCTCGAAGTCGTCGACCCGGTGCTGCCAGCGGTATTCGCCGCCCAGGCCCTCGATCAGGGCGCGGATGTTCTCGACCATGTGCACCAGGCGGAAGGTGCCGATGTGCGGATGCGCCTCGGTCAGGATCTCTTCGGGCGCGCCGGCGGCGACGAACTCCTCCAGCACCTTGCGGCCCAGGAAGCGCGGATCCTTGATCTGGCTGTAGAGCTTGCCGTCCGAGAAGGTGCCGGCGCCCCCTTCGCCGAACTGAACGTTCGACTCCGGGTTCAGCTCGCTCTTGCGCCACAGGGCCCAGGTATCCTTGGTGCGCTCGCGCACCACCTTGCCGCGGTCGAGGATGATCGGCTTGAAGCCCATCTGGGCCAGGATGAGGCCCGCGAACAGGCCGCAGGGACCCGCGCCGATCACCACCGGGCGAGGGCCGTCAAAGCCTTCCGGCGCGCGGGCGGTGAAGCGGTAGTCGGTGTCGGGCGTCGGCCGCACCTGGCTGTCGCCCTTGAAGCGCTCCAGCACGGCGGCCTCGTCGCGCAGGGCCACGTCCACCGTGTAGACCATCAGGATCGCCGACTTCCTGCGGGCGTCGTGGGCTCGCCGCCAGAGCTTGACGTCGAGCAGGTCGTCCGGAGCGATCCCCAGGCGCGCGCAAATGGCCGGAGCCATGGCCTCCGGCGGATGGTCCAGGGGCAGCTTCAGTTCGGAAAGACGCAGCATGGCGCGGGTTTAGCGGGTTGGGAGCGCGTGCGCCATGGGGGAGGGGCGTCACCCGCGCTTCAGGATAAAGCGCTTCCCT